>NZ_JAZBJP010000004.1:0-311553 GCF_036352915.1 Streptomyces bugieae
CCACCGCCCCCGACGACCCCCACCGCTCACCCAAGGGAGGCACCCGCCCGTGATGCTCCGTACCCGCCGCCTCGTCCTCGCGACGCTGGCCTTCGGTCTGACCGCCACCCTCGGCGCGACCCTGCCGGCCTCACCCGCCCGCGCGACCGGAACGCACCTGCCCCGTACGGGATTCGAAACCAGCCATGGCGCCCGCTGGACCAGCGAGTTCGAGGAACAGCGCTTTCTGGCCACCGTCGACCGCGCCACCCCACGCGTCCGCATCGACCGGATCGGCACCACCGCGCAGGGCCGCCCGCTCCGGCTCGTCCGCATCGGCGCCCCGGCCCCCGCCTCCCCGGCCGCCGTACGGCGCGGCAACTCCGTACTGCTCATCTGCTCCCAGCACGGCGACGAGCCCTCCGGACGCGAGGCCTGCCTCGCCACGATCCGCGACCTCGCCTACGCCACCGACCCGGCCACCCGGCGCTTCCTCGCGCGGACCAGCGTGCTGGTCGTCCCCACCGCCAACCCCGACGGCCGGGCCGCCGACACCCGCGGCAACTCCGAGGGCACCGACATCAACCGCGACCACCTCGCCCTGAAGACCGCCGAGGCCCGCGCGATGGCCCGGGTGCTCCGCGACTACCGCCCCGACACCGTCTACGACCTGCACGAGTACGGCCCCACCGTGCCGTACTACATGAAGGACCTGCTGTCGCTGTGGCCGCGCAACCTCAACACCGCGGACCCGGTGCACCGGGAAGCCTCCTCGCTCTCCCAGGACTTCGTCGCCCCCGCCGTACGGAAGGCCGGCTTCAGCACCGGCGTCTACGGCATCTGGACCGACCCGGAGACCGGTGACCCCGTCAAGCAGGTCGCGGGCGACGGCCAGGAGCGGATCCTGCGCAACACCGCCGGCGTGAAGGGCTCGGTCGGGCTGCTGGTCGAGAGCCGGGTCGATGCCCTCACCGCCGCCGAGAAGGCCGACCCGGCGCTCAACAACAGACGCCGGGTCACCTCCCAACTCGCCGCCCTGAAAGGCGCGTTCGACTTCCTCGGGCAGCACCGGCGGCGCATCGAGGCGGCCACCACCGCTGCCCGGCTGACCGGTTACGCCGACCGCGGCCCGGTCTACCTCGGCGGCGCGGACAACGAGTCCCCCGCCCCCGGCCAGGTCCTGACCGACCCGCCGTGCGGCTACCGGCTCACCCCCGAGCAGTTCGCGCAGACCGGGGACGAGCTGGCGCTGCACGGCGTGACCGGCATCCGGGACCGGGACGGCTCGGTCGTCGTCCCGCTGCGCCAGTCCCTGCGCCGCCTCGTCCCGCTCCTGCTGGACGGCCGGGCCGCCTACCACCTCACCTCGGCCACACCACTGGCCGACTGCCCCCGGTCGGGCCGTACGGCGTAACGCCGGACGTCCCCGGGCGGGCTGTGGGGCCGGGGCCGCGCAGGAGGAACCGCTGCTCCGCCCCACGCCGGCCGCCTCCTCCCGCCCCGGCCTCCTTCTCCCGCCCCGGCTGCCTACCCCGGCCCCGACTCAGCCGCTCCCTCCCGCCCCGGCCCGCCCGGCTGTCCCCGTCCGGGCCCGTCCGCCTGTTCCCGCCCCGGCCCGTCCGCCTGTTCCCGCCCCGGCCCACCCAGGATTCGCCGCACCCACCCCACCACTTCGTCGGCGCACCCCCACGCCACGGTCACCCCCGCGCCCCCGTGTCCGTAGTTGTGGACGCACCACGTGCCGCCCGGCAGGCGCTCCGCCTCCAGCCGGACCGCGGGGCGTGACGGGCGCAGGCCCACCCTGTGTGCCAGGACCCGGGCCCGCGCCACCTCCGGGAAGGGTCCGGCGCAGCGCGCCACGATGGCCTCCGCCACCGCCGGATCCGGCTCCCGGGACCAGGCCCCCTCCCGCGCCGTACCGCCCAGCACCAGCCCGTACGGCTGCGGCAGCAGATACGTGGTGTCCGCCGCGCCGCCGTCCGCGGCCACGAACCACTCGCGCACGCCCGGGTTCGCGACGATGACCAACTGGCCCTGGACCGGCCGCACTTCGGGATCGGGGACGAGCTCGCGCGCGCCCAGGCCGGAGCAGTTCACCACCACCGAGGCGGTCCGCCCGGCCTCCTCCAGAGAGGCCGGCGCACGGCGTTCCAGCGTGCCGCCGGCCGCGGTCAGCCGCCGCTCCAGATAGCGGAGATGGGCCGGCATGTCCACCAGGGGGGTGCGTGCCCGCCATCCGGCCGCGGTCCCCGGGGGGAGTTCGTCCGGGCGGGCCGGCCGCAGTCCGGGAACGGCCGCGTACCAGGCGGAGAGGCCGTCGTCGTCGCCGGGCGCGGCCCCCGCCATCGTGCCCGTCACCAGCCGGGCACCGGTCTCCTCGGGCCGCCGCGCCAGGCCGGACAGCACCTCGAAGGACCGCACGGACCAGGCCACCGCCCGCTCGTAGGGCCGGATGCGGTACGGCCAGCACAGTCCGCCGGCCACCGCGGACGTCGTCGCGTCCGCCGCGTCCCGGCTCACCACCCGCACCCGGTGGCCGTGCTCCGCCAGCGCCACCGCCGAGGTCAGCCCGATGACGCCGCCGCCGACCACCCACACCTCGTCCGTGCCCGTGTCGCTCGTCATGGCGGGATGGTAGGAGGTGTCCCGCCGGGCCGGCATCCGGCGGCCGCCGCGGAAGCCGGACTTCCGCCATTGGTGATCTTGCGGTAACCCTCCGGCAGCGGGGCGGACGAACCAGGACCTTAGGCTGGGAGCAGCACCGTCGGCCGATGTCGCCCCTCGGATCCGCCCGCCGTCCGTACGCCGTCGACTGAGGAGGCCCATGCTCCGCGCGCAGCGCGCCGTGCCCGCCTGGCTCGCCCATCCGTTCCGCTGGCAGCGGCTGCCCGTGCCCTGGGCCGCCGTCGCCCGCGGCGCGCTCTGCGCCGGGCCGCTGCTCGGCGCGGGCATCGCCACCGGCCACCCGGCGCCCGGAGTGCTCGCCGCGCTCGGTTCCATGCTGGCCGGCGTCAACGACCGCCCCGGCACCCGCCGCACCGGCGTCGTGCACATCGGCCTGCCCGCGCTCGCCTCGGCGCTCGGGATGCTGGTCGGAGCCTCGCTGCGGGCCGTGGACGCGGGCTGGTGGGTCGTACCGGCGCTGTTCGTGGTCGGTTTCGTCTCCGGCGCGGGCAGCGTCGCCGGGCCGGTCCGCTCGAACGCGGGTATGCAGATGCTGGCCACCACGGTCCTGGGCGCCGGGATGCCGCTGCCCGGCGCGCCGTGGGCGAAGGCCCTGACCCTGCTCGCCGGCTGCCTGTGGCTGCTCCTGCTGCGCCTGGTGCTGCGCCCGCCGCGCCCGGCAGGCGGTGCGCTCAGCGGTGAGCGGGCCGCGGTCGCCACGGTCTTCGACGCGCTGGCCGACGCCCTGGGCGCGGCCGGCGGGCCCGGCGCCGAGCCCGCCCGGCGCCGGCTCAGCGCCGCTCTGGACCGCGCCGACGAGGCGCTGCGGCTGCGCCTGCTGACGGACCGGTTGCTGCGCCGTCCGGCCGGCCCGGACGAACTCCTGCTGGCCGAACGGTTCGCCGCGGCCACCGCGTTGTGCGAGGCCAGCGTCGCACTGCTGTGGGAGGCCCGGCCGCTGCCGGCCCGGGTCGCCGAGAGCCCCCGCCGGTTCGCCACCGCGCTGCGCACCGGGCGGCCACCGGGCCGGCTGTCCGCCCCCGAGACCAGCACGCCCGGCCGCGGGGCCTTCGACCAGGCGCTGCTGGACGCGGCGGTGGCGTTCGCCCGCAGCGAGCCGCTGACCAGGACCCGGCCGCGTGCGGGGCGGCCGGAACCGGCGCGGCGCGGGCACGAACTGCTCGGGCCGGCCGGGCGGGACTACGGCCTGCGGGTCGCGCTCTGCATCGCGGCGAGCGCGGCGGTGGCGCTGCTGCTGCGGGCCGACCACTGGTACTGGCTGCCGGCCACTGCCACCTTCCTGGTCAAGCCGGATCTGGGCCCGCTGTTCTCCCGTACCGTCAACCGCTTCGCCGGGACCGTCGCCGGGGTGCTGGTCTTCGCCGGGGCCGGTCTGCTGCTGACGGGGGAGTGGTGGCCCGCGCTGGTGGCGGGGGCGGGCGGGGCGCTGCTGCCGTTCGCCACCCGGCACTTCGCGCTGCAGACCGTGGCGATCACCCTCATGGTGCTGTCGTTCGTGTACGTCAGCGGCGCCCGGGAGGCGGCCGCCGAGCGGATCGTCGACACCTCCATCGCCTGCGGCATCGTGCTCGTCGTGGGGCATCTGCCGCGGCTCGCCGACCCCCGCCGCCGGGTCGGGCAGCGGGTCACCGCGGCGCTGCGGGCCACCGAACGCTTCCTGCGGCACGTCCTCGCGGCCCGCCCCGGTACGGACCCCGCCGAGCGGTTGGCGCTCCGCCGGGCCGCGTACCGGGCACTGGGGGAGGCCCGGGCGGCCGCGGAGACGGCCGCCGCCGAACTCCTGGCCGCCCGGGACCGCAACCCCGACTGGCCGGCCGTGGTCACCGCCGCCGAACGCATCGTGGACGCCGCGACCGCCTGCGCGGTACGGCTCGATCACGGCGCCCGCCGCCCGGGCGCCGAGGAGGCCGAGCGGCTGTGCCGGGCGCTCTCCGCGATGGCCGACGCCCTGGAGGACCCAGGGCGCCGGCCCGGCACGGCCCTGCCGGACGTCGAACTGCGGGCCGACCCGGACTGCGCGACGCTCACCGACGTCGCGGCGGAACTGGAACGCATCCGGGGGCACGCCGGGGCGGGCTGAGCCGGCGGGAGGCGGCGAGGGCCACGCCGCCCACCGCCAGCGCGAGCGCCACGAGCAGGGCGCTGACCCCCACCGGAGCCCGGTAGCCGAACCCGGCGGCGAGCGCGGCGCCGCCCAGCCACGGGCCCAGCGCGGCGCCCACGTTGAGCGCCGCCGTGGCGAACCCGCCGGCCAGCGTCGGTGCCCCGGTCGCCGCGTAGAGCGCCCGCGCGACCAGGGTGGAGCCGACCCCGAACGACAGCGCCCCCAGGGCGGGGACGAGCAGCAGGGCCGCCACCGGACTGCCGGCCGTCAGCGCCAGCAGCGTCCATCCGGTGAGCAGCGCCGCGCCGCCGGCGAGCAGCAGCGGGACCGGGCGGGTGTCGGCCAGCCGCCCGCCGGCGCTCACCCCGGCGAACGCGCCCAGCCCGAAGAGCGCCAGTACGGCCGGCACCCAGCCGGTGCCGATCCCGGCGACCTCGGTGACCAGCGGTGCGAGATAGGTGAAGGTGCAGAAGGTGGCGCCGTTCACCAGCGCGCCCAGGAGCAGGGTCAGCAGCAGCCGCGGTGAGCGCAGCGTCCGCAGCTCGCCCCGCACCCGCACCGGCTCGCCGTCCGGCGCCCGTCCGCCGTCGGCCGGGACCGAGCGGACGATCGCCACCAGGGCCGGCACCGAGACCGCGGCGACCGCCCAGAACGCCGAGCGCCACCCGCAGGCCGCACCGAGCAGCGCACCGGCGGGCACGCCCGCGACGCAGGCCAGGGTGGTGCCGCCCAGCAGCACGGAGGTGGCCCGGCCCTTGGCGTCCGGGGCGACCACGGAGGTCGCGGTGGCCAGGGCCACGGCCAGGAACCCGGCGTTGGCCAGTGCGGCGACGACCCGGGTGGCCAGCAGCACCGGAAAGCTGGTGGTGACCGCGCCGACCACATGGACCAGCAGGAAGGTGACCAGGAACGCCGGCAACGCCCGGCGGGGCGGCCGGCGCCGGGCGAGCAGCGCCATCAGGGGCGCCCCGACACCCATTCCGACGGCGAACGCCGAGGTCAGTGAGCCCGCGGCGGACAGCGGGACGCGCAGATCGGCGGCGATGTCCGGCAGCAGACCGGACAGCATGAACTCGGAGGTGCCTTGCGCGAAGACGGCGAGTCCGAGCAGATACAGGAAGAAGGGCACAGCAACACTCCGCAACCACGGTGTGGATCGACGCGCGTCACCTCACCGGGGCGCAGCGGAACGCCCGGGCACCTGAGGGTTCGACGCGGATCCTGACGGGACATCAGGACGGGAAGGCCGTGCGCACGACGGCGCTGACGGCAGGGGTGACGATCCGGTGGCGGCGGAGCACAAGGAGGCGACGGCGCGACGGCGGAAATGCCGGGCCGGCGGGGCAACGCGAAAAGCCACCGGACGGCCGGTGGCTAGCGTCTTGATGCCTCGGGGCTGGACATGGGCGCAGACTAACGGCGGCCCGCCGGTCCGGTCCACGCAATAAATGCGCTACGCGCAGGGCGAGGCCCCGGGGGTCAGGAGACTCCCCGGGGCCCGTCCGTATCCGGCGGTCCGGTCAGCGGCCGCCGCCGTCCTTGCCCAGCAGCCCGGCCCGGCGCAGCGCGTCCGCCATGGCGTCGTTGGCCGGCCCGGCGTCCCGGCCGCCTCCGCGGCGGTCACCGCCCCGGCCGCCGCCCTGCCGGCCGCCGCCGCCCTGGCGCTGCCGCGGCGCGCCGCCCCGGCCGCCGTCGCGCGGTCCGCGTCCGCCGTCCGCACCGCCGCGGCGCTCGCCGCCGCCCGCGGGGGCGCCCTTGCCGGGCTCGTCGTCCAGTCGCAGGGTCAGCGAGATCCGCTTGCGCGGGATGTCGACGTCGAGCACCTTGACCCGCACGATGTCGCCGGGCTTCACCACGTCCCGCGGGTCCTTGACGAAGGTCCGCGACATCGCCGAGACGTGGACCAGGCCGTCCTGGTGGACACCGACGTCCACGAACGCCCCGAAGGCGGCGACATTGGTCACCACGCCCTCCAGGAGCATCCCCGGCTCCAGGTCGCCGATCTTCTCCACGCCCTCCTTGAAGGTCGCGGTCTTGAACACCGGACGCGGGTCCCGGCCCGGCTTCTCCAGTTCCTGGAGGATGTCGGTCACCGTCGGCAGCCCGAAGGAGTCGTCGACGAACTCGGCCGGCTTCAGGGTGCGCAGCACCGCCGTGTTGCCGATCAGCGAACCGACCTCGGTGCCCGCCGACTTCACCATCCGGCGCACCACCGGATACGCCTCCGGGTGCACGCTGGAGGCGTCCAGCGGGTCGTCGCCGCCCCGGATCCGCAGGAAGCCCGCGCACTGCTCGTACGCCTTCGGGCCGAGCCGCGCCACGTCCTTGAGGGCCTTGCGGGAGCGGAACGGGCCGTTGGCGTCGCGGTGCGCAACGATGTTCTCGGCCAGGCCGGAACCGATGCCCGACACCCGCGACAGCAGCGGCGCGGAGGCGGTGTTGACGTCCACGCCGACGCCGTTGACGCAGTCCTCGACCACCGCGTCCAGCGAGCGCGAGAGCTTCACCTCGGACAGGTCGTGCTGGTACTGCCCGACGCCGATCGACTTCGGGTCGATCTTGACCAGTTCGGCCAGCGGGTCCTGCAGGCGGCGGGCGATGGACACCGCGCCGCGCAACGACACGTCCAGGTCCGGCAGTTCCTGGGAGGCGAAGGCGGACGCGGAGTAGACCGAGGCGCCGGCCTCGGACACCATCACCTTCGTCAGCTTCAGCTCCGGCTGCGCCGCGATCAGATCGGCCGCCAGCTTGTCGGTCTCACGGGAGGCGGTGCCGTTGCCGATCGCGATCAGCTCGACCCGGTGCTCACGGGCCAGCTTCGCCAGGGTGGCCAGCGAGGCGTCCCACTTCTGCTGCGGGACGTGCGGGTAGATGGTGTCGGTGGCGGCCACCTTGCCGGTGGCGTCCACCACCGCGACCTTCACACCCGTACGGAAGCCGGGGTCCAGGCCCATCGTGGCGCGGGTGCCGGCCGGCGCCGCGAGCAGCAGATCGCGCAGGTTCGACGCGAAGACCCGCACCGCCTCGTCCTCGGCGGCCTGCCGCAGCCGGAGCCGCAGATCGATGCCCAGATGCACCTGGACGCGGGTGCGCCAGGCCCAGCGGACGGTGTCCAGCAGCCAGGAGTCGGCCGGGCGCCCGCGGTCCGCGATCCCGAACTTCCCGGCGATGGACCGCTCGTAGGAACTCGGCCCCTCGGTGGCCGCCGACGGGTCCTCCGGCTCCAGGGTGAGGTCGAGGACCTCCTCCTTCTCGCCCCGGAACATGGCCAGCACCCGGTGCGAGGGCAGCTCGGTGAACGGCTCGGCGAAGTCGAAGTAGTCGGCGAACTTCGCGCCGGCCTCCTCCTTGCCCTCGCGGACCTTCGCCGTCACCTGACCGCGCGACCACATCCGCTCCCGCAGCTCACCGATCAGGTCCGCGTCCTCGCCGAACCGCTCGGTCAGCACGGCCCGCGCACCGTCCAGGGCGGCCGCCGGATCGGCCACGCCCTTGTCCGGGTCCACGAACGCCGCGGCGGCCGCGGCCGGCTCCACGGAGGGGTCGGCGAGCAGCCCGTCGGCGAGCGGCTCCAGACCGGCCTCCCGCGCGATCTGCGCCTTGGTGCGGCGCTTGGGCTTGAACGGGAGGTAGATGTCCTCCAGCCGGGCCTTGGAGTCGGCGCCGCGGATCTGCGCCTCCAGGGCGGCGTCCAGCTTGCCCTGGGACCGTACGGACTCCAGGACCGCGGTGCGCCGCTCCTCCAGCTCCCGCAGGTAGCGCAGCCGCTCCTCCAGCGAGCGCAGCTGCGCGTCGTCGAGCGTGCCGGTGGCTTCCTTGCGGTAGCGCGCGATGAACGGGACGGTCGAGCCACCGTCGAGCAGTTCGACCGCGGCCTTCACCTGCCGCTCCTTGACGCCGAGCTCCCCGGCGATCCGCGCTTCGATGGACCCGAGGGCCCCGATGGGCTCAGTGGCTGCCGTCACGTTGATCCTGCCCGCCTTCCAGCTCTTGCTTGAGCCTGCATTGTGCCGGGTGACCGAGCGGACTGTCGCGCCGCCCAGCCGGTGGGCGGCACCGGGGTGCGCGCGGTGCCGGCACACCCCGGTGGCCGCGCGCGGCCTACTTGCCGAACAGGGCGGCGGGGAACGCACCGGCGTTCATGACGGCGGTGGTGAAGCCGGTCGCCAGCTCGGTGAGCCGGGCCACGCCCGCCGCGCCCAGGTGCTCGTACGGGGCCCGGTCCAGGCGGTCGGTGGCCTCCTCCAGGTCCTTGCGCAGCGCGACGCCGGCCTCGGTCAACTGGCCCTCGCCGTCCAGCAGACCGCGCGACCGCAGCCGCTCCTGGGCGGCCTGCCAGTCCTCCTCGGACCAGCCGCGGGTCGCCAGGACGCCCCGGTGGCTCATCCCGCGGCCGGTCGCGGTGTGGCTGACCAGGGCCTCCAGCCCGTCCAGTTCGGCGTCCAGCAGTGCCACCAGGTGGCCGTCGCCGCGGTGTTCGCGCAGCAGGGTCGCGGCGTGCCAGTAGGCCAGGTGCGGGGCGTTTGGCACCGGGAGGTCGGCGTGCGCGGCGTACAGCGGCCGGGCCCGGCGGGTACAGGCCTCGGTGGCGCGCAGTGCCAGCTCGGCGGCCTCCGCCATCTCCGGCGACGCCAACGCCTCGTCACCGAGCAGCCGGCGCAGGGTCGCGTCGGCGGCCCGCAGCCGGGCGTCGAGCACGTCCTGCGGCGTGGTCTTCGTCCACACCTCCGGGAGGTGCCGGGCGATCAGCTCGTACTTGAAGTTGTAGAAGGTGGCCGCGACGGTGCCGGGGCCGACCGCCCCCATCGCCGCGCTGCGGCAGACGAAGTAGCCGGCCCTGGAGTCCTCGACACCGACCTCGGCCATCTCGGCGGCCAGCTCCGGCGCGAAGTAGTGCGTGGAGTGGAAGGGGTTGATGACGTTGTGGCACGTGCGGCCGGCCCGCTCGGGCAGTGCGCTGTGAGAGGTCATGCGGGCAGGGTACCGACCCGTCGGTATGGCGTCGGCGGCAGGGCCGCGACGGCCGCCCCGACGGCTTCCGCGGTGGCCCTGACCAGGCAATGGCAGGAAAGGTGGGAAACCCGTCATTGCCGCCATCGGCGCCGCTGCCGAGGATGGGCGGTATGGAACAGCGCGAGGTGCTGGTCGTCCTCTTCGACGGCGTGCAGGCCCTGGACGTCACCGGGCCGGTGGAGGTCTTCAGCGGCGCGGCGCAGGCCGTCCCCGGCGCCTACCGGATCCGTACGGCCGCCGTGGACGGCGCCCCGGTGCGCACCACCAGCGGTCTGACCCTGGTCCCCGACACCACGCTCGCCGCCGCCGGGCCGCCGCACACCCTGCTGGTACCGGGCGGCCACACCGACGCCCCCGACCCGCGGCTGGTCGACTGGCTGCGGAACAACGCCCACCGGGCCCGGCGGAAGGTCTCGGTGTGCAGCGGGGCGATGCTGCTGGCCGAGGCCGGGCTGCTGGACGGCCGGCGCGTGACCACCCACTGGATGCTGTGCGACCTCCTCGCCGAACGGTTCCCCGCGGTACGGGTGGAGGCCGACCCGATCTACGTGCGGGACGGCGACCTGGCCACCTCCGCGGGCGTGACGGCCGGCATCGACCTGGCGCTGGCCCTCGTCGAGGAGGACCTCGGCCGGGACCTCGCGCTCACTATCGCCCGGCACCTGGTGGTGTTCCTGCGCCGGCCGGGCAACCAGAAGCAGTTCAGCGCCCAGCTCGCCGCCCAGACCGCGCAGCGGCGGCCGCTGCGCGACGTCCAGCAGTGGATCACCGAGAATCCGGCCGCCGACCTGTCCGTCGACGCCCTCGCCGCCCGTGCCGGGCTGTCCCCGCGCCACTTCGCCCGGGCGTTCCGCGACGAGGTCGGTATGACGCCGGGTCGCTATGTCGACCGGGTGCGGCTGGAGGCCGCCCGCCGCTGCCTGGAGGACACCGCCGACGGCATCGCCCAGGTGGCCCGCCACTGCGGCTACGGCACCCCCGAGGCGATGCGCCGCGCCTTCCTCCGCGCCCTGGCCGCCTCCCCGGCCGAATACCGCCGCCGCTTCCAGCCGGCCCCCGCGGCCCGCTGAACGGCCACCCCTCTCCCCGACCCTTCCGAGCCACTCCTCCCGATGGGAAACACCATGCAGATCGCGATCCTCCTCTACGACCGCTTCACCACCCTGGACGCCATCGGCCCCTACGAGACGCTCAGCCGCATCCCCGGCGCCGAGACGGTGTTCGTCGGCGAGCGCGCCGGGACGTACCGCAGCGACCTCGGCGCCGTGGGGCTGGTCGCGGACGCCGCGCTGGACGAGGTCACCGCGCCCGACCTCCTCGTCGTCCCCGGCGGCCCGGGGCAGACCGCGCACATGGCGGACGGGCCGCTGCACGACTGGATCCGCGCCGTGGACGCCGCCACGACCTGGACCACCTCGGTGTGCACCGGCTCGCTGCTCCTGGCGGCAGCCGGCCTCCTCAAGGGGCGCCGGGCCACCTCCCACTGGCTCGGACTGGACCACCTGGCGGCCCTGGGCGCCGAGCCGACCGGGGAGCGGGTGGTCTTCGACGGCAAGTACGTCACCGCGGCCGGGGTCTCGTCCGGCATCGACATGGGCCTGCGGCTGGCCGGCCGGATCGCCGGGGACACCGCGGCCCAGATCATCCAGCTCGGCATCGAATACGACCCGCAGCCGCCCTACGACGCGGGCTCCCCGGAGAAGGCGCCGGCCGAGGTCACCGCGGCGCTGCGGGACCACGGCCGGTCCCTGCTCAGCGGAGGGCGGGAGCCGAACGCGTAGCGCCGCTCACTCGGCGGGCCAGGTGAACCGCGGCGGCCTGCGCTGCAGGAAGGCGGCGGCACCCTCGGCGGTGTCGCCGCTCGCCCGGGCCTCGGCGGCCCAGTGGGCGCTGCGCTCCTCCGCCTCGTCCGGCGGCACGTCCCAGGTGCCGTTGGCCAGTTCCTTCGCCGCCGTCTGCGTCAGCAGCGACCGGCTCGCCAGTACGGCCGAGAACTCCGCGACCCGCTTGCCCAGCTCCCCCTCGGCCAGCACCTCGTCCACCAGCCCGGTCCGCAGCGCCCGCGCACAGTCGATCAACTCGCCGGAGAACAACAGGTACTTGGCGGACGAGAGCCCGACCAGGCGGACCAGCCGCCGGGTGGCGGACGCCGGGTAGACCACCGCCAGCTTGGCCGGCGTCACCCCGAACAGCGCCCCCTCCTCCGCGAACCGCAGATCGCAGGCGGCCGCCAACTGGGCGCCGCCGCCCACGCAGTAGCCGCGTATCGCCGCCAGCGTCGGCTTCGGGAAGGCGGCCAGCGCCTCCTCGGCCGCCACCGCCAGCCCCTGCGACTCCTGGGCCGTCCCGCGCAGCGAGGCGATGTCCGCGCCCGCGCAGAACGTCCCGCCGGCGCCGGTCAGCACCAGCGACCGCACCGCCCGGTCGGCCGCCAGCCGCGCCAGCAGGGGCGGCAGATCCCGCCACATCTGGACGGTCATCGCATTGCGCTTGCCGGTGTTGCTGATGGTGACGGTCGCTGTACCGTCGCTGACGTGCGTCGTGAGGCCCGGTTCCATGCCCGGATATTAGAGCGACCGCGGCCCGGGCGGCCGACTACGATCGACCGCCTGATGTCAGCAACCCTCGTCGCCAAAGACCTCGCCGCCGGCCACGGCGAGCGCATCCTGTTCTCCGGTCTCGATCTGGTCGTCGCCCCCGGGGACGTGATCGGTCTCGTCGGCGCCAACGGCGCGGGCAAGTCCACCCTGCTGCGCCTGCTGGCCGGTCTGGACACCCCCGAGGAGGGCGCGCTCTCCCTCAGCCCGCCCACCGCCACCGTCGGCCACCTCCCGCAGGAGCCCGACCGCCGCCCCGGAGAGACCGTACGGGCCTTCCTCGCCCGCCGAACCGGCGTCAGAGACGCCCAGCGCGCCCTGGACGACGCCACCGAGGCCCTGGCCGAGGAGCGCCCCGGCGCCGACGACGCCTACGACACGGCCTTCACGCGCTGGCTCGACCTCGGCGCCGCCGACCTCGACGAACGCGCCGAGGAGACCGCCGCGCAGCTCGGCCTCACGGTCGGCCTCGACCAGCCGATGACCGCCCTCTCCGGCGGACAGGCCGCCCGGGCCTCGCTCGCCTCCCTGCTGCTCTCCCGCTACGACGTCTTCCTGCTGGACGAGCCGACCAACGACCTGGACCTGGACGGTCTGCACCGGCTGGAGGAGTTCGTCACCGGCCTGCGCGCCGGCACCGTCCTGGTCAGCCACGACCGCGAGTTCCTGGCCCGCACGGTCAACCGCGTGCTCGAACTCGACCTCGCCCAGCAGCAGGTCAACAGCTACGGCGGCGGCTACGCCTCCTATCTGGAGGAACGCGCCCGGGCCCGGCGGCACGCCCGCGAGCAGTACGAGGAGTACGCCGATACCAGGGCCGCCCTGGAGACCCGCGCCCACACCCAGCGCAACTGGATGGAGAAGGGCGTCCGGAACGCCCGCCGCAAGGCCCCCGACAACGACAAGATCGGCCGCAAGGGCCGCGTCGAGGCCACCGAGAAGCAGGCCGCCAAGGCCAAGCAGACCCAGCGCCTGATCGAGCGGCTGGAGGTCGTCGAGGAGCCCCGCAAGGAGTGGGAGCTGCGGATGGAGATCGCCGCCGCGCCCCGGGCCGGCGCGGTCGTCGCGACCCTGCGCGACGCCGCCGTCCGGCGCGGTGACTTCCGCTTCGGCCCGGTGGACCTGCAGATCGACTGGGCGGACCGGGTCGCCATCACCGGCCCCAACGGCTCCGGCAAGTCCACCCTGCTGGCCGCCCTGCTCGGCCGGCTCCCGCTGGACGCCGGGCAGGCCTCGCTCGGCCCCGGCGTGGTGGTCGGCGAGATCGAGCAGGCCCGCGGCCGGCTCTTCGGCGGGCAGCAGCTGGGCGACCAGCCGCTGATGGACGCCTTCCGCGCCGCCGTGCCGGACCTGCCGCCCGCCGACGTCCGCACCCTGCTCGCGAAGTTCGGGCTGAAGGCCGCCCATGTGCTGCGCCCGGCGCACACCCTCTCGCCGGGTGAGCGGACCCGGGCCGCGCTGGCCCTCCTCCAGGGACGCGGGGTCAACCTCCTCGTCCTGGACGAGCCGACCAACCACCTCGACCTGCCGGCCATCGAGCAGCTGGAGTCCGCGCTCGCCTCGTACCCGGGCACGCTGCTGCTGGTGACGCACGACCGGCGGATGCTGGACGCGGTGCACACCACGCGGCGGATCGAGGTCGAGGCCGGGCGGATCACCGACCGGGCGGTGTGACCCGGGCGGGCCGGGGCGAGGCGCCGCGCCGGCCCGCGGTCGGTCGGTTTATCGATTTGGATCTGCGGCGGGCGACCCGTAAGGTGGGGGCAACCGACGCGGGGTGGAGCAGCTCGGTAGCTCGCTGGGCTCATAACCCAGAGGTCGCAGGTTCAAATCCTGTCCCCGCTACTGCACACACAGCAGGCCCGGTGCCCCGGCACCGGGCCTGCTGTGCTGTCCGCCCCTGCCGCCGGGCCGGGCGAGCCCGATGGCGGGATCGCAGGGGTGCCGTTCCCGGGGAATCCACGAACCCGGCACAAAGAGAACAGGGCCGGTCCTCAGCCCGCGGGAAACTCTCGGAATCCGCCAAAAGCCGTCGATAGGCGCTGACTTGTGTTCAGCAGGCCGGTACGGACCAGCGCATTCTCAACACTCTTCCTGTGAGGATGCCTTCCGGACCCCCCGCAGAACCCCCCGACGAGCTGACCTCCCCGCTCGCGTACGAAGGTGTCTGGCGCTTCACCGCACCGGCACTGGAGTCCTCGGTGCCGCAGGCGCGCCACGCGGTCCGGGACCTGCTCGCCGAACAGCACGTGCCGGTCGCCGCGGACATCATGGACGGCCTGCTGCTCATCGTCTCCGAACTGGTCACCAACGCCGTCCGGCACGCCGCCCTGCTCTCGCCCCAGATCGCCGTCCAGGTCACCATCGGCGCCAACTGGCTGCGGGTCGCGGTCGAGGACGACCACCCCTACCGCCCCAAGGCACTGGAGGCGGACCAGGGCGACGTCGGGGGCCGCGGGCTGTGGCTGGTCAAGACCGTCACCGCCGAGGTGGGCGGCAAATGCGACGTCGAGCACACGACCGGCGGCGGCAAGGCGATCTGGGCCGAGCTGCCGCTCACCCCGCTGGCTACCAGCCCGCCGACCGCCCGGTGAGCTCCCGCACCGCCGGGCGCGCCGCGTCCAGCACGGTCATGAACCACGCGGAGAACGGCGCCTCGGCATGCCGCTCGGCCAGCTCCGCCGGCGTCACGAACGCGATCTCGCCGATCTCCTCCGGGTCCGGCGCCGGCTCGGCCCGCACCAGACCCACGAACAGGTGGTTGTACTCCTGCTCCACGAGCCCGGAGGACGGATCGGGATGGTTGTAGCGCACCGTGCCCGCCTCGGCCAGCAGCGCCGGCGCCACACCCAGCTCCTCCGCGGTCCGGCGGGCCGCCGCCGCGAACGGCGCCTCGCCGGGATACGGATGACCGCAGCAGGTGTTGGACCACACACCGGGGGAGTGGTACTTCCCCAGCGCCCGGCGCTGGAGCAGCAGCCGGCCCTTCTCGTCGAAGAGGAAGACCGAGAACGCCCGGTGCAGCTGCCCGGGAGGCTGGTGCGCCGCGAGCTTCTCCGCGGTGCCGATCGTCGTACCGTCCTCGTCGACCAGCTCCAGCATGATCGGTTCGGCGGCGCCGCCCGGCGTGCGCACCGCCGCGTCCTCGGCGGTCTGTCCGTTGGCAGGTGTGATCGGCATGCCCATCCTTGTCGTCGGTCTTCGACGTCAAGTCTGCCCTAGCCGGGTCCGCATCACCGGCACAGCGGGTGCGCGGCGCCACACCTCCCGCGCGTCCGGTCACAAGTGCGCCCACCTGGCATCCACCGTGAGAGGGGCCACACCAGGGGGCCGCCCGCGGACACCGCCCGAGGCGGTCCCCGGGACTCCGGAACGGCCGCCGCACCGGCCGCGGGCGCTCCCCGCCCGGCGGCATGGCCCTGGCCACACCGCTCACGGCACAACCCGCCCGCCCCGTGACCAGCCCGCTCATAACCGGCACCTGGAACGGCAGCCGCGATCGCGGCCCAGTTGTTCATGCGCCACCCCATCCACCATGATGATCGCGGCAGGCGCAGCCGTCGGTCACTCGATCGTGCGGTGAATGCGCGGTGAACGGCCGCATCCGGCGATCCGATAGCCTCTGCCGACGTGCCACCCGGCCCTCCGGGCGCCCGGTGTGCCACGCCCGCTGCCCGGGTAGTCCGTATCGAATGCGGTCGACCGGCGCTGCCTTGTCAGCCTCCAAGGAGTGAGTTCGTCTGTCGACCGCCATCCTCACCGGTCCGCCGGTCGCCGGGT
Organism: Streptomyces bugieae; assembly: GCF_036352915.1. Classification (NCBI taxonomy): domain Bacteria; kingdom Bacillati; phylum Actinomycetota; class Actinomycetes; order Kitasatosporales; family Streptomycetaceae; genus Streptomyces; species Streptomyces bugieae. The sequence goes on from NZ_JAZBJP010000004.1 coordinate 16,159, forward strand.
CGCCGCTCGAAGCCGACCTGCGCACGCTCGGCTTCGACGTCCGTACGGCGGACGACGCCGCCTCCGCCGCCGCGCTGCTCGCCGAGGTGCCCGCACAGGAGCGGGTCGCCCTCGTCGACCCCCGCTTCGTCGGCCACCTGCACGCCCTGCGGCTCGCGCTGACCGACCCGCGCTTCCCGGCCGCCGCCGTGCCGGGCGCGCTCACCGCACAGGCCGCGGCCCGCCCCGCGCTGGCCCGCGCGGTCGGCCGGATCCCGGTCGGCGCCGGCACCGCCCACCTCACGGACGTCCTCACCGAGACGCTCACCGAGTCCCTGGACCGCGACGACACCGGTCTGCACCGCGTCGAGCTGGGCAGCCTGGTCGCCACTGTCGCGCTCACCCCCGCCCAGCGCGAGGAGGCCCGCGAGGCGGTCGCGGCCGTCGACGACGAGGCGGTCCGGCTGCGCACCGCGGTGAAGTCCCGCGACGGCTTCTTCACGACCTTCTTCATCAGCCCGTACTCCCGCTACCTCGCCCGCTGGTGCGCGCGCCGCGGCCTCACCCCCAACCAGGTCACCACCGCGTCCCTGCTCACCGCGCTGATAGCGGCGGGCGGCGCGGCCACCGGCACCCGCGCCGGCTTCGTCGCCGCGGGCGTGCTGCTGCTCCTCTCCTTCGTCCTGGACTGCACCGACGGGCAGCTCGCCCGCTACTCCCTGCAGTACTCGACGCTGGGCGCCTGGCTGGACGCCACCTTCGACCGGGCCAAGGAGTACGCCTACTACGCGGGCCTGGCGCTGGGCGCCGCCCGGGGCGGGGACGACGTATGGGCCCTGGCGCTCGGCGCGATGGTCCTGCAGACCTGCCGGCACGTCGTCGACTTCGCCTTCAACGAGGCCAACCACGACGCCGCCGGCAACACCAGCCCCACCGCGGCGCTCTCCGACAAGCTCGACAGCGTCGGCTGGACGGTCTGGGTCCGCCGCATGATCGTGCTGCCGATCGGCGAACGCTGGGCCATGATCGCCGTCCTCACGGCGCTGACCACCCCGCGCATCGTCTTCTACGCCCTGCTCATCGGCTGTGCGCTGGCCGCCTGCTACACCACGGCCGGCCGGGTGCTGCGCTCGCTGACCCGGCGGGCCCGGCGCACCGACCGCGCCGCCCGGGCCCTGGCCGACCTCGCCGACTCCGGGCCGCTCGCCGAGCTGATCGCCCGCGGCGCGCACGGCCGCGGCCGGACCGGGTCCTTCCTCGCCCCGGCTATGGCATTTCTCTCGACCGCGGTGCTGCTGGTCTGGGTGATCTTCGAGAGCGACCCGGCGTCCTGGCTCACCGTGGGCGTCGCCGCCTGCTCCGCGCTGCTGGCCGGTGCGGCGGTGTCCCGGCCGCTCAAGGGCGCCCTCGACTGGCTCGTCCCGCCCTTCTTCCGGGCCGGCGAGTACGTCACGATCCTGGTGCTGGCCGCCCGCGCGGACGTGCCCGGAGCGCTCCCCGCGGCGTTCGGGCTGGTCGCGGCCGTCGCCTACCATCACTACGACACCGTCTACCGCATCCGCGGTGGCACCGGGGCCCCGCCGCGGTGGCTGGTCCGGGCAACCGGCGGCCACGAGGGACGCGTCCTCGTAGTGACCGTCCTGGCAGCCGCGCTGTCCCCTGAAGGTTTCACAATCGCGCTCACGGCCCTGGCCGTGGTCCTGGCGCTGCTGGTGCTCATCGAGAGCATCCGCTTCTGGGTCTCCTCCGGAGCACCCGCCGTACACGATGAAGGAGAACCCGCATGATCGGCCTCGTGCTGGCTGCCGGCGCCGGACGGCGTCTGCGCCCCTACACCGACACCCTGCCCAAGGCCCTGGTGCCGGTTGACGGGGACACCACCATCCTCGACCTGACCCTCGGCAACTTCGCCGAGATCGGCCTGACCGAGGTCGCGATCATCGTCGGCTACCGCAAGGAGGCCGTGTACGAGCGCAAGGAGGCCCTGGAGCAGAAGTACGGCCTCAAGCTCACCCTGATCGACAACGACAAGGCCGAGGAGTGGAACAACGCCTACTCCCTGTGGTGCGGCCGTGACTCCATCAAGCACGACGTGATCCTCGCCAACGGCGACACCGTGCACCCGGTCTCCGTCGAGAAGACCCTGCTCGCCGCCCGCGGCAACGGCCAGAAGATCATCCTCGCGCTGGACACCGTCAAGCAGCTCGCCGACGAGGAGATGAAGGTCGTCGTGGACCCCGACAAGGGCGTCCAGAAGATCACCAAGCTGATGGACCCGGCCGAGGCGACCGGTGAGTACATCGGTGTCACCCTCATCGAGGGCTCCGCCGCCGACGAGCTGGCCGACGCCCTGAAGACCACCTTCGAGCGGGACCCCGACCTCTACTACGAGGACGGCTACCAGGAGCTGGTCAACCGCGGCTTCAAGGTGGACGTGGCCCCGATCGGCGACGTCAAGTGGGTCGAGATCGACAACCACGACGACCTGGCGAAGGGCCGTGACATCGCATGCCAGTACTGACCCGCCTCATTCCGTCCCCGGTCGTCGTCGACATCAACGCCGGCGCCCTGGACGACCTGGCGGGCCTGCTGGCCGATCAGCGCATCTCCGCGTCCGGCAAGCTCGCCATCGCGATCAGCGGCGGCTCGGGGGCACGGCTGCGTGAGCGGCTGTCCCCCGCGCTGCCCGGCGCCGAGTGGTACGAGGTCGGCGGCGGCACCCTGGACGACGCGATCAAGCTCGCCGACGCCATGAAGAAGGGGCACTACGACGCGGTCGTGGGCCTCGGCGGCGGCAAGATCATCGACTGCGCCAAGTTCGCCGCCGCGCGGATCGGCCTGCCGCTGGTCGCCGTCGCGACGAACCTGTCGCACGACGGCCTGTGCTCGCCGGTCGCGACGCTCGACAACGACGCCGGCCGCGGCTCCTACGGTGTGCCGAACCCGATCGCCGTGGTGATCGACCTCGACATCATCCGCGAGGCCCCGGTCCGCTTCGTCCGCTCCGGCATCGGCGACGCGATCTCCAACATCTCCGCGGTCGCGGACTGGGAGCTCTCGCACCGCGAGACCGGCGAGGCGATCGACGGACTGGCCGCCGCCATGGCGCGCCAGGCCGGCGAGGCCGTACTGCGGCACCCCGGAGGAGTCGGCGACGACAACTTCCTCCAGGTGCTCGCCGAGGGCCTGGTCCTCACCGGCATCTCGATGTCGGTGGCCGGCGACAGCCGCCCGGCGTCCGGCGCCTGCCACGAGATCAACCACGCCCTGGACATCCTCTACCCCAAGCGCGCCGCGAGCCATGGCGAGCAGTGCGGCCTCGCCGCCGCCTTCGCCACGCATCTGCGCGGGGACAAGGAGACCCGGGACCTGATGGTCGAGGTGCTGCGCCGGCACGGACTGCCGGTCACGCCGGGTGAGATCGGCTTCACCGACGAGGAATTCGTCGAGGCCGTCGCGTACGCACCCAAGACCCGCCCCGGGCGCTACACGATCCTGGAGCACCTCGACCTGTCCACCGACCAGATCAGGGACGCTTACGCCGACTATGCACAAGCCATCGGTAGCTGAGCTCCGCCCGGTCGTTCACCCCCCGGGGGTGAAGGACCGGCGGAGCGGCGAGCACTGGGCCGGCCGGCTCTACATGCGCGAGATCTCGCTGCGCATCGACCGCCACCTGGTGAACACCCGGGTCACGCCCAACCAGCTGACCTACCTGATGACCCTGTTCGGCGTCCTCGCCGCCCCGGCCCTGCTGGTGCCGGGGGTCTGGGGCGCCGTGCTCGGCGTGCTGATGGTGCAGCTGTACCTGCTGCTCGACTGCGTCGACGGCGAGATCGCCCGGTGGCGCAAGCAGTACTCGCTGGCCGGTGTCTGGATGGACCGGGTCGGCGCGTACCTCACCGACGCCGCCGTGCTCGTCGGCTTCGGCCTGCGCGCCGCCGATCTGTGGGGCTCGGGCCGGATCGACTGGCTGTGGGCCTTCCTCGGCACGCTGGCCGCCCTCGGCGCCATCCTGATCAAGGCGGAGACGGACCTGGTCGGCGTGGCCCGCGCGCAGAGCGGCAAGGAGCAGGTCAAGGAGGCCGCGTCGGAGATGCGCTCCTCCGGCATGGCGCTGGCCCGCAAGGCCGCCGCCGCGCTGAAGTTCCACCGGCTGATCCTCGGCGTCGAGGCGTCCTTGCTGATCGTGGCCCTGGCGATCGTCGACCAGATCAGGGGCGATCTGTTCTTCTCCCGTCTGGGCGTCGCCGTGCTCGCCGGCATCGCGCTCGTCCAGACGCTGCTCCACCTCGTGTCCATCCTCGCCTCCAGCAGGCTCAAGTGACGGGGGCGTCCCAGATGCGCGTCGGTGCGGTGATCATCACCATGGGCAACCGCCCCGAGGAGCTGCGTGCGCTGCTGGACTCGGTGGCCAAGCAGGACGGCGATCCGATCGAGGTCGCCGTCGTCGGCAACGGTTCGCCGCTGCCGGAGCTGCCCGAGGGCGTGCGGACCGTCGAGCTCCCGGAGAACGTCGGCATCCCGGCCGGCCGGAACGTCGGCATCGAGGCGTTCGGGCCGGCCGGCCGCGAGATGGACGTCCTGCTCTTCCTCGACGACGACGGGCTGCTGGCCCGGGAGGACACCGCCGAGCTGTGCCGCGAGGCGTTCGCCAAGGACCCCGAGCTCGGGATCATCAGCTTCCGGATCGCCGATCCGGACACCGGCGAGACCCAGCGCCGGCACGTTCCCCGGCTGCGCGCGTCCGACCCGATGCGCTCCTCGCGGGTGACCACCTTCCTCGGGGGCGCGAACGCGGTGCGCACCAAGGTCTTCGCGGAGGTCGGCGGGCTGCCCGACGACTTCTTCTACGCCCATGAGGAGACCGACCTGGCCTGGCGGGCGCTGAACGCCGGCTGGATGATCGACTACCGGTCGGACATGGTCCTGTACCACCCGACGACGGCACCGGCCCGGCACGCGGTCTACCACCGGATGGTGGCCCGCAACCGGGTCTGGCTGGCCCGCCGCAACCTCCCCGCCGCACTGGTTCCGGTCTATCTCGGTGTCTGGTTCCTGCTCACCCTCGCCCGTCGCCCCTCGCGACCGGCGCTGCGGGCCTGGCTGGGCGGCTTCAAGGAGGGCTGGGCCACCCCGTGCGGTCCCAGGCGTCCCATGAAGTGGGCTACCGTTTGGCGACTGACCCGGCTGGGCCGCCCTCCCGTCATCTGACAAGCTCGTATCTGAGAGCATCAGGCGCGAACCGGGGCGTGGCCCCGGCAGCGCACCTTGAGGACGAAAGTGTCAACTGTGAGCGAGACCACGCACGACAGTGCGGTCGCCATGAGTGCCCCGGCAGCTTCCGACGAAGGGCTGACCGCGGCGCAGCGGGCCCAGAAGTACGGGCTCGCGCAGAGCGGGGCGCGTCCGAGCCTCCCCGAGTACGTCCGGCAGCTGTGGCACCGGCGGCATTTCATCTCCGCCTTCGCCAGCGCCAAGCTGACCGCACAGTACAGCCAGGCCAAGCTGGGCCAGGTCTGGCAGGTGGCGACGCCCCTGCTGAACGCGCTCGTCTACTACTTGATCTTCGGCCTGCTGATCGGCACGCGGAAGGGCGTCCCCGACTTCGTGCCGTTCCTGGTGACCGGCGTCTTCATCTTCACCTTCACCCAGAGCTCGGTGATGGCCGGTACCCGGGCGATCTCCGGCAACCTGGGCCTGGTGCGGGCGCTGCACTTCCCGCGGGCCTGCCTGCCGATCTCGTTCTGCCTGATGCAGCTGCAGCAGCTGCTGTTCTCCATGGGCGTGCTGGTCCTGATCCTGCTCGGCTTCGGGCAGATGCCGACCTGGTCGTGGTTCCTGGTGTTCCCGGCGCTGCTGCTGCAGTTCGTGTTCAACACGGGTCTGGCGATGGTCATGGCGCGGCTGGGTTCCAAGACCCCGGACCTGGCGCAGCTGATGCCGTTCATCATGCGGACGTGGATGTACGCGTCCGGCGTGATGTTCAGCATCGACCTGATCCTGAAGGGCAAGCACGTCCCGCAGTTCGTGGAGGTGCTGCTCAACGCGAACCCGGCGGCGGTCTACATCGACCTGATGCGCTTCGCGCTGATCGACAGCTTCACGGCGAGCAAGCTGCCCCCGCACGTGTGGGCGTTCGCCGGCGGCTGGGCGCTGCTGATGGGCGTCGCCGGCTTCGTGTACTTCTGGAAGGCTGAGGAGCGGTACGGACGTGGCTGAGCAGAACAACGGAGTGCAGCCGACGGCGGCCGCCCAGGAGCGGATCCCGACCGTGATCGCGGACGATCTGCACATCGTCTACCGCGTCTACGGCACGGGCGCGGGCAAGGGCAGCGCCACCGCGGCGCTGAACCGCATCATCCGCCGCAAGCCCTCCACCGGTGTGCGCGAGGTGCACGCGGTCAAGGGCGTCTCCTTCACCGCCTACCGCGGGGAGTCGATCGGCCTGATCGGCTCGAACGGCTCGGGCAAGTCCACCCTGCTCAAGGCGGTCGCCGGCCTGCTGCCGGCCGAGCGCGGCAAGGTCTACACGCACGGCCAGCCCTCCCTGCTGGGTGTCAACGCGGCCCTGATGAACGACCTGACCGGCGAGAAGAACGTCGTCCTCGGCGGCCTGGCCATGGGTATGTCGCGTGAGCAGATCCGGGAGCGCTACGACGGGATCGTCGACTTCTCCGGCATCAACGAGAAGGGCGACTTCATCTCGCTGCCGATGCGCACCTACTCCTCGGGTATGGCGGCGCGGCTGCGGTTCTCCATCGCCGCGGCCAAGGACCACGACGTGCTGATGATCGACGAGGCGCTGGCCACCGGCGACCGCGCCTTCCAGAAGCGCTCCGAGGCCCGCATCCGCGAGCTGCGCAAGGAGGCCGGCACGGTCTTCCTGGTCAGCCACAACAACAAGTCCATCCGCGACACCTGCGACCGCGTGCTGTGGCTGGAACGCGGCGAGCTGCTGATGGACGGCCCCACCGACGAGGTCATCAAGGCCTACGAGAAGGAGACCGGCAAGTAGTCCTCCTCGCACCTGGAAGGCCCCCGCGGGTCCGCCCGCGGGGGCCTTCGACGGTGAAGAAATGGTCAACTCCGCGGACAACGGGAACAGTTCGCCCGAAGTGGATGTTGACCGGATCGTTGCCGCGGGCTTCGGTACCCACTCGGACGCAAGGGAGATGTACGGCGTAAGCTGTACGGGTGCCGAACAGTACAAGTGGCACAAGTCGGGCAATACTCACCCAAGAGGGCGATGAGGCTCGATCGGGGCGCGTCGTCGGAGGCGGCGTGTCCGAAATAGGATGTTTTAGCTTGGCGGTGTAGAACGGGAGACGTGACGGCAATGGCTACTGGTTCGCTCCGGCACCGAAATGCGCCGGGCAGCCCACGGTGAGCCGAGACAACGAGCGGGCGCGTCGCGCCTTCCTCCGAAGGGTGGCGGCGGGTGACGGGCGGGACCAGACGCGCACCGTGCTCGATCAGGCCGCACACGAGAACTTCCCGGTCGCGCCGTTCTTCCTGCCCCGCGCCTGGCGGGCCGACCTGATGGCCGTGTACGGCTTCGCCCGGCTCGTCGACGACATCGGCGACGGCGACCTCGCGCCCGGTGGCGGCGACGCCGTACTCCTCGGGCTCGACCGGGCACAGTTCGACGACCGGCCCGCGCTGCTCGACGCCCTGGAGGCGGACCTGGCGCGCGTCTTCAGCGACCGCGCGCCCGGCCCCAAGCACCCGCTGATGCGCCGCCTCGGCCCGACCGTCCGCCGCTGCGAGCTGACCCCCGAACCGTTCCTCGGCCTGATCGAGGCCAACCGCCAGGACCAGCGGGTGAGCCGCTACGCCACGTACGACGACCTGGCCGCCTACTGCGAGCTGTCCGCCAACCCCGTCGGCCGGCTCGTCCTCGGCATCACCGGCACCGCCAGCCCCGAGCGCCTCCGCCGCTCGGACGCCGTCTGCACCGCCCTGCAGATCGTCGAGCACATCCAGGACGTGGCCGAGGACCTGGGGCGCGACCGCATCTACCTCCCCGCCGAGGACCTGAAACGCTTCGGCGTCTCGGAAGCCGATCTGGCCGCCCCGAGCGGGGGCGCATCGGTGCGCGCACTGATCGCCTACGAGGCGGAACGCGCCCGTGACCTGCTGGATGAAGGCACCGCGCTGGTGGGTAGCGTCCACGGCAGACTCAAGCTGCTGCTGGCCGGTTTCGTCGCCGGCGGACGTGCCGCACTCCAGGCGGTCGCGGCCGCCGAACACGACGTACTCCCTGGACCGCCCAAACCGACCAAGCTCAGCCTGCTGCGCGAGGTGGGGGCGACATTGCGAAGAGAGGGGTGAGTCGGACCGTGGAGGCAACCGCACACGCGTCCGCGCCGGTGCTCGCTGCATACCGCTACTGCGAAGCCATCACCGGGCAGCAGGCGCGCAACTTCGCCTACGGCATCCGGCTGCTGCCGACCGACAAGCGCCACGCGATGTCGGCGCTCTACGCCTTCTCCCGCCGGGTCGACGACATCGGCGACGGCAATCTGGAGCCCGCCGCCAAGCGGCAGCGCCTGGAGGACACCCGGGCGCTGCTGGCCCGTATCAAGGACGGCCGGCTCGACGAGGACGACACCGACCCGGTGGCCGTCGCCCTCGCCGACGCCGCCCGCCGCTTCCCCGTCCCGCTCGACGCGCTGGACGAGCTGATCGACGGCGTGCTGGCCGACGTGCGCGGCGAGACCTACGAGACCTGGGACGAGCTCAAGGTCTACTGCCGCTGCGTCGCCGGCGCCATCGGCCGGCTCTCGCTCGGCGTGTTCGGCACCGTGCCCGGCGCACAGGACCCCGAGCGCGCTGCCGAGTACGCCGACACCCTCGGTCTCGCCCTCCAACTCACCAACATCCTCCGGGACGTTCGGGAGGACGCCGGCAACGGCCGGACCTACCTCCCCGCCGAGGACCTCGCCAAGTTCGGCTGCGCGGCCGGGTTCGCCCACCCCGTGCCGCCGCCCGGTTCCGACTTCGCCGGTCTGGTCCACCATGAGGTGCAACGCGCCCGCGCGCTGTTCGCCGAGGGCTTCCGGCTGTTGCCGATGCTCGACCGGCGCAGCGGCGCCTGCGTGGCCGCGATGGCCGGCATCTACCACCGCCTGCTCACCCGGATCGCCGCCGACCCCGAGGCGGTGCTGCGCGGCCGGGTCTCGCTGCCCGGCTGGGAGAAGGCGTTCGTCGCGGTGCGCGGCCTGTCCGGGCTCGACGCGCGGGCGATCGGCCGCCGGCAGGCCGTACGGAGGCGCGGATGACCGGCCGGGCCACGCACGACAGCGGTGACCCCGCGTCAGCGCCGCGGGCAACCCTCCCCCGGGCGGTTGCGTCCATGACCCACGTACGGGGGGAGCACACATGACATCCACAGCCACCGCGGTGGTCGTCGGCGGCGGGCTCGCGGGCACCACCGCCGCCCTCGCGCTGGCCGACGCCGGGCTGCGGGTCACCCTCGTCGAGGGCCGCCCCCGCCTGGGCGGACTGGTCTTCTCCTTCCGCCGCGACTCGGCCGCCGGCGAGCTGAGCGTCGACAACGGCCAGCACGTCTACCTGCGCTGCTGCACCGCGTACGGCCGGATGCTGGACCGGCTCGGCGCGGCCCGTCTGGTGCCCCTCCAGGACCGGATGGACGTGCCCGTTCTCGACGCCGACCGGATGCGGCTCGGCCGGCTGCGGCGCACCGCCCTGCCCGTCCCGCTGCACCTCGCCGCCAGCCTCGCGCGCTATCCGCACCTCTCCCCGGCCGAGCGGGCCGGCGTCGTGCGCGCCACCCTCGCGCTCCAGGGCCTCGACCCGGCCGACCCGGTCCTGGACGGCGTCGACTTCGGCAGCTGGCTGCGCCGCCACGGCCAGTCGTCCCGGGCCGTCGAGGCACTGTGGGACCTGGTCGGCATCGCCACCCTCAACGCCCGGGCCGGCGACGTCTCGATGGGCCTGGCCGCCAAGGTCTTCAAGACCGGGCTGCTGTCCGCCCCCGGCGCGGCCGACATCGGCTGGTCCCGGGTCCCGCTCGGCGACGTGCACGACGCCCTCGCCCGTACGGCACTGGAGAAGGCCGGGGTGCGGATCGCGCTGCGCACCCGCGCCGCGTCCGTCACCCGGACCGACGGCCGCTGGCAGGTCGCGGTGGAGAGCGGCCCGCACGGCGGCGAGCGGCTCACCGCGGACACCGTCGTCCTCGCCGTACCGCAGCGCGAGACGCACGGGCTGCTGCCCGCCGGGGCGCTGGCCGACCGGGACCGGCTGCTGGACATCGGCACCGCCCCGATCCTCAACCTCCACGTCGTCTACGACCGCAAGGTCCTGCGCCGCCCCTTCTTCGCCGCCGTCGGCTCGCCCGTCCAGTGGGTCTTCGACCGCACCGACGCCTCCGGACTGACCAGGACGCCGGGGAACGAACGCTGCCAGTACCTCGCGGTGTCGCAGTCCGCCGCGCAGGAGGAGATCGACCAGCCGGTCGCCAAGCTCCGCGCCCGCTACCTCCCCGAGCTGGAACGGCTGCTGCCGGCCGCCCGGGGCGCCCGGATCATCGACTTCTTCGTCACCCGCGAGCGCACCGCGACCTTCGCGCCCGCCCCGGGCGTCGGCAGGCTCCGCCCCGCCGCCCGCACCCAAGCCCCCGGCCTGTACCTGGCCGGTGCGTGGACCGCCACCGGGTGGCCCGCGACCATGGAGAGCGCAGTTCGCAGCGGCACCGCCGCCGCTCGCGAGGCACTCAACGAACTCGGCTTCCCCCAGGGCCAGTTGCCTCAGGAGGCGGCATGACTACGAGTACGAGCGCTCGCACGAGCACGAGCATCGGAAACAGAGGAGAAACCGTGAATCCGGCTTCCCCAGCTATCGACACCGAGAGCGTCACCGCGCTGCTGGAGCGCGGACGGACACTCGCCACTCCCGTGCTGCGTGCTGCCGTGGGCCGGCTCGCCCCTCCCATGGACACCGTCGCCGCCTACCACTTCGGCTGGATCGACGCGACCGGCAAACCCGCGTCCGGCGACAGCGGCAAGGCCGTCCGGCCCGCGCTCGCCCTGCTGTCCGCCGAGGCCGCCGGCGCGGCCCCCGAGGTCGGCATCCCGGGTGCGGTCGCCGTCGAGCTGGTGCACAACTTCTCGCTGCTGCACGACGACCTGATGGACGGCGACGAACAGCGCCGGCACCGCGACACGGTCTGGAAGGTGCACGGTCCGGCGCAGGCCATCCTCGTCGGCGACGCGCTGTTCGCGCTGGCCAACGAAATACTGCTGGAGCTCGGCACGGTCGACGCCGGCCGCGCCACCCGCCGGCTGACCCTGGCCACCCGCAAGCTGATCGACGGCCAGGCCCAGGACATCTCCTACGAGCACCGCGAGCGGGTCACCGTCGAGGAGTGCCTGGAGATGGAGGGCAACAAGACCGGCGCGCTGCTGGCCTGCGCGGTCTCCATCGGCGCGGTCCTGGGCGGCGCCGACGACCGCACCGCCGACACCCTGGAGAAGTACGGCTACCACCTCGGCCTCGCCTTCCAGGCCGTCGACGACCTGCTGGGCATCTGGGGCGACCCGGAGGCCACCGGCAAGCAGACCTGGAGCGACCTGCGGCAGCGCAAGAAGTCGCTGCCGGTCGTCGCCGCGCTCGCCGCCGGCGGCCCGGCCTCCGAGCGGCTGGCCCAGATCCTGGCCGCCGACGCCAAGAAGAGCGAGACCGAGATCGCCGACTTCACCGAGGAGGAGTTCGCCTCCCGGGCGGCCCTCATCGAGGAGGCCGGCGGCCGCGAGTGGACCTCCCAGGAGGCCCGCCGCCAGCACGCCACCGCCATCGCCGCGCTCGACGAGATCGACATGCCGGAGAAGGTCCGGGCACAGCTCGTCGCGCTCGCGGACTTCGTCGTCGTACGAGAAAGATGACTCCCTACCGCCGACGAATAGATCGCAGTCGCCGGCCGGTGCCCCGCCGGGCGCCGGCCGACGGAATCCCTGAGCACGCTTTGACAGTTCACTGCAGAAGGGGAAGCCATGACAGCGACGACCGACGGAAGCACCGGGGCGCTGCCGCCCCGGGCCCCTTCGGCCAGCGATGCCACCGCTGAGAAGACCACCACCGCACCGGCCCGCAAGACCGCCACCGCCGTCGCCGAGGACACGGCCGAGGCCGCCCGCCGCGCGACCGCCCGCGCCACCGACCATCTGCTCTCCGCCCAGGACCCGGCCGGCTGGTGGAAGGGCGACCTCGAGACCAACGTCACGATGGACGCCGAGGACCTGCTGCTCCGTCAGTTCCTGGGCATCTCGGACCCCGAGATCACCGAGGCCGCCGCTCGCCACATCCGCGGCGAGCAGCGCACCGACGGCACCTGGGCCACCTTCCACGGCGGACCCGGTGAACTCTCCACCACCATCGAGGCCTACGTCGCCCTGCGGCTCGCCGGGGACGCACCGGACGCCCCACACATGGCCGCCGCGTCCGCCTGGGTCCGCGAACGGGGCGGGGTCGCCGCCTCCCGGGTCTTCACCCGCATCTGGCTGGCGCTCTTCGGCTGGTGGCGGTGGGAGGACCTGCCCCAGCTCCCGCCGGAGCTCATCTTCTTCCCGAAGTGGTTCCCGCTCAACATCTACGACTTCGGGTGCTGGGCGCGGCAGACCATCGTGCCGCTGACCATCGTCTCCGCCAAACGCCCGGTCCGCCCGGCGCCGTTCGCCCTCGACGAGCTGCACACCGATCCGCGCCGCCCCGCCCCGCCCCGCCCGCTCGCCCCGGCCACCAGCTGGGACGGCCTCTTCCAGCGCCTCGACAAGGCGCTGCGGGTCTACCACAAGGTCGCACTGCGCAAGCTGCGCGGCACCGCGATGCGCTCGGCGGCCCGCTGGATCGTCGAACGGCAGGAGAACGACGGCTGCTGGGGCGGCATCCAGCCGCCCGCCGTGTACTCGATCATCGCCCTGCACCTCCTCGGCTACGACCTCGACCACCCCGTACTGCGCGAGGGACTGGCCTCCCTGGACCGGTTCGCGGTCTGGCGCGAGGACGGTTCGCGCATGATCGAGGCCTGCCAGTCCCCGGTCTGGGACACCTGCCTCGCCACCATCGCGCTGGCCGACGCCGGACTGCCCGCCGACCACCCGCAGCTGGTCAAGGCCGTCGACTGGATGCTCGCCGAGCAGATCGACCGGCCCGGTGACTGGAGCGTCAAGCGTCCCCAACTCCCGCCCGGTGGCTGGGCGTTCGAGTTCCACAACGACAACTACCCGGACATCGACGACACCGCCGAGGTGGTGCTCGCACTGCGCCGGGTCGAGCACCCCGACCCGCAGCGGGTGTCCGCCGCGGTGGACCGCGCGGTGCGCTGGAACTTCGGGATGCAGTCCCGGGACGGCGGCTGGGGCGCCTTCGACGTCGACAACACCAGCCCGTTCCCCAACCGCCTGCCGTTCTGCGACTTCGGTGAGGTCATCGACCCGCCGTCGGCCGACGTCACCGCCCACGTCGTGGAGATGCTCGCCGAGGTCGGCCGGGCGCACGACCCGCGCACCCGCCGCGGCATCGCCTGGCTGCTCGCCGAACAGGAGCCCAGCGGCGCCTGGTTCGGCCGCTGGGGCACCAACTACGTCTACGGCACCGGCTCGGTGCTGCCCGCGCTCGCCGCGGCCGGCATCCCCGCCTCCCACCCGGCCGTGCGCCGCGCCGTCGGCTGGCTGGAGCGGGTGCAGAACGACGACGGCGGCTGGGGCGAGGACCAGCGGTCGTACGCGGAGAAGGACGCCTGGGCCGGGCGCGGCGCCTCGACCGCCTCGCAGACCGCGTGGGCGCTGATGGCGCTGCTCGCGGCCGGTGAGCGGGACGGCGAGGCGGTGCGGCGCGGGGTGCGGTATCTGGCCGCGACCCAGCGCGAGGACGGTTCCTGGGACGAGCCGCACTTCACCGGCACCGGCTTCCCCTGGGACTTCTCCATCAACTACCACCTCTACCGCCAGGTCTTCCCGCTGACCGCCCTGGGCCGCTACGTCAACGGCGGACCGGCCGGAGTACCGGTGGGGGCCTGATGCCGAGACGGCCCCCCGCGAGTGCGGACCCCCCGCTGCTGGTCGCCTGTGCGCTCGGCATCGAGCGGTTCGCGCTGCGCGGGGGAGACCGGGCGGCGGGCCCCGGCGGGAGCCGCCCGGGGCTGGTCGTGCTGCGCACCGGCATGGGCCCCCAGGCGGCCGAACGGGCCCTCGCTGATGCGCTGCGTGACGGCGCGGACACCGCCCGTTCGCCCGTCGTTGCCAGCGGCTTCTGCGCCGGCCTCGCGCCCGGCATGCGCCCGGGGGACGTGGTCGTCGCCGAGGCCACCCGGGACCACCGCCCGGGCCTGCCGGACGTGCCCTGCCGCGACAACGGGCCGCTGGTCGGCGCGCTGCGGCAGCGCGGCCTGACCGTGCACCGCGGGCTGCTGCGCGGCTCCGACCACGTCGTACGCGGCGCGGAACGGGCCGAGCTGCACGCCTCCGGCGCCATCGCGGTGGACATGGAATCCGCCGCCACGCTCCGCACCGCACGGCGGGCCGGCGCCCGTCCGGTTGCGGCCGTCCGGGTGGTCGTGGACGCTCCAGAACATGAACTCGTCCGCATCGGCACGGTACGCGGGGGAATATCGGCCTTCCGCGTGCTGCGCAGTGTGCTTCCTGTTTTCTACGAATGGCACCGTTCTTTGCTGCTCCCCAGGAGGTGAGCCAGATGGCCATGCCGCTCCGTCAGTCCATCCGGGTCGGGACCTATCTTTTTGAACAGAAGATGATCCGGCGACGCGAGAAGTTCCCCCTCATCGTCGAGCTGGAACCGCTCTTCGCATGCAATCTGAAGTGTGAGGGCTGCGGAAAGATCCAGCATCCGGCCGGGGTGCTCAAGCAGCGGATGCCGGTGGCGCAGGCGGTCGGCGCGGTCCTGGAGTCCGGTGCCCCGATGGTCTCCATCGCCGGGGGAGAACCCCTGATGCACCCGCAGATCGACGAGATCGTACGGCAGTTGGTGGCCAAGCGGAAATACGTGTTCCTGTGCACCAACGCCATGTTGCTGCGCAAGAAGATGGACGAGTTCACCCCCTCGCCCTATTTCGCGTTCGCGGTGCACATCGACGGAATGCGCGAACGGCACGACGAATCCGTCGCCAAGGAAGGCGTGTTCGACGAGGCGGTCGCGGCGATCAAGGAAGCCAAGCGGCGCGGATTCCGGGTCACCACCAACTCCACCTTCTTCAACACCGACACCCCGCAGACCGTCATCGAGGTCCTCAACTTCCTCAACGACGACCTCCAGGTCGACGAGATGATGCTGTCGCCCGCCTACGCCTACGAGAAGGCCCCCGACCAGGAGCACTTCCTCGGCGTCGAGCAGACCCGCGAGCTGTTCCGCAAGGCGTTCGCCGGCGGCAACCGGCGGCGCTGGCGGCTCAACCACAGCCCGCTCTTCCTGGACTTCCTGGAGGGCAAGGCGGACTTCCCGTGCACGGCCTGGGCGATCCCCAACTACTCGCTGTTCGGCTGGCAGCGCCCCTGCTACCTGATGAGCGACGGATACGTGCCGACGTACCGGGAACTCATCGAAGAGACGGACTGGGACAAATACGGCCGCGGCAAGGACCCGCGCTGCGCCAACTGCATGGCGCACTGCGGCTACGAACCCACCGCCGTCCTCGCCACCATGGGCTCCCTCAAGGAATCCCTCCGCGCGGCCAAGGAGACCGTCGCCGGAAACCGCGGCTGACCTGTCACCTCCGGGGGAGCCCGCCGCCGCGGCGGGCTCCCTCCGCCACGGCCGCCGAACGACCCGAGGGGGACCGAACATGACGATGCTGGAACACATCAGCGGCCCGCGTGACCTCAAGGCGCTCCCCGCCGACCGCCTGCCCCGACTCGCCGAGGAGATCCGGCACTTCCTCGTCCACGCGGTGACCCGCACCGGTGGACATCTGGGCCCCAACCTGGGCGTGGTCGAGCTGACCCTCGCCCTGCACCGGGTCTTCGACTCACCCGCCGACCGCATCCTGTGGGACACCGGCCACCAGTCGTACGTGCACAAGCTGCTCACCGGCCGCCAGGACTTCTCCAAGCTGCGGGCCAAGGGCGGTCTGTCGGGCTACCCCTCGCGGGCGGAGTCGGTACATGACGTCATCGAGAACAGCCACGCCTCGACGGTCCTGGGCTGGGCGGACGGTCTGGCCAAGGCCAACCAGGTGCGCGGGAAGAAGGACCACGTCGTCGCGGTCATCGGCGACGGCGCGCTGACCGGCGGTATGGCCTGGGAAGCCCTGAACAACATCGCCGCCGCCAAGGACCGCCCACTGATCATCGTCGTCAACGACAACGAGCGCTCCTACGCGCCGACCATCGGCGGCCTGGCCGACCACCTCGCGACCCTGCGCACCACCGACGGCTACGAGCGCTTCCTGGCCCGCGGCAAGGACCTGCTGGAGCGCACCCCGGTCGTCGGCAAGCCGCTCTACGGCACGCTGCACGGCGCGAAGAAGGGCCTGAAGGACTTCATCGCACCGCAGGGCATGTTCGAGGACCTGGGCCTGAAGTACCTCGGCCCGATCGACGGGCACGACATCACGGCCGTCGAATCGGCGCTGCGCCGCGCGTCCGGATTCCACGGCCCGGTCCTGGTGCACTGCCTGACGGAGAAGGGCCGCGGCTACCGGCCCGCCCTGGAGGACGAGGCCGACCACTTCCACACCGTCGGCGTGATGGACCCGCTGACCTGCGCGCCGGTCGCCCCGCCCGGCGCGCCGTCCTGGACGTCCGTCTTCGGCGACGAGATGGTCCGCATCGGCGAGGAACGCGAGGACGTCGTCGCCCTCACGGCGGCGATGCTGCAGCCGGTCGGCCTGCGGAAGTTCGCCGAGGCGTTCCCGGACCGGGTGTGGGACGTGGGCATCGCCGAGCAGCACGCCGCGGTGTCCGCGGCCGGGCTCGCCACCGGCGGCCTGCACCCGGTCTTCGCGGTCTACGCCACCTTCCTCAACCGCGCCTTCGACCAAGTGCTGATGGACGTCGCGCTGCACAGGTGCGGCGTCACCTTCGTCCTGGACCGGGCCGGCGTCACCGGCACCGACGGCGCCTCGCACAACGGCATGTGGGACCTGTCGGTGCTCGGCGTCGTCCCCGGCCTGCGGATCGCCGCCCCGCGCGACGCCGACCAGCTCCGCGCCCAGCTGCGCGAGGCCCTCGACGTGGACGACGCGCCGACCGTGCTGCGCTTCCCCAAGGAAGCGGTGGACGACCCGATCCCGGCCGTGGACCGGATCGGCGGGGTGGACGTCCTGCACCGGGCACCGCACCCGGACGTCCTCCTGGTCGCGGTCGGCGTGATGGCACCGGTCTGTCTGCGCGTCGCCGAACTGCTCGCGGCGCGCGGCGTGGACGCGACGGTCGTCGACCCGCGCTGGGTCAAGCCGGTCGACCCGGCCCTCGCCGAACTCGCCGCCGACCACGCGCTGGTGGCCGTGGTCGAGGACAACAGCCGTACCGGCGGCGTCGGCTGGGCGGTCGGCCAGGCGCTGCGGGACGCGGACGTCGACGTACCGCTGCGCACCTTCGGCATCCCCGAGCAGTTCCTGCCGCACGCCAAGCGGGCCGAGCTGCTGGCCGACCTGGGCCTGACCCCGGCCGAGATCGCCGGCCGGATCAGCGCCGCGCTGGCCCGTAAGGAGAGCGTCTCATGACCGGATTCGACCTGACGCGGCTGCTCGCGGAGCGCGGCGGCGAGCGCTACGACCTGCACACCCGCCATCTGAACCACCAGCTGCCGCGGATGCTGCACACCATCGGCTTCGACAAGGTCTACGAGCGGGCCGAGGGCGCGTACTTCTGGGACGCGGAGGGCCAGGACTACCTCGACATGCTCGCCGGCTTCGGGGTGATGGGGCTGGGCCGGCACCACCCCGTCGTCCGCCGGGCGCTGCACGACGTCCTCGACGCCCAGCTGGCCGACCTCACCCGCTTCGACTGCCAGCCGCTGCCCGGGCTCCTCGCCGAGCAGCTGCTCGGCCACGCCCCGCACCTCGACCGGGTCTTCTTCGGCAACAGCGGCACCGAGGCCGTCGAGACCGCGCTGAAGTTCGCGCGGTACGCGACCGGGAAGCCGCGCATCCTGTACTGCACCCACGCCTTCCACGGCCTGACCACCGGATCGCTCTCCGTCAACGGCGAGGACGGCTTCCGCGACGGCTTCGCCCCGCTGCTGCCCGACACCGCCGTACCGCTCGGTGATCTCGACGCGCTGGCAAGGGAGTTGGCTAAGGGCGACGTCGCCGCGCTCATCGTCGAGCCGATCCAGGGCAAGGGCGTGCACGAGGCGCCGCCCGGCTATCTGCGGGCCGCGCAGGACCTCCTGCACCGGCACAAGGCCCTGCTGATCGCCGACGAGGTGCAGACCGGCCTCGGCCGCACCGGCGACTTCTTCGCCTACCAGCACGAGGACGGCGTCGCACCGGACCTGGTGTGCGTGGCCAAGGCGCTGTCCGGCGGCTACGTCCCGGTCGGCGCGACCCTCGGCAAGGACTGGATCTTCAAGAAGGTCTACTCGTCCATGGACCGCGTACTGGTCCACTCCGCCAGCTTCGGCTCCAACGCCCAGGCGATGGCGGCCGGTCTGGCGGTCCTCGCGGTGATGGAGGACGAGCAGACCGTCGCGCACGCCCGGCACACCGGCGATCTGCTCCGCGGCCGGCTCGCCGAGCTGATCCCCAAGTACGAGCTGCTGCACGACGTACGGGGCCGCGGCCTGATGATCGGCATCGAGTTCGGCCGGCCCACCTCGCTCGGGCTGCGCAGCCGCTGGACGATGCTGCAGGCCGCCCGCAAGGGGCTGTTCGCGCAGATGGTCGTGGTGCCGCTGCTGCAGCGGCACCGCATCCTCACCCAGGTATCCGGCGACCACCTGGAGGTCATTAAGCTGATCCCGCCGCTGATCATCGGCGAGCGGGAGGTGGACCGGTTCGTCGACGCCTTCACGGCCGTCATGGACGACGCCCACGGTGGCGGCGGCCTGATGTGGGACTTCGGGCGGACGCTGGTCAAACAGGCGGTCGCGCACCGCTGACAGCGCTGGGGGAAACGTGATGGTGGCCGCGACGACGGTGCGGTCCGTGAACGGCATGACGGCCCGCTGGGCGCGGGAGGCGGTGGGGGAGGCCGGCACGGTCCTCACCGCGGCCGGCGTCTGGCCGCTGCTGGCGCTGCTCGCGGGCCCCTCGGCGGGCCCGGCCCGTGCGGAACTGGCCGAGGCGCTCGACACCGACCCGGAGCGCGCGCCGGCGGAGGGCCGGTCGCTGCTCGGGGCGTTGGACGCGGCCGACGGGGTCGGTGCCGCGGCCGCGGTGTGGGCCCGGCGCACCCTGGCGCTGCGCCCCGAGTGGCGGGACGGCCTGGCGCCCGGCACGCTCGGCGAGCTGACCGGCGCCGCGGCGGCGGACCAGGAGGCGCTGGACGCCTGGGCGCGGCGCCACACCGACGGACTGATCGAGCGGATGCCGGTCGAGGTCACCCCGGACCTGCTGCTCGTCCTCGCCAGTGCGCTGCTGGTGCGGACGACCTGGGCGGAGCCCTTCGGGGAGTACCCGCTGCGGCTCACCGAAGGCCCCTGGGCGGGGCGCGAGGTGACCGCGCTGAGCCGCTCCGGGCCGGCGGACTCGCAGGTCCGGGTGCACGGCACCCCGGCCGGTCCGCTGACCGCCGTACGCGTCGAGGGCGACAACGGCCTGGACGTCCATCTGCTGCTCGGTGGGCCCGGCGTACCGGGCGGCGAGGTGCTGGGGCACGGCGTCGAGGCGCTGGCCGGGCGGTACCCGGCGGTGTCCGGTGCGGCGCCGGCCGACGGCGCCGGGCCGGGGCTGCGGGTGACGACGGTGCCGAGCTACGACGGGGTGCCGCGCCTGGACCTCACGACCGTGCGGTTCACCGTCGACGCCGCACACGATCTGCTCAAGCGGCCGGAGCTGTTCGGGCTGACCGCCGCGGCGGACACCTCCCGCGGGCACTTCCCGGGCATCAGCGACCAGCCGCTCGCGGTGTCGGCCGCCCGGCAGCAGGCCACCGCGACCTTCGGGGCGCTCGGTTTCCGGGCGGCGGCCGTCACGGTCATGCCGGTCGCCGCGGGGTCCGTGCCGCCGCCCCCGCCGTACGAGGCGCCGCGGATCACGGCCCGCTTCGACCGGCCCTTCGGCTTCCTCGCCGTGCACCGGGCGTCGGGGCTGGTGCTGGCGGCGGGTTGGGTCGCCGAACCCTAGGGGCCGGGGGCCCGCGGTCCGGTCAGTCGGCCAGCAGCGCGTCGCGCAGCCGCTCGCGGGTCTCGGGGGCCAGCTTCAGGCCCTCGGACAGGTACTTCTCCGTCGAGCCCCAGGTCCGCTCGATCGCGTCGTAGGCGGCCGCGAGGTAGTCGGTGTGCGCGCCGAACAGCGGCGAGAGCAGCTCCATGACCTCCTGCGACATGCCGACCGCGGAGTTGTCGGAGCGGCGGATCTTGTAGCGGCGGTGCGGGTCGTTGGACTTGAGGTAGTCGGCCTCGATGGCGTCCCGCTCCACCCCGACCGCCAGCAGGGTCACGGCCACGGACAGGCCCGCCCGGTCCTTGCCCGCCGCACAGTGCATCAGCGCGGGGACGCTGTCCTCGGCGAGCGCGTGCAGCACCCGGCTGTGGTCCTCGGTACGGGTGGTGATGATGTGCCGGTAGGTGGCGGCCATCCGCGCCGCGGCCTTGCCGTCGCCGAGCGCGGTGCGCAGCTGATCCAGCTCACCGTCGCGGACCATCGTCCAGAACTCGGCGCCGTCGGCCGGGTCGGTCAGCGGGATGTTCACGTTGCGCACGCCGGGCAGCGCGACGTCGGGGCCCTCCAGCTTGATGTCCGAGGCGTTGCGGAAGTCGAAGATGGTGTGCAGCCCGAGGCCGGCCAGGAACGCCGCGTCCTCCGCCGTGGCGTGGGCGAGGTGTCCGCTGCGGAACAGCCTGCCCTCCCGTACGCGACGCCCGTCCACGGTCGGCAGCCCGCCCACGTCGCGGAAGTTGCGGACCTCCGCGAGCTCCGGCTGGGCCTGCGGGACCTGCGGCGTCTGCTGCGTCACGGGCGCTCCTCTGGTTCGGTCGCCGACGCTGCTCGTCGACGAGGCGGGGCAGTCCCGACGATACGACATTGATGCAATAGGAAATCAGGCCGCAATTGGAGCGCCGCAGGGCGCGAGGAAGCGCTCGAGAAGCAACCCATGCCCGATTCTTATTCCAACTTGAGCAGAATTTGACCTGGTGGCATTAATCACGCCTCGTCAACCCCTGGTTACGGTGGCGTAGGTCACTTCTTGAGGTGAAGTATGTCCTGACGTGGCAGACGATTCGAAGAACATCAGCAGCGGCGCCAGGAGCGCTGCAGATGAGTCGAAAGACCTCATCACGGGCGCCACGGGTGCCATCGGGTCGTACGCAGCCGTCGGGGACAGCTTCACAGAGGGGGTCGGGGATCCCGGCCCTGACGGGGTGTACATCGGTTGGGCGGACCGGCTCGCGGTCCTGCTCTCGGACCAGCAGGCGGAGGGTGCCTTCCGCTACGCCAACCTCGCCGTCAGGGGGCGGCTGCTGGACCAGATCGTCGAGGAACAGGTGCCGCGGGCCAAGGAGCTCGCCCCTGACCTGGTGACGTTCTGTGCCGGCGGCAACGACATCCTGCGGCCGGGCTCCGACCCGGACGCGGTCGCCGAGCGCTACGAGGCGGCGGTGGCCGATCTGCGCGCCTCGGTCGGCACGGTCCTGCTCTGCACCGGCTTCGACACCCGCGGGGTCCCGGTGCTCGGTCTCCTGCGCGGGAAGATCGCCACCTACACGGCGCACGTCCGGGCCATCGCGGA
Organism: Streptomyces bugieae; assembly: GCF_036352915.1. Classification (NCBI taxonomy): domain Bacteria; kingdom Bacillati; phylum Actinomycetota; class Actinomycetes; order Kitasatosporales; family Streptomycetaceae; genus Streptomyces; species Streptomyces bugieae. Next base: position 38,010 of record NZ_JAZBJP010000004.1, read on the forward strand.
CCGGCACGGCTGCCCGGTGCTCGACCTGTGGTCGCTGAAGTCCGTACAGGACCGGCGGGCCTGGAGCGAGGACCGGCTGCATCTGTCGGCCGACGGTCACACCCGCGTGGCGCTGCGCGCCGCCCAGGTGCTCGGCCTGCGGGTGCCGGCCGACCCGGACCAGCCCTGGCCGCCGGAGGCGGAGCGGTCGGCCGCCGAGGCGCGGCGGAACAACATCCACTGGGCGCGGGAACACCTCGTGCCGTGGATCGGGCGCCGGCTGCGTGGCGAGTCCTCCGGCGACCACGTCGAGCCCAAGCGGCCCGACCTGCTGCCGCTCTGAACCATTGACGAAGGCCCCGTCCGCCGACGGCGGAACGGGGCCTCAGTGTGCCGGAGCGCTGGAGTAGGGCAGGTCCGCCCAGACCACGCGGCCCCGCCCGCTGTCGGCCGGGCGCGAGCCCCAGCCGTCGGAGAGCGCGCCGACCAGGAACAGCCCGCGGCCGCACTCCTGGTCCGGGCTGCCCGGCTGGACCTGCGGTGCCGAACCTCCCGGGTCGCCCTCGTCCGTGATCTCTATGCGTATGTGCGCACCGATGAGGGCGATTTCACAGCCGACCTTCTCGCTGCCGGTGTGCCGCACGGCATTGGTGAACAGCTCGGAGACCACCAACTCCACGTCGTCGCGGACCTGTTGAGCCGCGCCCCACTCGGCGAGCAGCGTCTGGACGCGTCTGCGCGCCTCGGGGACGGACGTGCGTCGCGCCGGCAAGTGGAACGCGTCCTGCGGGTGCTGGGCGACGAAGCCGCCGCAGCGCCCTAACAAAGGAGCGTTGTTGGAGGAAGCCACGCCGTAACTATGTGCGATGTTGGTCACCGATGGCAAGGATCACTCTGTAATTTGCAGAATCGTCAGTGCAGTCTGTTCGTCCTGCTGACGGCATGACACACTGCTGAACACTGAAGTCAGTTGGAGGCGATCGGACGTGGCGGACCCACGGTCGGCAGGCGCACCGACCGTCCTGCGGGTGGTGCTCGGCAAGCGACTGCAGGACCTGCGCGAGAAGGCGGGGCTCTCCTACGAGCAGGCCGCGGCGGCGCTCGACGTGACCCACGCCACGGTCCGGCGGATGGAGAAGGCCGAGGTCGGCCTCAAACTCCCCTACGTCGAGAAGCTGTTGGCGACCTACGGCGTCACCGACGAGGAGGAGATCGAGGGCTTCCTGGGCCTGGCCCGCGAGGCCAACAAACCCGGCTGGTGGCACCGCTTCCGGGACGTCCTCCCCGAGTGGTTCAGCGCCTTCGTCAGCCTGGAGGGCGAGGCCAACCTCATCCGCGCCTACCAGCCGCACTACGTCCCTGGACTGCTGCAGACCGAGGACTACGCCACCGCCGTGCTCCGTGCCGGGATGCCGCACGCCTCCGGCGCGGAGATCGACCGCATCGTCGCCCTGCGCATGGAACGGCAGTCCCTGCTGACCCGCGACAACGCGCCGATGCTCTGGGTGGTCATGGACGAGACCGTCCTGCGGCGCCCGATCGGCGGACCCAAGGTGATGCGCGACCAGATCACCCGGCTCATGGAGGCCACCGCGCTGCCCAACGTGCGGCTGCAGGTGATGCCCTTCGCCGCCGGCCCGCACCCCGCCATGTACGGGCCCTTCCACATCTTCCGTTTCCCGATCCCGGAACTCCCGGACATCGCCTACACGGAGAGCCTCGTCGGAGCCGTGTACTTCGACCAGCGCAACGACGTTTCGCAGTACCTGGAGGCCCTGGACCGGATGTGTGCGCAGGCCGCGCCGGCACACACCACCGAGGCCATTCTGGGTGGCTTTCGCAAGGAGATCTGAACCCCCCATGGATCGCATACGCATCTACAACGGCATGCCCGCCAAAGAACTGGGCACAGAGGGCTGGCACAAACCGTGGAGCGGCGGAAACGGTGGCGAGTGCGTCGAGGCCATGCGGCTGGGGGACGGCCGGATCGCCCTGCGCCAGTCCACCGACCCGGACGGCCCGGCGCTGATCTACACCCACCGCGAAATGGTCAGCTTCATCGAGGGCGCCAAGGCCGGCCACGCCGACTTCCTGCTCACCGCGGCACCGGCCGGCCGGTGCGCCGAGCGGAGGACGGCATGACCGGGCAGCAACTCCCCCCGGAAAACGAGGAGTTCGAGGTACCGGAATTCGGTCCGTACGCCCCCGGCCCGGAGCACACCGGCTTCTCGGCCGAGGAGATCGACACCAGCCGGCCGCACCCGGCCCGGATGTACGACTACTACCTCGGCGGCTGGGACAACTACGAGGTCGACCGGGTGGCCGCCGAGCGCGTCATCGAGGTCCACCCCCAGGTACGGCTCAGCGCCCGCGCCAACCGCGCCTTCCTGCGGCGCGCGGTGCGCACCGTCGTCGGCGCCGGCGTCCGCCAGCTCATCGACCTCGGCACCGGTATCCCGACCTCGCCCAACACCCACGAGGTGGCCCGCGAGGCCGCCCCCGACTGCCGGGTCGTCTACGTCGACAACGACCCGATCGTCGCCACCCACGCCGGGGCCCGCCTCACCAACACGGAGCGGACCGGCTTCGTGCTCGGCGACGTCCGCGACCCCAAGGCGATCCTGGACCATCCCGTGGTCCGTGAGCTGATCGACTTCGACGAACCCGTGGCACTGCTGCTCGTCGCCGTCCTGCACTTCCTCCGGGACGCCGAGGACCCGGCCGGCGTGATCGCGACGCTCGCCGAGGCGCTCCCCGCCGGCAGCCACCTCGTCCTGTCGCACGCCACCGGCGAACCCTACGAGGGCTACCCCGGCGGCCGTACCGACGAGGTCGCCCGGGCGGGCGTGGAGGACGTCTACAAGAGCGCCACCGCCAGCCTCAACCTGCGGTCCAAGGCCGGCATCGAGCCGCTCTTCGGGCCGTTCACCCTCCTCGACCCGGGCGTGGTCCGCGTCCCGCTGTGGCGGCCGGACGGACCGGTGCCCGATGCCGAGGAACTCAACAACACCATCTTCTACGGCGGGGTCGGCCGCAAGGGCTGACCGGCCGGCTCGGCCGCCGCCGCGGGCTCGGGCACGACACCGCGCAGGCCCTCCGGGCCGATGAGGGCGGTGTGGGTGCCCGGCGAGGTGCACGCGTACGCCCCCGCGACCGCGCCCAGGCGTGCGCAGTCCTCCAGTTCGCGGCCCGCCAGCCGGCCGTGGAGGAAGCCGCAGACGAAGGCGTCGCCGGCGCCGTTGCTGTCCACGACGGGGCCCGGCGGCACGGCGGCCGGCACCGGCCGCGGGGTCCGGTCGTCGGGCGTGAGCAGATACGCCCCGCCCGCGCCGGCCGTCGCCACCACCGCCCGGGCCCGCCCCTGCCGGAGGATGTCCCGCATCACGTCCCCGATCCGCTCGCCCGCCCCGGCCGTGCTCAGGAACACCAGGTCCGAGCGGAGGGCGAACTCCCGGTGGTGGTCGGTCAGACCGTCCCAGTCGTGCAGATCGGTGGAGACCGGAAGGCCGAGCGCCTCGATGTCGTCGTAGAGGAAGCGGGCGAAGTGGGTGATCGACAGGTGCACGTGGCGGGCCCGGCGCAGTACCGGCAGATAGTGCTCCGGCGGCATCCGCAGGTCGAGCGGGTCACGCCCGTCGTAGAAGGACATCCGGCGGCCGTCGGGCGCGACGAGGTTGACCGCGCGCCGGGTGCCGTGCGGGGAGACCAGCGGGCGGAAGTCCACACCGGTGCCGGCCAGCCGCTCGCGGACCAGGGTCCCGGGATGGTCGTCACCGATGAAGTCCACGAATCCGGTGGTCAGTCCGAGCGCCGCACAGCCCAGCGCGACACCGGTTCCGGTGTGGCCGGCCCATTCCCTGATGGGCGGGACCGGATGGGAATCGGCGGGCGGCACGGGCAGCGCACCGACCGGCACGACGGTGTCCACGCCCGACCCGCCCACGACGAGTACGTCATATGCGTCATACGGCTCAGATACCTGCTGGAATGTCACAAGCGTCCCTGCATCCCTTGCTGGTGAGACGAATCCCTTGCTGGTGAGACCGTTTGCGGACCGGGTGCGTCCGCTGCCGGGAGTCTAGACGCAGCCCCGCCCGAAATCGGGATGTCAGGGACGGGGGTGGCACGAGGGGGAAACGACGTGCAAGGCGCCCGCCGGTGCGCCGTGACCGGCGCGGAACGGGTGCCGGCGGCGGCTCGGCGCAGGGCTCCCGTGCGGTGCCGCGGCGGCCCGACTGCCCTGGCGGCAACGGTGGTTGACACGGCCGACGGCCGCACCGAAGTCTGAGGGACGGCCAAGATCGGGACCCGCGGGCGGTGCTCCGTCGCGGGCACGAGCGAGCCGTGGCCGGGTCCGGCGAACGGGTTCCGGGCACGGCGGCGAGCGGACCGGGCGGCGGCCGGCACGGCCCGGCGGGGGAGTGAGGCGGGAATGGCAGAGCACTCCAATGGCGGGCGGACCGCGCTGGTCATCGGCGGCGGCCTCGCCGGCATGCTGGCCGTCACCGCCCTCACCGGACACGTCGACACGGTCACCGTCGTCGAACGCGACCGCTACCCGCACGGCCGCGCCTTCCGCAAGGGCGTCCCCCAGGCCCGCCACCTGCACATCCTCCTCAGCGGCGGCCGGCACGCCCTGGAGGAATTGCTGCCCGGCACCGTCGCCGCGCTCACCGAGGCGGGCGCCCGCAACCTGTATCTGCCGCGCGATCTGCTCACCCGTACGCCCGCCGGCTGGCAGCGCCGGTTCGACGAGCGCCGCCATCCGACGCTCAGCGTCACCCGGCCGGTGCTGGACGCCGTGGTCCGCGAGCGGGTGTTGCGGGCGGCCGCCGGGTCGCCCACCCGCGTCGAGGTCCTGGAGGCCACCGAGGTCATCGGCCTCACCGGGAACGCCGACCGGGTCACCGGGGTCCGCATCCGCGCCCGGGACGGCGCGGCCGGCGCCCGCGCCGGGCGGGAACTGCCGGCCGGCCTCGTCGTGGACGCCTCCGGCCGCGGCTCCCGCACGCCCCAGTGGTACGCCGCACTGGGCCGGCCCGCCCCCGAGGAGGAGACCGTCGACTCCGGGCTCGCCTACGCCACCCGGATGTACCGCCCCGAGGACCCGGACGCCGCGCCCGACGTGGGGGTCAACGTCCCCGGCCGGCCCGGCTGTCCGCGCGGTGCCGCCTACGTCCCCGTCGAGGACGGCAACTGGCTGCTGACACTGTCCGGGGTGCGCGGGCACCACCCGCCCACGGACCCGGCGGGGTTCACCGCCTTCACCGCCACCGTCGGCGACCCGTACGTCCACGAACTGCTCGCCCGGGCCGAACCGCTCACCCCGGTGCACGGCTTCCGCGACACCTGCAACCGCCGCCGGCGCTTCGAGCGCCCCGGCGCCCTCCCCGAGGGCCTGCTCGTCCTGGGGGACGCCGGCTGCACCTTCAACCCCGTGTACGGGCAGGGCATGTCGGTCGCCGCACTGGGCGCGCTGGCGGTGCGCGGCACGCCGGCGGCCCGCGGCGGACCGCGGCCCGGCGTCGCGGCCGAGGCCCAGCGCGCGGTGGCCCGCGCCGCGGACACCGCCTGGCTCGCCGCGGTGGGCGCGGACCGCCCGTACGCCGACGCCGACGGCGCCCGCGCGGGCCTCGGCGAGCGGCTCGGCACCTGGTACCTCGACCGGCTCACCGTACGCGCCGCCATCGACCCCGTGGTCGGCGCGGCCTTCCGGGACGTCGTCTGCCTCACCGCCCCGCCCGCCCGGCTGGTCACCCCGCGGGTCCTGCTGCGCGCGGTCCTGCTGCCCCGCCGCCCCGCGCTGCCCGCCCCGCCGGCGGTCGTCGAACCGCTCTGACGGGCACCCGCCGGCACCCGCCGGCCCGGCACCGAAAACCGGCCGCACCGGCGGCCGCCCGCACGCCAAGCTGAGGCATGACGTGGACCACGACCCGGGACCTGTGGGAGGACCGCGGCCGCCCGGTCTCGATGGCCTGCGTCACCCGCACCCTGGCCGGCATGGCCCGGGTAGCCCCCGTCCGCACCCCGCCCGAGCTGCGCGGACGCGGTTTCACCGGGGCGGTCACCGCGGCGGTGTAGGCCGCCGCCCGGTCCTTCGGCGCCCAGGAGGTGGTGCTGTTCACCGACCTCGCCAACGCCACCGGTAACGCCCTCTACCGGGGGGTGGGGTACCGGGCGGTGGAGGATCATGTCGTACGGGAATTCGACGCCGGGGAGGCGGCCGATCACGGAATGTGAGCCGCGGCCACGGCGTTGAGGTGGAGGCCCGAGGTGGCCGGGGCGCCGGCGGAACCCACCGGTCCCGTGGCCCGTTCACTTCGCGACCGCCCCGACCATGGAGGTGCCGTGCCCGGTTCCCGTTCCCGCCGTAGCCCCCTGTCCGCGCTGCGTCCCGCGAGCTTCGGCGCCCGGCCCACGGGCGAGCGGCTGGCCCGGATACGCAGGTCACCGCAGTTCGTGGACGGCCAGTTCCGCAATCCGGCGCAGACCCGGCAGCTGCTCGACGGCTCCGCGCTGCCGATGGCGCGCACCCAGCTGAACCGCGAGGGGCGGCTGCGCCGGGCCCCGATCGGCCGGATTCCGGTCCACCGCGAGACCGCGGCGGACCTTCGCGTCCCGCCCGTGTCCGGACTGCGGCTGACGTGGCTGGGGCATTCGACCGTACTGGCGGAGATCGACGGGCGGCGGGTGCTCTTCGACCCGGTGTGGGGGGAGCGCTGTTCGCCGTTCACCTGGGCGGGCCCGAAGCGGATGCACCCGATGCCGGTCGAGCTGGCCGAGCTGGACCCGGTCGACGCCGTGGTGATCTCCCACGACCACTACGACCACCTCGACATGACCACGATCCAGGGGCTGATCCGCACCGGCGCGGTCTTCGTCGTCCCGCTGGGCGTCGGCGCCGACCTGGAATTCTGGGGCGTGCCCGCGGCGCGGATCACCGAGCTGGACTGGCACGAATCCACCCGCGTCGGCGACCTCACCCTCACCGCCACCCCGGCCCAGCACTTCTGCGGCCGCGGCCTGCGCGGTCCGCAGCACACCCTCTGGGCCTCCTGGGTCGTCGCCGGTCCCGCACACCGGATCTTCCACAGCGGCGACACCGGCTACTTCCCCGGCTTCGCGGAGATCGGCGCGGCGCACGGCCCGTTCGACGCGACGATGATCCAGATCGGCGCGTACAGCGAGTTCTGGCCCGACATCCACATGGATCCCACCCAGGGCGTCCGGTCCCATCTGGACCTCCAGGGCGGCGCACCGACCGGCGTCATGCTGCCGATCCACTGGGGCACCTTCAACCTCGCCCCGCACCCCTGGGCCGAGCCGGCCGAATGGACGCTGAGCGCCGGCCGGAAGGCCGGGGTGGCCACCGTCCACCCGAGACCGGGCGAGCCGTTCGAGCCGGCCGATCCGCCGGCCGGCTATCCCTGGTGGCGGGCGATCGCGGTGCCGCCGGTCCACGGCTGGCCCGCCTGGCCGCCGGTGGCGCCCCCGGCCGTGGAGGCCGATCTCGCGGCGGACCGCTGAGCGGGACGGTCCCACGGCACCGGGCGCCGGTCAGTCCGCGCGTCCGGTCGCCGCCACCGTCACCCCGAGGCCGATCATCGCGAAGCCCCCGGCGCCGCCGATCAGCGACAGCCGGCGCTCGGACCGGGCGAACCAGCCGCGGGCCGCCGAGGCGGTGAGCCCCCACACCGTGTCGGTGATCAGACCGATGCCGATCGGCACCAGGCCCAGCACGAGCATCTGGGCGGGCAGCCCGCCCGCCGCGTGGTCCACGAACTGGGGGAGTACGGCCGCGAAGAAGACGATCCCCTTGGGGTTGGTGCAGCCGACGAGCACGCCGTCCGCGACCGTCCGCAGATCGCCGCGGGCCCGCCGCCCGGCCGGCCGCACGGCGGTGATCTTCATGTCCTTGCGGTGGCGGAACGCCTGCACGCCGAGGAACACGAGGTAGGCCGCCCCGGCCAGCTTCACGACCAGGAAGACCGTGACGGACCGCTCGACCAGCGACCCGAGACCGAACGCCACGGCGGCCACCAGCAGGTACGAGCCGACCACATTGCCCAGGACCGTGGCCAGCGCGGTACGGCGGCCGTGCGCCAGGGCCCGGCCGATCACGAAGAGCACGCTCGGCCCCGGAATCACGATCACCAACAGCGACATCACCGCGAACGCCAGCAGCCGGTCGGCCGACACCATATCCCTCACCTCGGCGGCCATTGAACCAGCCGGACCGGCCCCGCACGAGGCCCGGGGGCCCCGAGGACCCCGCGTTACTCGGCCGCTTCCTTGGGCGGGCTCATCCACACCGTGTCGTCGCAGACGTTCAGCAGCGAGCGCCGGCCGGACTCGTCCCGGGCGGTTATGGACCGCAGGGCACGGTCGTGCGGGGCGGCCACCGTCGCCTCCATATTGCTGACCAAGCACTCGTCGGACGGGGTGCCGGGCCAGGCGTCCTGGTAGCGCAGTGCCGTCGTCACCGTGCCGCCGGCGCGCAGGTCGATGGGCGTCGGGACCGCGCCGCGCCCCTTGCCGCCGGCCATCGGCCCCTTGCCCACGTGCACCTCGAAGAGCGGGTAGCCGCCGAAGACGCACGGCCGGGCCGTCTTGTTGACGATCGTCAGACGGGCGTCACGGTGCGTGCCGTGCGCCGGCTTCTTGAGCACGGTGAGCTTCCACCGCAGGCCCTTGGTGGTGCAGTTGGCGTGCAACGCCGCCATCCGCGGCGAGCCGCAGCCGGTCAAGCCGAGACCGGCGGAGACGGTCAGTACGAGCGCGGCCGATGTCGCCGCGAGAAGTGAACGCCGCCGCACGGCTCCCCCATCCCTCACGAATTCGTTCCCTGTCGTGTAAGGAGGGGTTTGACGCACGGTCGGTTGCCTGGGACCGCGGTGCTCGTGGAGGCACGCCGCCCGACCGTGCAAGCCGCGGGAGCCGTGCGTCCCGGGAATAGCGTGTCGCCATGGTGCGTGCCGGTGGTCCTCAGGCCGACCGACCGGACCGGTCCGCGGGTCCGGGCCGGTCCCCGGCCCCGCTTCTCGCGGTCTGTGCGGGCTACTTCATGGTCATCCTGGACGTGACCGTGATCAACGTCGCGGTGCCGGTGGTGGGGCGGGAGCTGTCGGCCTCGCTCACCGGCATCCAGTGGATCACGGACGGCTACACCCTGGTCTTCGCCGGTCTGCTGCTCACCGGCGGCGCGCTGGGGGACCGGCTGGGCAACCGCCGGATCTTCTGCACCGGGGTCGTGGTGTTCACCGTCGCCTCGGCCGGCTGCGGACTGGCCCGGAGCGCCGGGTTCCTGGTCACCGCCCGGCTGTGCGAAGGGCTCGGCGCGGCACTGATCGTGCCCGGCTCCCTCGCGCTCCTGCAGCAGGCGTACCCCTCACCCGCCGCCCGCTCCCGGGCCTTCGGCCTGTGGGGCTCCATGGCCGGCATCGCCGCCTCCGCGGGGCCGCTGCTCGGCGGTCTGCTGGTGACCACCGTGGGCTGGCGCTGGGTGTTCTTCATCAACCTGCCCGTCGGATGCGTCTGCCTGCTGCTGACGCTGCGTCATGTGGCGGTCTCGGACCGGCGGCCGGACCGCCCCCTCGACTGGCCGGCGCAGTGCGCGCTGATCGCGGCGGTGGCCCTGCTCACCGCCGTCCTCAACGAAGCGGGACGACGCGGCTGGACGGACCCCCTGATCCTCACCGGGGCCGGCCTGTGCCTCCTGGCAGCCGCCGGATTCGTCCTGCGCGAACGCCTCGCCCGTACCCCCGTGCTGCCCCTGCGACTGCTGCGCTCCCGCTCGATGAGCGGGGCGGCGGCCATCGGCCTGCTGTTCAACTTCGCCTTCTACGGCATGATCTTCACCGCCAGCCTGTACTTCCAGCACCACCGCGGCCTGACCGCACTGCGCACCGGGCTCGCCCTCTTCCCGGCCGTGGCCATGACGATGTTCGCCTCCGTCCTGTCCGGGCGACTGGCACGCCGCACCGGACACCGGCCGCTCGTGGTGACGGGCATGCTCCTGGGCTCGGCGGGTCTGGCCGGCTGGGCCGCCGCGGGGCAGGACCCGGACTACGTCCTGCTGGTGGCGCCGATGATGGCCGCGGGCTTCGGCACCTCCTTCGCCCTCACCGGATCGACCGCCACCGTGATGTCGGCCGCCCCGGACACGTACGCCGGCACCGCCTCCGCCCTGTTCAACACCACCCGCCAGATCGGCAGCGCCGCAGGCGTCGCGCTGGGCGGCTCCCTGCTGGCCGGCGCCGCCACCTTCCCCACCGGGCTGCGCCTCGGCATGGCCATCGGCGCGACCGCGTACCTGACGGCCGCCGCCCTCGCCCTCTTCTGCGTCCCCCGCAAGGGGGGTCACGCGTAGCGCCGTGCCGCCGTGGTGAGGGTGACGGCGTAGAGGGCGAGGACCGCGGCGAGGAGTGCGTAATAGAGCGGCGGCGGGGCGGACATGTCCAGGGCCGGGGCCAGGGGGGACAGGGGGAGCAGGAGGCCGAGGACGGCGAGGGCGGTGACGGCGAGGTGGACCGGGCCGATCGTGCGGCGTCCGGGGGCGGACCGGCCGGTGCGCAGGAGCAGCATCATCATGGCCTGGGTCAGCAGGTTCTCGGTGAACCAGCCGGCGTGGAACACCGCCGGGCCGCCGGGCCCGTCCGTGAGGTGCACGGCGAGCGCGAGCACCCCGAAGGTGGCCAGGTCCGCGGCGGCGTTGAGGAGGCCGAAGACCGTGACGTAGCGGAGCACGGCGCGCGGTCGCAGGACGGCCGGGCCGCTGACCGCGGCGGGCGCGGGCCGGTCGTAGGCGTAGGCGAGTTGGGCCGCGTCGAAGCAGAGGTTCTGCACCAGGACCTGGGCGGGGAGCATCGGCAGGAACGGCAGCAGCAGGCCGGCGGCGAGCATCGCGAGGACGTTGCCCAGGTTGGAGGAGAGCGTGATCCGCAGGTAGCCGGCGATGGTGCCGCTGCTGTGGCGGCCGGCGGTGAGCGCCCGGTCGAGGGCGGTCAGGTCCTTGTCGGCCAGGACGACGTCGGCGCCCTCGCGGGCCACCGCCACCGCTCCCCGGGGGCAGACGCCCACGTCGGCGGTGAGCAGCGCCGGCAGATCGTTGACGCCGTCGCCGAGGAACCCGGTGGTCCGGCCGCTCGCACGCAGCGCGGCCACGATCCGGGCCTTGTCCTGGGCGGTGCAGCGCGCCACGACGGTGGCCCGCTCGACGGCCGCGGCGAGCGGCGGCCCGCCGAGCGAACCGAGCTGATCGGCCGTCAGTACCTCGCCGGGCTCCAGGCCGAGATCGCGGCAGGCCCGGGCGGCGGTGCCGGGGTGGTCGCCGGTGAGCACCTTCACCGTCACCCCGCGCCGGGCGAGACCGGCGAGCGCGGCACCGGCGGTGGGGGCGAGCGCGTCGCGGAGGGCGACCCAGCCGAGGAAGGTGAGCCCCCGGACGTCCCGTTCGCCGTACGGGCCACCACGGGCGGGGCGTTCGGCGTGCGCGACGGCGAGCAGCCGCAGACCGCCGGCCGCCTCCGTGGCCGCGAGGTCGAGCAGCCGCCGGCGTTCCCCCTCGGTCAGTTCGGCCTCCGCACCGTCCAGCCGGACGCGGCCGCAGCGGCCGAGGACGTCCTCGACGGCGCCCTTGACGACGAGCGTGTGCCGGCCGTACGTCCCCGGGCGGCGGACCACGGCAGTGGCGAGCCGGTGGGCCGGGTCGAAGGGCAGCGCCGCGATCCCGTCGTAGGCGAGCGGATCCGCGCCGTACGCCGCCGAGGCGTCGAGGACCGCCTCGTCGAGGGAGTCCGGGGCGGGCAGTTCGGCGAGCTCCAGGGTCCAGAAGCTGCCCACCGACGCCCAGTTGAGCACATCCGGATCGTCGGCCCCGCGGGCGTCGACCGACCGCTCTACGACCGGCCGGTCCTGCGTCAGGGTGCCGGTCTTGTCCAGGCACAGCACGTCGATCGCCCCGAGGTCGTGCAGCGCCGGGAGCCGTTTGACGATCACGCCGCCGGTGCGGGCGAGCGCCGAGGCACCGCGCGCCAGCGTCGCCGTCACGATCACCGGCAGCATCTCCGGGGTGAGGCCCACCGCCACCGCGATCGCGAACGGCAGCGTCGCAAGCCCCCGTCCGCGCAGCGCGGCGTTCGCCAGCAGCACCAGCGGCGGGGTCAGCAGCATGAAGCGGATGAGCGTCCAGGCGATGCCGTGGACCGAGCGGTCGAAGGCGCTCTCCGTCCGCCGCCGGGCCGGTCCGGGGTGCGCCGCGGCGAAGCGGGTGTCCGCGCCGGTGGCGACGACCAGGGCCGTTGCGCTCCCGGACGCCACGCTGCTGCCCTGGAAGCAGAGGTGGGGCGGTTCGGCGGCCCCGTCGTCCGCAGCGGGCGGTGCGTCGAGGGCGTACTTCGCCACCGGCGCGGACTCGCCGGTCAGCGCGGCCTGGTGCACGGTCAGCCCAGTGGCGCGCAGCAGCCGGACATCCGCGGGTACCAGGTCGCCGGGCCCGAGCCGGATCACGTCCCCGACGACGAGCTGGTCGACGGGGAGCTCGCGGACCACCGGCGCGGCGCCGTCGTCCGCGCGGCGCTGTACGGACGCGGTGGTGGCGACCAGTTCGCGCAGGCCGGCCATCGCCCGGCCGGCCTGGTGCTCACCGCCCGACCGCAGCAGACAGCTCACCACGACCAGCACCATGATCACGCAGGCGGTGCCCCAGGACGCGATGGCCGCCGACACCAGCCCGAGACAGAGCAGCACCGCGGTGAATGGATCCCGCAGACTGCCGAGGAAGCGCCGCGGCCAGGAGACCGGCCGCCAGGCGGGGGCGACGTTCTCGCCGTACCGGACCAGGCGCTCCTCGGCCTGCTCCGCGGTCAGTCCGCGCGGCCCGGCAGCCAGCCGGCGCAGCAGCTCCAGCGTCGTCAGCCGGGCCGGATCCGCGCCGCCGTGCCCGGCGCGCGGATCACCGTGGGAGCGTACGGCCGCCGCCCGCGAGGGAGTGGCGCCGCCGCCCGGTGTCGCGGTGGTCTCGGGCACGTGGTCTCAGGTGCCGTAGGAACGGAGGTCCGCCGGCGCGGCCGCGGACCGTCCGCCGCGGCGGGCGTCCAGCCGGTCGAACAACAGGCGCACCACCGCCACGACATCGGGGTCGTCGACGAAGTACACCACCCGGCGGCCCTCCCGGCGCGAACGGACCAGACCGGCGAGCTTCAGCTTCGTCAGATGCTGGCTGACCGCCGGCAGCGCCCCGCCGATCCGCTCCGCGAGCCCGCTCACATCGCGTTCGCCCTGCGTCAGCAGCCACACGATGTGCAGCCGCGGGGGAGCGGCCAGCAGTCCGAACACCGCGGCCGCCTCGCCCAGCACCTCGGCGGACGGGTCGTCCACCGCGCCGCCGTCACCCTTGCCACGTCCGACCACTGCCGTCTCCGTCCCCCTGGTGGGACGCCGTTCCCGTCCCGACCGGGTCAGTGTAGGTGCCGCCGGCCAGGGGGCCGCGGCGACCTGGTGGCGCCTCAGCTGCGGTCCCGCTCAGGCCTGGGGCGCCGGGCCGCGGGCCAGCAGACGGTGGCCGATGGTGCCCGCCAGCAGCAGCCCGGCGACCATGGTGACCAGGGACAGCGCGGGACCCGACGACCAGTCGACCTCCGCGGCGCGCACCCCCAGGACGACGGCCAGGGCGAGCGCGATACCGGGGAGGGCGAGCAACGCCGGGCGGGTCCGGGTCAGATCGTCCTCGGCCAGTGCGCCGAGGACGCCGACGCCGAGGGCGATCGCCCAGACACCGAGCGCCTGGGCGTCCGGCCGGTTCACCGCCCATGGCACGAAGTCGGCCCAGAACCGCGGGCTGACCAGCAGGCCCGTACCGATGCCGAACCACGCCGAGCCGAGCACGGCCAGGAACGGCTTCGACCACCCCGGCAGCGGGGCGAGCCGGGCCGCCGGCGGCCGGACGGGCTTCAGGTACTGCCGCACCAGCGCGGTGAGCGCGCACACGGCCAGCACACCGAGCACGGCGACCCAGCCGAGACTGAACAGCACCAGGACCACCGCACCGCCCGCGGCCGCCTGCAGCCGGCCCGCGTTGAGCAGGCTCACCGCGAACAGCCCGACGAGCACCACGGCGAGCGGCAGGACCAGCGTGCGGACCTCCTCCCAGACCCGCGCCCGGCCGACGGTGAACAACCCGGGCGCCACACCGAGCATCGCCGCGCCGACCAGCGCGGGGCTCAGCGGCCCGGCCGACTTCCAGGCGCTGAACACCTGCCCGGTGAGGCCGGCCACCGCGAGCAGCGCCCCGACCAGGACGCTGATCACGCCGACGGTGTACGCGAGCACCGTCACGCCCACGGTCAGCGCACGGCCTCCGTCCGCCACGACCGACGGGCCGTCACCGGCCTGCCCCGCCTCCCCGGCCCCGGCCGCTTCGGCCGTACCGGGCACCTCCGCTTCCTCAGGCATCCGCGCTCCGCCTCCCTCTCCGGCTCGATCCCTCAACTGGCCTGGTACGTAAGGGCGTTGACTACGCCGGTGACGGCGTCCGGTGCGGGCGGCGGGGCGCGGCAAGCCCCTCCCGCTTGACCAGCTCCCGCGCGAACATGATCCGCAGACTGACCACCGTGGTCGCCGCGAACGCCAGCACACCGCAGCCGATGGCCACCCCCGCGGACAGCGCCGTGCCCCGGTCCAGCCCCGTGTACCGCTCGAACAGCAGCGCCGCGCCCGCCGAGAGCACCGGCGCCAGGCACAGGGCGGCCAGATGCAGGCGCCACTCCTCGCGCGCCCAGCTCCGCCCGTCCCGCCCCGCCCGCCGCTGGCGGACGAGCAGCACGGCATAGCTCACGGCGTACGGGACCAGGTACGCGACCAGCAGGCGCAGCCCTTCGGTGCCCCGGCCCAGGTACGACCGGACGATCCAGGCCAGCGCGGCCGCGCCGGCGAGATGCGCCACGGCGAGCACCGGCATCGGCACCCACGTCCCCCGCACCCCGGAAACCGACCCCCGCCGGTCCATCGCCCGCGAGGCGAGCAGCGCGCCGAACGCCACCACGGACCCGAGGTGCATGACCGCGACCCGGTTGATGTCCGCCATCGACAGCCCGGGAAGCAGCCACGGCAGCGCACCCCACTCCAGGCGCAGCAGCGGCGCGGTCATCAGGAAGCCGTAACACAGCAGCAGCCACCGCTGGTGCAGATCGGGGAAGCGTCCCACGGCGGCGAAGATGCCGAACGTCACGCTGAGCACCGTGCCCACCAGGATCGTGGTGAGCACGATCCAGAACGCCGCCCCGCTGAACGCGTCCTGGGGCGCGGTGCGCACCAGATAGGCCGCGGCGCCCGCCATCGACGCATACACGGTCAGGGCGAACACCACGCCCACCACCCGGTGCAGCCGGATCCGCCGCCGCACCGCCGAGAGCAGCTGGACCGGGCCGAGCAGCATCAGCGCACCGCCCAGCACCGAGTGCACGATCAGCGCCACCAGGCTGCGCCCGTACGGCCCGAGCCGGTCCGCGACGGCCTCGGCGACATAGCGCGGTGACACCGCACGCGCCAGCACCCATTCGCCGAGCGCCGGTGCCCCGCGCTGCGCGTACGGCCACAGCTCGGTCATCGCGATCGGGGCGTAGCTGACGCAGACGGCCACGACGGCGATGGTGGCCACGCGGCGCCAGGCGACCCTCCTCGGACGGTTCACGGCGACTCCCTCGCTCCGGCCCGCCGCCACCCCGCTACCCCGCGGCCCACGGCGCCAATAGTCCCGTCTGGACTATCGAGAAGGTAAGGGCGATCCGTCGCCGTGGTCAACGGTCGCGCGGCGGCCTCACTCCCCGCGCCGCTCCACCCACTGCCAGAAATCCACCATCATCCGCTCATAGCGGATACCGAACTCCAGCGCCTCGCGCTGCCCGCGGGTCAGCAACTCACCCACGCCCTCGGCGAGTTCCTCGTAGCCCGCGAGCGTACGGTGGTGCTCGGTGAGCTGCACCGGGGCGAGCACCTCCGGCCGCGCCCCGAACCACAGCTTCAGAATGCCGCGTTCGCGCGCCTCGACCGGCACGAACGCCGGGTCGGCGAGCCAGTCCGCCAGCGCCTTCCGGCCCGCCTCGGTCAGCCGCATCAGCCGCCGGTTCCGCCCGCCCGACTGCCGCACCTCCGACAGCAGCCCCGCCTCCACCAGCCGGTCGCACTGCGCGTACACCTGCGCATGCGGCATCGACCAGAACGGCGCCACCGTGCGCGCGGCCTCGACCTTCACGTCGTACGGACTCGCCTCACCCAGCTTGTCGATGATGCCGAGCACGAGGAACGAGGGCGTGGTCAACCGGGCGACATCCATGCCGCGACCGTACCGGTTCGGGGCGGGAGGACGGTGACGGGTCACCACGGCCGCCCTGCCGGCGGAAGCTGGCACACTCCTCCTCCATGAAGACGGGAACCGGCATCCTGGACGAGGTGGACCACCGGCTGGTGCACGCGCTGCGGATCGACGGGCGGGCGCCGTTCCGGCTCATCGGGGAGGTGCTCGGGGTGTCCGAGAGCACCGTCGCCCGTCGCTACCGCCGGCTGCGCTCCGCCGGCACCCTCCGCGTGGTCGGCACGCTCAACGGCGCCCGGCTCGGGCACCACGCCTGGACGATCCGGCTGCAGTGCACACCGGACGCGGCCGGACCCATCGCCACGGCACTCGCCGCCCGCGCCGACACCTCGTACGTCTACCTGCTCTCCGGCGGAACCGAGATCTCGTGCAGCGCCCGGACGCCCACCGCCGACGAGAGCGAGGCCCTGCTCCTGCACAAGCTGCCCAGGACCGCCCGGGTCACCTCCGTCTCCGCCCATCTCCTGCTGGACCACTACGCGTTGCCCAACGACTGGACCGGCCCCGCCCGCCTCACCCCCGAGCAGACGGCGCCGCTGGCCCCGCCCGGGCCCACCGCGGACGGCACCGGGGACCCGGCCGGCGAGGCCGGCGTCTCCGTCGGGCCGGACGACCGGCCGCTGTTCGACGCCCTGGCGCAGGACGGGCGGGCCGGCCACCCCGAACTCGCGGCCGCCACGGGATGGTCCGAGTCGACCGTGCGCCGGCGGGTCGCCGCGCTGCGCCGGGCCGGTGTGCTCACCTTCCTCGTCGACGTCCCGCCCGCCGCCCTCGGCTTCCGCGCCGAAGCGCGCCTGTGGATGTCCGTACGGCCGTCCCGGCTCGCCGCGGTGGCCTCGGCGATGGCCGAACACCCCGAGGTGTCCCTGGTGGCGCTGACCACCGGGCCGACCAATCTGCTCGCGGCCGTGAACTGCCGGGACTCCGTGGACCTCGCGCGCTATCTGACCGAGCGGATCGCGGCACTGGACGCGATCCGCTCGATCGAGACGGCGCCGGTCATCCGCACCGTGAAGCGGGCCGGCGCGCTGCTTCCCCGGCCCGCCCGCTGACACCGCAGCGGGCGGGCGCCTTCAGGTGGAGTCCTTCAGGAGACGCGCAGTCCTTCAGGAGACCTGGAGGGACGTGTCGTCGAGGACGAAGCTGGTCTGCAGGCTGCTGTCCTCGGTGGCGGTGAAGGTGAGCGTGATCCGCTGACCGACGTAGGGACTGAGGTCCAGGGTGTGCTGGGCGTAGCCGGGCGCCGCGTCGGTGTTGGACAAGGTGGTCAGGGTGGTGTTGCCGACCTTGACCCGGAAGGTGTCATAGGCGGTGCCGCCGGACTCCGCGGTGTCGATGTGCAGCCAGTACGCCAGCGTCGCCTTGGCGCATCCGGCGGGCACGGTCAGCGACTGGCTGAGCGTGTCGGTGGCGGTGGAGCCGTAGCCGCCGAGCCAGGCGAACCGGCTGCCGCCGTGGGCGGACTGCCCCGTGTGCGCGCCGATCGTGCCGGTGTCGCCGGTCCAGGGCGATGTCCCGTTCTCGAAGCCGCCGTTGGCGAGCAGCTGCCCGGCGGCGCATCCGCCGGCGCCCTTGACCGTCAGCGAGAAGGACGTGGTGTGGGTGACCGCCCCGGGCCCGGAGCCGGTGCCGGTGACCGTGAGCGGATACGTGCCGGGGGCGGTGGACGCCGCGGTGGCGACGGTCATCGTGGCGTTCGCGCCGCTGGTCACCGAGCCGGGGCTGAACGAGACGGTCACGCCCGCCGGAGCGCCCGATGCCGACAGCGCCACCGTCTGGGCGGAGCCGCTGGTGGTCTGGGTGGCGATCGTCGTGGTGAGGGACTCGCCCGGGGCGACGCCGCCGGAAGCGGGCGTGGCGGTCAGCGAGAAGTCGTTCGCCGGGGTGGAGCGGGCCACGGCGAGCTTCCAGAGCGTGGACGCGATGCCGTCGACACTGCGGTCGAGTCCGGTGACGTTGATGTTGGCGGTGGTGTCACAGGACTGGTGGTAGCAGGAGTCATAGGCGCGGTTGGCGGTGCCGCCCCACTTCGCCGCCTGCGCCGAGGTCTTCCGGGCGCTCGCGCCCATCGCGTACCCGGAGGTCGGGATGCCGGCCTGCTCGAAGGAGTAGTCGTCGGACCGGCCGGCGCCCTCGGTGTTCTCCTCCGGCTGGAGACCGAGCGAGTCCCAGTACGCCTTCATCGGCTGGGCGGCGGCGGAGGTGAGGTGGTTGATGAAGTAGCCGCCGTTGGGTGAGGCGATCATGTCGAAGTTGTAGTACGCCTTGATCCGGGACCGCTCGGTGGAGGAGAGCGAACCGACGTAGAAGTCCGAGCCGTTGAGGCCCTGCTCCTCGTCCGTCCACCAGGCGAACCGGGCCCGCGCGGCCATCGCGGGGTGGCGCTCTGCGAGGGTGAGGGCGGTCTCCAGGAGGGCCGCCGAGCCGGAGCCGTTGTCGTTGATGCCGGGCCCGGCCCCCACGCTGTCGAGGTGCGAGCCGAACATGTACACCGACGAGGTGTCCCCCTGGGGCCACTCGGCGATCAGGTTGGGCCCGGCCCCACTGGCGCAGCCGGAGGTGCAGGGCTGCTCGGTGACGGTGTAACCGGCCGCCTGCAGACGGCCTTTGACGTAGGCGACGGAGTCCCGGTAACCCTGACCGCTGGATTTACGGGTGCCGCCGTTGCGGTTCGCGATGGCGTTGAGCTCGGTCAGATGCGCCTGGACCTTGGTGACGTCGACGTCGGGGGCGTCGTCGGCGGCGAGGGCGTGCCGGGCGGGGCCGGGGGAGGTGGCGGTGGCGGGGGTTGCCGTGACGTGTGCTGCCGCGACGGGGGCGGCGGATGCGGGGGCTGTGGTGAGCAGCGCGGCGGCGAGGGTGACGGCGAGCGACGCGCCGGTCACCGCGAATCTTCGTAACACCAGGGCTCCTTGAGGGGGTTGGTGAGGGGTCGGCCGGAGGCATGGGAGTGCGCCGGGCCCGGTCGGGCGGCGGGTTGCCCAGTGGGGGATGGGCATGTCCATGCCCTGCATGGCGGCCGTACCATCACACCGCCGACGCCCTGACGTCAACGGATGTCCCGCGGCGGAGCAGTGTTTGTCGGAAAACAGCAGGCGATGCCCGATATCCGGGCACTTTTCGGAGCGCGGTGGAGTGGCGGAGTGCCGAAACGCCGGAGGGGCGGCCGCTGCCGCCCCTCCGGGAGATGTTCGTTTCGTGTCGCGTCAGTTCGTGCAGTGTCAGGTTCGTGCCGCGGCAGCTCGTGTCGCAGCAGTTCGTGTCGCAGCAGCTCGTGTCGTGTCAGTCCGTACCGCGTCAGGTGACGGGTCCCGAGCCGCCCGGCCGGATACGGCCGCGCCAGGCGCCGGTCTCCCTCTCACGCTGCTCGATGTAGGCCTTGAAGCGCCGCAGATCGCCCCTGGTGCGACGGTCGATCAGCCCGACCATGTCCGCGGTCTTCTCCGCGGCCCCGGTCGGCTCGACCTCCATCACCAGCTGCACCCGGGTGTGGCTGTCGTCCAGGCGCTGAAAACTGACCACACCCCTCTGGCGGGTGTCGCCGCCGGTGGTCCGCCAGGCGATCCGCTCGTCCGGAAGCTGATCGATGATCTCGGTGTCGAATTCCCGCCGGATGCCACCGATCTCGGTGGTCCAGTGGTTGTGCCGGTCGTCGAGTTGCCTGATCTCCTCGACGCCCTCCATGAATTGCGGGAACTCCTCGAACTGCGTCCACTGGTTGTAGACGGTGCGGACCGGGACCTCGACGTCTACCGTCTCCTTCACCGTGCTCATGTCCACTCCTCCTCAGTGGTTGCCATTCCTGCTCGCGACCCGGTGCGCGTGGTCCGCGGCGGGCCGGCGCTCCACCGGGTACCCGCCTCCACCGCCGGTATCCATGGCGGTGGAGGATCTCGCGGATCTTGAGGGTTTCGAGGGCCCCGAGGATTGCGAGGAGGAGCGTGAGAAGTGTGAGGACGGCGAGAGGTGCGGAGGACGGAATCGCCGCCGGAGTCAGCGCTCGGTGAGCATGCCGGTGCGCAGCCGGGAAAGAATGCGGGACAGCAGTCGCGAGACGTGCATCTGGGAGACGCCGAGTTCCGCACCGATCTCCGACTGGGTCATCTCCTGCCCGAATCGCAGCTCGATCAGCCGGCGTTCACGCTCGTCGAGCGTCTGCAGCAGAGGCGCCAGGGTGTGCAGGTCCTCGACCGTCTCCAGGCCCGGGTCCTCCTCCCCGAGGACGTCGGCCAGCGGGCGGCGCTGGTCGGCGGGATCGGGATCGGTGGGGGTGTCGAGCGAGCCGGCGGTGTAGCCGTTGGCGGCCACCAGGCCCTCGATGACCTCCTCCTCCGAAAGCTTCAGATGCGCGGCGAGTTCACGGACGGTGGGCTCCCGGTCGAGCGCGTTGTGCAGCTGTTCCTTGGCCTTGGCCAGTTCGCTGCGCAGCTCCTGGAGGCGGCGGGGGACGTGCACCGCCCAACCGGTGTCGCGGAAGAAGCGCTTGATCTCGCCGAGGATGTAGGGGACGGCGAAGGTGGAGAATTCCACCCCACGGGCGAGGTCGAAACGGTCGATCGCCTTGATCAGACCGATGGTGCCGACCTGGATGATGTCTTCCATGTCGTCACCACGGCTGCGGTAACGGCGGGCCACATAGCGCACCATCGACATGTTCATCTCGATGAGCGTGTTGCGCACGTATTGGTACTCGTGCGTGCCCTCTTCGTATTCCTGGAGACGCGCGAAGAACAGTTTGGAGAATTCGCGCGCGTCACGGGGGGCCACCGCGCTCGGGCACGGCACCTCCGGCAGATCAGCGCTCAGTTCGGTGTGCTGCTCGGTCGCGGTGTCATTCACGACGGTGGTCATCACGCCTTCCTGCGGCCCGACACGCTCGGGCGCCGCAGCGGCCGCCTACCCCGACGTACAGAAGTCATGCGTCCTTTCCGATCTGGCGGCATGTCATGCGCCGACGGCACGGGAGCTTCGGAGGAGTCTTGCGGAGCTTCGGAGGCCGGCCGGATCACCCAGGGCCCCCAGCCGTGCGGGGCGGCGGGCGCGGCGGGCGCGGCGGGCGCGGCGGGGAATACCGCCCCCCGCCTCCGCGTTGTGGCCCCGCAGGGGGCGCCCGTGTCCCCTACGGGATCTGTTCGGCCACCCCTAGGAGCGCCCACTCTTTAGGAGCGCCCATCCCCTTGCGCCCCCCAGGCGAGCCCCGATCCACCTGTCGCCCGCCGCCACCCCACGCGCTCCCACCCCACGCGCTCCCACCCCACCCGCTGGCACCCCCTCCGCTGTCACCCGCTGTCACCCGCTGTCACCCGCGAGGGTGAGAAACCGATTCGCCGTCCTCCGGGCAACTGGCGTCCCGCGCAACGGGGCAGGCTGAGGAGCGGGGTCTCCGTGTGGCGACACGCCGGGTCGGCCACCGGCGCGCGGAAGGTCGGTGCGCGCTGGTCGTGAGCCTCGGTGGGGGCGCCTGAGAGGGGTCAACTCGCCTTTTCTGGACGGTAGTTCGGATTGGTTCGCACTGGCGTGCGTGCGACGTCCACTCAAGGAGGTGGCGCGGGGTAGCGAAACCTCGAAGTGGGTCCGAACCCCACCCCCGCAACAACTAGCGTGCGTGCTCCGCGACTGCCAACGGCCGATCCGGAGGGCGCCGATGCCTACTGCATTCCCCCAGGGGACCCAGACGTCCCAGGAGGCTCCAACATCCGCAGGGACCCAGGGCTCCTCAGGGCCCGCCCCCGTACCCGTGGCCGCTACGGCGCCCGTCGCCGCCCGGCGCCGCGAGCGTGAGGGCGGACGGCACGGCCGGGCCTCCTTCCCGGAGTCGGCCGCCGACTCGGCGATACGGTCCCGCCTGGTCCGGCTCGCCGCCGTACCCTGCCTCCTCGTCGCCGTCATCTGTACCGCCGTCGCCGCCTTCGTCGTCCAGGCCGGCGGAGCGCGGCTCACCGGACGCGAATGGGTGGTCCTCTCCGGCGGCCTCGTCGTGGTCTGCGTCATCGTGCTCACCGCGGGCGCCGCCGCCAACTCCGAGGCCCGCGCCGCCGTCGCCCGCTACGCCCGGCTGCGCCAGGTCTGCGCCCGCAGCCAGTCCGACCTCTACGACCTGCTGGACCGGGTCCGCCAGGGCGAATGGCTCCCGCGCCGGGAACCCGAGAACGGCCCCGAGCCCACCGGCGACACCCTCGACCTGCTCGCCCACGAAGTCGCCGCCGCCGGCCGGGCCGCCGAGTCCGCCGTCATCGACGCGGTCGCCATCGCCCGCAGCAACGCCAGCGGCAGCGAGCAGAAGGTCGAGGTCTTCGTCAACCTCGCCCGCCGGCTGCAGTCCCTGGTACACCGCGAGATCGAGCTGCTCGACGAACTGGAGAACCAGGTCGAGGACCCCGACCTGCTCAAGGGCCTCTTCCACGTCGACCACCTCGCCACCCGCATCCGCCGGCACGCCGAGAACCTCGCCGTCCTCGGCGGCGCCATCTCCCGCCGCCAGTGGAGCCGCCCGGTCTCCATGACCGAGGTGCTCCGCTCCTCGATCGCCGAGGTCGAGCAGTACCCCCGGATCAAGCTCGTGCCGCCGATCGAGGGCACCCTGCGCGGCCACGCCGTCGCCGACGTCATCCACCTGCTCGCCGAACTCGTCGAGAACGCCACCATCTACTCCGCCCCGCAGACCCCCGTCCTGCTGCGCGCCCAGCTCGTCACCGCCGGCCTCGCGGTCGAGGTCGAGGACCGGGGCCTCGGCATGTCGGCGGACGAGCAGACCCGGATGAACGCCCTCCTCGCCGACCCCGACCACATCGACGTGGCCGAGCTGCTCAGCGACGGCCGGATCGGGCTCTTCGTCGTCTCCTCGCTGGCCCGGCGGCACGGCATCGTCGTCCGTCTGCAGAGCAACATCTACGGCGGCGTCCAGGCCGTGCTGATCGTCCCGCAGGCCCTGCTCGGCGCGGAATCCGCCGAGGAAGCGGACGCCGCCGCCGGCCCGCGCGCCGCCGTCTCACCGGACAGTGACCCCGCCCGCGACCACGGGGACTACGACATCTACGACAGCTACCACCCCGACGAGGGCGCGGCGGACGCGGCGGACGGCGGCCGGGACCGCGGATACGACCGGTACGACCGCCACGAACCGCACGCCCGCCCGAACCCGGTCGACGCCGCCCCCCGGACCGTGACCATCCCCGCCCCCACGCCCGACCCGGACTCGCCCGCCGCCCGCCGCCGGCTGGTGCGCGCCGCGGACGTCCCCACCCCCGACCTCCCCCACCCCGAGGCGACCGCCGCCGAACGGCACACCGCCACCCCCTCCGTCGAGAGCGGCCCCGCCGAACGGCCCGCCGCCCCCGGCCCGGTGGTCCTCCCGCCCGCACCGGCCCCCGTGGACAACAGCGCCCGCCCCCGGCTGCCCCGCCGGCGCAAGCAGACCCATCTCGTGCCCGAGCTGCGCGGCGACCCGATCCTGCCGTCCGCCGCCCGCCGCGACGGCCCCGAACCCGAGCACGACCCGGGTCTGATGGCCGCCTTCCGGCGCGGGTTCAGCCTCGCCGACGACAGCTACGCCGACACCAACGGCACCGCCCTGGATCTGCCTGACGCCCTCGGCACCCCGGGCGGCAACGACCTGCAACACCACGACCGTGACCACGACGCCCCGATGGCGCGCCCCCGAGGAGACGACCACAACCATGGTGAGTGATGTGCGTACGCAGGCGCATTTGCAGCGGCAGGCCGGCCAGCAGACCGATCTGTCCTGGCTGCTGACCGGGCTGGTACAGCGCGTACCGCACGCCCGCAGCGCGCTGCTGCTGTCCTCGGACGGCCTGGTCAAGGCCGCCCACGGCTTCGAACCGGACAGCGCCGACCACATGGCGGCCCTGGCCTCCGGCCTCTACTCCCTCGCCCGCAGCGCCGGGGTGCGCTTCGGCGACGGCGACAACGTCCTGCAGGTCGTCGTCGAGCTGGAAGCCAGCTTCCTGTTCGTCTCCACCGCCGGATCGGGCGCCTGCCTGGCGGTGCTCGCCGGGCGCGAGGCCGATGTGGCGGTGCTGGGCTACGAGATGTCGATGCTGGTCAAGAGCGTCCGGCCGTATCTGTCCACCCCCGCGCGCCACCAGGCGTCCGCGGGCGGTCGTTGACCATGACCGTGCGTCGCCGGCAGCGGCAGGGCGGGGACCCGTGGTACGACGACGCGGCGGGCCGGCTGGTCCGCCCGTACACCGTCAGCAACGGCCGGACCCGTCCCACGGCGCACTTCGACCTGCTGACCATGGTGATGGCCACCGGCCGGAAACCCGTCGCGTGCCAGGGCCCCGACTACGCCCAGGTGCTCGGGCTGTGCTGCGGGCCGGTCTCGGTCGCCGAGATCGCCGCCCACATACGGTTGCCCGCCGTGGTCACCAAAGTGCTCCTCGCCGACCTCGTCGACTGCGGGGCGCTCACCGCGCGGGCCCCCGCGGCCGTTTCGGCCGGGCCCGCGTCCCGTACCGACCGAGCCCTGCTGGAGGCGGTGCTGAATGGACTTCGCAAACGACTGTGACCCCCACGCCCAGGGGGACGACGCGCCCGGCCTCTTCCCGACCGCGCTCAAGATCCTGGTCGCGGGCGGCTTCGGGGTCGGCAAGACGACCTTCGTCGGAGCGGTGAGTGAGATCGAGCCGCTCAGCACGGAAGAGCTGCTCACCCAGATCAGCGTCGGCACCGACGATCTGGCGGGCGTCGAGGACAAGAACACCACCACCGTCGCCATGGACTTCGGGCGGATCACGCTCAGCCCCGAACACGTGCTGTACCTCTTCGGGACGCCGGGCCAGCAGCGGTTCTGGTTCATGTGGGACGAGCTGTCCAACGGTGCGCTCGGCGCGGTGATCCTCGCCGACACCCGGCGCCTGGACCAGTGCTTCGCCGCCGTCGACTTCTTCGAGCGGCGGGGCATCCAGTTCATCGTCGCGGTCAACGAGTTCGACGGCTCCTTCCACTACGAGCCGGACGAGGTCCGCGCCGCCATAGACCTCTCCCCCCAGACCCCCGTCGTGCTCTGCGACGCCCGACAGTGCAGCTCGGCCACCCACGTCCTGGTTTCGCTCGTCGAGCATCTGCTCACCCCCGTCCTCGCCGCGACCCCGGAGCTGCCATGAACCACCCCGCCTCCCGTGTCCCGTACGTCTCCTACGACCCGACCCGCCATCTCCTGCTGACCCCGCAGGACGACGAGGCCCCGGCGCGCGTGGCCCGGCTGCGCGCCCTGGGGATCGGCACCGCCCCGCTCCCCGCCTTCGACGAGTTCGCGCGCAAGCTCGCCCGCACCACCCGGGCGCCGTATTCGATGGTCAATTTCATCGACGAGCACCGGCAGTACTTCGCCGGCCTCTACACCCCTGCCCAGGACCAGGCCGTCGAGCTGGGGCCGGCGCCGGCCAGCGCCCAGCCGGGCCGGGTGATGGACCGTGACCACGGCTACTGCCCGCATGTCATCGTCCGCCGCAAGGCCCTGGTCCTGGAGGACGTCTGCGATTACCCGCGGTTCGCCGGCAACCCCGTGGTCGACGAGATCGGCATCCGCTCCTACCTCGGCGCGCCGCTGATCGACCGTACGGGGATGGCGCTGGGCACCGTGTGTGTGGTGGACCTGGAACCGCGTCCCTGGGGGCGGGAGGGATTGGAGACCATCAAGTCGATGGCCGCCGAACTCGTCGAGCAGATCCACCGGATGGAACAGCGGCAGCAGGAGAACCCCTGACCGTTCCTTGATACAGGAAAAGCCCTGACCGTTCCCTGATCCCTTTCCTGAACTTTCCCCGATCCGCGTCCTGAACTTTCCCCGATCCGCGTCCTGATCTTTCCCCGATCCGCGTCCTGATCTTTTCCCGATCCGTGCCCTGATCTTTTCCGGATTTCCCCGTGCCGCGGCCCCGGCGTCCTGCCGGTGGCCGCGGCGCCGTGTCCGGGCCCCGCCCCCGTCGGCCGGGCTTCGGCGACCCGGCCCCGGCGACCCGCGCTCAGCGCGGCCGGGCGAACCAGGAGCGCTGGCGGGAGGAGCCGGTGCGCTGGCCCGGCACGGTGGGCGGCGCGCCCTCACCGGAGTCGACGGCTTCGGCAGCCTCCTCTTCGTCCGGCCACTCCGAAGGCGCCAGCCGTAGCTGCTCGGCGAGCCGGCTGGACCATTCGCCCTTCGCCCGGCCCAGGGCCAGTTCGCCCAGGCGCAGCAACTGGATGTCGGTGGTACCGGCCGGCGCGAAGATGTGGTGGGCGTCCCGCAGGAAGCGCTCGATCGGCCGGTCGGTGAACAGCCCGCACGCGGCGTGGATGTCCATCGCGTCCCGCGCCGACTCCAGCGCCGACTCCACGTTGACCAGCTTGGCGTTCATCAGCTCCGCATCGCACGGCAGCCCCTGGTCCAGCAGGTGCACGGCGTGGTACGCGGCGAGCCGGGCCAGCAGCAGCCGCGACTGGATGCGGCCGAGCTTGAGCTTGATGTTGCCGAGGTCGGCCAGCGGTCTGCCGTAACGCTGCCGCTGCGCGCAGAACTTCGTGGTCTCGTCCAGCACCGCCTGGTGGATGCCGAGTGAGACGGCGGTGAGGTTGGGGCGCCCGTACAGCACGCTGGAGGAGTACGCCACGGGCAGCCCGTCGCCCTCCCGGCCCAGCAGATTGGCCGCCGGGACCCGGCAGTTGTCGAAGAACAGCTCGCCGAAGCTGAAGCCGTGCAACCCCATCGTGGGCTGCTGCGGCCCGAGGCGGAACCCGGGGCGGTCGGACTCGACGAGGAACGCGGACAGGCCCTTGGAGCCCTCGCCGGTGCGGACCACGACGCCGTGCAGATCGCCGACGTGGCTGTTGCCGACGTAGATCTTGCGGCCGTTGAGGACGTAGTCGTCGCCGTCCCGGACCGCGGTGGACGTCATGCCGAGCACATGACCGCCGGAGTCCGGTTCGGTCACGGCGATGGTCGGCAGGCAGTCGCCCGACGCGATGGCCGGCAGCCAGGTCTTCTTCTGCTCCTCGTTGCCGAAGTGGACGATCTTGGCGACGCCCAGCTGGGACGCCTGCGCCATGGCGCCCATCGCCGCACTGACCCGCGACAGCTCCTCGATGATGAGGGTCTTGGCGACGTGCCCGGCACCCATCCCGCCGTACGCCCGGTGTACGGTCACGCCGATCCACCCCTGCCGGGCGATCAGCCGCGAAAGGTCGTGGCAGACGGTACGGCTCGCCTCCATCTCCGCAATCCGGGGACGGACCTCCCTCTCGGCGAAGTCCCGTACCCGGAGCCGGAGCGCTTCGTGTCGCTGGTCCGTGAAATGGCGATGCAAGACAAGCCCTCCTCCGCGATCTTCCCCGTGCTGATCGCACCCCGCCTCGGGACGGCGCCGGCGGCACCGTCTGCAGTGGTCGTTCCGGAACGTGATCCGTCGCTTACCGCGTGCAATACCCGTTGGCATACCTACTCCGGACCCCCCAAAACATCAACTGGCCGGTATTGCCGGAGGAGTTGGAGTGCAGAGCGCCGGCGCACAACCCCTTGGGCGGCGAAGGGGTGGCGTGGTGTCCCGGGGCCCCGGGACACCACGCCACCCCCCCGCCCCCCCCCCCCCCCCCCCCCCCCCCACCCCACACCACCCCGCTGTGCGGCGGTCGTCGACGGGTCAGTGCGCCGGATCGCAGCAGGACTCCCGGCGCTGCTGCCGGCCCACCTCCAGCCAGTCCGTCCCGGCCGACCGCAGCGAAGTCCGGCCGGCCGGTGCGGGGAAGGATTCGGTCAACTCCCGCTGGGTGACCACCCGTC
Source organism: Streptomyces bugieae (assembly GCF_036352915.1). NCBI lineage: Bacteria > Bacillati > Actinomycetota > Actinomycetes > Kitasatosporales > Streptomycetaceae > Streptomyces > Streptomyces bugieae. The sequence continues at coordinate 66,131 of NZ_JAZBJP010000004.1, forward strand.
CGCCGCGCAGCACCGCCGAGGTCCGCACCAGCGTGTCGAAGTCCTCGAACGGATTGCCGTCCACCACCGTCATGTCACCGAGCTTGCCGACCTCCAGCGTCCCGAGGTCCCGCTCCGCGCCGAACACCCGGGCGGGCAGCGCGGTCGCGGTGCGCAGCGTCCGGGCCGCACCGAGGCCACCGCGGTGCAGTGCCCGCAGCGACAGGTGCAGCCCCAGTCCGACCGGCACCAGCGGCTGGTCGGTGCCCAGCGCGACCAGCCCGCCGCCGTCCAGCACCCGCCGGTAGAACCCGGTCTCGGTCGCGATGTCGGACAGCTGGGCCGGTGTCGGCCGGTGACCGGCGTTCTCCCGTACCACCGCGGTGTCCCAGGGCGGCATCAGCCGGGTCACCCGTACGTCCTCCGCCAGCGCCGGGTCCTCGCCGAGCAGCGCCGCCGACGAGAACGGGGTCGCGATCAGATGGAAGTCGCTGCCGGTGTAGATCTCCTCGACGTCCTGGTAGGCGTGCCCGGAGCCGGACACCGCGTGCCCGAACTCCATGCGCTGGGTGGCCTGCAGATGGGTCGTCAGGTCCTGGCCGAGCTGGACGCCCGGGGTGAGCAGATGGCTGCCGGCCCGCACCCCGAGCCGCCGTTGCGCGAAGCGCGCCGCCTCCGCCATCACCCAACCCGGCGCCCGCACATAGGTCTTGACGAAATCCCAGTCCAGGGCCGCGCCGCGCTCCAGCGAGCGCCGCAGCCCCTCCCGGGTGCGGTGCGCCCGCCCCATGCTGTACGCGACCCGGCCGCCGTCCAGCAGCTCCCCGCAGGTCAGCAGCCGTGGCCCGGTCAGCACCCCGGCCGCCACCGCCTCGCGGATCCGGGCCTGTTCGTAGGAGAAGCCGCCGCAGGAGACCGCGGTGGTGATCCCGTACGCCAGCTGCAGCGCGGTCTGCCGGCCGCCGTACGTGATCTGCCAGGGGTGGGTGTGCGCGTCCCACAGGCCCGGCAGCACGGTCCGCTCCGAGGCGTCCACCCGCCGCGCGGCACCGGACCGGGCGGTGCGGTGCGGGCGCACCTCCGTGATCCGCCCGTCGCGCACCACCACGTCGACGTCCTCCCGCACCGTCTCGCCGGTGCCGTCCCAGAACGTCCCCGCGTGCACGACGGTGTCCCGGGCGCGGGCCGGCCGGTGGGTGAGGGACAGCGGGACCGTCCGTGCCGGGCCGCCGGACACCGGGATCAGCCGCAGCCGCCCCGCCGAGAGGTAGAGGAGCGTGCCGGAGTCCCCGGACCACGACGGATGGTCGGCGCTCTCGTCGGTCAGCTGCCGCGGCGGACCGTCCGGCGTGCCGTCGGGCCGCACCGGCAGCACCCAGAGCGCGGACTCGGCGATCACCGCCATCCAGCGGCCGTCGGGCGACCACACCGGCCCCGAGTCGTAGCGGTCGGCGATCGAGACATGTGCGGCGACCGTGAACACCCGGCCCCGGCCGGTCCCGGTGTCGAGGACCCGGATGACGTTGTAGCCCTCGCGGAAGCGGCGGTTGAGGCGGTTGCGGTCGCAGTACGCCAGGTAGCGGCCGTCCGGCGACCAGCTGGGACGGCCGGGCAGCCCGCCGGCGCCCATCGGCGCGGCCAGCACGGTCTCCGTGCCGTCGGCCAGCGTCCGTACCACGAGATTTCCTGACATGTCGAGCGCGGCCAGCCGCCCGCCGTCCGGGGACAGCGCCGGCTGCACCCGGCCGCCGGTGGCCAGCACGGTCTCCTCGCCGGTGGCGACCTCGCGCCGGCGCACCGCGAACAGCCCGTCCCGGTCGTCCGCGTAGAGCAGTGCCCGGCCGTCGCGCGACCAGCTCGGCGCGGACACGTACCGGGTGGCCCCGGCCCGGACGATCCGGCGCGGTGCGCCACCGCCCGAAGTGGGCGCCAGCCACAGGGAGTTGAGCGCGGCGAAGGCCACCGTGCGGCCGTCGGGGGAGAGCGCCGGGAGATGCACCCCGCGCAGCGGGCCGGCGGCGGTCCGCTCGAAACCGTAGTCCTTGACGCGGTAGCCGGGGCGGTCCAGCGGCAGCCGTGCGCTGAACGGCACGGTCTCGGTGTGCTGCGGTTCGTCCGGCCGGACGATCCGGAACTGCCCGCCGGCCGTCAGCAGCAGCTCGTCCCGGGAGATCCAGCGCGGCGGCACCGGCTCCACGTCCCCGTCCACCGCGACCGCCCGGCCGTCGACGACCAGCGCACAGGTCGGCCCCGGGTAGTCCGTGGTCCGCAGGTACGCCAGCCGGCCCGCGGGGGAGAGCGCCGGCACCAGTACCTGGGCGGCCGCCGTCTCGGTGTGCTCGGTGCGTACCGCGCCGCTGCCGTCGGCCGCCACCGAGGCCACCGTGCGCGAGACCAGCGCGGTGCCGGACACCGTGCCCCGTACGAAGAAGAGCCGCGTGCCGTCCGGCGACCAGCAGGGGTCGAAGTCCTCCCAGGCGCCGTCCTGATGCGGCCCGTCCTGGCCGGGCAGCCCGGTCACCCGGGTCAGCCGCCCGGTCCGCGGCTCCAGCACCCATAACCGGTACGGGCTGCCGGCCACCGGGTCCCCGCCGCGCTCGGAGGCGAACGCGATCCGGGTCCCGTCCGGCGACCAGGCGGGGCCGCGGTCGTCCCAGGGCCCGTCGGTGAGCTGCCGGAGGTCCGAGCCGTCGGTGGCCAGCGTCCACAGGTGGAAGTTGCCGCCCCGGTAGGCGCAGACCGCGATCCGGCGGCCGTCGGGGGAGTGCACCGGACGGGTCGGCTCCAGATCGGGCGGGGTCAGCGCCACCGCCTCGCCGCCGGCCCGGGGCAGCGACCACAGGACGTTCTGCACCTCGGCGACGAGCCGGTCGCCGGCCGGGGCGAGCGAGGCCGCGCCGTTGGTGGCGGCCGTGAAGGAGAGCGCGCCGCCGGACGCGCCGGCGTCCTGGGCCGCGGCGGCCGCGGCGGCCGGGGCGCCGACGGTGACCCCGGCCAGGCCCGCCGTGGCCGCGGCCGAGGCCGTGCCCTGCAGGAACCTGCGGCGGGAGAGCGGTGCGGCCCGAGGGGGCGCGGGGGTGGGCGCGTCGGGGGTGTTCCCGAATCCGTCCGTGGTGTCCAACGATCCTCCTGTGAACGGGAGTTGCGGCACTGGCGCCAGGAAAGAACCGGCTGATCGTGCCACGGCCCGCACCCGCCCGGCCAACCCCGCCACGCGCGCCCCCTTGGCGCTCGGCGGCCCGGACGCGAGAGTGGACGCCGACGACTCGTCAGCCCCGCCCCGGCAGTCAGGAGACGACGCCATGCAGCAGGACTTCCACCAGGCCCCGGACGGCGCCCGCATCGCCACCTACACCTGGCTGCCGGAGTCCGGCCGGCCCCGGGCCCTGGTCCAGATCGCGCACGGCGCCGCGGAACACGGCCGGCGCTATGACCGCTTCGCCCGTTTCCTGACCGGCCATGGCTACGGCGTCCTCGCCTCCGACCACCGCGGCCACGGCGCCACCGCCGCCTCCACCGGCGGCCGCGGCGTGGTCGGCGAGGACTCCTGGCGCGCGATCGTCGCCGACCTCAAGGCCCTCGGCGACCACGCGGCCGCCGGCCATCCCGGCATCCCGCTGGTCCTGCTCGGCCACAGCCTGGGCTCGATGCTGGCCCGCGACTACGCCCAGGAGTACGGCGCCGACCTCGCCGGCCTCATCCTCAGCGGCACCTTCCGCACCCTCCCCGGCCTGGACATCGAGGCCGCCACCGCCGAACTCGACGAGGAGATCGCCCGGCACGGCCGGACCGCGCTCTCGTCCTTCATCCCCCGCACCTTCCGCTCGTTCAACGACGCCTTCGAGCACCGCACCGGCTACGAATGGCTCTCCCGCGACCCGGCCGAGGTGGACGCCTACGTCGCCGACGAGAACTGCGGATTCCCGTTCTGCGCCGGCCTCGCGCGCGACTGGGTGCGCGCCATCCGCAAGATCAACGACCCGGCGCACCTGGCCCGGATCCCCCGCGGGCTGCCCGTCCACCTCGCCGTCGGCGAGCAGGACCCCTGCCACGCGGGCATGACCCTGGTGCACGAACTCCTGGAGGACTTCCGCTATCTCGGCACCCGCGACCTGACCTGGAAGGCCTACCCGCACGCCCGGCACGAGATCCTCAACGAGACCAACCGCGACGAGGTCCAGCACGACCTGCTGGCCTGGCTCGACAAACACATCTGAACCGGTCAGGAGCCGGACGGCAGGAACCCCACGATCCGCTCCCGCAGCCCGTGCGGGTCCAGGCCGTGCGCCGCCAGGTGCTCGTCGAGCTGTCCGTACCGGCGCAGCTCCCGGCGGCCGACGCCGAGCCCCAGCACCCGGTGCGGCCGGTCGGCCAGCGCGTCGTTGGCGAACCGGGTCGACGTCCCCGCCAGACAGGGCTCCACGATCACCACGTCCGCGGCGTCCGCGGCCCCGGTCGCGGCACGCAGCGCCGCGCCGTCGAAGGGCCGCACGGTCGTCGCGTAGAGCACCCCGACGTCCAGGCCCTCGGTCGCGGCGAGCACGTTGTCCAGCATCGGGCCGACCGCCACGACCACGCCCCGGCGGCCCTCCCGCAGTCGCTGGAACCGGACCCCGTCCACCGCCCGCGGTGCCTGGTTGACCTGCACCGACAGTCGCACGTACACCTTGTCGTCGCCGGCCGCGGCGGCCTGCCGCAGCAGCGTCTCGGCCTCGTCCGGATGCCCCGGGACGTGCACGGTCCAGCCGTCGAGCGTGTCGAGCAGCGCGATGTCACCGGGCGACATGTGGGTGTAGCCCCCGCTCGGCCAGTCGTACGAGCCGCCGGCGCTCACCAGCACCCCGCCCACGCCCTGGTGGCCGAAGTCCAGCTTCACCTGCTCGAAGGGGCGCTCCACGAGGAAACTGGCGAAGGTGTGCATGATCGGCCGCAGCCCGGTGAGCGCCAGCCCGCTGCCCACGCCGATCAGCAGCTGCTCCCGGATGCCGACGTTCACCACCCGGTCCGGGTGCCGTCGCGCCGCCCCGGTGAAACCGTCCACGCCGATGTCGGCGAGGACGACCGCCAGCCGGGGGTCGTCGTCCAGCAGGTGCGACGTGACCGAGGCGAAGCGCTCACGCATGGTGTCCATCACGGAAAGCCTTTCTCGAAGCTCTGGTGGGGAGGAGGAGGGGACCGCGCGGTCAGGCGCCCTTGGGCTCGACCCGGGCGACCACGGCGTGCGGACGGCCCGGGTGCGGTGCGGTGAACGCCTCGTACAGGGCCCGGTGGTCGCGGCCGTCCACGGTGGCCACGGACCAGCCGGCGGTCTCGAACCGGGCGGCGATCCCGCCGCGCCAGCCGTGCGTGGCCGAGGAGTTGTCGATGACCAGCGTGTGCAGCCGGTCCAGCCCCGCGGCGCCCGCGTAGGCCAGTGCCTCGTGGTTGCTGCCCTCGTCCAGCTCGGCGTCCCCGATCAGCACCCATACGGCCGGATCGGTCCGGCCCTGCGCCCGCAGCCCGAGCGCGGTGCCGACGGCCAGCGGCAGCCCGTGCCCCAGCGATCCGCTGCCGATCTCGGCACCCGGCACCAGCAACCGGTCCGGGTGGTGGCCGAGCGGCGAGTCGTACGAGCCGAAGCCCGGCAGCCAGTCGACGGGGAAGAAGCCCTTGGCGGCCAGCACCGCGTAGTAGGCCATCGGGCCGTGGCCCTTGGAGAGGAGGAAGCGGTCGCGCTCGGGGTCGGCGGCGCGCTCGGGGGAGACCCGCAGCACCCGGTCGTAGAGCACCCACAGCGCGTCCAGCGTCGAGGTCGCGGCCGGCCCGTGCTTCTCATCCCCCGTCATCAGGCTCATCAGGCCCGGCAGTTGGGCGAAGCCCGCACCTGTTGTTGTCGTCGTGTCCGTGCCGGCCGCAGGCGTCGTCCGCGGCGGCTTGTCGTGCGTCGTCTGCGTCATGCCACCGAGCGTGCAACCTCAAGCGCGCTTGAGGTCAAGCGCCGGACCGCCACCCGGGGCCGGGGTGGGTCCGGCGCGGGTGGAATCAGACCTGCCCCGGCTTGAACACGTCCTGCTCGATGAGGAGCTTGTCGATCCGGGCCTTGTCCACCCGGTTCGTCACCTCGGCCACCTCCTGCCGGTCGCGCACGCACTTGGCCAGCGTGAACGCCGAGGACACCACGAAGATCAGCCCCAGTGCGAGGAACCCGCGCTCCCAGGGCCCCACCGGCAGCTTGAGGATCCCGATCACCAGCGCCGCCAGCGACAGCCCGAAGGAGATCGCGGCCTGCACGAAGAAGGCCGTCGTGGTCGGCCGCTGAATCGATGGAGTAGTCATGCGCGTAGCGTGGCGGCGCGGTGACACCGGCGCATGAGTACGGGTACTCATCCGGTCCGGCCCGCCGCCCGCGGCGTTCCGCCGCGAAGTGGCAGCAGCGACCCTCTGACATGCGGTATTGTTCTCGTGCGCGGTCAGCCGGGACATCCCGGCCGGAACGGGCACCGGGACGTGGCGCAGCTTGGTAGCGCACTTGACTGGGGGTCAAGGGGTCGCAGGTTCAAATCCTGTCGTCCCGACCAGCGAATTCTCGTAGGTCGGAAGCCGTCTTCTCTTCGGAGGAGGCGGCTTTTGCGTTGCCCGGGAACAGGGCGGGTGCCGGGCGGTTCCGTCGTCCTGTCCTCCGGACGCTTGATCCGTCACTCAACTCCCGGTTAAGCCCGAGCGTCCTCACTGTCCGTAAGGGGACTGGTGCGGCGCGTTCTTCGCATGACAGGATAAGTGCTGCGAGCCCGGCGGCTTAACCAACCGTTGGGACGTTCGTCGGTGCTGTCGATGGGGGGACGGTAGGCATGGCCATGGGGGGCGACGGCCGGTCCAAGGGGGCGGGCAACACGCTCGCGGAGCGGCTCAACCACCTCTTCGCCAACATGCATCCGCCCGGCGCCCCGTACACCAACGCCTTCGTCGCCGAGGAGATCAGCGCCGGGACGAAGGAGTACGGCGGGGTCCGGGTCACCGAGCAGTACTTATCGATGCTGCGCAACGGCAAGCGGACGAATCCGAGTCCGGAGCTGCTGCGCGCGCTGGCCAAGTTCTTTGCGGTACCGGTGGGTTACCTCCTCGGTGACCTCTCCCAGCCGCAGGCCGCGCGGGTGGAGGAGGAGGTCCGGTTCCTCGCCGCGATGCGGGACCAGCGGGTGCGGGCCATCGCGCTGCGCTCCGTCGGGCTGCCGCCGGAGGTGCAGGACAGCCTGACCACGATCATCTCGCAGTTCCGGCAGCAGATGAACCTGCCGGCCGACCCGCCGGAGCAGGGCGGTGACCGGCGCGGTGAGTGACACGGTGGGCACCGTTGAACGCGGCCAGCTCTTCGCCACCTGGCGGCAGGCCGGACACGAGGACGGGACGAGCATGCGAGTGGGGCAGATACGCAGGCGGTGCAAGCGGCTCATCAAGGAGCTCGCACTGCCCGCCGTCACCGATCTGCGCGGGATGTGCGATGTCGTCGCGGCCCGGGTGGAGCGGCCCGTGCATCTGGTGCCGATGAGCCTGGGCGGCGTGGTCTCGGGCATGACGGCCGTCACCGACGACGGCTACTGGGTCTTCTACGAGCTGCGCACCTCGCCCTGGCACCAGGCGCACATCGTGCTGCACGAGCTGAGCCACCTCCTGCTGGGGCACGGTCAGGACCCGGCCGTCACCGAGGACGCGCTGAAGATCTGGACCCCCTCGGTCGACGTCGCCACCGCCATGCGCCGGATGGGCCTGACCATGGGCTTCGCCCGGCACCACGGCTACGACAACCTCGCCGAGCGGGAGACCGAGGTGCTCGGCACGCTGCTGATGGAACGGGTCGCGCCCTCGGCCGCGGAGGGCGAACTCCCGCTGGCGGGACAGGCCGCCGAGCTCGCGGCGGCGCTCGGGCCCGCGCTGCAGCACGTACGCCGGGAGCGCGAGGGTACGGCAGACCGGGGCGAGCGGGCCGACGGCGACGGCGCGGTGCCGGCCGGGGGCGAGGACGGGGGACCGCGTGTTTGACGTCATCTACCTGTCGTTCGGGCTGGCCGCCTGGGTGATCGTCGGCTACAAGTCCGTCGCCTGGTTCCGCGACCGCAGCAACACCGACCTCGGGCTGGCCTGTCTGATGACCGGCGGGGTGGCGACGGTCTTCCTGTTCTCCGCGCCCAGCCTCTACCGCGCCTTCGACCGGCTGGTCGGCGTGGCCAACCTGGCCATGGTCTTCCTGTACTCCTCCGTGGTGGTCTTCGCGGCGGGCGCGCTGGTCCTGCTGCTGCGCTGGACGGCGGGCGAGGGCCCGGCGGCCAGGGCCCGCGCCCGGGCCAGGGCACGGGCCGCGGTCGGCGGAGTCGCGGCGCTGTGGGCGGTGGCGATCGCCGGGTTCGCGGTCGGCCGGCCGGACGCCGTCGAGCACCCCCGCGACTTCAGCACGGCCTACACCGACTCGCCGGGCGTCATGCTCTTCCTGGTGCTGTATCTGGCCATCTTCGGATCGAGCCTGGCCGGCCTGGGGACGCTCTGTCCCCGCTACGCCGCCCGGCTCGGCGGTACGCATCTCGCGCGCGGGCTGCGGGTGCTGGCCGCCGGCTGCTGGCTCGGCCTGGTCTACTGCGGCTGCAAAGTCATCGGCTTCGTCCTCTCCTGGGCCGGCCACCCCGCCCTCTGGCTCTCCAACGGGGTGGCACCGCTGAGCGCCTCGGTCGCGGCGATCCTGGTGCTGGCCGGGTTCGCGCTGCCGGCCGCCGGGCCCCGGGTCGCCGCCTGGCGGCGGCTGCGCCGGCTGTCCCCGCTCTGGCGGACCGTCACGGCCGAGACCCCCGAGGTCACGATGGAGAACTCGGCGTGGTCCGTGCGCTGGCCGTTCGCCGATCTGGAGTGGCGGGCCAACCGGCAGATGGCGGAGATACGGGACGTCCAGCGCGGGATCCGCCGCCATGTGGAGTCCGACGCGGTCGACATCGCCCGGGAACGCGCCCGCGCGGTCGCCCTCGACGACCGGCAACTGGCCGCCGTCGCCGAGGCCGCCGCGCTCCGCCGGGGCCTGGAGAACCGCGCGGTGGGCCACGTCCCGGTACACGGCGCCGACAGCGTGGTGGTCGCGAGCAGCAGCGAACCGGCCGAACTCGGCGCCGAATACGAGCACTTGGCGCTGGTCGCGGACGTCTACCACTCACCGCTCATCGAGACCGTGCTGACCGAGCTCCGGCAGCGCAGCGCGGCGGCGCGCGGCTGAGGCGGCGCGGCGGCACAGAGACGGGGTGGCCCGGCACGGGGGTCCGGGCCGCCCGGCACGAAGGAGGCGGCACCGGTCCGTGCGGACCGGTGCCGCTGTCCGTTCGCCCACGCGCACGGATGCGGCGCCCTTCGCGGGCCCTTCGCGTGCGGGGACCGCTCGCGCACCGGGTCCCGTGCGTACGCCGGTGCCGCCGGATGGCGCACAGCAGCGGGTGGCCCGCCCGCAGCGCCCTACAGTCGGATCATGCAGAACACCGCCGAGACCGCCCCCGACGCGCCCATCGACGTCACGCTCCTGCTCGACGACCCGCACGCCGCCTACGCCGCACTGCGCGAGGCGGGACCGGCGCACCGGATCACCGGTGCCGACGGGCAGCCCGCCTGGCTGGTCACCCGCTACGACGACGTCCGCCGGGCCCTCGCCGATCCGCGGCTCTCCCTGGACAAGCGGCACGCGGCGCCCGGCGGCTTCCGCGGCTTCGCCCTGCCGCCCGCCCTCGACGCCAACCTCCTCAACATGGACCCGCCGGACCACACCCGCATCCGCCGCCTGGTGGGCAAGGCGTTCACCCCCGGCCGGGTGGACGCGCTGCGGACGCCCGTACGGCAGGTCGCGGAGGAGCTGCTGGACGCGATGGAGCGGCGCGGCGGCCCGGCGGACCTGATCACCGACTACGCGGGACCGCTGCCCATCACCGTGATCTGCGATCTGCTCGGCGTCCCTCACCAGGACCGCCGGGACTTCCTGGCCTGGTCCGACGCGCTGATCACCCCGGACCCGACCCGGCCGGAGCTGATGCGGCAGGCGATCGGCGCGATGCTGGAGTTCTACACCGCGCTGATCGCGGCGAAGCGCGCCGAGCCGGGCGACGATTTGCTCTCCGACCTGGTCGCGGTCCGGGACGACACGGACGGCAGCGGCGGCGGAGGGGGCGGCGACCGGCTCACCGAGGACGAGCTGACCTCGCTCGCCTTCCTCATCCTCTTCGCCGGGTACGAGAACACCGTCCACCTCATCGGCAACGCCGTGCTCACCCTGCTCGACCACCCCGAACAGCTTCAGGAGTTGCAGCGGAATCCGGCCGAACTGCCGGCGGCCGTCGAGGAGTTCCTCCGCTACGACGGACCGTCCCCGATCGCCATCCGCCGGTTCCCCAAGGAGGACGTGGAGATCGGCGGGGTGCGGATCCCGGCGGGCGAGAGTGTGCTGCTGGCGATCGCGTCCGCGAACCGCGACCCGGCCCGCTTCCCCGACCCGGACCGGCTGGACCGGGGCCGGGAGCTCTCCGGGCACCTCGCGCTGGGGCACGGCATCCACTACTGCCTCGGCGCGCCGCTCGCCCGGATGGAGACCGTCACCGCGCTGGAGGCGCTGCTCGCCCGCTTCCCCGAGCTGCGGCTGGCCGTCCCGCGAGGGGATCTGCGGCACCGTCCGGCCCTGCGTTCGCGTGGCCTGATTTCGCTGCCCGTCGCCTGGTAATCGAGAAACGAACACCTTTTTGAGGCGTAACCGTTCGCTGATGCGGTAGAAAGGTTCTTGAGCCCGCCCGGTGTGCATCCCCCGTCGCACCGGGCGGGCCTTCCTTTGCAGCTGTTGCAGATGCGACCCGACCGGCCCGCGCCACGCCGGGATGGCCCGACTGGCGCAACTACGCTGCGCACCGCCGCCGCCCTCCGTAGCGTGACGGCATGGCATGTGACGCACATGTACCGAAGAAGGCAGCCGCGCTGGCGCTGCTCGCCGCCGCCGGTGTCGCGCTGACCTGCATACCGGCCGCGGCGAAGGGGCCGACGTACCGTCAGCCCGCCGGGGCCGCGACCGGGGTGCGGGCCGTCTCCGCCCCCGGCACACCGCAGCTGCCCGGCGGGCTGTCCGCGCTGTCGTGGATGGTGGCCGACGCGGAGACCGGCGCCGTCCTGGCGGCCAAGGACCCGCACCGCAAACTCGCCCCGGCCAGCACCCTCAAGACGCTGTTCGCGGTCACCGTGCTGCCGAAGTTCCGGTCCGGCGCGGTCCGCCGGGTCAGCTCCGCCGACCTCGCCGGCGTCGGCGCCGGCAGCAGCGTCGTCGGCGTCCAGCAGGGCCGCAGCTACACCGTGGCCGACCTGTGGCGCGGCGTCTTCCTGCGCTCCGGCAACGACGCGGTGCACGTCCTGGCCGCGATGAACGGCGGCTGGCAGGCCACCGCCCACGAGATGCAGCAGACCGCCCGGAAGCTCGGCGCGCACGACACCACCGTCAAGTCCCCCGACGGCTACGACACGCCCGGCCAGGTGTCCTCCGCGTACGACCTGACCGTCTTCGCCCGCGCCGGACTGGCCAACGACGACTTCGCCCGCTACTGCGGCACCGCCCGCGCCACGTTCCCCGGCACCGGCGGCACCGTCCCGATCGAGAACACCAACCGCCTGCTGTCCGGCTCGCACGGCGTGACCCGCTACCCGGGCATCATCGGCGTCAAGAACGGCTACACCAGCAAGGCCGGCAACACCCTGATCGCCGCCGCCCGCAGGAACGGCCGCACCGTGCTGGTCACCGTCCTCAACCCGCAGTCCCAGGTGGCCAACGGCGTCTACAAGGAAGCCGGTTCGCTGCTGGACTGGGGCTTCCGCGCGGAGGGCGGCGCCCACCCGGTGGGCACCCTGCACGCCGTCCGCGCCGCCTACGACGGCCCCGCCCCGCTCCGTCCGGTGGCCGCCCAGGTCACCGGCCCCGAAGGCCGCGGCGGATCCCCGGCGCCCGCCGCCCTCGTCCTCGGGGCGGGCGGCGCCGGCCTCGCGTCCTTCGGGCTGAGCGCGCTGCTCGCCCGGTGGCGGCGGGTGCCGGTCCCCGGCGGCGGTCGCCGCCGGAAGGGCGAAGGGACCGGCTAGCCGGTCCCGGCCTAGCCTCTGCCGGCCCGCAGTCGGGGTGCGGTCTCCGCCGCCGGTACGGGCCCCGGACCGGCCGCCCCGTCCCCGGCGGCCGGCCCACCGGCCAGCCGGCCGGTCAGCTCGGCCGCCCAGGCCAGCAGCCCCGCGACGTCGATCCCGTAGGGGGCGGCCGCCGCGTACGGCGTGAGGGCCGCCGCTCCCCGGTCCAGCAGGGCGGTCCCGCCGACGGCATTGCCGCGCGCCGCGTGGGTGAGGCCCACCGCCAGCTGGGCGAGCCCGCGCCACAGTTCGCGTTCCGTCTCCGGCGCCGCCTTCCAGGCGTCCTCCAGGACCTCGTGGGCGTGGAACGGCATCCCGCCGTCCAGCAGCCGCTGCGCCTCGGTCAGGGTCTCCGCGGGCGTCCGCGACACCCCCTCGGGCTGGCGGGCCACGCCCGGCGTCCCGTACGGCAGCGGCCGGCCCAGACCGTCCCGCGGCCGGGCGTTCCGGGCCCGGCCCTCCTCGTCCCGGTCCCGGCGGCGGGCCTCCCCGGCCCCGGAAGCGGCAGGCGGATCCGCCCGGCTCTCCTCGTCGGGCCCGTCCGCACCGGCGCCGCAGTGCTCGCACACGTCACTGCCGGCCCGTTCGCGGATCCGGCCGCAGGCGTCGCACACCCGGTCCAGCCAGCACGCCGGGTCGCCGCCCTCGTCATGGGTGTCGTTCACGCTTCGATTGTGCGCCGGGCGGACCCGGCGCGTCGTGGCGGGGTAAGGGCCGCGCGCCGGGACCCCGCCCGCACGCGTCAGACCACCTCGGCCTCGTAGAAGCACAGGTGGTCCTTGATCTGCGCCACCTCGTCGTGCGGCTCCGGGTAGGCCCAGGCGATGTCCTCGGGGCCGTCGGCGAGCGACCAGTAGGAGGCGGTGCCCTTGAAGGGGCAGACCGTGTGCGTCCCGGACGGGGTGAGCAGGTCCATCCGGACGTCCTCGGGCGGGAGGTAGTACCGCACCGGGTACCCCGTCTCCGCGAGCCGCAGCGGCCGGTGGCTCTCGGCGACCAGCCGGCCGTCGATCTCCACGCGGACGTGGTCGGTGCCCTGGGTGACGTCGATGCGGTGGCCGTGGGTGGCGCTCATGACCGGCTCTCCTTCGTAGGGGCCTGCACGGGAGTGGTACGGGTGCCCGCACGGGTGTGGGCTCCCCTGCCGTCCAGGATCGCACCGCGGCCGCGCGGCCGGACCCCGGCGCGCCCCGCTACACCTGCCGGATCCCGCGCCCCGCCCACTCCGGCTCCGGCACGGCGAGTCCGGCCAGCCGCTCGCGGGTCGCGTCGGGCAGCGGCGCCGCCCGCCCGCCGGACCGGTCGACGTGCAGCACGAACAGCTCCTCCGTCGCCACCGGGTCGCCGGCCGGCTCGCCCACGAACATCTCGTGCAGCAGCCGCAGCTTCCTGCCGTCCACGCCCAACACCGCTGTCCGGACGGTGAGTTCACTGCCGCGGGCGACCTCCCGGAGGTAGCGCACATGGGCCTCGACCGTGTACAGGGAGCAGCCGGTGCGCTCCCGGTAGGCCGCGTCGAGACCGGACGCGTCCATCAGGGCGTCCGTGGCGAATCCGAAGACCAGGACGTAGTAGGCCTCGCTGAGGTGGCCGTTGTAGTCGATCCAGTCGTCCCGGACGGTCTGCCGGAAGAGGAGCGGCGCGGTCAACGAGGGCCTCCCAGACGGCCGGTGGCCCGCAGCACGTCGATGACGCCCTGGTCGCGTTCGGCCACCAGGTCCGCGTACGTCCGCCCGCCCGCGGCCGCCGCGCAGCCGTCGACCATCGCGTCGCGCAGCGCCGGGTCCAGCTCGGGCGCCGCCAGCCGGGTCCACGGCGATTTCAGGGACGGGCCGAAGTGGTCGAGCATATGGGCCATCCCGCCCTCGCCGCCGGCCAGCGCGAAGGTCAGGCAGGGGCCCATGAACGCCCAGCGCAGGCCCGGCCCTTCGGTGATCGAGGCGTCGATGTCCTCGACGGTGGCCTCGCCGGCCGCGACCATGTGCAGGGCCTCCCGCCACAGGGCTTCCTGGAGGCGGTTGGCGATGAAGCCGGGCAGTTCGCGGTCCATGGTGATGACGGATTTGCCGGCGAGGTCGTAGAAGCGGGCGGCCCACTCGACGGCGGCGCGGTCGGTCCGCTCGCCGCCGACGACCTCGACCAGCGGGATGAGGTACGGCGGGTTGAAGGGGTGGCCGACGACCAGGCGGCCGGCGTCGTCCGGGCCGGCCGCCTCGGTCTGCATGTCGGTCATCGGGTAGCCGGACGTCGAGGAGGCGATCACCACGCCGGGACGGGTCGCCGCGGCGAGCCGCGCGAGCAGCGAACGCTTCAACTCCAGCTTCTCCGGGGCACTTTCCTGCACGAAGTCGGCGTCCGCGACGGCCTCGGCGAGGGTGGGGGCGACGGTCAGCCGGTCCGGGGAGGCGCCCGCCGCCAGGCCTATCCGCTCCAGTGCGGGCCAGGCGGCGGCCACCAGGCGGCGCAGTTTCGGCTCGGCGTCGGGCGCCGGGTCCCAGGCGGTGACGTCGTAACCACGGGCGAGGAAGTGCGCGGCCCAGCCGCCGCCGATGACGCCCGCACCGATGCAGGCGATGCGGCGTACGTCGTCGGGGGCACAGGGCGCGGGGGTGGTGGAGGGCATGGCGGGGCGGCTCCCGGGGGAGGGGGACGGTGGTCGGGGAGGGGCCGTCCGGAAGGGACGGCCGGGCGGTCAGGGGCGCGGCGTGAGGCCCAGCCGGGCCCGCGCCCGGTCCGGGGTGGCGACCGTGGCGCCGAGGAGTTCGGTGATCTGCACCGCACGCTCCACCAGCTGGCCGTTGGTGGCCTGCACGCCCCGGCTCAGGTAGAGGTTGTCCTCCAGGCCGACGCGGACGTTGCCGCCGAGCAGGATGGACTGGGCGACCCACGGCATCTGCATCCGGCCGAGCGCGAAGCTCGCCCACTGGGCGCCCTCGGGCAGCAGGTTCACCATCGACTGCAGCACGCCGGGATCGGCCGGGGCGCCCCAGGGGATGCCCATGCACAGCTGGAAGACGGTCGGGTCGTCCAGCAGGCCCTCGGCCAGCAGCTGCTTGGCGAACCACAGCTGACCGGTGTCGAAGATCTCCAGCTCGGGCCGCACGCCCAGCTCCTGGATGCGCTTCGCCCCGGCGCGCAGCATGTCGGGCGTGGAGACGTACAGGTTGGAGCCGTCGCCGAAGTTGAGCGAGCCGCAGTCCAGGGTGCAGATGTCGGGGAGGAGTTCCTCGACGTGCGGCAGCCGCTCCAGGCCGCCGACCAGGTCCGTGCCGGGCAGCTGCCGCAGTGGCTCGTCCGGGTCGATCACCAGGTCGCCGCCCATTCCGGCGGTGAGGTTGATGACGACGTCGGTACCGGTCTGCTTGATGCGGTCGACGACCTCGGCGTACAGCCGCGGATCGCGGGACGGGTCGCCGGTCTCGGGGTCGCGGACGTGGACGTGCACCACCGCGGCGCCCGCGGCGGCCGCCTCGACGGCCGAGGCGGCGATCTGCTCGGGCGTCACGGGGACGTGCGGGGAGCGGCGGACGGTGTCACCGGCGCCGGTCAGCGCACAGGTGATGATGACCTCGTGGTTCACGGGGATCCCTTCGGATGTCCGAGGCGGCCGGGGCTTTTGGGGACGGTGAGTTCGCTCTCCACGAAGGCCAGGAGAGCGGCGTGCATGGTGTCCGGGCCGGTGCTGTCCGGCGCGGTGGCCAGCACCTGCGTGGCCAGCCCGTCGATCAGCGCGGTCAGCCGCAGCGCGGTGAACTCCGGATCGACCGGACGGAAGACGCCCTGTGCGACGCCGCGCCGCAGCACGTCGGCGACGGTGGTGCGCCACTGCCGGTAGTAGTGCTCGTGCAGCCGCCCCACGGCGGTCGAGCGGGCCGCCTGTGCCCACAGGTCGAGCCAGACCAGCCACTGGCGGCGCTGCTGCTCGGTGCGCGGGGTCTGCAGAGCGATCAGGTGCAGCAGCTCCGCGCGGGCGTCCGGGGCCGCCGCCAGGCCCGCGGCCCGGCGCTCGGTGTCCTCGTCCATGCACCACCGCACGGCCGCCTCCAGCAGCTCGTCACGGCCCGGGAAGTGGTAGTGCACGGCGGCCGGGCTGGTGCCGCAGGCGGCGGCGATGTCGGCGACCCGTACGCCGTGGAAGCCGTGCTCGGCGATCAGCCGGACGGTCTCCCGGACGATCTGCAGCGGCCGGCCGCCCTCGGGGACGGCCGCCGGCGCACGCTCCGCCGCGGCGGCGGGCCGCTCCGGGGCGCCGAGCAGCCAGCCGGTGTCGACCCCGCCGATGTCGGCGATCCGCACGATCTCGGCGAGCGTGAAGCGCCGGGTGCCGCCCAGCGACCGGGACAGCTTCGACGGGTCCATCACGATCCGGCGGGCGAACTCCCGGTGGCTGACACCGAGCCGGCCGATCACCTCGCGGACACGGTCGGTGACCGCGCCGGCGGCATCGGTGATCCGGTCCGCGGCGTCATCGGGGTCCGGGCCCCCGCGGGCGTCGTCCATGGTCCGGGACCGTAACAGGCGTGTTGAGAACATCGCAATGCCCAGGAAGGCGGCGGGAAGTGGAAATGCACAGTTCGCAGCCGCTTTCGCGGGTGAAGTGATGAGACAACTGATGAGTGAGTCAGCAGTGGGGCGGATGATGCCGGCCGGAGGACGGGAAAAAGGGCTGGACGCGCCGTAAACCGGGTGAATGTGGCAAAGTGACGACATGGCTGACCGGGGAGCGAAGCGCCCCACCGTGTCGGTGCCGGACGACTGGCCCGCCCACCCGGACCTGACCCTGGCCCTCAACGGCATGGGCGGCTTCGACTGGGACCTCGACAGCGGGCTGATGCACATGGACCCGCCCGCCCTTGAGGTCTTCGACATGCGCCCGTCCGAGTACGACGACCGCCCGGAGACGCTCAACGCCCGCGTCCCCGCCCACGAGGCCGCCCGCCTCGACGCCCTGGTCGCCCGGGCACTCAAGGACGGCAGCCACTCCTACGGCGCCTACTTCCGGGTCCGCCTCCGCAACGGCGAACTGCGCTGGACACACAGCCAGGGCAGCATCCGCCGGGACGACACCGGCCGCCCCCGCCGCATCATCGGCGTGGTCCGCGACGCCACCCACGAATACACCCATGCGGCCGAGCGGCTCGCCGTCGACGAGGAGCACCGCCGGCACACCAGCGTCGTCGAACGCACCACCGCCGCCCTGGCCCACGCCCGGACCGTCGGCGAGGTCATCGCCGCCCTCGCCGGCGAAGAGGGACTCAGCCGGCTCGGCGCGGAGAACATCATCCTCGGCCTCGTCGAGGCCGGCCGGATCCGGCTGGTCTCCGAGGGCAAGGCGGGCAGCTACGTCCCCGACCTCGAATACACCCGGGTCGGCGACGAATTCCCGATGAGCGAGGTCGTACGCACCCTCAACCCGCGCTACGTCCGCAGCCGCGACGAGTTCAAACGCGGCTACCCCCGGCTCTGGCCCGCCATCGAACCCCTCAACGTCAACTCCGCCGCCTACCTCCCGCTGATCGCCCAGGGCCGCCCCATCGGCGTCATCGGCCTGTTCTTCGAGCGCGAGAGCGACTTCCGCGACCAGGAACGCAACGTCCTGGTCGCCCTCGGCAGCAGCATCGCGCAGAGCCTGGCCCGCGCCATGCTCTACGACCAGGAACACGACCTCGCCGCCGGCCTCCAGCAGGCCATGCTGCCGCGCCGGATCCCCGGCGTGCCCGACGCCCAGATCGCCGTCCGCTACCGCTCCGCCCGGATGGGCCGGGACATCGGCGGCGACTGGTACGACGTGATCCCGCTGCCCAACGGCCGGGTCGCCGCCGTCATCGGCGACGTCCAGGGCCACGACACCCAGGCCGCCGCCCTCATGGGCCAGCTGCGGATCGTGCTGCGCGCCTACGCCGCCGAAGGGCACACCCCCGCCACCGTCATGGGCCGCGCCTCCGCCTTCCTCAACGAACTCGACACCGACCGCTTCGCCACCTGCACCTACGTCGACGCCGACCTCAGCACCGGCGTCGCCAGGATCGTCCGCGCCGGCCACATCGACCCCCTGCTGCGGCACGCCGAGGGCATGTGCCGCCTGCTGCCGGTGCCCGGCGGACTGCCGCTCGGCATCTCCTCCGAATTCCGGCGCCTGGACTACCCCGTCACCACCGTCCAGCTCGCCGCCGGCGACACCCTCGTCCTGTGCACCGACGGCATCGTCGAACAGCCCGGCACCGACCTCGACGACGGCATGCGCCACCTCGCCCGGGAGATCCGCGACGGCCCGCAGGACGTCCAGCAACTCGCCGACCGCCTCTGCGAATCGGCCGGCGAACGGACCAACGAGGACGACATGGCGCTGCTCCTGCTGCGCCGGCTCGGCGCCCCCGAACACGACACCGTCGGACGGTTCCGGCAGCACATCGCCCCCGCCGACCCCGACGGCCTGTCCGCCGCCCGGCACATGATCCGGTCCGCGGTCCGCGCCTGGGGAGCGGCCGAACGCGCCGAGGAGATCGAGCTGGTCGCCGACGAACTGATCACCAACGCCCTGCTGCACACCGACGGCGAGGCCGTCGTCAACATCCGGATGCCGCACAGCGTCGGACGCCGGCTGCGCCTGGAGGTCGAGGACCGGTCCAGCAGCCTGCCCCGACGCCGCGAACCGGGCGAGGCCGGCGTCTCCGGCCGCGGCCTGCTCCTCGTGGACCGGCTGGCCGATGTCTGGGGTGTGGAACCGCGCGGGGGCGGAAAGTGCGTATGGTGCGAGTTCAACTGCCCCTGACCGGGACGGTGCCCCTCCCGGCGTGAGCCGGGGGAGCGCCCGGCCGCCCCGGTCAACCGACGGGGAAACGGTCGCCGAGCGATCGGCACGGTCGAGTGAGGACGGCTCTATGACATCGCGGGCTGCACAACAGCAGGAGGAAGCCCGGCAGTTGACGGCGCGCCTGGAGACCGAAGGCGTCCGCAACATCGCGCTGACCTGGGTGGACAACGCGGGCGTCGCACGCGTCAAGACCGTACCGGCGCAGCGGCTCGCGGACACCGCCGCCCGCGGCGTCGGCATGTCACCGGTCTTCGACGTCTTCACCTCCGACGACACCATCACCGAATCCGACGACCTCGGCGGACCCGACGGCGACCTCCGGCTCTTCCCCGACCTGGACCGCGTCACCGTCCTCGCCGCCCAGCCCGGCTGGGCCTGGGCCCCGGCCGACCGCTACGACCAGCTCGGCCGGCCGCACCCGGCCTGCCAGCGGCAGTTCGCCCGGCGGATGACCGAACGCGCCACCGCCGCCGGCCTCGAGGTGCGGATGGGCTTCGAAACCGAATGGGTGGTCACCCGCGCCCCCGAAAGCCACCACCCCGGCACCACCGACACCTTCGCCCCCCTCGACTACCCCTGCGCCGGCCCCGCCTACGGCATGACCCGCGTCGTCGAACTCTCCGACTACCTCCGCGACGTCACCGAGGCCCTGACCGTCCAGGGCGTCGACGTCCTCCAGCTCCACCCCGAATACGCACCCGGCCAGTTCGAGCTCACCACCGCACCCGCCGATCCGGTGCGCGCCGCCGACGACGTCGTCCTGGTCCGCGAGACCGTCCGCGCGGTCTCCGCCCGGCACGGCCTGCGCGCCTCCTTCGCCCCCGCGGTCGTCGCCGGCCAGGTCGGCAACGGCTGCCACCTCCACCTCGGCCTCTACCGCGACGGCCGCAGCCTGCACCGCACCCCCGACGCCGCACACGGCCTCGCCCCGGACGCCGATGCCTTCCTCGCCGGCATCCTCGCCACCCTGCCCGCCCTGCTCGCCATCGGCTGCCCGTCCCCCGCCAGCTACCTCCGGCTCCAGCCCTCCCGCTGGGCCGGCATCTACCAGTGCTGGGGAGTCGAGAACCGCGAGGCCGCCCTGCGGCTCATCACCGGCGCGCCCGACGACCCCGACGGCGGCCACGCCGAGGTCAAGACCTTCGACGCCGCGGCCAACCCCTACCTCGCGGTCGGCGCGGTGATCGCCGCCGGACTGCACGGCATCGACTCCCGGGCCGGCCTCCCGGAACCGCAGAGCGGCGACCCCGGCATCCTCGGCGTCCGCGAACGCGCCCGGCGCGGCATCGTCCGCCTCCCCGCCACCCTCACCGAGGCCACCGACCGGCTGGAGAAGTCCGCACCGCTCCACGAGGCGCTGGGCAAGGTCCTGCACGGCGCCGTCCTCGCCGTCCGGCGGGCCGAGGAGGCGCAGTTCGCCGAGAGCACCGACGAGGAGATCGCCGCCGCCACCCGCTGGCGCTGGTGATGCCCGCGCCCGCCCCGGGGAACGGCCCCCGCTTCGACGACGTCCTGCCGCCGCTGGTGGACCACCACTGCCACGGCGTGCTCCGCCACGAACCCGACGCCGCGACGTTCGCCTCGTACCTCACCGAATCGGACCGGTCGCCAGCGGCGGGCACCACTCACTTCGACACCCAGACCGGCTTCGCGGTCCGCCGCTGGTGCCCGCCGCTGCTCGACCTGCCCGCCCACTGCCCGCCCGAGCGCTACCTCGCCCGGCGCCGCGAACTGGGCCCCGACGAAACCCGCCGGCGGCTGCTCGGTGCCACCGGCATCGGCGCCTACCTCGTCGACACCGGACTGCCCGGCGACCTCACCGGCCCGGACGAGACGGCCGCGGCCGGCGGCGGCACCGGCCACGAGGTCGTACGGCTGGAAACCCTCGCCCAACGCACCGCCGCCGCGGCCGCCGAGGGGGGCGGTGACGGGGGCGCGGGCGCCGACCCCGAGGAGTTCACCGACGCCCTGGCCCGCGCCGTCCAGGAGGCGGCCCGTACCGCCGTCGCCTTCAAGACCGTCGCCGCCTACCGCCACGGACTCGCGCTCGCCCCCGAACCGCCCGCGGCCGGCGCGGTGCACACCGCCGCCCGCGCCTGGCTGGCCGCCGGCGCCGGCCGCCTCACCGACCCGGTCCTGCTCCGCCACCTCGTCGCCCTGGCCGTCGCCACCGGCCGCCCGCTGCAGATCCACACCGGCTTCGGCGACCCCGACCTCCGGCTCGACCACGCCGACCCGGCCCTGCTCACCGACCTCGTGCGCGCCACCGCCGGCACCGGCACCGACCTCGTCCTCCTGCACTGCTACCCGTACCACCGGCAGGCCGCCTACCTGGCGAGCGTATTCCCCCACGTCTACGCCGACGTCGGCCTCACCCTCACCCACACCGGCCCCCGCGCCACCACCGTCCTCGCCGAATTCCTCGAACTCGCCCCCTTCGGCAAACTGCTCTTCTCCACCGACGCCTACGGCCTGCCCGAGCTCTACGTCGTGGGCAGCGCACTGTTCCGCACCGCACTGACCGAGGTGCTCGGCGGCTGGACGGCGAGCGGCGCATGGTCGGCGGACGACGCCCACCGGGTGGGCGCCCTGCTCGCCGCGGAGAACGCCCGCCGGGTGTACGGCCTGGGAGCGGCGGGGCGGAAGCGGGAACGGGAGCGGTGTCCACGGAGCCGGTAACGGGCGCACCGCTCCCGGGACGGGGCTCCCGGGACGGGCAGGGCGGGACGGGGTGAGGGGTGCGGCTGTCGCCGGACACGTGCGGCAGGCCGGACAAGGGCGCGGCTGTGCCCGGCCGCGCGGGGGCGGGACGGGTAAGGGCGTGGCTGTCCCCGGACGCGCGGGGGCGGGACGGGTAAGGGGGCGCACGGCCCGGGGCGCCGGGTAAGGGGTGCACGGCTCGGGCGCCTGTTCCCGCCCCGCCGTCGGCCGCCCGTCATGCTCATGCTTTACTGCGCCGCGTGGCCCCTACAACGACTTCGGGCGAGACGTCCGACGAGACGTCCGACGAGACCTCCGGCGAGACGCCCGGGCAGCCCACCGGGCGGACCACCGGCGCCCGTCCGGACAAGAGCGGAACGCCCTGGCATTCCCGCATATTCGCCGACCTGACACCCCTGCGCACCTCGCCCGACTACCGCCGTCTGTGGTGCGGCAACACCATCTCCTGGATGGGCCAGCAGATGACCGCCCTCGCGGTCTCGCTGCAGGTCTACGCCATCACCCGGTCCACCTTCTCGGTCGGACTGGTGGGCCTGTGCTCGCTCGTCCCGCTGGTCGTCTTCGGCCTGTACGGCGGCGCCATCGCCGACACCGTCGACCGCCGCAAACTCGGCCTCTACAGCGCCGCCGGGGCCACCGCCATGTCCGTCACGCTGGCCGGCGCCGCGCTCGCCGGATACCACCGGGTCTGGCTGCTCTACACCGTCGTCGCGCTCCAGGCCGTCTGCTTCGCGATGAACTCCCCGGCCCGCACGTCGATGATCCCCCGGCTGCTGCCCACCGAACAGCTGCCGGCCGCCAACGCCCTCAACTCCCTGACCAGCAACCTCGGTCTGATGGGCGGTCCGATGCTGGGCGGCGTCATCGTCGGCCTGTGGGGCTACCAGGCCGCGTACCTGATCGACGTCGTGGCCTTCAGCGGCTCGCTCTACGCGATGTGGCGCCTGCCGTCCATGCGCCCCGACCAGGGCGAGGGCCCGCGGCGCCGTGCCTCCGTCCTCGACGGCCTGCGCTTCCTCGCCACCCGCCCCAACCTGCGGATGACGTTCTTCTCCGACCTGGCGGCCATGGTGCTGGCCCAGCCGCGCGCGCTGTTCCCCGCGGTCGCGGCGCTCTGGTTCGGCGGCGACGCCAAGACCGTCGGCCTGCTCGTCGCCGCGCCCGCGGTCGGCGCCGTCCTCGGCGGACTGTTCTCCGGCTGGCTCGGCGGCATCCGCCGGCACGGCCTGGCCATCCTGCTCGCGGTCGCCTCCTGGGGTGCGGCCATCGCCTGCTTCGGGCTCGCCCGGAACCTGTGGCTCGGCCTGTTCTTCCTCGCCGTGGCCGGCTGCGCCGACACCGTCTCGATGGTCTTCCGCAGCACCATGCTCCAGGCCGCCACCCCGGACGCGATGCGCGGCCGTCTCCAGGGCGTCTTCATCGTCGTCGTCGCCGGCGGCCCCCGCCTCGGCGACTTCCTCGCCGGCTCGGTCTCCGACCTGACCTCCCCCGCCACCGCGATCATCGGCGGCGGCCTGGCCTGCATCCTGACCGTCACAGCCCTCGGCCTCGGCCGCCGCGCCTTCGCGAGGTACGACGCACGCGATCCTCAGCCGTAGCAGCGGGGAGCGGCGGTCTGTGGCGGTGGTCCGTGCGAGTGCCTGCGGCTGGTGGTCCGTGCGAGTGCCTGCGACCGGTGGTCCGTGCGAATGCCCGCGGCTGGTGGTCCGTGCGAGTGCCCGCAATCGGTGGCCCGTACGAAAGCCCGCAACCGGTGGTCCGTGTGAGTGCCCGTAATCGGTGGTCCGCCCGAAAGCCCGCAACCGGTGGCTCGTCCGAAGGTCCGCAACGGTAGCCCGTAGCGGCGAGGGGGTAGGGAACGGTCTGGGGCGATCCAGACCCGTAGGGGGCAGGCGAACAGTTCCCGTAGGGGATGCCTGCGCCCCCTGCTGGGCCACAACGCCGGGGTACGGGGGCGGTATTCCGTGCCACAACGCTGGGATACGGGGGCGGTATTCCGTGCCGGAACGCCGGGGCACGGGGCCGAATTCCGTTGGGGCACGGGGCCGTATTCCGCCGGAGCAGGGAGCCGTGTTCCGCCGGGGTGGGGCCCGTATGTCGGTGACGTTCCGCCGGGTTGGGGCCGGCGTGCCCGCGACGTTCCGCCGGGTTGGGGCCGGCGTGCCCGCGACGTTCCGCCGGGTTGGGGCCGGCATGCCCGCTACGTTCCACCGGGGTAGGGCCCGTATGCCCGCGACATTCGCCGGGCTAGGGGCCCTACTCCCGCGCCGGAGTAGGGCCCGTATGCCCGCGACATTCGCCGGGCTAGGGGCCCTACTCCCGCGCCGGTCACAGCAATTGGGGCGTCAGGTCCGGGGCGTCGAAGTCCTCGTCGTCGAACGGGTACAGGGGGCGGCGGATCCTGTGGTGGCCGAGGCGGAGGAGGTCCTGGTCGACGCCGCCGGGGGTGAGGGCGAGGAGCCAGTCGGCGGCCATGGCGTACAACTCCGGTTCCAGGTAGCCGATCTTGACGACCACCAGGTCGTAGTCGAGCGGGTCCAGCGAACCGAAGTCGGCGCGGGTGTGGAACGGGGTGCGCCGCTCGGTCAGGACCACCGTCACCCCGCCACGGGTGACCGCCGCGCGCCGGCCGCCCCCGTCGTACGCCGGATTGCCGCGCCGCGCGCCCGGGGCGGTCCCCGGTTCCTCCAACGCCGTGACCGTGCCGGTCAGTTCGTACGGCGCGGTGTGCGGGCCGGTGCCCGCGCTGAAGCAGCCGCCGACGTGCAGGGTCACCTCGGCGCCCGGCCCGGCGGCGAAGCACGCGGCGACCGCCGCCGGATCGGTGAGCCCCGGGTGCAGCGCGGTGCGCCGGCCGCTCGCCAGGTCCTCGTGCGCCAGCAGCCGGCCGAGCATGTACGCGAGATCGCCGGCTCCGCCCGCGGTGGGGTTGTCGCCGGAATCGCTGATCAGGAACGGCCGGGCGGGCGAGGCCACCGCGCGGGCGATGCAGTCGTCGGCGTCGCCGGTCGGGCCCACGAAGGTGAAGTCCCGGCGGGCGTCCCAGTACGCGCGGGCCAGCGCGCCGGCCTGGTCGAGGGCGAGCCCGGGATCGTCCCCGGTGACCACCACCGCGGCCCGGCAGCGTTCCTCGTCGGCCCAGGCGTACCCGACCCAGAGCGCCGCGTCGACGATCCCGTCGAGTGCCTCCACGGCCGCCAGCCGGCCGTAGAGCGACGCGGCCGGTTCGAGGCGGGTGCTGGTCTTCTCGCCCGGGAGGAGCACCGGGATCTGCACCCAGGCGCGGTGCGGGCGGCCCTTCCCGGAGATCAGCCGCGCGACGAGGTTGCGGGCGGCCCGCTCCCGGGTTTCCCAGGCGTCCTCGTGCGGCGCCATCCGGTGCGCGGTCAGCAGATCGAGGTGCTCGGCGAAGCGGCGCGAGACATTGCCGTGCAGGTCCATGGCGGCCGAGATCAGGGTCGCGGGGCCGGTCGCCGCGCGGACGGCTCCGGTCAGGTCCGCCTCGGCGTCGTCCAGCCCGACGACGCTCATCGCGCCGTGGATGTCGTGGACCAGACCGTCCAGCGGGCCGGATTCCCTTATGCGGTCGGTGAGTTCGGAGCGGATGCGGTCGTAGGTGGCGCGCTCGACCGGGCCGCCGGGCACCGCGACGGCATGCACCAGCGGGACCCACTCGACCGTCCCGGAGAGGTCCCCGTCCGACCGGGTCCAGGTGTAGCGGTCGAGCAGTTCGCGCCCCCGGGTGACGCGGAAGTCGTCGTACGTCGAGCGGTGCGGGCAGAACTGGCTGGACTCGATGGCCATCCCGCCGATGCCGATGCGCAGCGGGCGACCGGTCGTCGCTGGGAGCATGCGGGCTCACTTCCCTGGTGGAGGGGGAGGGGGTCGGGGATCCCTGGAGGGGTTTCGTTTCCGGGAGCGTTCCTCTGGGGTGGGCGTTCTATGACGTGGGGGTTCTCCGGGGTGTGGGTGCTCCCCGAGTGGCGGGGCCTCCCGGGGAGCGGGGCGGGGTGGGTGCTGTCGTGCTCAGTACGGCGTGGCCGGCGCCCAGCAGTCCCGCGTCCGGGCCGCAGACCGCGGTGTCGATGGTGAGTTCGCTGGTGGCCATCGGCAGGCAGCGTTCGTAGAGCATCCCGCGCACCGCGGCGACCAGCGGCTGGGCGCCGGCCAGCGCGCCGCCGAGGACCACCGCCTCGGGGTTGAAGAAGTTCACGACGACGGCGAGCACCGCACCGATGTCCCGGCCGGCCTGCCGCACCAGGGTGGTGGCCCGCGCGTCGCCGTGTTCGACCAGCCGCAGGATGTCGGCCGCGGACTCGGCGTCGATGCCCCGTTCGCGCAGCGCGGCGGCGATCGCGGCGCCGCTCGCCACCGTTTCCAGGCAGCCGATGTTGCCGCAGGAGCAGGGGAGTCGGGCGGATTCGTCCACCCGGACGTGGCTGATGTCGCCGGCCGCACCGTGCGCCCCGCGGTGCAGCCGGCCGTCGCTGATGACGCCGGAGCCGATGCCGCGGCCGGCCTTGACGACGACGAGATGGCGCCGGGCGGGGTGGGCGGCGCGGTGTTCGCCGAGCGCCATCATGTTGGCGTCGTTGTCGAGCAGCACCGGCAGCCCGAGGCGGTCGGCCAGCCGGTCGCGGAGCGGGAACAGGTGCCAGCCGGGCATCCGGGACGGGGCGACGACCCGGGCGCCGTCGGCGTCGACCGGGCCGGGGAAACCGATGCCCACGCCGCGGACCGTCCGCCCGGCCGCCCGCTGCCGTTCGGCCAGCGCGCCCAGCCGCTCGGCAAGGACGTCCAGGGCGGGCCCGGGCCCGGTGGTCAGATCGGTCGCGTGGTCCTCGGCGTCGAGGACGTCGCCGGTCAGGCCCACCGCGCCGGTGCGGATGTGGTGGCTGCCCAGGTCGGCGGCGAGCGCCACCGCGCCCTGCCCGGCGACCCGCAACAGCCGTGGCCGCCGGCCGCCGCGCGAGGCGCCTTCACCGGATTCGGTCAGCAGCCCGGCCTCGACCAGTTCCTGGACCCGGGCGGACACGGTGGACGCGGCGAGCCCGAGCTCACGGACGAGGTCCGCGCGGGAGGTGGCGGAGCCGTTCGCGACGAGGGCGAGGACGTGAGCGGCGGAACCGGGCGGCTCGTCGGGGCTGGTCATGGGCACGCGCCTTTCGCCGGGCGGTCGAGGCAAGGGGAGTGGCCGGCGGTCGGAGCGCGGGTTTCGTACGGAACGGGCTCCGGACTTCCTTCGGCTCGGTTCCTTCGGCTCGGTTCCTTCGGCTCAGTTCTTTCGGTGTCGAAGGAAGTCTCCGTCTCAACTCGCTTCCAGTAGACCGGAGTCGGGCCGGTTTCGCCAGGGTCTTGACTTCTTTTCGCGGCCGTCCGTACGTTGCTCGCACTCTTCCACCGGCCCGACCTTCCCGGAGGCAGCATGGGCCTGTACAGGACTCGAACTCCCGGGCCCCTGAGGCGAGTTGTCCGCGTGGGCCGAGTTGACCCCGTCGGCCGCGGCGGCCGAGTGATCGCCGCGGCCCTGATCGGTGCCGCCGCACTGGTCGGCTGCGGGCCGCCTGGCAACGTTGTCACAGAGCTGGGTGCCACCGGTGGCGTGCCCGTCGAGGGCGGGACCGCCACCATGGCGCTGCCGCCCGCCTCCACCCCCAACTGGATCTTCCCCATCGGCGCCCCCGGCTATCTGGCCTCCTACAACAGCGCCATCCAGGACCTGCTGTTCCTGCGGCTCTATCTCCCCGAGAAGAAGGGCGCCGCGCTGACCCTGGACTCACCCCGCGGCCTCGCCGAAAAACCCCGCTACGGCGAGGGCAACCGCACCGTCACCATCACCCTGAAAAAGGGCTACCGCTGGTCCGACGGGCGCCCCGTCACCACCCGCGACGTGAAATTCTGGTTCGATCTCATCAAGGCTAACAAACAGGAATGGGCGGGATATTCACCGAAGCTGATGCCGGACGACGTCAAGGAATTCAAGGTCCTCGACGACCACACCTTCCGGCTCCGGCTGGACCGCGCCTACAACCCGGTGTGGTTCACCGCCAACGAACTCCAGGACTTCGTGGCCCTCCCCGCACACGCCTGGAACCCGCACCACGAGGACCCCCGGCGGGCCTTCGCCCGGCTGATGCGGCACGCCCGGCAGTTCTCCACGTTCGCCACCGACCCGCTCTGGAAAACCGTCGACGGGCCCTGGCGGATCGCGAAGTGGACCACCTCCGGGCAGGTGGAGCTGATCCCCAACACCCACTACAGCGGGCCGGACAAACCCCATCTCGACCGGGTCGTGCTCAAGCCCTTCACCACCGCCGACTCCGAATTCAACGTACTGCGCGCCGGCGGCGTCGATTACGGCTACCTGCCGCCCTCCGTCATGGCCCAGTCGGCGAAATTCCGGGAGATGGGCTATCGCATCGACCCCTGGGAGGGCTGGGCGATCACCTATATCGTGCTCAATTACCACCACCCCACCGCCGGGCCCCTGCTGCGGCAGACCTATCTGCGCCAGGCGCTCCAGCACCTCATCGACCAGAAGGCGATCTCCCGGGTGATCTGGCACGGCAGCGCCGCGCCCACCCTCGGCCCCGTGCCGGCCGGTCTGCTCGACACCGACCCGTATCCGTACGACCCGAAGCGGGCGAAGGCGCTGCTGGCGGGCCACGGCTGGGCCGCCCGGGGCGGCGTGCTGCGCTGCGTACGGCCCGGGCGCGGCGCCGGCACGTGCGGCGCGGGCATCGAGGACGGGCGCGAGCTGCGGCTCTCGCTGCTCTCCCAGTCCGGCTCGACCGAGACCTCCAACACCATGCAGGTCCTCAAGTCGGAGTTCGGTAAGGCGGGCGTCGCCCTCGACGTCCGGCAGCAGCCGCTGAACACGGTCCTGGGTACCACCGTCCCCTGCAAGACCGGCGACCCGGTCTGCTCCGCCTGGCAGCTCGGCTTCTTCGGTACCCAGGGCAGCTGGTACTTCCCGCCCGACCCCAGCGGGGAGAAGATCTTCGCCAGCAACGCTCCGTCCAACATGGGCAGTTGGGCCGACCCGCGGACCGACGCACTGATCCGGGCCACCGAGTACTCCGACGATCCCGCCGCGCTGCGCGCCTACGGACGCGAGGTCGCCCGCCGCCTCCCGGTCCTGTGGACCCCCAACCCCGCCTACCAGGTCTCCGCCCTCCGCAACGACCTGCGCGGCGTCGAGCAGAACCCCACGCTGTCGCTGACCCCGCAGGACTGGTACTACGTCAAGAAGGGCGGTGCCGGCCGGTGATCGGCTTCCTGGCCAAGCGCCTCGCCCAGGCCCTGGTCGTCCTGCTGCTGGTCTCCGTGATCGTCTTCGTGCTGCTGCACCTGCTCCCCGGCGGCCCGGCCCGCGCCATCCTCGGCGTGCAGGCCACACCGCAGGCCGTCGCGCACTTCAACCACCAGCAGGGATACGACCGTTCACTGCCCCAGCAGTACCTGATGTACCTCGGCCGGCTGCTCACCGGCGACCTGGGGGAGTCCTACAAGCTCAACCAGAGCGTCGGCTCGCTGCTCGCCGAACGGCTGCCCAGGACCGCCCTGCTGGCCGGGCTGTCGCTGGCGCTGGCCGCCGTCCTGGCCGTACCGCTCGGCATCCTGCAGGCGGTGCGCCGCGGCCGCGCCGCCGACCACGTCCTCACCGGCCTGGCCTTCCTCGCCTACGCCACCCCGGTCTTCTTCCTCGGGCTGGTCCTCGTCCTGGTCTTCAGCCAGCAGTTGCCCCTGCTGCCCGCCGAGGCGCCGCAGGCCGACACGGTCGGCGGGATCCTCGCCGAGCCGGCCGGCCTGGTCCTCCCGGTCGTGACCACCGCCCTGGGAATCGTCGCCGCGTTCAGCCGCTATCTGCGCTCCGCGGTCCTCGACAACCTCGGCGAGGACTACGTCCGCACCGCGCGCGCCAAGGGCCAGTCCGGCACCCGGGTGCTGGTCCGGCACGTGCTGCGCAACGCGCTCCTCCCGCTGGTCACCCTCCTCGGCCTCTACCTGCCGACCCTCTTCAGCGGCACCCTCGTCGTCGAGTCGATGTTCAACTACCCGGGCATGGGGCTGCTGTTCTGGAACGCGGCCCAGGGCTCGGACTTCCCCGTGCTGCTCGGCGTGACCCTCGTCGTGGGCGTCGCCACCGTCCTCGGCTCCCTGCTCGCCGACGTCGCCTACGCCGTCCTCGACCCGCGCATCAGGAGCGTGCCGTGACGCCCACCGCCCCCGCCCCGCGCATCAGGAGCGTGCCGTGACCACCACCGCCCCCGCACCGCAGGACGCCGCGCCCGCCGTCCCCGGGCCGGTCCGCCGCGTCCTGACCGGCTTCCGCCGCAACAAGCTCGCCCTGACCGGCGCCCTGATCCTGCTGGCCCTGCTCGCCTTCTGCTTCCTCGGCCCGCTGCTGCACCCCACCGACCAGATCCACACCGACCTCACCCAGGCCAACCGCGCCCCCGGCGCCGGCCACCCGCTCGGCACCACCGACCTCGGCTACGACCTGCTCGGCCGGCTGATGTACGGCGGCCGCACCTCCCTGGAGGTCGGACTGGCGGCCGGGCTGCTCGCCACCCTCGTCGGCACCGTCTACGGCGCGGTCGCGGGCTACTTCGGCGGCTGGCCGGACGCCGTGATGATGCGGGTCACCGACGCCGCGCTCGCCATCCCGGCGCTCTTCCTCCTCGTCGTGGTCGCCACCCTCGTCACCCCCAGCAAGCCCGTCCTCATCCTGGTCATCGCCTCCGTCGCCTGGCTCTCCCCGGCCCGGCTGCTGCGCGGCGAGGCGCTGGCGCTGCGCAGCCGGGACTACGTCCACGCGATGCGGCTGATGGGCGGCGGCGGGACCCGGGCGGTGTTCCGGCACATCCTGCCCAACGCCCTGGGCACCGTCGTCGTCAACGCCACCTTCCAGATCGCCGACGCCATCCTCTACGTCGCCTACCTCTCCTTCCTCGGCCTCTCCCTGCCGCCGCCCGCCGCCGACTGGGGCTCGCTGCTCTCCGCCGGCATCACCTACACGCAGGTCGGCCACTGGTGGCTGATCTTCCCGCCGGGCATCGCGATCGTGCTGGTCGTGGCGGCCTTCAACTTCCTCGGCGACGGGCTGCGGGACGCCTTCGACGTACGGCTCGACACCGGACGGGGCAGCCACCGATGACCGAACCCCTGCTGCGCATCGACGACCTGCACGTGGACATCACCACCCGCGACCGGACCGTGCACGCCCTCGACGGCATCGACCTCGACCTCGCCCCCGGCGAAGCGCTCGGCCTGGTCGGCGAGTCCGGCTGCGGCAAGACCCTCACCGCCCTCTCCGTCCTCGGGCTGCTCCCCGCGGGCGGCCGGATCACCCGCGGACGCATCCTCTTCCACGGCACGGACCTGGCCGCCGCCCCCGAACCCGTCCTGCGCGGCGTCCGCGGCCACACCGTCGGCATGGTCTTCCAGGACCCGCTGACCTCCCTCAACCCCACCATGACCATCGGCGCCCAGGTCGCCGAACCGCTCCGCCTGCACACCCGGCTGACCAGGGCCGAGGCCCGCGCCAAGGCCGAGGAGATGCTCGGCCTGGTCGGCCTGCCCCGCCCCGCCGAGCGGATGACCCACTATCCGCACCAGCTCAGCGGCGGCATGCGGCAGCGCGTCGCGATCGCCATGGCCCTGGTCTGCGAACCGGACCTGCTGATCGCCGACGAGCCCACCACCGCCCTCGACGTCACCACCCAGCACCAGATCCTGGAACTCGTCGACGCACTGCGCGCCCGGCTCGGCATGGCACTGATCCTCGTCACCCACGACCTCGGGGTGATCGCCCGCCGGGTCGACCGGGTCGCGGTGATGTACGGCGGCCGGATCGCCGAACACGCCCCCGTACGGCCGCTGTTCGCCGCCCCGCGGCACCGCTACACCCAGGCCCTCTTCGCCGCCCTCCCGGAACGAGCCCCCGACCCCGCGCGCCCGCTCGCCACCGTCCCCGGCCGCCCGCCGGTCCTCACCACCCGCCCCACCGGCTGCCGCTTCGCGCCCCGCTGCGGCTTCGCCACCGACCTCTGCCGCACCGCCGAACCGGAACTCACCGACGGCCCCGACGGCGGCCGGCCGGCCGACCGCACCGCGCACGCCTTCGCCTGCTTCCACCCGGCCGGCCCGGCCCCCGGCGCCGACCCGGTCGCCGAGATACGTCCGCCCGCCCCCGCCACGGCCCCGCCCCGCGCCGACGCACCGCTGCTCCGCCTCACCGACCTGGCCAAGAGCTACCCGCTGCACGGCGGCCCGTTCGCCCGCCGCCGGGGCGCCGCCGGGATCAGCGCGGTGGCCGGGATCTCGCTCACCGTCCGGCGCGGCGAGACCTTCGGCATCGTCGGCGAGTCCGGCTGCGGCAAATCCACCCTCGGCCGGCTGGCGGTCGGCCTGGAGGCGCCCACCACCGGCACCGTCGAGGTCGCCGGGCGCGACCTGGCCACGCTCCGGGGCGGCGAGCTGCGCGCCCACCGGCGCGAGGTCCAGCTGATGTTCCAGGACTCCGCCGCGGCCATGGACCCCCGGATGCGGGTCGGCGCCGTATTGACCGAACCCCTGGTCATCCAGGGCATCGGCGACCGGGCCGCCCGGCAGCGGCGGATCGCCGGACTCCTGGACGACGTCGGGCTGCCGCGCGGCGCCGTCGACCGCTACCCGCACGAATTCTCCGGCGGCCAGCGCCAGCGCCTCGGGCTGGCCCGCGCCCTCGCGCTCGCCCCCTCCCTCGTGGTCGCCGACGAACCGGTCTCCGCGCTCGACGTCTCCGTCCAGGCGCAGATCCTCAACCTGATGCGCGCGCTGCAACGGGAGAAGGGCCTCAGCTACCTCTTCATCTCGCACGACCTGGCGGTGGTGCGGCACGTCGCGGACCGGGTCGGCGTGATGTACCTCGGCAAACTCGTCGAGACCGGCCCCGCGGAGGCGGTCTTCGACCGCCCGCTCCACCCCTACACGCGCGGGCTGCTGGACACGGTCCGTCCGCCCGACCCCGCCTCCCGCCCCCTCGGCGGCGAGACCCCGTCGGCCGCGGCCCCGCCGTCGGGGTGCCGGTTCCGCACGCGGTGCGCCTTCGCGACGGAGCGATGTGCGGCGGAGCCGCCACTCGTGGGGAGGGGGGCGGGGCACGTCGCCTCCTGCCACTTTCCGCTTCGCGGCTGATCCCCACGTACCTGTCTGCGGCGCCGCGGGTCTTGCTCGCCGTTGCGCCTGCGGCGGGCCAGGTGGTTTGTGGGTGCGGTGACGGGCCTCCGGGGCCGGTTGTGTGGACTGCTGACGCTTTACGTCCACACAACCGGCCCCTCCGGCCCGTCACCTCCCGTGAGAGGGGAAGAAAACGATGGTGGGGGTGCACGTAACGCCCACCAGCGCGCAGCCAACAGACAACGCCCGCCCCCACCGGCCTCTTACCTCCCACTCACGGGAGGGGCTGGACCGGAGGACGAAGTCTGGAGGGCCGGCACCGCACCCGACAAACCAACGCCCGCCGCCAGGCGCAACGGCGAACAACACCCGCGGCGGGACAGACGGCTACGTGCGAGGCGCCGCAAAGCGCAACGGCGAGCAAGACCCGCGGCGGGACAGACGGGTACGTGGGAGGGATAGCAATGGGCATGATATCTGTCGGGTATGGGCAGATATGGGCGGTATGCGGCTATCGGTCGGGCGGGCGTGGCCGGTGTGCTGGCCTGTGCGCTGGCCGCGGGCTGTGGGGCCGGGCGTTCGGTGACGCGGCGCGGCGCCGGTGCGGAGGCGCCCGGCTCGGGGGCGCGGACGGGTGGGGAGGTTCGTCCGTCCGCGCGGGCCCGCGTGGTCGAGCGCGCGGCTCCGCGGTCGTTCACGCTCGTCGCCGCGGGGGACGTGATCCCCACCCACCCCGAGGTGC
Source organism: Streptomyces bugieae (assembly GCF_036352915.1). Classification (NCBI taxonomy): domain Bacteria; kingdom Bacillati; phylum Actinomycetota; class Actinomycetes; order Kitasatosporales; family Streptomycetaceae; genus Streptomyces; species Streptomyces bugieae. The sequence goes on from NZ_JAZBJP010000004.1 coordinate 99,691, forward strand.
TGGACACCGCGCAGGAGGACGCGCCCCTCGACGGCTACGGCTACGACTTCCGGCCGATGCTCAAGGGCGTGGCACCGGTCGTCTCCGGGGCCGATGTGGCGCTGTGTCATCTGGACGCGCCGCTCGGGCCGCTCGACGGGCCGTTCACCGGGTACCCCCTCCTCCAGTCGCCGCCGCAGATCGCCACCGCGCTCAAGGCGGCCGGCTACGACTCCTGCGGGATCGCGTCGAATCACGTCCTCGACCAGGGGCTGCCAGGGATCCGCCGGACCCTGGACGCGCTGGACACGGTCGGGCTGCGGCACCCGGGGGCGGCCCGGGACGATGCCGAGGCCGCGCGGCCGGTGCTGCTGCGGGCTCCCGGTGGGGCGCGGGTCGCCCATCTGTCGTACACCGACGGCATCGAGGGCGACGGGCCGCCGGACGACGCGGCCCGGGCGGTGAATCTGCTGGAGGAGAAGACGATCGTGTCCGATGCCCGGGCGGCCCGCCGGGCCGGTGCGGACGTTGTGGTCGTCAGTCCCGCCTGGGGCACCGAGTACCGGACCGCCCCGGACGAGGAGCAGCTCGCGCTGGCCCGGGCGCTCACCGCCGCCGAGACCGACGGCCGGCCCGACATCGACCTGATCGTCGGTACCCATGCGCACACCCCGCAGCCGTACGAGAAGGTCAACGGCGCCTGGGTCGTCTACGGACTCGGCGACCAGGTCTCCGGTGCGATGAGGCAGCCGCGCGGCAACTGGGGCACCCTCGCCCGCTTCCGGTTCGCGCCGCCCGAGCGGCCCGGCGGACGCTGGCGGGTCACCGAGGCCGCCTACGTTCCGCAGCTCGCCGAACAGGGCACCCGGGTCCGGGTGCGGAACCTCGCCCGGACCGGCGCGCACCGCGACGTCCGGGACCGGATCCGCGCGGCGGTGCTGAGCCGGGGCGCCGCCGAGGACGGGCTGACGATGGGGCGGTGAGGCCGCCCTGTCCCCGCACCGTCACCGACGACGCACGCGAGGCCGCGTGACGTGAACTGCGCGGCTACCACGACCGGGTGGCCGCCTTCGCCGCCCTGCTGCTGATCGCCGGGCACGAGACCACCGCCAACATGATCGGGCTGAGCGCCGACCGGCTCGACGTCGCCCGCCCCGATTCCCGGCACCACGTCGCCTTCGGGTACGGCGTCCACCGGTGCCTCGGGCAGGCCCTGGCCCGGGTCGAACTCCAGGTGGTCCTCGGCCGGTTGCTGCGCCGCTTCCCGGCGATGCGGCCCGCGGTTCCGGTCGAGGAGATCCCGTTCCGTACCGACATGTCGATCTATGGCTGCCACGCCTGGCCCGTCACCTGGTAGACCGGCAATCCGTTCCACCCGTAACTCACCCATCCCCACGGAGAATCACCATGAAGATCACCGTCGACGCCGACAAGTGCTGCGCCGCCGGCCAGTGCGTACTGATCGCCCCCGAGGTCTTCGACCAGCGTGACGAGGACGGCGTCGTGGTGCTGCTCGACGCCGAACCGCCGGCCGACCAGCACGACGCGGTCCGCGAGGCCGCCGCCATCTGCCCGGCCGCCGTCATCGAGGTCCAGGCGTGACCACCCGCCCGATAGCCGTCGTCGGCGCCTCCGCGGCCGGCCTCGCCGCGGCCGAGGCGCTGCGCCGCTTCGGCTGGACCGGCCCGCTCGCGCTCATCGGTGACGAGCCCCATCTCCCGTACGACCGGCCGCCGTTGTCCAAACAGCTGCTGCACGGCACCTGGGACCCGGAGCGGCTGCTGCTGCGCACCCAGGAACAGCTCGACCCGCTTGGCCTCGACCTGCGGCTCGGCACCCGGGCCACCGGTCTCGACGTGGCCGCCCGCACCCTCACGCTGGACGACGGCGAACGGCTCGACTGCGCCGGCGTGATCATCGCGACCGGGGTCGCGGCCCGTACGCTGCCCGGCGCCGACGCGCTCACCGGCGTACACACCCTGCGCACCCTCGACGACGCGCTGGCGCTGCGCGGCCGGCTCGCCGGCGGTGGCCGCCGCCTGGTGGTCGTCGGCAACGGCGTGCTGGGATGCGAAGCGGCTGCGGTGGCACGGGAGTTGGGGCACGAGGTGACCCTCGTCGGCCAGGACCCGGTACCCATGGCCGCCGCCGTCGGCACCGCGGTCGGGGAACTTCTCGCCGAGGAGCACCGGGCCCGCGGCGTCACCCTGCGCACCGGCGTCGTGGACGGTTTCGACACCGAGGGCACCACCGTCAGCGCGGTCCGGCTGGCCGATGGGGGAGGGGGAGTCACCCGGCTGGCCGCCGACACCGTGCTGCTCGCCATCGGGTCCACCCCCGCCGTCGGCTGGCTGGGCGACGACCCGGCGCTGGACACCACCGACGGGCTGCGCTGCGATGCGTACTGCGCCGCCGCCCCCGGCATCTACGCCGCCGGTGACGTGGCCCGCTGGGAGCACCCGGTGCACGGGCGCCCGCTGCGCATCGAGCACCGGATGAACGCCACCGAACAGGGCATGGCCGCCGCCCGCAACCTGCTCGCCGAACTGGCCGCGGACGGTGCCGACCCGCAGGAGCGCCGCCCGTTCGCCCCGGTCCCGTACTTCTGGTCGGACCAGTACGACCTCAAGATCCAGGCGTACGGGCCGACCGCGGGGGCCGACCGGGTCGAGACCCCGGTGCTCGACCGGGCCGGGCGCCGCGTCCTCGCGCTCTACGGCCGGGAGGGCCGCGCGGTCGGCGTGCTCGCCGCCGGGCTGCCGCCGCGCCGGATCCGGGCGCTGCGGGCCGTCGTCGCCACCCCGCTGCCCTGGGAGGAGGCCCGCGAGCGCATCGACGCCGCGACGGCCACCGGCTGACGCGTCGCCGCTCACCGCGGACCGTGCCCGATCATGGACGGATGGCCGACTCGTACGTACGGGTGCGCGGCGCCCGTGAGCACAACCTCCGCACCATCGACGTGGACATCCCGAGGGACGCGCTGGTCGCGTTCACCGGGGTGTCCGGATCGGGCAAGTCCTCGCTCGCCTTCGGCACCCTCTACGCCGAGGCCCAGCGCCGCTACTTCGAGTCGGTGGCGCCCTACGCCCGGCGGCTGATCCACCAGGTCGGCGCGCCCAAGGTCGAGGACATCACCGGGCTGCCGCCGGCCGTCGCACTGCAACAGCGGCGCTCCGCGCCCACCTCCCGCTCCTCCGTCGGCACCGTCACCACCCTCTCCAACACCCTGCGGATGCTCTTCTCCCGCGCCGGCGACTACCCGGAGGGCATGACGGAGCGGCTTGATTCCGACGCCTTCTCGCCCAACACCGCGGCCGGCGCCTGCCCCGAATGCCACGGCCTGGGCACCGTCCACCGCGTCACCGAAGAGTCCCTGGTCCCCGACCCCGCACTGTCCGTCCGCGAGGGCGCCATCGCCGCCTGGCCCGGTGCCTGGCAGGGCAAGAACCTCCGCGACATCCTCGCCACCCTCGGCCACGACATCGACCGGCCCTGGCGCGAACTCCCGCAGGCCGACCGCGACTGGATCCTGTTCACCGACGAACAGCCCGTCGTCACCGTCCACCCGGTCCGCGAGGCCGGTCGCATCCAGCGCCCCTACAAGGGCCAGTACATGAGCGCCCGCCGCTACGTGCTGCACACCTTCGCCGACTCCAAGAGCGAGACGCTCAGGCGGCGCGTCCAGGGCTTCATGGTCGCCGAGCCCTGCCCGCGGTGCGCCGGACGGCGGCTGCGCCCCGAGGCGCTCGCCGTCACCTTCGAGGGCCGGGACATCGCCGACCTCGCCGGCCTGCCGCTTGGCGCCCTCGCCGCACTGCTCCGCCCCACCGCCGCCCGCACCGACGACGAGGTCGCCCCGGCGCTCGCCCGCGACCTCGTGGCCCGCATCGAGGTCCTCACCGAACTCGGCCTCGGCTACCTCAGCATGGACCGGCCCGCACCCACCCTGTCCGCGGGCGAGCTCCAGCGGCTGCGGCTCGCCACCCAGCTGCGCTCCGGCCTGTTCGGCGTGGTCTACGTCCTCGACGAGCCGTCCGCCGGACTCCACCCGGCCGACACCGAGGCCCTGCTCACCGTCCTCGGCCGCCTCAAGGACGCCGGGAACACGCTGTTCGTGGTCGAGCACGACATGGACGTGGTGCGGCACGCCGACTGGATCGTGGACATCGGCCCGCGCGCCGGGGAACACGGCGGCCAGGTCCTGCACAGCGGCCCGGTCGCGGCCCTCGCCGACGTCGAGGCCTCCGCCACCCGCCGCTACCTCTTCGCCACCGAACCGCCCCCGCGGCGCACCCCGCGCACCCCCTCCGGGACGCTGACCCTGCGCGGCGTCACCCTGCACAACCTGCGCGGACTGGACGCGGCCTTCCCGCTCGGCGTCTTCACCGCCGTCACCGGAGTCTCCGGATCGGGCAAGTCGACGCTGGTCACCCGGGTCCTCGCGGAGACCGTGGGGGACCACCTCGGTGCCGGCCGGCCCGACGCCGAGGACGGCGCCGACGCCGGGACCGAGGCCGGACCGATGGCCCGCGCCCGGCTCTCCGGCGCCGACGGCCTGGCGGCGATCGACCGGCTGGTCCGGGTGGACCAGAAGCCGATCGGCCGCACCCCGCGCTCCAACCTCGCCACCTACACCGGGCTGTTCGACGCGGTGCGGAAGGTCTTCGCCGCCACCGACGAGGCCCGGGCCCGCGGCTACACCGTCGGACGGTTCTCCTTCAACGTCGCCGCCGGCCGCTGCGAGACCTGCCAGGGCGAGGGCTTCGTCGCGGTGGAACTCCTCTTCCTCCCCGGCACGTACGCGCCGTGCACCGCCTGCCACGGCGCCCGCTACAACCCGGAAACCTTGCAGATCACCCACCGGAACCGCACCATCGCGGACGTCCTCGACATGACCGTGGACACCGCGGCGGACTTCCTCGCCGACGTCCCGTCCGCCGCCCGCAGCCTGCGCACCCTCCAGGACGTCGGCCTCGGCTACCTCCGGCTCGGCCAGCCCGCGACCGAACTGTCCGGCGGCGAGGCCCAGCGCATCAAACTCGCCACCGAACTCCAGCGCACCCGCCGCGGCCACACCCTCTACCTGCTCGACGAGCCCACCACCGGGCTGCACCCGGCCGACACCGAGGTGCTGCTGCGCCAGCTGCACGGCCTGGTCGACGCCGGCCACACCGTCGTGGTCGTCGAGCACGACATGGGCGTGGTCGCCGGCGCCGACCACGTCATCGACCTCGGCCCGGGCGGCGGCGCCGAAGGCGGCCGGATCGTGGCCGAGGGCACCCCCGCCGCGGTCGCCGCCGCCCCGGGCAGCCGCACCGCCCGCTATCTGGCCCGGCGGAGGGGGCACCCGGACCCCTCTTGACGGTCCGCTAATGTACGCAGGTCAGATCACCAGGCAACACCACCGCGCAGCACTGCGCAGCACCACGAAGGGGGCACCTCTCATGGCAGACATCAACGAGGCCAGGGCGACGTTCGACCGGTACGACGCGGACGGCGACGGCCAGGTCACGCCGGACGAGTTCAAGCACGCGATGGCGGAGATGGGCGACCCGTTCGTCACCGGCCCGGTCGCCGAGGCCGTCATCAAGGCCAAGGACACCGACCGGAACGGCACCATGTCCTTCGACGAGTTCTGGCAGGCCCTGCAGGGCTGACGCCCGCACCCGCCGCGGCACGCACACCCCCTTCGCCGCCCGTTCGCCCGCGACCGCGCGCCGTGCCGCCGGCCGCGGGCGAACGGGGTGCCGTCACCGCCGGCCGGCCGCACCACCCGGCGCCGCGGTGCCCACCGGCGGCGGCGCGGCCCGCTCGCCGGTGCCCCAGCCGGACGGCTCCGCACCGACCCGGAAGGCCAGTGCGCGGGCGCTCCGCAGCTCACCCGTGGTCAGGTACGTACGGTCCCGGTCGGTGCCGTCCAGACGGACCGACTGGACATAGCGGTTCGACGCGGACGTACCGGGTGCCGTGATGGTGAAGTGCCCCGCGGGGTAGTAGCGCCGGTCCAGCGTCAGCTCCACCCGGTCGAAGACCGGCGTGCTCAGCCCCCAGGTGTCGGTGCCCGGCTGCACGGGGAACACCCCGATCGACGACAGCACCATCCAGGCCGACATCGTCCCCAGGTCGTCGTTCCCCGTCATCCCGCTGGGCGTGTCGGTGAACAGCGTCAGCGCCGCATGCACCACGTCCGTCGTCTTCCACGGCCGGCCGGTGGACAGATAGGTGTACGGAGCGATCAGGTCCGGTTCGTTCTGCGGGTTGTACTTGTCCGCGTTGTAGTAGTCGTACGGCCCGTTGACCCACACCTCACGGGCGGTCCTCTCCGGATCCGCCAGCAGCTTCCGGTACGCGAAGAACGCGTCGAGCCGCTCGTCCGCCGCCTCCCGGCCGCCGATCAGCCGCAGCATCCCGGGCAGGTCCTGCGGCACCAGCCACTGGTACTGCCAGGACGTGCCCTCGTGGAAGCCCTCGCTCTTGGCCGGATCGGCCGGGCCGGTGAACGCGCCGTGCTCGTCCCGGGCCCGGAAGAAGCCGGTCGACGGGTCGAAGATCTTCCGGTAGTTCTGCGCGCGGGCCGCATAGCGGTCGGCGTCCGCGGTGTGCCCCAGGTCCCGCGCCATCTGCGCCAGCATCGCGTCCGACAGGGCGTACTCCAGGGTCGCCGAGGCGCCGTGGTCGAAGTCCGAGTCGCCGGGCTTGCGGTGCGGGCGGCCCTTGACGTACGGCGCGAAACCGTTCCTCAGGTACTCCGCATTGGCCTCCCGCCCGACGGCCGGGGACGCGGCCGGGGGCACCCCGTCGGCGTTCTTCCTGAGCGCCGCGTACGCCTCCTCCTCATGCCCCTTCAGCAGCCCCTGCTGATAGGCGTTGGTGAGGAACGGGGTGACCGGGTCGCCGGTCATGATGTTCGTCTCGACCGTGCCGTAGCCCCACTTGGGCAGCCAGCCGCCCTCCTTGTCGATCCGCAGCACCGACAGCGCCATGTCGCGTGATTCGCGCGGCGCCAGCAGCGCGAGCAACTGGGCCTGGGTGCGGTAGGTGTCCCACAGCGACCAGTTCTGGTAGTAGGCGGAGCCGCCGAACTCCGAGACCCGGTGCACCGTGCGGTCCCAGCCGGTGTAGCGGCCGTCCACGTCGCTGCCGAGGTTCGGCGCCAGGAACGACCGGTAGAGCGAGGAGTAGAACGTCCGGCGCAGCGTCCGGCTGCCGCCCTGCGCCCGCACCAGGGCCAGCCGCCGCTCCCACGCGGCATCGGCCGCGGCCCTGGCCCGGTCGAACGAACTCCCGCCCTCCGCGCGCAGGTTGCGGGCCGCGCCCGCCGCGTCGACGTAACTGAGGGCCGTGGTCGCCTCGACCGTACGGTCCCCGCGGGTGTCGAAGCGGACGTACGCGCCGTGCCGGCCGCCCGCCGTGGACCCGCGTGACCCGGGCGTGACGGTGTCGCCCTCCCAGGTGCCGTACGAGGTGAACGGCCGGTCGAAGCGGGTGATCGTGTAGACGGTGTACGGCGCGGTGTCCTGGCAGAAGCCGCGGCCGGTGATGGCGGTGCGCACGGTGCGGGAGTCCAGCACCTCGACCTTGGTGGAGACCGTCCGGTGCAGCGACTGCCCGGCGTTGAGCAGCACATTGGCCTTGTCGGTGGCCGGGAAGGTGTAGCGCTGCCGGCCGGTGCGGGCGGTGGCGGTCAGCTCGGCGGTGATCCCGCCGTACGAGGTCAGGCCGACCCGGTAGTAGCCGGGCCGGGCCGACTCGTCGTCATGGCGGAAGGCGGCCGCGTACGCGGCGTCGTCGGTCGCGGTGATGTCGCCCGTGGTGGGCAGCACCGGCAGGTCGCCGCCCAGCCCGCAGCCGACGCCGGAGACGTGCACCGAGCTGAAGCCCCGGATGTGGTCGTCGTCGTAGCCGTAGCCGGTGGTGTGGCCGGTGTCGGGGGAGAGCTGCACCATGCCGAACGGCACCGCGGCGCCCGGGTAGGTGTTGCCGTCCTTCTGGCTGCCGATGAAGGGGTTGACCAGGTCGGTGAGCGTGCCGCCGGGCGGCGCGGCCTGTGCGGCGGGCGCGGTGAGCCCGCCCCCGATCAGCGTGGCCGCCAGCACCGCGCCCGCGGTACGCAGCCGGTTGCGACTGGGCCATGGCATGAATCCGGACCTCCGGTTCGACCGACAACGTTGTCAAGGCGCGCTCATTCTTGGGGTACGTCAGGTCCGCGTCAAGAGTGCCCGCGACGGCAACTGCGATACGCCGCAGGCATCATGAGGGCGACCACGGCGCGGCACGGGCACCTCGTTAGGCTCACCCGGTGCACGCCATCCCCGCCGAGGTCGTCCGCTACGCGGCGGCCATCGAACCGTCCGAACTCGCCTGGGGCAGGCTGAACGGACGGCTGACCGCCGCCGACACCGTCCGGCTCGCCTTCCTCCGCCGCTGCGACCTGGGCGCCCCCGGTGAGGCGTTCGCCCGGATCCATGCGCAGGGGCCGTCGGAGCCTCAACTGGACGCGGTCTGCCGGGAGATCCCGGGCGCGGGGACGGACGCCGCCGGACGGATCTGGGACTACCTCGCGCTGGTCGCGCGGAGCGCGTCCGAAGGTGCGGGCGATGCGGAGCCGGCCGCGCGCCAACTGGCCGCCGGTCGCGCGGAGTTCCTGCTGGACCGCGCCGCGTCGGGCCGGGGCATGAACTGGCGGGAGAGCGGGGCACTGCTCGGGACCGACCGGCCGGAAGAGGTGGACGCCGCCTTCGAGCGCGGCGAGGAGCTGCGGGGCGTGGCGGTGATCGGGCTCGCGCTGACCCACCCCGACCCGGCGGCGATCCTGCCCAGGGTCGCCCGGACCCTGGAGTGCGCCCTGGAGTCGTCGGACCACGGGCTCCGCCACCAAGGACTCGTCGCCCTGGCCCACACCGCCCGGCTGCACGGCACCGTCGACCGCCGCTGCCTGGACCTGCTGCGACGCTGCCCGCGCGACAGTGAGGCGGACGACGACCTGTGGGGGTACGTGCCCCGCCACCGGCTGCCGTGGTGGCTGTGGCGGCACCGGCTGGGCGGGTGGCTACGGAGGTCGCTGCCGGGCGGGTGAGGGGGCGCGGAAGCCCGGTGGTTTGGTGCGGGCAGGTCAAAAATCATGGCGTGCGTGCCTTGCTCTCTTCAGGGCCGCGTGCCTCAATGGTCCGCGATTCCAGGTCGCTGACCACCCGTCAGTTCCCCGGCCGGAACGTGCGGGGACGACCTGTCACCCCCCTCACGAAGGCGGTTTCCCCCCATGAAGCAGCGCAGATCCGGCACGTTACGCACAGGTACGGGCATACGTACCGCCCTCGGCCTCGCGATCGCCGCCGGCACCCTCGCGATGGCGCCGGCATCGACCGCGGTGACCCCCGGCACCGCCACCCTCTCCTTCGACTGCGGCTCGTACGGCTCCGGTACGGCCACCCTCACCGCCACCCAGGACGGCACCGCCGCCACCATCAGCGTGTCGACCTCCGCCATCACCTCGCCGATCAACATCGGCGCGAATTCGGTGCGGTCCACGCTGACGCTCACCAAGAACGGTTCCGGCACGACCGAGTTCGCCGGCAACGCCAACCCGGCGATCCCGGCCGGCGGCCAGGTCTCCACCGGGCCCCTCAAGGGCACCGTCGCCTCCGGTGACAGCCTGGAGGCCGCCTCCCTGAAGGTCGTCGTCCTCGGGATCACGGCTACCTGCAAGGCCACGTCCCCGCAGTCACCGGGCCCCTTCGTCTTCTGACCTGAAGAGGCCGGTCCCGGGGCCGGTGGCCGATGCGGCCACCGGCCCCGGCAGTTCAGCGCGCCTCGCCCCCGGCATCCTCGTGCTCCGCGCGTTCCAGGTTCGAGTGGCGGTAGGAGTAGCCGAAGTAGATGACCATGCCGATGAGGAACCAGACCACGAACCGCACCCAGGTCTGCCACGCCAGGAACGTGATCAGCCAGAGGGAGAACACCACCCCGAGCGCCGGCACCACCGGCATCCCCGGCGTGCGGAACGTGCGCGGCAGTTCGGGGCGCTTGTAGCGGAGCACGATGACGGCCACGCAGACCACCACGAACGCCAGCAGGATGCCGATGTTCGTCAGCTCGGCGGCCTCGCCGATCGGCAGGAAACCGGCGATGACGGCGGAGGCCGCCCCGACGATCCAGGTCACCCGGGTCGGCACGTGGTGGGTGGGGCTGGTCTTGGCGAACCACTTCGGCAGCAGGCCGTCCCGGCTCATCGAGAACCACACCCGGGTCACCCCGAGCATGAAGGTGAACATGACGGTCAGGATGCCGATGATCGCGCCGACCGCGATGACGTCCGCGAGGCCGTGCAGCCCCACCGACTTGAACGCCGACGAGAAGCCGCTCTCCGGGTCGATGTCCTTGTAGTTCTGCATGCCCGTCAGCACCAGGCAGGCCAGGACGTACAGCACCATCGAGATCGCCAGCGAGTACATGATCGCCCTCGGCATGTGGCGCTGGGCGTCGGTGGACTCCTCGGCGGCGGTGCTCATCGCGTCGTAGCCGAAGACCGCGAAGAAGACGGTGGCCGCACCGGTGAAGGCGCCGCTCACCCCGAACGGGAAGAACGGGTGGTAGTTCGCGGTGTTGATGTGGAAGAAGCCGACCGCGATCACGACCACGACGACCAGGACCTTCAGCCCCACCACGATCGTCTCGAAGCGCGCGGCGTTCTTGATGCCCAGGGTCAGCAGAAAGGCGATCAGGAGGCAGAGCGCCGCCGCGAAGAGGTCGACGCGGTGCCCCGGCCCGGTCCCCGGTGCGCCGAGCATCCAGGCGGGCAGATGGACCCCCAGCTCACCGAGCAGAAAGCTGAAATATCCGGAGATGCCGATCGCGACGACCGCGACGATCGCGGTGTACTCCAGCAGCAGGTCCCAGCCGATGAACCACCCGGCCACCTCGCCGAGCACCGCATAGCCGTAGGTGTAGGCCGACCCCGCCTTCGGGATCAGCCCGGCGAATTCGGCGTACGAGAAGGCGGCCGCGGCGCTCGCGATGCCCGCGACGAGGAAGGAGACCAGGACCGCGGGTCCGGCCTTGCCGTTCGCGACGGTGCCGGCGAGCGTGAAGATGCCGGCGCCGATGATGCCGCCGACGCCGATGGCGGTCAGCTGCCACAGCCCCAGCACCCGGGTGAGCTGCTGGCTCGCCGGGCCCTCCGCCTCTTCGATGTGTTCGATCGGTTTGCGGCGCAATACGCCCTGTCCCGCGCGCAGCCCCATCTGGGATCCCTCCGTAGGCTCGCTCCGTCGTGGTCCGACGGCGGATCATCATGGACCCTCGAAGGCGCCTAAGGAAGGCGACTCCCTAGTACGGTGGCGACTCGCCGGGAGACGTACCCGGGAGGGGTGTCATCAGGGCGTCAATCGGCGTCCTCCAGCCGGAACCCGACCTTCATGCCGACCTGGTAGTGGTCGATTTCGCCGTCGACGAGGTGTCCGCGCACCTCGGTGATCTCGAACCAGTCGAGATTGCGGAGGGTCTGCGAGGCGCGCTTGATGCCGTTCCTGATCGCCGCGTCCACGCTCTCCTGGGACGTCCCGACGATGTCGGTCACACGGTACGTGCGGTCGGTCACGGTGGTCTCCCTCGGCCGGGGCGGCGCTCCGCCCGTCCACCTCCCACCGTGCCTCAGGGCGGCCGGCCCCACCAGCGGAGCGGTGCGGGCCGCTACGGGACGACGGTGACCGGCCAGCGCCCCGCCTTGACCAGGCGGACCGCGACCGAGCCCATGATGCGGTGCCCGGCCGACTCCGAGGCGCCGACCACCACGGCGTCGGCCTTGAGCTCGTCGGCCATCTGCACCATGCCGTTGTACGGGTCGCCACGCAGCGTGTGGAACTCCCAGCGCACGTCGTAGATCCCCTGCAGCCGGTCGGTGGCCTTGCGGATCTCGGCCATCAGCTCCTCGGCCACCTCGTTGGTCGCGTCCACGACCGGCGCGCCCATCGACGCCCCGGCCGGCAGCACCGGCTGGACGTAGACCAGGACGAGCTTCGAGCCCTGGCGCCGGGCGAGTCCGGCCGCGTACGCGGCGGCGCGCCAGGACGAGTCGGAGCCGTCCACGCCGACGACGATGACCTTCGGGCCGTCCGTTCCGCGCTCGAACTGCGCGGCTGCGTTCTCCTCCACACCACGGAGGTTAACCGCACACGCGTGCTGATGGTCAGGCCGGGGCCGGTGGCCAGCTGTCCGCCGCCAGCACGCCCAGCACGTACGCCTTGGCGACCAGCGCGGCCCGGCCCTGCACCCGCCAGCGGCGGGACAGCCGGGCCAGGTGGTAGTTCACCCCGTCGACGGTCAGCCCCAGGGACGCGCCGATCGCCGCCGTCGTCGCGCCGCCGGCGGCCAGGGCCAGGATCCGCGACTCCACCGGGCTCGCCGTGGCCCGCGGGGCCGGCGGCGGGGCGCTCTCCGTGACCCGCAGCAGCGCCAGCAGGGCCGGCGGCCGGACGGACCCGACCGGGTCCACCGTCAGTTCCCCCTCGCGCTCGGCGCCGTCCGCGGCCGACCGCCAGTGCACCTCGACCGGATAGCGCGACCGGCGGCCCAGCCGCACCGCCTCGGCGATCCGCCGCAGCTGCTCCTTCGCCCGGGGCCGGAACAGGTCCAGCAGATTGCGGCCGCGCAACTGACCCGGCGCCACCCCCCACAGCGTGGCCATCGCCGGATTGGCGATCAGCACCTCACCGTCCGCCCGGCACACCGCGATCGGCGTCGGGATGCGGTCCAGCAGGATGAGGAAGTAGTTGCGCCAGGGTCCGTCCGCGTACGGTCCCGCCGGATCGACCGGGCCGGGCCCGGCGGGCGGCGGGTGGGCGCCGGGGGAGTCCCCGTCCGGCGCACTGTCGGCGTGCCCGATGTCCATTGCCCCATCTCCGGTCCGCGCGCAAGAGCGAGCAGCGAAAAACCACTGCACAATCATGCAGTTGCCCGGGCCCGAACTGCCCACCGGGCCCCTCACGCTGGAGACATGACCGACACCATCGCGCTCCACAGTGACGAACGCGCCGCCGATGACGGCATCCCGGTCGTCGACATCACGGCCGACGGGATGACCTCGACGCCCATCCAGCAGACCATGGACCTCGCCCGGACCCACGGACCGGTCTTCAAGCGCAGGCTCGGCGAGCGCGAGACGCTCTTCCTCACCTCGCTGGACCTGGTCACCGAGGCCGCCGACGAGACCCGCTTCGCCAAGGGGGTCTCGGTCGTCCTGGAGAACGTCCGGGAATTCGCCGGGGACGGTCTGTTCACCGCCTACAACGACGAGCCGAACTGGGCCAAGGCGCACGAGGTCCTGATGCCGGCCTTCGCGCTGGGCTCGATGCGGACGTACCACCCGGCGATGCTGAAGGTCGCCCGCCGGGTCATGGCGAGCTGGGACCGTCGGGTGGCCGACGGCACGCCGGTGCACATAGCCGAGGACATGACCCGGATGACGCTGGACACCATCGGGCTGGCCGGCTTCGGCTTCGACTTCGAGTCGTTCTCCCGTGGCGACTCGCAGCACCCGTTCGTCGAGGCGATGGTGCGCTGTCTCGAATGGAGCATGAAGAAGTTCGCCCGGGACCCGCACGCCGACCACTCCGCGGCGGACGCGGCGTTCCGCGCCGACGCGGACTACCTCGCCTCCGTCGTCGACGAGGTCATCGCCGCGCGCACGGCGAGCGGCGAGACCGGCGAGGACGACCTGCTCGGCCTGATGCTCGGCGCCCGCACGCAGGAGGACGGCACCGGGTCCGGCGGCCCCTCCCTCGACCTCGCCAACATCCGCAACCAGGTCATCACCTTCCTGATCGCCGGTCACGAGACCACCTCGGGCGCCCTCTCCTTCGCCCTCTACCACCTGCTCAAGGACCCGCTGGCGCTGCGCATGGTCCAGCGCGAGGCCGACGAGCTGTGGGGCGACCAGGCCGACCCCGACCCGGCCTTCGAGGACATCGGCCACCTGCCGTTCACCCGGCAGGTCCTCAACGAGGCGCTGCGGCTGTGGCCCACCGCCGCCGCCTTCACCCGCCAGGCCCGTGCGGACACCGTGCTCGGCGGCCGCTACCCGGTCAAGGCCGGCCAGCTGGTCACCGTGCTCACCCCGATGCTGCACCGCGACCCGTGCTGGGGCGACAACCCCGAGCTGTTCGACCCGTCCCGCTTCAGCCCGGAGGCCGAGGCGGCCCGCTCGCCGCACGCCTACAAGCCGTTCGGCACCGGTGAACGCGCCTGCATCGGGCGGCAGTTCGCGCTGCACGAGGCGACCATGCTGCTCGCGCTGCTCGCCCACCGCTACCGGCTGATCGACCACGCCGACTACCGGCTGCGCATCAAGGAGACCCTCACCCTCAAGCCCGACGGGTTCACCGTCGAACTGGCCGCCCGCACGCCCGCCGACCGCGCCGCGGTGCGCGCCGCCCTGGACGTCCTGCCCGGCACCGCCGGCCCCGCGGACGACGCCGCCGCCACCGACGACGCCCTGCCCACCCGCGTCGTCCAGGGCACCGGGCTGCTGCTGTTGCACGGCAGCAACTACGGCACCTGCCGCGAGTTCGCCGAGCGGCTCGCCGACGAGGCCACCGGCCTGGGCTGCGCCACCGAGGTCGCCCCGCTGGACACCTACGCCGACGGGCTGCCCGCCGACCGGCCCGTCGTCATCGTCGCCGCCTCCTACAACGGACAGCCCACCGACGACGCGGCCGCCTTCGTCGGCCGGCTGCGGACCGCCGGGGACGGCGCCGCCGCGGACCGCCCGTTCGCCGTCCTCGGCGTCGGCGACCGCAACTGGGCCGCCACCTACCAGCACGTCCCCACCCTCATCGACGACCGGCTGGCCGCGCTCGGCGGTGACCGGATGCTGCCGCGCGCCGAGGCCGACGCCTCCGGCGATCTCAGCGGCACCGTCAAGGAGTTCACTGCCGCGCTGCGCACCGAACTGCTGGCCCGCTACGGCGACCCCGCCAGCATCGGCGCGGGCGCCCCGGCCGCCGAGGACACCGGCTACACCGTCACCGAGCTCACCGGCGGACCGCTCGACGCCCTCGCCGCCCGGCACGAGCTGACCGAACTGACCGTCACCGAGGCGCACGACCTCACCGCGGCGGGCTGGCCGCGCCCCAAGCGGTTCCTGCGGCTCGCCCTGCCGGACGGCGTCAGCTACCGCACCGCCGACCACCTCGCCGTGCTGCCGGCCAACGCCCCGGCCGCCGTCGAGCGGGCCGCCCGCGCCCTCGGCGCCGACCTCGACACCGTGCTCGCCCTGCACCCCGGCCGCCGCCCGGCCCGCGACACCCTGCCCGTCGACCGGCCCCTGACCGTACGCCAACTCCTCACCCACCACGTGGAGTTGGGGACCCGGCCGACCTCCGGGCAACTCGCGGTGCTGGCCGCGCACAACCCGTGCCCGCCCGAGCGGCAGGCCCTGGAACACCTCGCCGAGGACGACCCGCGCACCCTGATCGAGCTGATCGAGGCCCACCCCGCGCTGCGCGGCCGGCTGCCCTGGCCGGTGGTCCTCGACCTGCTGCCGGCGCTGCGCACCCGGCACTACTCGATCTCGTCCTCGCCCGCCGCCGACGCCCGGCACGCCGAGCTGATGGTCTCGCTGCTGCCCGGCGGCACCGGCTCGACGTATCTGCACGGCCTGCGCCCCGGCGACACGGTCCTGGCCCGGGTCCAGCCCTGCCGGGAGGCCTTCCGCCTCGACCCGGCCGACGGCACCCCGGTCATCCTGGTCGCCGCCGGCACCGGCCTCGCCCCCTTCCGGGGTGCCGTGGCCGACCGGGTCGCGGCCGGCCAAACGGCGCCCGCCCGGCTGTACTTCGGCTGCGACGATCCCACGGCCGACTTCCTGCACGCCGCGGAGTTCGCCGCCGCCGAAGCGGCCGGGGCGCTCTCGGTACGACCCGTCTTCAGCGAGCGCCCCGAGAACGGCCACCGCTTCGTCCAGCACCGCATCGCCGCCGAGGCCGCCGAGGTCTGGGAACTCCTCCAGGCCGGCGCCCGGGTGTACGTCTGCGGCGACGGCAGCCGGATGGCCCCCGGCGTACGGGCCGCCTTCCGCGAGGTGCACGCCGTGCACACCGGCGCCTCGGCCCAGGAGTCCGAGGCCTGGCTGCGCGAACTCACCGCCTCCGGCCGGTACATCGAGGACGTGTACGCGGCGGGCTGAGAACGCCCGGCGGCACGGCCGTACGTCCCCCGGCGGGCTGGATCTTCCGGCCCGCCGGAGGCAAGGTGGACGGTGCGGCCACAGGGCCGCACCGCCGGCCACGACCCGGCCGGCGGCACCGAGCGGGGGCACACCCGGGGGGACCACGGCATGAGCAAGGCCCTGATCATCGGCGGCGGCATCGCGGGCACGGTGACCGCCATGGCGCTGCACAAGGCGGGCATCGAGGCGGAGGTCTTCGAGGCGTACCCGACCGGCGCGGACGACGTCGGCGCCTTCCTCGTCGTCTTCGCCAACGGCCTCGAAGCGCTCCGGGTTGTCGACGCCCACGACCCGGTCGCCGCACACTCCTTCCCGGCCCGGCGGATCGCGGTGTTCGGCCACGACGGCACCAAGGTCGCCGAGCGGCCCATCGCCGGCAGCGGCACCGGGCCCGGCCCGCGCACCCTCCGGCGAGCCACCCTCTACCAGGTGCTGCACGCCGAGGCCGCCCGCCGGGGGATCCCCGTGCACCACGGGAAACGGCTGGTCGGCGCCGAGACGGTGGCCTCGGCCGGCGGGAAGCGGGTGGTCGCCGCGTTCGCCGACGGCAGCCGCGCCGAGGGAGACCTGCTGATCGGCGCGGACGGACTGCACTCCGTCACCCGCACCCTCATCGACCCGGCCGCGCCCCGGCCACGCCACACCGGCCAGCACACGGTCTGCGGCTACACCCGCGCCACCGGCGCCGAGCCGGCCGCGGAGACCTACACCATGATCCGCGGCGACCGCGCCGTCTTCGGCTGCACCCGCGCCCCCGACGATGAGATCTGGTGGTTCGCCAACATCCCCGGCGCCGAGAGCGACCGCACCGCCCTGCAGGCCGTCGGCCCCGGCGAGTGGCGCGACCGGGTCGCCGCGCGGTTCCCCGGCGACGCCACCCCGGCCGCCGCCCTCGTCCGCGCCACCGGCGACCGGGTCATCGTCTCCAGCGCCTACGACATCGCCACCACGCCCACCTGGTACGACGACACCAAGGTCGTCCTCGGCGACGCCGCCCACGCGGCCGCGCCCAACGCCGCCCAGGGCGCCTCGATGGCCATCGAGGACGGCATCGTGCTGGCCCGCTGCCTGCGCGACCACACCGACCCGCGCACCGCCTTCGCGGCCTACGAGAAGCTGCGCCGGGAACGGGTGGAGAAGGTCGTCGCGGCCAGCGCCGGCCTCGCCGCCCGCACCGGCCCGCAAGGCCCCGGCCGCCCCGCCACCGGCCCCGCGGGCGGCGGCGCGGACGGCAGCGACTGGCTCACGGACTACCGGATCGAGTGGTGACCCACCGGCGTCCGCCGCGCGCGGGACGGCTCAGGGCGCCGACGGCAGCCGGACGGCCAGCAGCGCGACTCCCGCGAGCGTGACGTTGCGGGTCGCCGCCTCCAGGCCGTTCCAGGTCTTCGACTGCCACATCGAGAACCACTCCCCGCCGATCGCCAGGAAGCCCGCGCCGAACAGCAGCAGCATCATCAGCAGACCGACGGTGCTCAGCATCCGCGCGCGGGCCACGTCGCCGCGCCGCAGACCGAGCGGCCAGAGCACGGTGGCCACTATCAGCACCAGCGCGGTGACGCTCTCCCAGGCGATGATCGCCACGTACGCGGCGTCCTGGAGCCCCTGCGAGGTGATGGCCCGCCACATCAGGTCCGGGTCCTTGAAGGTGGTGTCCATCGCCAGGACGTGCCGGACGAACTGCTGATTGGTGCCGAAGTCGGTGATGTTGCCGAAGGCGACGAGCGCCAGATAGAGCGCGACCGTGCCCGTGAGCACCGTCGCGACGAGTGGCTGTCCGGTACGCGGCAGCCGGCCGGTTGCGTGATTGTCGGCCATGGGCCCTCCCCAAGTCGGTCAAGTAAGGGGAGTTTCCCCTATCGTCACCGACCCCGTGGTCCCCACCCGTCCCAACTCCCCGTACGCTGCTCCCCGATCGACCGGCCGCCCGGCCGGCCGAACGGCGTCCGGGCTGACCGGCCGGGCGCCGCGGGACCACGGAAAGCGGGGAACATGAACGGGAAGCGGTGTGTGGGGACGGTCGCCGCGGCGGCGGCCGCGGTGGTGGCGGTGTCCGCGCCGGCGGGCGCCGAGCCGGCCGGTCTGACGTACGGCACCAGCACGTCCGTGGGCGTCCACAACGCCTACGACAAGGAGAAGTACCCCTACTTCGCGGACGCGTTGGACTCCGGCGCCGCACTGGTCGAACTCGACCTCTGGACCAACGGGCTGGGCCGGTCCTGGCGGGTCAGCCACAGCAACCCGTTCGGCAGCAACAGCAACTGCGAGGGCGCGGCCAGCGCTTCCGAGCTGCGGACCAAGGACGTCAACAAGGACTTCGCCGGCTGCCTCGCGGACATGAAGGCCTGGCACGACGCGCACCCCGGCCACCGCCCCATCCTCGTCAAGGTCGAGCTGAAGGACGGCTTCAACGCCAAGGGCGGGCGCGGCCCGGCCGAGTTCGACGCGCTGGTGCGGCAGAAGCTCGGCGACGCCGTCTACGGCCCCGGCGACCTCACCGCGGGCCACGCCACGCCCGACGAGGCGGTCCGGGCCGGCGGCTGGCCCGCGCGCGCCGCCCTGGCCGGAAAGTTCCTGTTCGAGCTGATACCGGGCACCGTCGAGGAGAACAACCCGCTCGACAAGCTCTGGACCGACGTCGAGTACGCCGGCCACCTCAAGGACCTCGCCGCGCAGGGGAAGCTCGCGCAGTCGGTGGCCTTCCCCGCGGTGCACGGCGCGGCCGCCGGCGACCCCCGCGACCGCTACCAGGACCCGGCGCTGCGCCCCTGGTTCGTGGTCTTCGACGGTGACGCCGCGACCTACCTGAACGGCACCATCGACACCGCCTGGTACGACCGCCGGCACTACCTCCTCATCATGACCGACGCGCACAACGTGCCGCCGGCCATCGACGCCACCCACCCCACCGAGGCACAGGCGCTCGCCCGGGTCGGCCAACTCGCCGCCGCGCACGCCAGTTTCGCCACCGCCGACTGGTACCCGCTGCCGTCCGTCCTCAAGACCGTGGTGTCGCGCGGGGCCTGACGCCCGGCGTCGGACCCGGCTCCGCGGTGGCCCGCCGGTACAGCGCGGCCACGTCCGCACCGAACCGGCTGCTGTACGAGACGAAGTCGTCACCGCCCTCGTCGAGCCCGCCGATCACCCCGATCAGCGCCCCGGTGCCGGTGGCCGGATCGACATCGGTGAGCAGCGGGCCACCGCTGGTGCCGTTCGGGAACCCGGGGCAGTCGAAGCGCAGTTGGGACGGGCCCTGGGCCGTCGCGGTGTGCCGGCAGCTGACCGGGGCGTCCCGGTCGGCGGGGTAGCCGGTCAGTAGCGCCGGGCGCCCGGCCGGCGCGCCGAACCGGATCCGTTCGGCGCCGGTGAGGTCCGCTATCCGGCCGCCGCCCTGCCCGGCCCTGCGCACCCGCAGGAACGCCACGTCGTGGTCCGGGTCCCGGTCGCTGATCCACCGCGGATCGACGTGGATGCGGGTGGGCACCCACAGCCCGTACGGCGCGATCCCGTCGTGCAGGCCGGGCACGAACACCAGCCGGGTGCGGAACCCGCCGTCGTGCACGCAGTGCGCGGCGGTGACGACCAGGTCGGCGGCGGGGGAGCGCACCACGCTCGCCGTGCAGTGGTGAGCCGGGTCTCCGTCGTCGCCGGGCGAGAAGAGCGCGCCGATCGCCGGGGACGGGGCCGCCGGGGCGGCCACCAGCGGCCGGGACTCCGGCAGCGCGGCCGTCGCCCCGCCGCCGGTCCGGCCGCCGCGCGGTAGGGCCGCCGGCGGGCCCGGCCGCTCCCGGTACGGACCGGCGAGCAGCGCGGCGGCGGCCAGGTCCCCGTCCGCGCGGGTGGCCAGGTACGAGCCGGTGGCGCTGTCCCCCGCGGCCAGATACGGATCGCGGGCGGGCAGGCCCAGCGTCAGCGCCGTACTGCCCACGACCACGGTGAGCAGCCCGAGAGCCACCGGCAGCCGCTGCGGGACACCGGGCAGTCCGGAACGGGGCATGCACCCCAGTCTGCGGCAGGACCGCCGGCCGGACGCCTACCGCGGGGCCGGTCGGGTGAACCGCGGGCCCGGGTTGTGCCGGATCAGCGTTTCGGCCAGGCCGAACTCGTTCGGGAAGTCCATCGGGACGATGCCCAGGCCCGTCCAGCCGCTGCCCTCCGTACCCTCCAGCAGCGTCTTGACCTGCGGGTTGAGGCGGTCGGCGTTGGAGCGCGGCGGGAGCAGCGCGGCGGTGCTGACGTAGTTGACGAAGAGCTTGCCGGGCTGCGCGACGGCCTTGCGGAACTGCGCCTCGATCTTCGGGTACTTCCCGAACGGCTCGGCCATGTAGTCGTCCTGGATGTCGAAGACCTGGGGGTCGCCGTAGCGGACCCCGCCGAGGCCGTCGGAGTCCGCCAGCAGGACGACCCTGCCCCGTGCCTCGCCCAGCGCGGGCAGCGCGGCGTCCAGCCGGAACAGCGGGCGGTAGCCCTTGTCGTCCAGGTAGCTGCCGAAGATCCGGCGGAACTCCTCGGCGGAGACCTCCGAGTACTCCTGCTTGACCCGCATCAGCACCGTCTCGGACGGGTGGGCCGTGAGGAAGGCCCGGCAGGCGTTGAGCACGTCGCCGAACATCAGCTGCTGGTAGAACGCGCCGTGATGGATCGCGAAGACGTTGTCGACCGCCCGGCAGCGGACGTCCAGGAAGCGGATCCCGGCGGCCAGCTGGGCGTCGACCGCGGTGTTCTGGCAGGCCACCCAGGGGCCGCCGATCCGGGCCCCGGAGTCGTGCGTGCCCGGGATCGTCAGGCGCGTCAGGGGAGTGGCGTCGGGGAGCGCGGACATCCAGTCCTGCACGGAGAACGCACGGCTCCTGGCCGGCCTCCGCTCGGCCGCCCCGGCCGTGAACCGTCCGCTGCCGGCGCCCGCCAGGACCCCGGCGGCCGACAGCCCGGCCGCGCCCCTGAGAAACCCCCGCCGATCGAGCCCCAGCCCCATGCCGCCACCCCTGCCCGTCGAATACGCACGTGCGTCCGGGGCATGGAACCACACCGCCCGCGCGGACGGCACCCGGCCGGCGCGCCCAGGGGCACACCGGCCGGATGTGTCCTCGTACGTATCCGTCCCTACCGGGCGGTATCAGGCACGGAACGCGAGCGACAGCGCGAAGCGATCCGCGCTGTCCGTCCACCAGTTGGTCAACTCCAGCCGGGCGGCGGCGAGTTCGGCCCGCACCCCCTCCTGGCGGAACTTGGCCGAGATCTCGGTGCGGATGTCCTCACCGGCCGCGAACGGCACGGCCAGGTCCACGCCGGGGATCTTCACGGTCACGTCCCGGCGCGCCCGCAGCCGCATCTCGATCCACTCCTCCGCGGCGTTCCACACCGCGACGTGGTCGAAGTCCGCCGGATCGAAGTCGCCGTCGAGCTCGCGGTTGATGACCTGGAGGACGTTCTTGTTGAACGCGGCCGTGACGCCCTGCGGATCGTCGTACGCGGCGACCAGCGTCGCCTCGTCCTTGACCAGGTCGGTGCCGAGCAGCAGGGCGTCGCCCGGGGACAGCAGGTCGTGCACGGAGGTGAGGAACGCGGCCCGCTCCTCGGGGAGGAGGTTGCCGATGGTGCCGCCGAGGAACGCCAGCAGCCGCGGGCCGGGCGTCTCGGGCAGCGTCATGTCCTGCTGGAAGTCGGCGACCAGGGCGTGCACGGTCAGGCCGGGGTGCCCGGCGAGCAGCGCCTCGCCGGCCGCGGTCAGCGCCGACTCGCTGACGTCGATCGGCACGTAGGTGTGCAGGCCGGTCAGCGCTCCGATCAGGTGGCGGGTCTTGTCGGACGACCCGGAGCCCAGCTCGATCAGGGTGCGGGCGTTGGTGGCCGCGGCGATGTGGTCGGCGCGGGTGAGCAGGATCTCCCGTTCGGCGCGGGTCGGGTAGTAGTCGGGCAGGGTGGTGATCTCTTCGAAGAGTTCGCTGCCGCGGGCGTCGTAGAACCACTTGGGCGGCAGCGCTTTGGGCGTGGCGGACAGGCCCTGGGCGACATCGGCGCGCAGCGCGGCCGTGGTGGCGTCGGCAGGGAGGTTGCGGGTGATGCGATGCGGGCTCACGTGGCGGGCTCCTTGAGCGGGGTGAGGTGGACGTCGGTCCGGGTGGCGCGCAGCAGGGTGCGGTCGGGGACCTCGGTCCAGTGGGGGGAATCGTCGTAGGGTTCGGCGGCGACCACCCGGCCGCCGCCCGGAAGGGCCAGGTGGTAGAGGGTGTCGCCCCAGGAGGTGGCGGCGATGGTGGTGCCGTCGGTCAGCAGCAGGTTGAGCCGGGAGCCGGGCGCGGCCCCGGCGACGGCCGTGACGGTGTCGGCCAGCGCGTCCCCGAGTTCGTCGCCGCGGGTCAGCCGGTGCCGCACCAGCGCCCAGACGAACGCCGCGTCACAGCGGGCCTGGAGGCGCAGCAGCTCCTCCGGCGGCAGCGCGGCGGCGAGCGGCGCGAGCGAGTCCGGCCAGCCGGCCACCGCGCCGTTGTGGCTGAACAGATGGCCCTCCCCGGCGAACGGCGCGGCCGCCGCCTCGGCGTCCGGCCCGGCCACGGTGGCGTCGCGTACCGCCGCCAGCAGCGCGCCGGTGCGCACCACCCGGGCCAGGTCGGGCAGTTGGTCGTCGGCCCAGATCGGCCCGGCCCGGCGGTAGCGCGCCGGGACCGGGTCGTCCGGTGCGTACCAGCCGACGCCGAAGCCGTCCGCGTTGACCGTGCCGTGCTTCTGGTGGCGCGGCGCCCACGACTGCCGGTACAGGCCGTGCGGCGGTTCCAGCACGATCTGCCCGAAGGGCACCGGCGGCCCCACGTAAGCGATATGACGGCACATCAGGCGTTCGCCTCCCCGGCCGTTCGCGGTGCCGGCCTCATGCGTCCCCCTCCGGGCCGGCGTCCCGGGCGGTGCGGAACCCGGAGAAGATCTGCCGCCGGACCGGCAGGTCCCAGTTGCGGAAGGTGCCCCGGCAGGCGACCGGGTCGACGGCGAAGGAACCGCCGCGCAGCACCTTGTGCCCGTCGCCGAAGAACACCTCCGAGTACTCCCGGTAGGGGAAGGCGGCGAAGCCCGGGTACGGCAGGAAGTCGCTCGCCGTCCACTCCCACACGTCGCCGATCAACTGCCGCACGCCGAGCGGGGACGCGCCCTCGGGATAGCTGCCGATGGCCGCGGGGCGCAGATGCCGCTGGCCGAGGTTGGCGCGCTCCGGCGTGGGGTCCTCGTCGCCCCACGGGTAGCGCATCGACCGGCCGGTGGCCGGGTCGAACCGGGCGGCCTTCTCCCACTCCGCCTCGGTCGGCAGCCGCCGGCCGGCCCAGCGGGCGTAGGCGTCCGCCTCGTACCAGCTGACGTGCAGCACCGGCTCGTCCGGCGGGACCGGTTCGGTCACCCCGAACCTGCGGCGCAGCCACTGGCCGCCGTCCCGCTTCCAGAACAGCGGGGCCCGCAGCTTGTGCTGCTGGACCTGCGCCCAGCCCTCGGCGGCCCACCAGCGCGGCTCCTGATAGCCGCCGTCCTCGATGAACCGCTGGTAGGCGCCGTTGCTGACCGGTGTGGTGTCGATCAGGAACGCCGGCACGAGGCGGCGGTGCGCGGGCCGCTCGTTGTCCAGCGCCCAGGGTTCGGCGGAGGTCCCCATGCTGAACGGCCCGCCGGGCACCAGGACTTCGGACGGCAGCAGGTCATCGGGGGCGGGCGGCGGTTCGGGCGCGGTGAGCACGGCGGGGCCGCGCCGCAGCTGGTGCGTGATCAGCATGGTCTCGTCGTGCTGCTGCTCGTGCTGGGCGATCATGCCGAATGCGAAACCCGCGTCCAGCAGCGGACCGCCGTGCAGCGGGGTGCGCTCCAGGACGTCCAGCACCCGGCCGCGGACCTCGGCGACATAGCCGTGCGCCTCGTCGGGCGGCAGCAGCGGCAGGGAGGGGCGTTCGGCCCGCGGATGCTCGAAGGCGTCGTAGACGGAGTCGATGTCCGGGCGCAGCGCCTCCCGGCCGCCGACGGTGCGCAGCAGCCACTGCTCCTCCTGGTTGCCGATGTGGGCCAGGTCCCACACCAGCGGGGACATCAGCGGGGAGTGCTGGGCGACGAGGTCGGGGTGCTCGACGCAGGTGGTGAGCAGACGGGTGCGGTCGCGGGCGGCGAGCAGCGCCGCGGCCGCGCGTTCACGAAGGAGCTCCGGATCGGTGGTCACTGCTGGCCTTCCTTCCCCAGGAGGAGTTCGCCCTCCGCGGCGTACAGGGCGTCGAGATGGTCGTCCGCGGGGCACCGTCCGCGTGCCACGTACCGCTCGGTGAACGCCGCGACCGCGGCGCACACCTCGGGCGGGGCGCCGATCCGGGGCAGCGCCTCCTGCGCGGCGGCGAAGCAGGCCACCGCCGCGGCGTGCAGCTCCGGGTCGGTCAGTCCCGCGCGGGCGGCCCGCCGCCACAGCGGATTGCGCGGCGCGGGCCGCGAACCGGCCGTCTCGGCCAGTGGTTTGACGATGCGGTAGGCGCGCTCGGCGGCCTCCGGGTCGTCGAACAGCGCGACCGTGACGGCCAGCGGGACGGTCCACCCGGTCTCCCCGGGCTGGGCGTCGATCATGCGCAGCTCCAGATGGCCGCGCGGCCGGACGGGCGGGAAGAGGGTGGTGACGTGGTAGTCGAGGTCCTCCTGTGTCGGGGGTCTGGGGACCCCGGTGCGGACCCATTCGCGGAAGGTGAGCCCCGCCGGTGCGTCCCAGGGCCCGTGCTCGGCGCGGATGCACATCACCGGCGCGTCCAGGACGTACGCCGCCCACGCGGTGCGCGGGTCGGGGCCCGGCGGCGGGGCGAGGGTGCGGGCCGGGTCGAGCTGGGACCACACGACCTGGCGGGTGGTGCGGTAGCCCGTGGGACACCCTTCGCTGGTCGGCGAGTTGGCGAACGCCGCGGTGAGCACGGCGCCCAGCAGATGGGCCAGCAGCCAGCGCCGGCCGAGCCCCAGCGGGCCCGGCTCCTCGTGGCCGGCGTCCACGCACACCTGCACGGAGGCGGTGCCGCACATCATCGAGCGCCCGGCCGGGCCCCAGCGGTCGAAGTACGCCTCCATGGCGTTGTAGCGGGGGTCGGTCAGGATCCGGCGCGGGGGGTGCCAGGGGTTGTGGCCGTGGCCGGCCAGCCCCAGGCCCAGGGCCCGCACGGCCGGGCGGACCAGCGCGAGATCGGCCGACACGGCCTCGATGCAGGCGCGCAGGGAGGTGGCGGGCAGCGAGCTGAGCTCCAGCTGGCCGCCGGGTTCGAAGGTCAGGAGCGA
Source organism: Streptomyces bugieae (assembly GCF_036352915.1). Taxonomy (NCBI): domain Bacteria; kingdom Bacillati; phylum Actinomycetota; class Actinomycetes; order Kitasatosporales; family Streptomycetaceae; genus Streptomyces; species Streptomyces bugieae. Next base: position 125,162 of record NZ_JAZBJP010000004.1, read on the forward strand.
GGAGAGGGGGAGTTGGCGCAGGACGGTGGCCGCGTGCCGCAGCCGGTCGGGTTCGACCGGACATCGGGGGTGGTACGCGTCGTGGACCAGCCACTCCAGCTCCACGCCTATCCGGCGAGGTGGACCCGTCTTGAAGCAAATGCCGTGCAGATGCGCTTCAAGCTCCGCTTCCGAGAGTGCGGGCCGAACGGGCATGGAATCCCCTCCCTTGTCGGGTGGCGGCGTGATTGCCGCCCTCCACCTAATCGGCTGCGGCCGACGGGCTCAAGGGCGCGTTCGATTCCGTGCGGTGGTCCCGCGGGGCAGGACGGCCCGTCGCCGGGCGTCCGGGCCGTCCGGACCGAGGGGCCGTCGGACGGTGCCGGGCCGCCCGGGGGGCGCCGGGAGGCCCTTCCTGCCGCTGGCCACGGCCGCGCGCCGGACCGGCGGGCGGTGGACGGCGGCGGGGGAGGGGTGCCGCCGTTCGGGTGAACCGGGGGCCGCTGCCGGCCCCGGGCGTCACTGGCGGTATCCGGCCAGGAATCGGCCGATCCGGCGGATCGCGGCGTCGAGGTCGTCGGCGTGCGGCAGGGTGAGGATGCGGAAGTGGTCCGGGCGCGGCCAGTTGAAGCCGGTGCCCTGGACGACCTGGATCTTCTCCCGCAGCAGGAGGTCCAGCACGAACTTCTCGTCGTCGTGGATCTTGTGGACGGCCGGGTCGAGGCGCGGGAAGGCGTAGAGCGCGCCCCGGGGCTTGACGCAGGAGACGCCCGGGATCTCGTTGAGCCGCTCCCAGGCCACGTCGCGCTGCTCGCGCAGCCGGCCGCCCGGCAGCACCAGGTCCTTGATGGACTGCCGGCCGCCCAGCGCCGCCTGGATGGCGTACTGCGCGGGCGCGTTCGGGCACAGCCGCATCGAGGCGAGGGTGCCCAGGCCCTCCAGGTAGTCGGCGGCGTGCTGCTTGGGGCCGGAGACCACCAGCCAGCCGGAGCGGAAGCCGGCCACCCGGTAGGACTTGGACAGACCGCTGAAGGTCAGGCAGACCAGGTCGGGGGCGAGCACCGCGGCGTGGTGGTGGACCTCGTCGTCGTAGAGGATCCGGTCGTAGATCTCGTCGGCGAAGACCATCAGCTGGTGGCGCCGGGCGAGGTCGAGCATGCCCTCCAGCAGCTCGCGCGGATAGACCGCGCCGGTCGGGTTGTTGGGGTTGATGATGACCATCGCCCGGGTCCGGTCGGTGATCTTCGAGGCGAGGTCGTCGAGGTCCGGCAGCCAGTCCGCGGACTCGTCGCAGAGGTAGTGCACGGCCTTGCCGCCGGCGAGGGTGGTGACGGCCGTCCAGAGCGGGAAGTCGGGGGCCGGGATGAGGACCTCGTCACCGTCGTCGAGCAGCGCCTGGACCGCCATCGAGACGAGCTCGGAGACGCCGTTGCCGAGGTAGATGTCGTCGACGTCGACGTCCGGCAGGCCGTTCTGCTGGTAGTGCTGGGCCACCGCGCGGCGGGCCGAGAGGATGCCCCGGGACTCGGTGTAGCCGTGTGCGCGGGAGAGGTTGCGCATCACGTCCTGCAGGATCTCCTCGGGGCACTCGAAGCCGAACAGCGCCGGATTGCCGGTGTTCAGCCGCAGCACGCTGTGCCCGGCCTCCTCCAGCGCGTCCGCGTGCTCGATCACCGGTCCGCGGATCTCGTAGCAGACGTCGGCCATCTTGCTGGACTGCTTGAACTGCATGCGGCGGCCTCCCGGTCCTCGCCCGCCGCGCGGCGCGGCAGCACTCGTCGTCATCACACCGTACTTGGTTTTACCAAGTCGCGACTTGGAAAGTCCAACCTCTGTCTATGCTGGAGCCATGCCGCGCCGAAGCTATGACCAGTACTGTGCCGTCGCCCGGGCCCTGGACGCCGTGGGCGACCGCTGGACGCTCCTGATCGTCCGGGAACTCCTGGGCGGCTCCCGGCGCTACACCGACCTGCACGCCGACCTGCCCGGCGTCAGCACGGACATGCTCGCCTCCCGCCTGAAGGACATGGAACGCGACGGCCTGGTCACCCGCCGCCGGCTCGCCCCGCCCGGCGCCGCCTCCGTCTACGCCCTCACCGACCGCGGTCGCGCCCTGCTGCCCGCCCTCACCGCCCTCGCCGACTGGGGCGCCCCCGCCCTCGACGAGAAGCGGCCCACCGACGCGGTCCGCGCCCACTGGTTCGCGGTCCCCCTCCTGGCCCGGCTCGCCGCACACTTCACCGACGGCACCGACGTCGTCGACATCACCCTCGACGAGGGCCGGTTCCATGTCCTGCTCTCCGGCGACACCGGCCCCGGCTACGCCGACGGCCCCGCCGAGCACCCCGACGTCCGGCTCCGGACGGACGCCGCGACCTGCGCCGACCTCGCCCACGACCGCCTCTCCGTCGCCCAGGCCATCGCCGCCGGCCGGATCGCGGTCACCCGCCCCGAAACCGGCGAAACCCACGGGACCGCCGCGGCCCACCGACCGAAGGCACCGACGGCATGACGCATCGCCCCCTGGCCCTCTTCGACCTCGACAACACTCTCGCCGACACCGCCCACCGCCAGCACTGGCTGCGGCGCACCCCGCGCGACTGGCCGGCCTTCTTCGCCGCGGCCACCGACGACCCGCCGCTCGGCGAGGGCGTGGCGCTGGCGCTGCGCAGCGCCGAGGACGGCGACGTCGGCTACCTCACCGGCCGCCCCGAGCGCTGCCGCCGCGACACCCTGGACTGGCTGGCCCGGCACGGCCTGCCGCCGGGCGAGGTGTGGATGCGGCCCGACCACGACCGTCGCCCGGCCCGGCACACCAAGCTGGAGACCCTGCGCCGGATCGCCCGGCACCGCGAGATCCGCCATGTCGTCGACGACGACGAGCAGGTCTGCGACGCCTTCGAAGCGGCCGGCTTCACGGTCGTCCGGGCCCGGTGGGCCACCCCGTCCGCCACCCTCCGCGACGCCCAGCAGCGCGCGGGACGCACCTGACCGGCGGCGGGGCCGCGCGTCACGACAGCGGGGCGGACCCAACCCGGCCCCGCCCCGCTCCCGTTCGCCACCCGGCCGGGCCCCGCCCCGCTCCCGTTCGGCCGCGCTGACGGTGCGTCAGCAGTCCCGCGGGGTGACGCTCGGGGCATGGACCATGTCTCCGGAAACCGGGCGCGCGGCTGGCTCGCGCTCCTGCTCGCGGCGGTGACGCTCACCGGCCCGCTCACCCCCGCGGCCGCCGCCACCCCGGACACCACCGAGGCCCGCCGCCGCACCGTCTCGGCCTGGCTGCCCTACTGGGGCGACACCGACGCCGCCTACCGCGACGCCCTCCGGCACGCCTCCCAGCTCCACACCGTCAGCCCCTTCTGGTACCAGGCGTCCGACGACACCACCCTCACCGGACACCACGGCGCCGGCCGCCGCCGCATCATCGACGGACTGCACCGCGCCGGCATCAAGGTCGTACCCACGGTCACCGAAACCCTCGGCGCCGACCGGATGGCCGCCCTGCTGCACGACCCCGAGCGGCGGCGGGCACACCTCGACACCCTGCTCGACCTCGTGGCGAGCCGTTCGTACGACGGGATCGACCTGGACTACGAGGCCATGGCGGTCACCGGCGACCGGCACGCCCGGGACCGGGTGCGCACCGGATACCGCACCCTGGTCCGGGAGTTGTGCGCGCGGCTGCACGCCAGCGACAAGGAATGCGTGGTCACCGTCCTCGCCCGGGCCCGCGGCACCGGCACCGCCTTCGACTACGCGCACCTCGGCCGCTCCGCCGACCGCATCCGCATCATGGGCTACGACCTGCACTGGTCGGGCGGCGACGCGGGACCGCTGTCCTCCACCGACTGGTACGACGAGTTCCTGCGCTACGCCACCGACACCATCCCGCCCCACAAGATCGAGGTGGCCTTCCCCGGCTACGGCTGGGACTGGGTCACCGGCACCACCGGCCACGCCGCCCACCTGACCTGGAAGGAGGCCGAGGCGCTGCGCGCACGCGAGGGTGCCGACTACCTCTTCGACACCGCCTCCGGCACCCCGCACTTCACCTACCGCAAGGACGGCGAGGAACACCAGGTCTGGTACCAGGACGCCCGCGGCGTCCGCGCCCACCTGCCGCTCCTGCGCGCCTACGGGGTGCGGGGCACCGGCCTATGGGCGCTCGGGTTCGAGGACCCGGACGTCTGGGCCGCACTCCGCGGCGAGTAGCCGCAGCGCCGCCTCGGACGGCGACCCCTCCTCGGCCGTGTACATCAGCACGCCCTGCCCGGAACCGTCCGGCGTCTGCATCATCTCGAAGTCCAGCACCAGCTCACCCACCAGCGGATGGTGGAACCGCTTGGTGCCGAAGGTGCAGTTGCCCACGCCGTGCCGGGACCACAGCGCACTGAACTCCGTGCTCTTCATCGACAACTCACCGATCAGCGCGGTCAGTTGCGGATCGTCCGGTCGCTGCCCGGCGGCCACCCGCAGCGAGGACACCGCGTGCCGCAGCGCCTCCTCGCGGTCCGGGTACAGCTCACGGGTGTGCGGGTCGAGGAAGAGCATCCGCTGCGCGTTGGGGCGGTCCAGCGGGCGGTCGGGGCTGTCGACGTCCAGATGCCCGGCGATCAGTGCGTGCCCGAGGCGGTTCCAGGCCAGGATCTCGAAGCGCGGGCCGAGCGCCACCGCCGGCACGTCCGCCACGGCCGCGAGCAGCCGCCGCACCCCCGGACGGACCTTGTCGTGGCGGACCGCCGGCCGCCGGCGCACCCGGGCCGGCCGGGCCAGCTCCCGCAGATACGCCTGCTCGTCGGCGGACAGCCGCAGCGCACGGGCCAGCGCGTCCAGCACCCCCTCCGAGGCCTGATGGCTCTGCCCCTGCTCCAGCCGCGTGTAGTACGCCACGCTGACACCGGCCAGCTGCGCCAGCTCCTCACGGCGCAGCCCCGGCACCCGGCGCCGCCCTCCGTAGGACACCAGGCCGACGTCCTCCGGGCGGAGCCGGGCGCGGCGGGTGCGCAGGAAACCGCCCAACTCGGCGGGCTGGTCCATCGCGGGGGTGTCGCTCGCGGGTATGTCCATGCCCGCCAGTCTCCGCCCTCGCACGGGCCGCAGCCTGACCCTGCGAGTACCAGGCTGAGACCGTTCCCTCACCGGGCCGATTTCCTGTTCCCCCGGCGTATACCGACCGCTTAGTATGCCCGTGGCGAGGGGGCCGGTGCGTTCCCCCGCCCCACCCGCGTACCCACATCTTTCGGAGGCACCAGGTGAAGGCATGGCGCGTACACGCGAACGGCGAGCCGCGTGAAGTGATGCGGCTGGAGGAAGTGCCGGACCCCCAACCGGGACCGGGGCAGCTGCTGCTGCGGGTACGGGCCGCCAACGTCAACTTCCCCGACGCACTGCTCTGCCGGGGCCGCTACCAGGTGCGGCCGCCGCTGCCGTTCACCCCCGGCGTGGAGATCTGCGGCGAGGTGCTCGCCGCCGGCGAGGGGGCCGAGGCGGAACCCGGCACGCGGGTGCTGGCCCAGCCGCCGCTGCCGGCCGGCGGCTTCGCCGAACTCGCGGTGGCCGACGCCGCGAGCGTACGCCCCGCACCCGAGGCACTGGACGACGCCGAGGCCGCCGCACTGCACATCGGCTACCAGACCGGCTGGTTCGGCCTGCACCGCCGCGCCCGCCTCCAGGCCGGCGAAACCCTGCTGGTGCACGCCGCGGCCGGCGGCGTCGGCAGCGCCGCCGTACAGCTCGGCAAGGCCGCCGGCGCCCGGGTCATCGGCGTGGTCGGTGGCGCCGACAAGGCCCGCACCGCCCGGGAACTCGGCTGCGACCTGGTCCTCGACCGGCACACGGACGACATCGTCGCCGCCGTGAAGGACGCCACCGGAGGCCGCGGCGCCGACGTCGTCTACGACCCCGTCGGCGGCGACGCCTACACCAAGTCCACCAAGTGCATCGCCTTCGAGGGCCGCATCCTCGTCGTCGGCTTCGCCGGCGGCACCATCCCCTCCCCGGCCCTCAACCACGCCCTGGTCAAGAACTACGCCATCCTCGGCCTGCACTGGGGCCTCTACAACACCAAAGACCCGGCCGCCGTCGACGCCTGCCACAAGGAACTCACCGAACTCGCCGCCCAGGGCGCCGTCAAGCCGCTGATCGGCGACCGGGTCCCGCTGGCGGACGCCGCCGACGCCGTCCAGCGGGTCGCCGACGGCACCTCCGTCGGCCGCCTCGTCGTCGTCCCCACCACCGAGGAGGCACGATGACCGACGCCGCAGACCTCCGCCGCCGCACCGCCGACCTCCTCGCCGCGCACCCGCCCGCCACCACCGACCGGCTGGACTTCCTGCGCGCCCGCTTCGACGCCGGACTCGCCTGGGTGCACTTCCCCGAGGGCCTCGGCGGCCTGGACGCGCCCCGCTCGCTGCAGGCCGTCGTGGACGCCGAACTCGCCGCCGCCGGCGCCCCCGGCAACGACCCCGGCCGGATCGGCATCGGCCTGGGCATGGCCGCCCCGACCATCCTCCGCTTCGGCACCGACGAACAGAAACAGCGCTTCCTGCGCCCCCTGTGGACCGGCGAAGAGGTCTGGTGCCAGCTGTTCAGCGAACCCGGAGCCGGCTCCGACCTCGCGGCACTCGCCACCCGCGCGGTACGGGACGGCGAGGACTGGGTGGTCGACGGCCAGAAGGTGTGGACCTCCAGCGCCCACCTGGCCCGCTGGGCGATCCTCATCGCCCGCACCGACCCCGACCTGCCCAAACACCGCGGCATCACATACTTCGTCTGCGACATGACCGACCCCGGCGTCGAGGTGCGGCCGCTGCGCCAGATCACCGGCGAGGCCGAATTCAACGAGGTCTTCCTCACCGGCGTCCGCATCCCCGACGCCCACCGCCTCGGCGAGGTGGGCGAGGGCTGGAAGGTCGCCCAGACCACGCTGATGAACGAACGGGTCGCCATCGGCGGCAACCGCATCCCCCGCGAGGGTGGCATGATCGGCGTCGCCGCCGCCGACTGGCGCGCCCGCCCCGAACTGCGCACCCACGACCTGCACCAGCGGCTGCTGACCCTGTGGGTGGACGCCGAGGTCGCCCGGCTCACCGGCGAACGGCTGCGCCAGCAGCTCACCAAGGGCCAGCCCGGCCCCGAGGGCAGCGGCATGAAACTGGCCTTCGCCCGGCTCGCCCAGGACATCAGCGGCTGGGAGGTGGAGTTCCTCGGCGAGGACGGACTGACCTACGACGACTGGACGATGCGCCGCCCCGACGGCGTCGACTTCACCGGACGCGAGGCCGGCTACCGCTATCTGCGCGCCAAGGGGAACTCCATCGAAGGAGGCACCTCGGAAGTGCTGCTCAACATCGTCGCCGAACGCGTACTGGGGCTGCCGCCCGAGCCGCGCACCGACAAGGACGTCGCGTGGAAGGACCTCCCCCGATGACCACCGAGACCCGCTCCACCCCCACCCCGGCGCCCGACCCCGACCTCCTCTACTCCGAGGACGAGGAAGCCCTGCGCGACGCCGTACGGGCCCTGCTCACCGACCGCAGCGATCCGGCCACCGTGCTCGCCGCCGTCGAGTCGGACGTGCCGTACTCCCCCACCCTCGGCTCCGCTCGGGCGGGAGGTGCCCCCAGCGCGCTGTGGCGGTCGCTCGCCACCGAGATCGGCACCGCCGGGCTGCTGGTCCCCGAGAAGCTCGGCGGCGCGGGCGCAAGCACCCGGGAGACCGCCGTCGTCCTGGAGGAACTGGGCCGCGCCGTCGCGCCCGTCCCCTACCTGACCAGCGCGGTCCTCGCGGTGACCGCCCTGCTCGGCTGCGACCACGAGGACGCCGAGGTCGCCGGGGCACTGACCGCGCTCGCCGCCGGCACCACCGTCGGCGCGCTCGCCGTCCCCCTGACCACCGCACCGGGCGGCCCGCCCGAGCCGACCGTACGGGCCGCCGCGGACGGCACGCTCACCGGCCGGGTGACCTCGGTCGCCGACGCCGCGGCCGCCGATCTGCTGCTGGTGCCCGCCCAGGGCCCCGACGGTCCGGCCCTGTTCGCGGTCGAGGCCGCGGCGGACGGCGTACGCACCGAGCGCGTCACCCCGCTCGACCTCACCCGCCCGCTGGCACACCTCACCCTCGACGGCGCCCGCGGCCGCCTGCTGGCCACCGGCGACCGGGCCCGGGAAGCCGTCGACCGGGCCCTGCTCACCGGGGCCGGGCTGCTCGCCTCCGAACAACTCGGCGTCGCCGAGTGGTGCCTGGCCGAAACCGTGCGCCACACGGCCGAGCGCACCCAGTTCGGCCGCCCGATCGGCTCGTTCCAGGCGCTGAAGCACCGGATGGCCGCCCTCTGGCTGGAGGTCGCCTCGGCCCGCGCCGCGGCCCGCAACGCCGCGGACGCGCTGGCCATCGGCAGCCCGGACGCCCCGGTGGCGGTGGCCGTCGCCCAGGCGTACTGCGCGCCGGTCGCGGTCCGCGCCGCCGAGGAATGCGTCCAGCTGCACGGCGGGATCGGCATGACCTGGGAACACCCGGCCCACCTCTACCTCAAGCGGGCCAAGGCCGACGAGCTCACCCTGGGCACCCCGGGCCGCCACCGCGAGGCCCTGGCGGGACTGGTGGATCTGGGGGCGCCGTAGAGGGGGACGTGGGGGCGCGGGGGCGTGGCGTGGGACCCGCGCGGTGCGCGCGGCGCGGGGCCCGTAGGTTTGCGCGGCGCGGGGCCCGTAGGGGGTGGGCGAACAGATCCCGTAGGGGAGGGGCGCCCCCCTTTGGGGCCCGCAACGCCGGGCAGGCGGGGGGTATTCCCGGGTCAGCCGGTGGCTCCAGTCAGCCGGTGGCCCCGCTCAGCCGGTGGCCCCGGTCGGCCGGTGGCCCCGGTCAGCCGGTGATGGCGAAGGTCTTGCTGAAGGCGTGGACCGTGCCGTCGCCGGCGGTGGCCACCTCCAGGAAGTAGTGCGGCCCCGGCGGCACCTGTGGCAGCGTCACCAGGGCCTCGCCCGTCGGCCCGTCGCCCGCCTTGGGCGCCACCACGGCCAGCCGCTGCGGCGGCCGGCCGTGGCCCATACCGGCGTTGAGCCAGACGTCCACCTGCTGCCCGGTGCTGTTCCTCCAGGCGACCGGGAGGCTGCCGTGCGGGCGGTAGCTGAGACCGGCCGGCGGCGCGGTCACCTCGATCCGCCCGCCCATGGTCTCCGCATCCGGTTCGGCCTCCGAGTCCGGTTCGGTCACCGCGTCCGGTTCGGCCACCGCGTCCGGTCCGGCCGGACCGGAGGTGCCCGGGCGGCCGGAGCGGATGCCGAGGGCGGAGGTGGCGGCCCGCGCCGCCGAACCGTCCGGCCCGGCCGCCGCGGCCGGGGTGCTCGCGGCCCGGAACCGGCTCGTCCCGTCGTCCGGGTTCCCCGGCGCCAGGGTGACCACCGTCATGCAACCGACGGCGGTGGCGGCAACGGCGACGGCGAGGTTCGTGGCTATCGAGATCGCCCTGGACATCGTCTCCTCGTTTCCTCGGGGGAGGGACGAGCCGGAGCATCCCCGGCACTCCGACCGCCAAAAACGACGCGCGGAGCGACCACCCCGATGGCCATTTCCGGCGCGACAGACCCCCGGCGACGCAGGAAAATCCCCCCGACCGGCCCCCGCTCACGGCACCTCGACCGGCGATGCCCGGGCCCGGCCGACGACATCTCCGACCCGGGCCGGAGATGTCGTACCGGGCCCGGTCGGCGACGTGCCGAACCCGCTCGGCGATGTCGTGCCGGACCCGGCCGGCGATGTCGTCCCGGACCCGATCCGCGAGGTCCCGGGCCCGACCGGCGGGGTACCGAACCCGACCGACGATGTCCCGAAGCTGACCGGTGATGTCCTGAAAGTGTGGTTCGGGTAGCGTCGAACCCATGAACACCGCAACTCGTCGTGCGCTGATCGGACCCGTTCTGCTGCTGGTGGCCGCGCTGCTGGCGGTGGCCGCCGTGCTGGCGCCCGGCGCGCACGCCGCGGGCGGTCTGGACGATGCCGCGAGCGCCCTGAAGAAGGGCCCGGTCTACGTCGATCCGCGCGCCGCGGGGCAGTTCTCCACGGCCGACGCGGACGCCCTGGCCAAGAAGATCAAGGACGCCGACAAGCCGGTCTTCGTGGCCGTGCTGCCGCGCACCGCGGACTACCCGCCCAGCACCCTGCTCCGCGATCTGCGGACCAAGGTCGGCATCGCCGGGGTCTACGCCGTCGAGCTCGGCAACGGCTTCAACGCCGGCGCCGACCCGCGGGTGATGTCCCGCAGCGCGGTGCAGAACCTGGTCGGCTCGGTGAAGCGCACCACCTACCCGACCGTCGGCGAGCGGCTGAACAGCTTCGTCGACACCGCCAACCAGTCGGCCCGCGGCCACGCCCCCGACTCCTGGGGCGGCACCGGCGGCTCCGGCTTCGACTCGGGCACCGCGATCGGCCTCGGCGTGCTGCTGGTCGTCGGCGGCGGCGGCGCGTACGCCATCTCCCGCCGCAACCGCCGGCGGCGCCAGGAGGAGGAGCGGGCCGCGCTGGAGCAGCTGCGGACCGTCGTCGACGAGGACATCACCGCCTTCGGCGAGGAACTGGACCGGCTCGACTTCCGGCCCGACGAGCCCGGTGCCGACGACGCGATGCGCGCCGACTACAGCCATGCGCTGGACGCCTACGAGAACGCGAAGTCGGCGATGGCGGCGGCCCAGCACCCCGGCGACGTGCAGGCGGTGACCAAGGCGCTGGAGGACGGCCGGTTCTCGCTGGCCACGCTCGCCGCGCGCCGCGAGGGCCGGCCGCTGCCCGAGCGCCGGCTGCCCTGCTTCTTCGACCCGCGGCACGGCCCGTCCGTCGTCGACGCCGCCTGGGCCCCGCCCGGCGGCGCCGAGCGCGTCGTCCCGGTCTGCGCCGCGGACAAGAGCCGGCTGGACGACGGCCGCGAGCCGCTGACCCGCACGGTCCGCACCGAGAGCGGCGACCGCCCGTACTGGGACGCGGGCCCGGCCTACGCCCCCTGGGCCGGCGGCTACTTCGGCGGCGGCCTGCTGCCCGGTCTGCTCGTGGGCACGCTGCTCGGCAACGTCATGATGTCGTCCCCCGCCTACGGCGCCGACTTCGGCGGGCCCGCGGGCGTCGAGGGCGGCGACTACTCCGGCGCCGACTTCAACCCCGACGACTTCAGCGGCGGCTTCGGGGACGGCGGCGGGTTCGACGGCGGTGGCTTCGGCGGCGGGGGCGACGGCGGGTTCTGACGGGCCGGGGGAGGGGCCTCTTCCCGGCCGGTCCTGATCCGCATCGTCGGGTGCCGGTCCGGGCGGGCGGGACCGGCCCCGCCCGGCGCCCCCGGGCCCTCACCGGTCCGGCGTCGCGCCCCGCACCCGCTTGGCCCCGAGGAACCGCGCGTACCGCGCCCGCGCCGCGAAGTCCGCATAGCGCCAGACCGCGGGCCGGCCCACCTCGCGGCAGAGGTGCAGCACGGCGTCGGGTCCCAGATGCACGCCCACATGGGCGCCGTACCCCTCGGGCCGGTCCTGGTCCGGCCCCGCGTCGAAGAGGACCAGGTCCAGCGGCCGTGGACGCCCGGCCCGCCCGGTGGTCCGGGTGTCCGCCCACAACTCCGCCGAGCGCAACGGCGGCACCCACAGCCCGAAGTGGCGCAGCACGGCGTAGGCGTAGCGCTGGCAGTTGGCGCCCCCGGCCAGATCGGCGAAACCGTCCGAGCCGCCACGGCCGTCGAAACCACCCGGGCCGCCCGCCGCGCTCCCTCCGCCCGCCCCGGACCCCGCGCCTGACGGGCATTCAGGTGCCGTCGCTCCCGGATGGCGGGCGCCCGAGTAGGTCACGTTGCGCAGCGCGGGCGGCAGGTCTCCGCACGCCACCGGGCCGTGAACAGCGGGGACTTGGCGGCGGGGATCGGTGGTCATCCCACCATGATGCGGGCGATCTCCTCGTGCCGCCCGCGCCGGTGTCCCGCACGCTCGCCCCATCGGATCCGACGTGCACCCGACACCGCGAGGAGATCCCCGATGGAACCCCGCCTCCGCAAGGCAGCACTACGGTGCGCGGCCGTCGCCGCCGTCATGGCGACCGTCGGCCCGCTCGGCCCTGCGCACTCCGTACCGCTCCCCACGCCCGCGCCCCAGCCCGCCCCGCGCGGTCTGCTCGACGCGATGCGCCGGGACCTCCGGCTGACCGCGGAACAGGTGCGCACCCGGCTCGCGCAGGAGGCCGACGCGCACCGTGCCGCCGCCGCGGTCCGCCGGGCGCTCGCCACGCCGCCGGCCGGGATGTGGTTCGACAAGGCGAGCGGCAAGCTCGTCGTCGCGGTGACCGGCCCCGCCGACGCCCAGCGGGTGAAGGCGGTCGGCGCGATCCCCAAGACGGTGCGGCACAGTCGCGCGGTGCTGACCGCGCTGGTGCGGAAGGTCGCGGTCCGGGTCGGCAAGGGCGTCCCCGGGGTCACCGGCTGGGGCGTGGACGAGCGGGCCAACGGTCTCGTGATCCGTATCGACCGCACCAAGCACACGGCCCGGACGGACGCGTTCGAGAAGGGCATCCGCGGCCTCGGCACCCGCGCGAAGGTGAGGGTCACCGTCGAACGCAGCAACCAGACGCCGCGCCAGCAGGGCGGCACGGTCGTCGGCGGCGAGCGCTGGATGCCCGGCAACGAGGGCATCTGCTCGATCGGCTTCTCGGTGACCGGTCCGCAGGGGTTCGAGGGCTTCCTGACGGCCGGCCACTGCACCCTGACGCCTGATCAGGCCGCGTACGGCAAGGACGGCACCCGGATGGGCACCTCCAATCCGGGCGGCAACCACAGCGTCAACGGCCACGAGGGCGACTTCGGGCTGGTCCAGGTCGACCAGCCGGGGTGGACCGTCGGCTCGGCGGTGGCCGGTCAGGGCGGCACGCCCGTCGCCGTCACCGGCGCGCAGGAGGGCCTGGCCGGCATGTCGATCTGCCGCTCGGGGCAGTCCAGCGGCTGGCACTGCGGGGAGATCACCCGGGTCGACCAGACCGTGGACTACGGCACCACGATCATCGACGGGCTCGCCTACACCAACGCCTGTTCCGCGGCCGGGGATTCGGGCGGCTCGTACGTCACCCAGCCCAACGCCCCGATGGCGGTCGGCGTGCACTCCGGCGGCGGCGCCGCGACCTGCGGCAACTTCGGCGGCGACACCGTCACCATCTTCCAGCCCATCACCAAGCCCCTGGCCAAATGGAACCTCCGCCTGAAGACGGGGAGCCCCTGACGGATCGCCGTCGGCGCGGGAGGCGTCTCCCGGCGTCCGCCGGTGGGCTGGTGCTGCCGGTGCGATCGGTGCCGGCGGTGCCGCAGGTGCCGGAGAGAAAAGCCCCCCGTGCCGATCACCCGCGCCTACGATGGGACACCGATGGCCATGGCCATGGCCAAGGGATCGCGGGGAGTGGCAGTGGGAGTGACGGTGGCGGGAGCGGGGGAGCCGGTGGGCGAGGTGGAGACGGCGGAGCCGTTCGCCGTGCGGGTCACCGTACGGGGATACGAGACGGACACCCAGGGCCATCTCAACCAGAGCGTCTACCTCCAGTACGCCGAGCACGCCCGCTGGTCGCTGCTCCAGGCGAGCGGCATCCGGCAGAGCGCCATGGTGGACCGGCGCATCGGGCCGGTGACCCTGGAGACCACCATCCGCTACCGGCGCGAGCTGCGGGCCGGCGACGAGGTCGAGGTGAGCTGCGCGTTCGTTTGGAGCGAGGGCCGGACCTTCCGCATCGAGCAGACCGTCCGCAAGACGGACGGGACGGTGGCCGCCGAGGTGAGCGCGGTCTGCGGAGTGCTGGACCTCGCCGAGCGCAAGCTGCTGCCGGACCCGCGGGCGGCCCTGCGCGAGCTGGCCGAGGACCCGGCGCCGTTGGGCCTGACCGGGCAGTGAGCCGTGGGCCGTCCACCGGCCGGGCGGTGCTCCGGTCCGCCGGGGGCGGCCCGCCGCGCGGGTAGGGTGACCGTGTGGACATGCTGCACCTGCGCTACTTCGTAGCCGTGGCCGAAGAGCTGAACTTCTCCCAGGCGGCACGCAAGTTGCACATGGCGGCCTCTCCCTTGAGCCAGCGCATCAAGGACCTCGAACGCGAGCTGGGCCAGCCGCTGTTCGAGCGGACCACCCATCGCGTCGCGCTGACCCCGGCCGGTGCGGCCCTGCTGCCGATGGCCCGGGACGTGCTCGACCGCGTCAACTCCATTCCCTGGCGGCTGCGCGAGGCCGTCCGCCCGCAGCGCGCCACCCTGCTGATCGGGATGCCGTCCGGGGTGCACCCGGCGCTGCGCGACCGGGTCCGGCAGCTGGCGGACGCCGGCCGGGAGGCGTACGAACTCAAGCGCTGGCCCGGCAGGTCGACCGGGCTGGCCGAGGCGGTCCGGGACGGCCGGCTGGCGCTGGCGCTGGTCCGGCTGCCGGTCGCCGATCCGGCGCTCGGGATCATCGAGGTGATGCGGGAACGGCTCGGCGCGGCCGTGCCCGCCGACCGGTTCGCCGGCCGGGAGTCGCTCACCCTCGACGACCTGCGGGACCTCCCCTATGTGGCCACCGCCCCCGAAGCCCTCCCCGCATATTTCGACGAAATCGACGCCCGGCTGAATTCCGCGGGCGTGCGGAAAAGAATTCGCCTCAACAGTTCCGATTATGCGGGGGCCTCGGAACTCGTTTCCGGCGGTCTCGCCTTCTCCCTGACGATGCTCTCCACCGAAAGCCCGATGCACAATTACCGGCTGGAGAACGTGATCGTGCTGCCCGTGGCGGATTTCCCGGCCGAGCTGGTCACCGGGCTGCTGTTCCGCAAGGACCGGGCGGAATCCGGCGGCGACCTGGCGGGCCTGGTGGCCGAGGCCCGCCGCGTTTTCGCCGAGGAGCTTTCCGCCTGAGCGCCGATTCGGCGCACCGGCCTGCACGCCGATAAGCGGCACTCCGACCTGCCCTTCGACAATCAGTCATGTCAGGGGTATGACCGCTGTGGTCATACCCTTCTTCGTTTCTTGATCGTTCTCATTTCGTGGCGTCTCACCTACCGTCGACAACGGAAACATTCGCAGTACACCTACTTTCCGCGGGAGCGACAATGGACGCCACGACCGAGACCGCCGGAGGACCGCTCGCCGGCGTGCGGGTGATCGACCTGTCCACGGTGGTGATGGGCCCCTACGCCGCCCAGATCATGGGCGACCTCGGTGCCGATGTCATCAAGATCGAGTCGCCGTCGGACACCATCCGGGCGGGCCGGTACCGCACCACCCCCGGAATGACCCCGCTCCACCTGAACGTCAACCGCAACAAGCGCAGCGTCTCGCTCAACCTGAAGGACGACGCCGACCACGCACGGGCCCTCGCCCTCATCGGCACCGCCGACGTCCTCATCACCAACATGCGCCCCGGCCCGCTGGCCCGCCTCGGCCTCACCTACGCCGACCTCGCCGCACACCACCCCGGCCTGGTCTACGCCCACGCCCAGGGCTTCCGCAGCGACTCCGAACGGGCCGGCCACGCCGCCTACGACGAAACCGTGCAGGCATCCTCCGGCCTGGTCGACATCGCCCACCGCGCCCTCGGCCGGCCGGTCTACCTGCCGACCATCATCGGCGACAAGGTCGCCGGACTGACCATCGTCCACTCGGTCCTCGCCGCCCTGCTGCACCGCGACCGCACCGGACAGGGCCAGCACATCGAGATCCCGATGACCGACACCCTCCTCGCCTTCAACCTCGTCGAGCACCTCTCCGGCCACGTCTACGAGCCGCCCACCGGCGCCACCGGATTCCCGCTCTCCATGAAGCGCGGCCACCGCGCCGTCACCACGGCCGACGGACTCGCCTGCATCGTGCCGTACAACGCCGCGAACTTCCGGGACTTCTTCGCCGCGGCCGGCCGTCCCGACCTCGCCGAGGACCCGCGGGTGGCCGGCACGGTCATCGACGACGCGGACGTCGACCCGCTGATGGACCTCGTCGCCGACTGCGCACCCGCCCTGACCACGCAGGAATGGGAAGAGATCTGCGCCAAGCACAGCATCCCCATGGCACCGGTGCTCGAACTGGACCGGGCCGCCGACGACCCGTACGTCCAAGACGGCCACCTCCTCGACGTGGTCGAGCACCCGAGCGAGGGCCCGATCCGCTCCATCGGCCTGCCCGTGCGCTTCTCCGCCACCCCCGGCACGGTCCGCCGGCTCGCCCCGCTGCCCGGCCAGCACACCACCGAGGTCTTCGACGAACTCGCCGCCGGCGGACGGTGACGAACCCGCCGCCGGGCGGCGCGGCGACCGGCCACCGCGCCGCCCCACCTCCTCCCGGTGAATGCCTCTCCCTCTCCCTCCCTCTCCGCACCCGAAAGGCCCCGTCATGCCCCCCACCACGCACGACCCCGCCCCCGTCGTACGCACCGAACGCATCGGCCGCACCCTGCTCATCACCCTCGACCGGCCTGCGGCCAGGAACGCCGTCAACGCCGCTGTGGCCTCCCAACTCGCCGCCGCGATCGACCAGTTGGAAGGTGACGCGGAACTACGGGCCGGCGTCCTCACCGGTGCCCAGGGCACCTTCAGCGCCGGGATGGACCTCAAGGCCGCCCTCGCCGGTGAATCGCCCGAGATCGCCGGCCGCGGCTTCGGCGGACTCGCCGAAGCCGTCACCACCAAACCGCTGATCGCCGCCGTCGAGGGCTGGGCCATGGGCGGCGGCTTCGAACTCGCCCTCGCCTGCGACCTCATCGTGGCCGCCGAGGACGCCCACTTCGGCCTGCCGGAGGTCACGCGCGGGCTCATCGCGGCCGGCGGCGGCGCCGTACGACTGCCCAAGCGGATCCCGTACCACCTGGCCATGGAACTCCTGCTGACCGGCGAGCCGGTGACCGGAGCAGGCGCCGGTGCGCTCGGCATCGCCAACCGGGTCGTACCGGCCGGCCGGGCCACCCCCGTGGCACTGGAACTCGCCGCACGACTCGCGGCGAACGCCCCGCTCGCCCTCGCCGCCGTGAAGAAGATCGCCCGCGTCGCCGACGGCACCCCCGAACCGGCCGCCTTCGCCGCCCAGCGCGAGGAGATGACCGCGCTGGCCGCCTCCGCCGACGTCCGCGAGGGCATGACGGCCTTCGCCGAGCGCCGCGCGCCCGTCTGGCAGGGCAAGTAGCGGCACCACAGAGGCAGAAAGGAAACGACGAAACGCCATGGAACAGCACGACATCGGCCGGCGCCTCGCCACCCCGCTGATGAATCCCGCCTACCCGCCCGTCGTCCCGCGCTTCACCGACCGCGAGTACCTCACCATCGTCTACCGCACCGACCGCGACGCGCTGCGCGCCGTCGTCCCCGAACCACTGGAGATCGACGAACCCCTGGTCCGCTTCGAGGTGATGCGGATGGGCGACGTCACCGGATACGGGCCGTACACCGAAGCCGGCCAGGCCATCCCGGTCCGCCACCGGGGGGAGCGGGGCGAATACCTGCACGCGATGTACCTGGACAACTTCCCGGCCACCGCGTCCGGCAGAGAAGCCGGTGCCTACCCCAAGACCATCGGGGCGCCCGCACTGTACGTGGACCACGGCGCGCTGGTCGGCGTCCTCGACCACGGCACGCTGCGGGTGGCCACCGCGACGATGGGCTACAAGCACCACGAGCTCGACCCCGACGAGGCGGCCGCACAGATCACCGTGCCGACCTTCATGCTCAAGCTCGTCCCCGGATACGACGGCACGCCGCGGACCGCCCAACTGGTGCGCACCGAAATCAGCGACGTGGTGGTCAAGGGCGCCTGGACCGGCCCCGCCCGGCTCCAGCTCTTCGCCCACGTCCTCGCGCCCCTGGCCGACCTGCCGGTCCGTGAGGTCGTCTCCGCGAGCCACGTCGTCACCGACCTCACGCTGTCACCGGTCACACCGGTGCACGACTACCTGGCGCACTGACCCCGGGCCGGGCGCCGGCCGAGGGCCGACCACCGTCCGACCGCCGGCCGACCGCGCGCCGGATACCGGGCGGAGCGACGGCCGACAGCCAGCTGACGAAGAGAAACGGACACAAGCAGTCATGACCACAACCCACCCCACCGTGGCGGTGATCGGAGCCGGGACCATCGGGCTCTCCTGGGCCGCCCTGTTCGCCGGCCACGGCATGCGGGTACGCGTCAGCGATCCGCGCCCCGACCTCGCGGCCGCCCTGGACGGCGCACTGACCGAGGCCGCCCCGCACCTGGCCCGGCAGGGCCTGGACGTCGGGAACCTCGCCGAACGGGTCGAGCCGGTCGGCGACCTCGCCGCGGCCGTGCGCGACGCCGACGTCGTGCAGGAGAACGGCCCCGAGAACACCGCCTTCAAGCAGGAACTCTTCACCACCCTGGTGCGCGAGGCACCGCCGCACGCGCTCCTGCTGAGCTCGTCGTCCGCCATCCCGTCCAGCGCGTTCACCGGGGACCTCGACGACGCCGGCGCCGGACGCGTACTGATCGGCCATCCGTTCAACCCGCCGCACCTCGTACCGCTGGTCGAGGTGGTGCCCGGCGCGCGTACGTCGAAGGACGCGGTGAGCCGTGCGGTCGCGTTCTACCGGTCGGTGGGCCGGGTGCCGGTGGTCGAACGCAAGGAGATCCCCGGGTTCGTCGGCAACCGCCTCCAGAACGCGCTCAGCCGCGAGGCGATCCACCTCGTCGAACAGGGCGTGGTCGGCCCCGCCGAGCTGGACACGATCGTGGTCAACTCGCTCGGCCTGCGCTGGTCGACGGTGGGCCCGTTCCTCGGCGCCCACCTCGGCGGCGGCCCCGGCGGCTACCGGCACATGGCCGAGCACATCGGCCCCTCGATGCGGCGGATGTGGGACTCCCTGGGCAGCCCCGGGCAGAGCCCCGAGCAGACCGAACGACTCATCGCCGCGGTCGAAGGCGCCTACGGCTCCCGCCCGTACGGCGAACTCACCCGGGAACGCGACCGCAGACAACTCGCCGTCCTCGCCGCACTGAACACCGACACCACCACCGCACCGAACCAGGAGACCCGGTCATGACCGACCAACTCGCCGCCGACTTCTACGGCTACGAGGACCTGCTGCCCGACGACGAGCGCAAGCTGCTGCTGCACGCCCGCGACTTCCTCGGCCGCGAGGTGAAGCCGCTGGTCAACGACGCCTGGGCGAAGGGCGAGTTCCCCCGCGAACTGATCGGCAAGTTCCGCGAGTTGGGCCTCGCCGGGATCGCGTACGAGGGCTACGGCGACCCGCTGCCCGCGGCCAGCCATCTGCTGGTCGGCATGCTCGCGATGGAGTACACCCGCACCGACGCCTCGTCCGCGACCTTCTACGGGGTCCACAACGGACTGGCCATGTACAGCATCTTCCGCGGCGGCGACCAGGAGCAGCGGGACCGCTGGCTCCCCTCGATGGCGGCCCTGGACACCATCGGCGCGTTCGCCATGACCGAGCCGCTCGGCGGCTCCGACGTGGCCGGCGGGATGCGCACCACCGCCCGGCGGGACGGCGACCACTGGATCCTCAACGGCGCCAAGCGGTGGATCGGCAACGGCACCTTCGCCGACCTGGTGATCGTCTGGGCGCGCGACGAGGCCGACAACCACGTCAAGGGCTTCGTGGTGGAGAAGGGCACGCCCGGCTTCACCGCCACCAAGATCCGGAACAAGACCGCGTTCCGCATCGTCGAGAACGCCGACATCACCCTCACCGACGTACGGGTCCCGGAGGCCAACCGGCTCCAGCGGATCGACGGTTTCCGCGACGTCGCGGAGATCCTGCGGGCCACCCGCAGCGGGGTCGCCTGGCAGGCGCTGGGCGTGATGACCGGCGCGTACGAACTCGCGCTCGCCTACGCCAAGGAGCGCGAGCAGTTCGGCCGGCCGATCGCCCGCTTCCAGATGGTGCAGGACCTGCTCGTGAAGAGCCTCGGGAACATCACCGCCTCCTGGGGGATGCTCGTCCAGCTCGCCCG
Organism: Streptomyces bugieae; assembly: GCF_036352915.1. Lineage (NCBI taxonomy): Bacteria > Bacillati > Actinomycetota > Actinomycetes > Kitasatosporales > Streptomycetaceae > Streptomyces > Streptomyces bugieae. The sequence goes on from NZ_JAZBJP010000004.1 coordinate 145,078, forward strand.
CCTCCAGGAAGCGGGCATCTTCCGGGACGAACACTCCTCGCTGGCCAAGGCGTTCGTCACCAGCCGGATGAGGGAGGTGGTGGCCTGGAGCCGGGAGATCTTCGGCGGCAACGGCATCGTGCTCGACTACGACGTCGCCCGCTTCTTCGCCGACGCCGAGGCCATCTACTCGTTCGAGGGCACCCGCGAGATGAACACCCTCATCGTGGGCAAGGCCATCACCGGCCAGAGCGCCTTCGTGTGACCCTCGCGCCCCCGCGCGACCCCGTGACCGCCCCTCCTCCTGCCTTACGGCGGGGGAGGGGCGGAAGGCGTGCGGGGGGTCGGCTACCCCCTCCCCTCCACCACCATCACCTCCGTGCCCGCCGCCCGCACATGCCGGATCTGGTCCGCCGGGAGGCCGTCGTCGACGATCAGGAGGTCGAAGTCGGTCAGTGGGGCGAGGGCGTACAGGCCGCCCTTGGCGAACTTGGTGTGGTCGGCGACCAGGATGCGGCGGCCGGCGCTCTCCATCATGGCGCGCTTGACCTGCACGGTCTCCGGTGAGGTGTGGTAGCAGCGGCCGTTGGTGACCGCCGTGGTCGACAGGAAGAGCACATCGGCGCGGAAGGCCCGTACCGCGTCGGCGGTGTACGGGCCCATGAACGCGTCGTAGGCGGGGAAGTAGGCGCCGCCCAGTGTGATCAGGGAGATCCCGGGTTCCTTCGCCAGGGTGGTGATGGCCGGCAGCGAGTTGGTGATCACGGTCAGCGGGGTGTGCTCGGCGACCTGGTGGGCCAGCAGCAGACAGGTCGTGCTGTCGTCGAGCAGCACCGTCTGCCCGGGCACCAGCAGCGTCGCGGCGGCCCGCGCCAGCTGCTGCTTGGTCTGCGCCATGGTCGCCATCCGTTCCGCGACGCTGCCGTGGAACTGCGCGGACGGCAGCCCGGTCGCCCCGCCGCGCACCTTGCGCAGCCAGCCCTGCGCCTGCAGCGCGTCCAGATCGCGGTGCGCGGTCATCAGGCTGATGCCGTACTCCTCGGCCAGGTCCGCGGTGCGCACGAACCCGCGGGCGATGACGGTGTCGCGCATCCGGCGGCGCCGCTCCTCCTGGGCCTCGACCCGGTCCATGGCTCCGCTCCCTCCGTGCCGGCTGCGTCCCCGCGGGCACCCGCCGGGTGAATTCGCCGCGTTATGTTCGCACGGATTTCACACTGCACGCGCGCCCGGCACGGTGTCCACATGCGGTTCCGCAAGGACGCAACACGGCTGGTCGGAGCGGTGATGCGAAGATTCCGGCGGCCATTGACGACCCTTTCCGCACGGCGGTTCCATCGCTGCGTCCACCCCCCTTCGCCCTTCTGAGCCGCCGCAGAAAGGGAGATTCGATGACGAACTCTCCGCCGCGTTCACTGATCACCCGCCTGGGCATTCCGCCGACCCTCGCCTGGGGCTACCTCGGGCTGCTGCTCTTCATGATCGGAGACGGGGTCGAGTCCGGGTACCTCTCGCCGTACCTCCTGGACCAGCACCTCTCCGAGTCCCGGGTGGCCCTGCTGTTCACCGTCTACGGGATCGCCGCCGGCATCGCCGCCTGGCTCTCCGGAGTGCTCTCCGACCTGTGGGGCCCACGCCGTGTGATGTGGGCCGGCCTGGGCATCTGGGCGGTCTTCCAGCTGGTCTTCCTCGCCGTCGCCCTCCCGCTGGGCAGCTACCCGCTGATGATGGCCGGCTACGGCCTGCGCGGGCTGGGCTATCCGCTGTTCGCCTACGGCTTCCTGGTCTGGATCGCCGGGGTGGCGCCGCGGGCCCGGCTCGGCACCGCCATGGGCTGGTTCTGGTTCGCCTTCACCGGCGGGCTGCCCACCCTCGGGTCGCTCGTCGCCAGCGGTCTCATCCCGCACATCGGCTCCTACGCCACGCTGTGGGCCGCGCTGGCGCTGGTCGCCGCGGGCGGGCTGATCGCGCTGCTGCTGGTCCGGGACGACCACGGCGGCAGACGGCCGCGCGGGGACGGCGAGGGGCCGGTGGCCACCCTCGTCGGCAGCGTCACGATCCTGTGGCGCAACCCCCGGGTCGGGGTCGGTTCGGTCGTCCGGGTCATCAACACCGCGTCCCAGTTCGGCTTCTTCGTGATCCTGCCGATCCACTTCACCCGGACCGTCGGCTTCACCCTCACCCAGTGGCTGCACCTGCTCAGCGCGATGTTCGCCACCAACATCTTCGCCAACCTGCTGTTCGGCGTGGTCGGGGACCGCTTCGGCTGGCGCCGCACCATCGCCTGGTTCGGCGGCGCCGGCTGCACGCTCAGCACCCTGCTGCTCTTCTACGTCCCGCACGCCGCGGGCGCGAACTTCCCGCTGGCCCTCCTGGTCGCCGCGTTCTACGGCGCTACGCTGGCGGGTTATGTACCGCTTTCGGCGCTCGTGCCCACTCTGGAGCCGCGGCACCAGGGCCAGGCACTGGCCGCCCTGAACCTCGGCGCCGGCGCCAGCACCTTCGTCGGCCCGGCGGTCGTCGCGATCTTCGTCGGCCCGCTCGGCGTCGAAGGAGTGGTCTGGATCTTCGCGGGGATGTACGCGGTGAGCTGGGCGCTGGCCCACTTCCTGAAGCTGACGGACGAGCCGGATTCCGCCGACGCCGCGCGGCGGGGCCCCGAGCCCGCCGCCGCCTCGGCCCCGGCATGAGAGGGACGCACTGATGTCCGTACTGACCATCGACGTCGGGACCACGGTGATCAAGTCCGTGGTCTTCGACGACCAGGGCACCGAGATCGCCGTCGCCCGCCGCGCCACCGAGGTCCTCCGCCCGCACCCCGGCTGGGCCGAACAGGACATGGACGGCGTCTGGAGCGCGGTCGTCGACACCGTCCGCACCGTGCTGGACGGCCTGGCCGACCCGGTCCGGCTGGTGTCCTTCACCGCGCAGGGCGACGGCGCCTGGCTCGTCGACGACCGCGGCCGCCCCACCGGACCCGCCGTCCTGTGGTCCGACGGCCGCGCCGGGGACCAGCTCACCGCCTGGCAGCGGGACGGCGTCCTGGAGGCCGCGTTCCGCCGCAACGGCTCGCTGACCTGCGCGGGCATGCCCAACGCGATCTTCAGCTGGCTCGCCGCCCACGACCCGGACCGGCTGGCCCGCTCGGCCACCTCGCTCACCGCCGCCGGCTGGCTCTTCCTCCGCTTCACCGGCGTCCGCGCCAGCGACGAGTCCGACGCCTCCGCCCCCTTCCTCGACCACGCCACCGGCACCTACGACCCGCAGATCATCGACCTGTTCGGCCTCGGCGCGTACGAACGGCTGCTGCCCACCGTGCTCGCCGAGGACCGGCGGATCGCCGAACTCACCACCACGGCCGCGGACGAGCTCGGGCTGCCGGCCGGCCTCCCGGTCGTGATGGCGCCGTACGACATCGCCGCCACCGCCCGCGGGGTCGGCGTGGTCAACCCCGGCCAGGCCTGCAGCATCCTCGGCACGACCCTGTGCACCGAGATCGTCACCACCGGAATCGACACCACCGGAGAGCCGTCCGGCATCCACATCGCCTACCGCGGCCGGGAGCGGGTGCTGCGCGCCTTCCCCACCCTCAACGGCGCCGAGGTCCTCGGCTGGGCGGCCCGGCTGCTGCACCTGCCGGGCCCGCCGGAACTGGCCCAGCTCGCCTTCGAGTCGGAGCCGGGGGCGCGCGGGCTGATGTTCCTGCCGTACCTGTCCCCGGCGGGCGAGCGCGCCCCGTTCCTCGACCCGGGCGCCCGCGGCTCGTTCTGGGGCCTGTCCCTGGAACACACCCCCGCCGACCTGGCCCGCGCGGTCTTCGACGGGCTCTCGCTGGTCCTACGGGACTCGCTCGCCGCCGCCCGCACGGACGTCCAAGAACTGCGACTGTGCGGCGGCGGCGCCAACAGCGACGCCTGGTGCGCCCTGATCGCCGACGCCACCGGCGTGCCCACCGCCCGCTCCGGCGACACCGAACTCGGCGCCAAGGGCGCCTTCCTCACCGGCCTGGTCCGCACCGGCGCCGAGAGCAGCATGCACAGCGCCGCCGCCAAGTACGTCCGGATGCAACGGAGTTGGCAGCCCGAGCCGGCGCGCGCGGAGTTCTACGCCGGGCTGTACGAGGACTTCCTGCGCTGGCGCGACCTGGCCCGCGAGGCCGGCTGGCGCGGCACCGCGGCCTGGCACGGCGGCGCCACCCGCCCCGCCGAGGCCCCCGGCCGCCCGACCGAGGCCCCCGCCCGCCCCGCCGGCCGGACCGACGCCGCCCCTGGAGGAACCCTTGTCTGACCCGCATCACCCCGGCCAGGTCCCGGCCGCGGCCCCCGACCCCGACGGCGTCTGGCTCGGCCTCGACCTCGGCACCCAGAGCGCCCGCTGCGCCGCCGTCGACGGCACCGGACGGGTCCTCGCCACCGCCGCCCGCCCGCTGACCAGCCGGCGCGACGGCAACCGGCACGAACAGGACCCCGAGGAGTGGTGGCAGGCGCTCGCCGCGGCCTGCCGGGAGGCGCTGACCGGCCTCGACCCCCGCCGGATCCGCGGCCTGGCGATCGACGGCACCTCGGGCACCGTCCTGCTCGCCGACGCCCACGGCACCCCGCTCACCCCGGGGCTGATGTACGACGACGGCCGCGCCGCCGACCGGGTCGCCGCCGTCAACACCGCCGGCGCCGCGGTCTGGCAGGAACTCGGGTACCGCAGCATGCAGCCCTCCTGGGCCCTGCCCAAACTCGTCGCGCTGCTGGCGGACGGTCCCGAACCGCCGCCCGGCGCCCGGCTGCTGCACCAGGTCGACCTGATCACCTGGCGGCTGGCCGGCCACCAGGTCGCCAGCGACGCCAGTCACGCCCTGAAGACCGGCTACCACCTCGTCGAGGAACGCTGGCCGGACCGCGTCATGCAGCAACTCGGCGTGCCCGCCGGGCTGTTGCCCCGGGTCGTCCGCCCCGGCACGGTGCTCGGCACGGTCTGCGCCCGGGCCGCCGCGGCCACCGGCATCCCCGAAGGCGTCCCGCTCGTCGCCGGGATGACCGACGGCTGCGCCGCACAGATCGGCGCCGGGGCGCTGGCACCGGGCGCCTGGAACTCGGTGCTGGGCACCACCCTCGTTCTCAAGGGCACCAGCCCGCACCTCGTCCGCGACCCGGCCGGCGTCGTCTACTGCCACCGCGGCCCGGACGACACCTGGCTGCCGGGCGGCGCCTCCAGCAGCGGCGCCGGCGTCCTCAGCCGGCACTTCCCCGGCGAGGACCTCGACGCCCTCACCACGCGGGCCGCCGTCCTGGCCCCGGACGCCGCGGACGCGGTCGCCTACCCCCTGGTCTCCACCGGCGGCGAGCGCTTCCCCTTCCGCGCACCGGACGCCCGGCCCTTCCTCCTCGGCCACCCCGCCACCCGGGCCGAGGAGTTCCACGCCCACCTGCTCGGCGTGGCCTGCCTGGAACGGCTCTGCTTCGACTACCTCGACCACCTCGGCGCGCCGGTCGACGGGCCGCTCACCCTCACCGGCGGCGGCGCCCGCAACGCCTACTGGTGCCAACTGCGCGCCGACGTCCTGGGCCGTCCCGTACGACTGCCGGAGCAGGCCGAGGGAGCCGTCGGGATGGCCGTCCTCGCCGCCACCGCCGACGGCACCCGCCTGGTGGACGCGGCCGCCGCGATGGTCCGGATCGACCACGAGCTCCGCCCGGACCCGGCCCGCACCACCCGCCACCTCCCCGTCTACCTCCGCTTCGTCGACGAACTCACCCGCCGTGGCTGGCTCGGCCAGACCGTGGCCGACCATGCCCGCAGGAGGGCCGCACCGTGACCCACTTCATCCTCGTACGCCACGGCGAAACCGTCTGGCACGCGGAGAACCGCTACGCCGGCCGCACCGACGTGCCGCTCACCGCCCTCGGCCGCGAACAGGCCGCCACCCTCGCCACCTGGGCCACCACCGCCCACCTGACCGGCATCTGGAGCTCCCCGCTCTCCCGCGCCCGGCTGACCGCCGCCCCCGCCGCCGCGGCCTGCGGGCTCACCCCGCACGTCGACGAGCGGCTCTACGAGCTCGACTTCGGCCGGGGCGAGGGCCTGACCCGGGACGAGATGCGCACCCGCTTCCCGGAGCGGGTCGCCGCCTTCCTCGCCGACCCGGTCGCGCACCACCTGCCCGACGGGGAACACCCGCGGCACGCCGCCGAACGCGCCGCCGACTGCCTGGCCGACCTCGCCCGGGCCCACCCCGACGGCCGCATCCTGGTCGTCGCCCACTCCACCCTGCTGCGGATCCTCCTCTGCCACCTGCTCGGCATCCCGCTCGCCGACTACCGCCGGGTCTTCCCCCGGCTCCACAACGGCGCCCTCACCGAGATCCGCCACGGCCACGGACGCACCGCGCTGCTCAGCCTCAACACCCCGGCGCTCGCCCAGGCCCCCGCCCTCCCCTGACCACCCGCCGTACGCACACCGCCCGTGCACACACCGTCCGTACGCACACCGCTCCAGGAGAAGAAGACCCCATGAGCACCACCGTCCTCGCCGCCGGCAACCACTTCATCCGCCCGGGCCTGTTCGCCGAGGCCGTGCGCGCGGCCGCCGGGGACACCCCGCTGGACATCCGCGAACTCCGCTACGACTGGCCGCACACCCCCTTCGGCCCGGTCGGTGAGGTCATCGAGGCCTCCGGCACCGAGGACGAGATGATCGAGGCGCTGCGCGGCGTCGAGATCTGCGTCACCGAGCACGGCCCGCTCACCGAGCGGATCCTCGCCCACTGCCCCGACCTCAAGCTGTTCTGCACCAGCCGCGGCGGCCCGGTCAACGTCAACCTCGAAGCCGCCACCCGGCACGGCGTCCCGGTCTGCTACGCCCCGGGCCGCAACGCCACCGCCACCGCGGAGCACACCCTCACCCTGATGCTGGCCGCTGCCCGCGGCGTCGGCGACACCCACACCGATCTGCGCCGCGGCGTCTGGCGCGGCGACTACTACGACTACGACCGCTGCGGCATCGAGATCGACGGCGCCACCGTCGGCCTGATCGGCTACGGCGCCATCGGCAGCCGGGTCGCCAAGGTCCTGGCCGCGATGGGCGCCCACGTCCTGGTCCACGACCCGTACGTCCGTCCGGAGGCCCTCGCCGGCGTCGCCGAGCAGGTCACCCTCGACGAACTGCTCGGCCGCTCCCGCATCGTCTCGCTGCACGCCCGGGTCACCGACGAGACCCGCGGCATGATCGGCCGCGAGCAGCTCGCTGCGATGCGCCGCGGCGCGATCCTGGTCAATTGCGCCCGCGGCGCGCTCCTCGACTACGACGCGGTGTGCGACGCCCTGGACGCCGGGCAGCTGGCCGGCGCGGCCTTCGACGTCTTCCCCGAGGAGCCGCTGCCGGCCGGCTCCCGGCTGCTGACCGCCCCCGGCGTGGTCCTCACCCCGCACATCGCGGGCGGCAGCCAGGAGGTCGCGCACAAGGCGGCCCGGATCGTCGCCGAGGAGGTCGGCCGCCACCTGCGCGGCGAGGCGCTGGTGCACTGCGCCAACCCCGAGGTATTCCAGGGGAGTTGAGCACACCCGCGGTATGCGAGAAGGCCACCACCCGAGGGTGGTGGCCTTCTCACGGTCCGTCCCGCGCCGGGTCCGGCTCAGCGCCGCCGGACCAGCGGGAACGGCAGCGTCTCGCGGATCGACAGACCGGTCAGGAACATCACCAGCCGGTCCACGCCGATGCCCAGACCACCGGTCGGCGGCATCGCGTACTCCAGCGCCTGGAGGAAGTCCTCGTCCAGTTCCATCGCCTCCGGGTCACCGCCGGCCGCCAGCAGCGACTGCGCGGTCAGCCGCCGCCGCTGCTCGACCGGGTCGGTCAACTCCGAATAGGCGGTGCCCAGTTCGGTGCCGAACGCGACCAGGTCCCAGCGCTCGGCGAGCCGCGGGTCCTTGCGGTGCTGCCGGGTCAGCGGCGAGACGTCGGTGGGGAAGTCCTTGTAGAACGTGGGGAGCTGGGTCTTCTCCTCCACCAGGCGCTCGTACATCTCCAGCACGATGTCGCCGCGGCCCATCTCCGGCTTCACCGGTACCGCCGCGGCACCGCACAGCCGGCGCAGCCGGTCCACCTCGGTGTCCGCGTCGACCTCCTCGCCGAGTGCCTCGGAGATCGCGCCGTAGACCGTCTTGACCGGCCAGATCCCCGAGATGTCGTGTTCGACGAGCTTGCCGTGGGCGTCCGCCTTGCGGGCGGTGGCGCTGCCGAACGCGGCGATCGCGGCGCCCTGGATCAGCTCCCGGGTCAGGTCGAGCATCACGTCGTAGTCGGCGAACGCCTGGTACGCCTCCAGCATCGTGAACTCGGGGTTGTGCTTGTACGAGATGCCCTCGTTGCGGAACGTCCGCCCCATCTCGAAGACCTTCTCCATACCGCCCACGCACAGCCGCTTCAGATACAGCTCCGGTGCGATGCGCAGGTACAGGTCGAGGTCGTAGGCGTTGATGTGGGTGTGGAACGGTCGGGCGTTGGCGCCGCCGTGGATCTGCTGGAGCATCGGCGTCTCGACCTCCAGGTAACCCCGGTCGATCAGCCCCTGGCGCAGTGCCTGCACGGCCGTGCTGCGGGCCCGTACGGTCTCCCGGGCGTCCGGCGAGACGACCAGGTCCACATAGCGCTGGCGGACCTTGGCCTCCGGGTCGGACAGTCCGCGCCGCTTGTCGGGCAGCGGCCGCAGGCACTTGGCGGTCAGCCGCCACTGCGTGACGAACACGGTCAGCTCACCGCGGTCGCTGGCGCCGATCTCGCCCTCGGCCTCGACGTGGTCGCCCAGGTCGATGTCCGAACCGAACCGGTTCAGCAGCTCCTTGCCGGCGCCGTCCCGGGTCAGCGCGATCTGCAGATCGCCGGACCAGTCGCGCAGCTCCGCGAAGAGCACACCGCCGTGGTCGCGGGTGCGCAGCACCCGGCCGGCGATGCTGACGGACTTGCCGGTCCGGACCCCGGCCGCGAGCTCCGGGTACTCGGCGCGGACCTCGCCCAGGGTGTGCGTGCGCGTCACGCCCACCGGGTACGGGTCGGTGCCGTCCGCCCGCAGCCGCTCCAGCTTGCGGTGGCGCACCCGCACCTGCTCGGGCAGCGCGGCCAGTTCCCGCTCGTGCAGCTCCTCCTCGGTGGCCGGCGGCGTCTGCACCAGACCGAGCTCGTCCAGCGACGGCAGGCCGGCGGTGCTCGCCGGGGCCAGCATCCGCTTCTTGTGGCCCTTGCCCCACAGCTTGCCCAGGCTCGGTACGGCCACGAAGCCCTCGGCGATACCGGAGGCCAGGCCGATCCGGGCCAGCGCGCCGGCGTCCGCGTAGCACAGGAACCGCGGGTACCACTCGGGGTTGTACTTGGCGTTGGAGCGGTAGAGCGCCTCCAGCTGCCACCACTTGGAGAAGAACAGCAGCAGCCGGCGCCAGAACTTCAGCACCGGGCCGGCACCGATCCGCGCGCCCTCCTCGAAGGCGGAACGGAACACCGCGAAGTTCAGCGAGATCCGGCGCACCCCGAACGACCCGGCCTGGGCGCACAGCCGGGCCACCATGAATTCCATGACGCCGTTGGGCGCGGTGCGGTCGCGGCGCATCACGTCCAGCGAGATGCCGTCCGGCCCCCAGGGGACGAAGGACAGCAGCGCGATCATGTTGCCGTCGCCGTCGAACGCCTCGGCCAGCAGGCAGTCCCCGTCCTCCGGGTCGCCGAGCCGGTCCAGCGCCATCGAGAAGCCGCGCTCGGTCTCGGTGTCCCGCCAGGCGTCCGCCCGGTGGATGACCTCCTGCATCTCCGCGTCGGTCAGCGCGGAGTGCCGGCGCACCCGGAAGGTCGCGCCGGTCCGCTCGACGCGGTTGACGGCCTGGCGGGTCACCCGCATCTCCCGGCCGTCCAGGTCGAAGTCCTTCACGTGCAGGATCGCCTCGTCGCCGAGCTGGAGCGCGCCCAGCCCGCTGCGGGCGAACGCCTTGGCGCCGCTCTCGCTCGCGCCCATCACGGCCGGCTGCCAGCCGTACCGCCCGGCGACCTCCAGCCAGGCCTCGATCGCCTGCGTCCACGCCTCCCGGTCACCGACCGGGTCACCGCTGGCCAGGCAGACGCCGGCCTCGACGCGGTAGGTGACGGCGGCCTTGCCGCTGGGGGAGAAGACCACGGCCTTGTCGCGGCGGCTGGCGAAGTAGCCGAGCGAGTCCTGGCTGCCGTAACGGTCCAGCAGCGCCCGGATCCGGGCCTCCTCGTCGCCGTGCAGCGCGGCCTCCATGCGCTGCGAACGGAACAGCGCGGCCGCGGCGTTCAGCAGCGCCAGCGCGCCGAGCAGTCCCAGGACCGTGCTGGTCCAGTGCGGCGGATGGCCCTCGACCAGCCGGCCGCCGACCAGCCCGCCGCAGACCCGGTTCGCGGCCCACAGCAGGCGGTTGCCGCCGCCCGTCTCCAGCGTGCCGGGCGCCAGGGTCACCAGGCCCCAGCCGAGCAGCACCGCCACCACGAGCCCGCCGATCAGCACCCCGATCGCGCGCAGGAACGCACCGCGCCGGGTGATCGCGTAGAACTCGCGGTGCGAGACCAGCAGCAGCACCAGGGCGCCGGCGCACAGCACCAGCGAGATGGCGAACTCCCAGTAGCCCGCGGCCAGGAACAGGGCGTCGGCGAGGGTGACCAGCACCATGTACGCGACGACGAACCACAGCGCCACGCGTTTGCGCGCGGTCATCGCCGCGCCCAGGAGGAAGAGGAACGCCGCATAGGCGAAGTTCGGCGCCACCGGGATCGTGAGCGTGTCCAGCCAGTAGATCACCGGATGGAGTCCGCGCCGGAGGGGCCCGATCAGCGCCGTCAGGGCGCAGAAGAGCCCCAGCACGCTGAAGATGATGGCGAAGCCGTTCGGGACGCGGCGCCGGAAGCGCCGCCATCCCGTGAGTTGATCCTGGTCCTGCACGGTGCTCATTCCGTCACACTAGGCTCTGAAAGGGGTCAGCTGCTCGACGCGAGGGTGCGGTTTCCCGCCCACCGGGCACGGGCTCGGCATTCCAGTCTCCGATCCCGATGGTCGTATCGTCTTTCCCTCGTACGGAGGATGCGGTGACTGTACTGGGTTCACCCACCCGGACCTTGCCACAATCCCGCCCCGGAGCCGAGTCGGTGCATGTCCGGCCGATCGTGAGGTTCGGGTCATCGGCCTTCGCGAGGTGACGGCCGCCGCCCGGGGCCACCCCGTCCGGCGCGACCGCCGGTTCGTCGAGCCGGGCCGCCGTCGCCGTGGTCAGCGACTCCTTGGCCACGCCCTCGCCGCCCCGGTCGTCCTTCGTCCGGGCGAGGACGGAGTACCGGGTGTCCGGCGCGGCCGGCGCGCTGGCGGTCCATACGGTTCCGCCGCCGCCGAGACCGCCGGGCAGCCGCCGCCCCCGGGGGTCGGCGACCGTCACCTCGGTCAGCACCCCGCCCTGTGCGGTCACCCGCAGCCGGTCGCCGGCCTGGACGGTCCGGGTCCCGTTCGCCGCGCCCAGCGTCACCCGCACCGGTGTGCCCTGGGCGCCCGGCGCCGCGCCGCCCCCGCACGCGGTGAGCGTGCCCGCGCCGACCACCCCGGCCAGGGCGAGTGCGGTGCGCCAGGGCCTGCGGCGGGGGGAGGGGCGAAGGGGCATGGGGTCCGTCTGAGGTCAGGGAGGGGCGGCGATGTTCGGCCGCTAAGACGGGCAATGCCGCGACTCCGTTGCGGGGAGTGAGGTGATCCACGTCACTGTCCCGGGCGTCCTTCCTGGTCGGTGACCCGTAGTGAACACCCGGATGGAGTATCGGGCCTCGAACCGGACATACCCCGAAATACGCCAAACTGGCCACCCCTTGCCGTCCGTTCGGGCGGCGGTTGAGGAGGTGTGCGTGCCATGGCGATTTCCATCTCGGTCGTACTGCTGCTGCTGACCCTGACCGTGATCTTCCTGCGCAGCGGAAAGCTCAAGTTCTCGCACGCCCTCGTGTGCGCACTGCTCGGCTTCTACCTCGCGAGCAGCAGCCTGGCCCCGGACATCCACCAGGGGCTGGCCGGCGCCGCCGACGTGGTGAGCAGCGTGCGCCCGTGACCCTGGCGGCCTACCGGAACCTCGCGGTCGCCACCCTCGGCTTCACCGTCACCTTCTGGGCGTGGAACCTCATCTCCCCGCTCGGCAACACCTTCAAGAGCAGCCTCGGCCTGACCGACGTCCAGGTGTCGGCCCTGGTGGCGGTGCCGGTGCTGGTCGGCTCCCTGGGGCAGGTCCCGGTCGGCGCGCTCACCGACCGCTATGGGGCCCGGGTGATGTTCCCGCTGGTCTCAACGCTGACCATCGTGCCCGTGCTGCTGCTGATCCCCGCCAAGCACTCCTACGGCGCGATGCTCGGCACCGGCTTCCTGCTCGGCCTGGGCGGCACCACCTTCGCCATCGGCATCCCGCTCGTCAACGCCTGGTTCCCGCCCCGCAAGCGGGGGCTGGCCCTGGGGATCTACGGGATGGGCATGGGCGGCGTCGCCCTCTCCGGCTATCTGACCCCCCGCATCCACCGCTACGACGAGAACCTGCCCTACCTCGTCGTCGCCGTGGGCCTCGTCCTCTTCGCCGTCGTCGGCGCCCTGATGATCAGCGACCACCCGAGCCGGCCGGTGCCCGAGACCTCGCTCGCCACCCGGCTCGGCCGGGCCGGCCGGCTGCGCGCCACCTGGGAGCTGGCCGCGCTGTACGCGATCGGCTTCGGCGGCATCGTCGCGTTCGGCGTCTACCTCCCGACGTACCTGCAGACCTGGTACCACCTCGACGCCACCGACGCGGGCACCAAGGCGGCCGGCTTCGCGCTGGTCACGGTGGCCTTCCGGCCGATCGGCGGCTGGTGCTCGGACCGGGTGCACCCGGCCGTCGTCACCGCCGGGGCGCTCGGCACGGTCGCCGTGCTCGCCGTCGTCCAGGCCTTCGACCCGCCGCTGGACCCGGTCGGCACCTTCGACTTCCTGGTCATGGCGGCCGGCCTCGGCGCGGCCAGCGGCTCGGTCTTCGCGCTGGTCCCCCGGGTGGCGCCGCAGGCCGGGGTCGGCAGCGTCACCGGCATCGTCGGCGCCACCGGCGGCCTCGGCGGCTTCGTCCCGCCGCTGGTCATGGGCGCCGTCCACAGCGCCAAGGGCAGCTACGCGATCGGCTTCATGCTGCTCTCCGACCTGGCGCTGGCCGGCTGTGTGTACGCCGTCGGCCGGATGCGCGCCACGGGAGCCGGGCGCGCCGGGAGGACGTGACCACCGGGCGGGCCCGGGCGCCGCCGCTCATCCGAGGGAGAAGATCCCCACGCCGTTCGCCACCGGGCGCTCCGCCCCGCCCGACGGATGGTTGCGCACCACGACCCCGTCACCGGTGCCGTCATCGGTCACCAGCGTCGAGGACCCCCCGCCGTCCAGGTTCATCGCCTCCTCGGACCCCAACTGCGCCATCAGATCGCCGAGTTCACTCACCGTCAGGCCGGTCTGGCCGCGCGCGCCGTCCAGCGCCAGCAGATACAGCACCCGCCCGCCGGGCGCGATCCCCACGGCGGTCCGCACCGCCACCGCGACGGTGTCCAGCCCGGCCACCGGCCGCGCGTCCCGGACGATCGGGAAACCGCCCACCGCGAACCGCAGCGGCACCGGCCCCTCGCCGGCCAGCCGGTAGCCCACCCGCAACGGCTCCCCGAGGTGCAGCTTGCGCAACTGCCGCGCGCCCTCCTCCCGGCCCACCAGCACCACGCTCCCCGCGGCCACCCCGCCGGCGCCCGGATCGTCCTCGATCGCCGTCACCCGGCCGTACCGGACCGTGACCTCCGCGGTGTCCGTGCTGCACGGCGCGGCCCGCTCGGTGTCCGTCCCGCAGACGGCCCGCTCCCGGGACGCCGGGCCCCACTGCGGGGTGTACGCGCCGATGCCGTCCTCCGGCAGCGCGTACTGGTTGAGCCCGCGCAGCGGCAGCCCGCCCTCGGGGGTCAGCACCACGCCGCGCAGGGTGAGCCGGTCCAGCCGCGCCCGGCGGTCGTAGCCCACGCCGAGGACGTCCTCGGTGCTGGCGCCCGGCGGCAGTACGGGCCCGAAGCGCTGCCCGTCGGGGACCGCCGCCTTCAGCTGCCGGCCGGAGACCACGGCCGGTCCGTCCGGGGCGCCGGTCGCCTCCACACCCGGATGCTGGGTCTCGGTGATGTGGAAGAAGTCCCCGTTGACGGCCGCCACCGCACCCCGCGCCGCGGCCAGCCGGGACACCGGCGCCCGGGCTCCGACCGCGCCCGGGTACAGCAGGTCGACCGACACCCGCGGATCGCCCAGATCGACCGTCAGCAGATGCCCGTGCACCACCCCGCGCGGCACCGTCATCCGGAATTCGCCGTACGCCACACCGGGCGCCACCGACAGGGCACCGGAGCGGCGCAGGCTGGGGCCCGCTGCGGTGGCCGGGGCCCCGCCCGCCATTCCGCCGGCCAGCACGCCCCACACCGCCAGCACCGTCAGTACCGCGCGAACCCGACCGAATCGCTGCTCCACGATTGCCCCTGACGTCACGTCAACTGCACCGGGTACCAGAGACGTTCACCGCGCCACGCGCACGCGGCACGCCCCACTATGGACCGCTCACTATGACCTGGAGATGTCATGAATCCGTACACCCGCAGAACGGCCGTCGTGTCGCTGGGCGCCGCCCTGGTGGCGGGTCTGACCGCACCGGCCGCCGCCCGTGACACCACCGCCCGCGGTCCCGCCGTACGTCCGGCCGCCCCGGTGCCGCTGCCGCGCGCCCACGCCCACAACGACTACGCGCATCCGCGGCCGCTCCTCGACGCCCTGGACCACGGTTTCGGCAGCGTGGAGGCGGACATCTGGCTGGTCGACGGGCGGCTGCTGGTCGGGCACGAGGAGGGCGACCTCGACCCGGCCCGCACCCTCCAGTCGCTCTACCTCGACCCGCTGCGCCGGCGGATCCGCGCCCAGGGCGGCACGGTCTACCGCGGGTCGCGGCTGTCCCTCCAGCTGCTCATCGACATCAAGACCGCCGGCGACCCCACCTACCGCGCGCTGTCCCCCGTGCTGCGCCGCTACCGGGACCTGCTGAGCGTGTGCCGGGCCGGCCGGGTGCGGCGCGGCCCGGTCACCGCGGTGATCTCCGGGGACCGCGCCGCCCGGGCGCCCATGGAGGCCGAACGGGAGCGCCACGCCTTCTACGACGGGCGCCCCGAGGACCTCGGCACCCCCGCCCCGGCGTCCTTCGCCCCGCTGGTCTCCGCCTCCTGGACGGACACCTTCGGCTGGCAGGGCGTGGGGCCGATGCCCGGTCACGAGCGGGAGCTGTTGCGGCGGTTGGTGGCCGCGGCGCACGCCGAGCGGCGCCGGCTGCGCTTCTGGGCCACGCCGGACGCGCCCGGACCGGCGCGCGAGGCGGTCTGGACGGCGCTGCTGCGGGCCGGCGTGGACCACCTCAACTCGGACGACCTCGCCGGACTGGAGCGCTTCCTGCGGACCGCGTGACGCGCGCCGGGTCATCTCCCGTGCCGCCAGGATGCCTCGCTGACCAGCTGCAGGTAGCGCGCCCAGTCCCAGTACTCGCCCGGGTCGGTGTGGTCGGAGCCGGGGACCTCGACGTGGCCGATGATGTGCTCGCGGTCCTTGGGGATCCCGTAGCGGTCGCAGACGGCGGCGGTGAGCCGGGCGGAGTGCTCGTAGAGGGTGTCGGTGAACCACGTCGGGTCGTCGATCCAGCCCTCGTGCTCGATGCCGATGCTGCGGGTGTTGTAGTCCCAGTTGCCGGCGTGCCAGGCGACGTTGCGTTCGCTGACGCACCGGGCGAGGTGACCGTCGGAGGAGCGGACGACGTAGTGGGCGGCGGCCTTGTGCGTGGGGTCCTGGAACAGCCGGAGGGTGTCCTCGTAGGTCTCCTGCGTCACGTGGATCACGACCATCTCGATCGGGTACTGGGTGGGGCGGTCCGCGGCGGTGAAGTTGGACTTGCTGGCCGGGATCCATTCGACCGGGGGGTAGCCGTCGCCGCCGCGCGGTGTCCGGCGGTGCGGGGCGGCCAGGGCGGCGGACGCGGTGAGCGGGGCGAGGGCGGCGGACGCGGCGAGTGCGGCCGCGCCGGTGATCAGACGCCGGCGGGCGGGGCGGGGGTGGCGGGGCTCCATGTGAACTCCTGACAAGGACCGAGGGTGGTCGCGTACATGTCACGCACATGCGATGCGTTCATCATGCGCAACCGGACAGGTCCTGCCAAGGGCATGGCCGGGCCGCCAATGGCTCGACCAAAGGCGGCAACGGCGCAGGTCACGTGCCGGGGTCACACCTGATCGGCCGTCACCCGGGTGCCGCGCCCGGGCCCCTGAAGGGACGGGCCCGGACGCGGCACGTCCGGCGGTGTGCCGCCGGTCAGTGGCCGATCTCGACGTCCTCCAGGATGCCCAGCGCGTCCGGCACCAGCACGGCCGCCGAGAAGTACGCGCTGACCAGGTAGTTGATGACCGCCTGGTCGTTGATGCCCATGAAGCGCACCGACAGGCCGGGCTTGTACTCGTCCGGGATGCCGGTCTGGTGCAGCCCGATCACGCCCTGGTTCTCCTCGCCGACCCGCAGCGCCAGGATCGAGCTGGTCTGGTCCGGGGTGATCGGGATCTTGTTGCAGGGCAGCAGCGGAATGCCCCGCCAGGCCCGCACCTCCCCGCCCTCGAACGGGACGGTGCTGGGGTAGATCCCCCGGGCGTTCCACTCCCGCCCGATGGCGGCGATGGTGCGCGGATGCGCCAGCAGGAACTGCGTCTTGCGGCGCCGGGAGATCAGCTCGTCGAGGTCGTCGGGGGTGGGCGGTCCGCTGTGGGTGTGGATGCGCTGCTTGAGGTCGGCGTTGTGCAGCAGCCCGAACTCGCGGTTGTTGACCATCTCGTGTTCCTGGCGCTCGCGCAGCGCCTCCACGGTCAGCCGCAGCTGCTGGTCCAGCTGGTTCATCGGCCCGTTGTAGAGGTCGGCGACCCGCGAGTGCACCTTCAACACCGTCTGCGCCACGCCGAGTTCGTACTCCCGCGGCGTCAGTTCGTAGTCCGCGAAGGTGCCCGGCAGGACCGGCTCGCCGACATGGCCGGCGGCCAGCTCGATGGCCGCCTCACCGTGCTTGTTCTGCGCGGGCACCAGCGCGGTACGGAACGCCTCGATGTGTGCCCGCAGCGAGTCGGAATCGCCCAGCACCGCCTCGAAGTCGCTGCGGTAGAGGGTCAGTGCCGTCACCCGGGTCACCGCGCGCACGGAGTGCTCCCACTCCGCGTCCCCGGAGAGCAGTGCCGCCGCGCCGATGGCGTCGCCGTCGGCCAGCGTGCCCAGGGACGTCTCGTCGCCGTACTTGCCGGCGCCGAGCCGGTCCAGCTTGCCGTGCGCGATCAGGATGACCCGGTCGGTCGGGCCGCCCCTGCGGGCCAGCACGTCGCCCGGGGCGAACTCCCGCTGGACGAAGCGGCCGGCCAGCGCCTCCAGGGTGGGGGCGTCGTCATAGCCGCGCAGCGGCGCCAGTTCGCGCAGCTCGGCCGGGATCACCCGGACATCGGTGCCGGTCGAGACGAACTCGATCCGCCCGTCGCCGAGGGTGTGCGTCAGTCGGCGGTTGACGCGGTAGGTGCCGCCGGAGACCTGCGTCCACGGCAGGATGCGCAGCAGCCAGCGGGACGAGATCCCCTGCATCTGCGGCACGGTCTTGGTCGTGGTCGCCAGATTGCGGGCCGCGGCGGTGCCCAGGCTGGAGGGACTCTGCTCGACCTCGGAGGGCTGCGGGCCGGACGTCGGGTCCACCGATGTGGTCATGGAAGAAGCTCACCTGTTCTGTCGGTGCTGCGCTGTGCCGGTGCTACCGGGTGCGTGCGGATACGCGTGCTGCCGTGCTTTTCCTGCGGCGGCCGTTCACTGGCCGATCTGCACGTCCTCCAGCACGCCCAGCGCATCGGGCACGAGAATGGCCGCGGAATAGTAGGCGCTGACCAGATACTTGAGGACCGCCCGGTCGTCGATGCCCATATAACGCACCGACAGCCCCGGCTCGTATTCATCGGGAATTCCGGTCTGGTGCAGGCCGACCACACCCTGCTTTTCCTCACCGGTGCGCAGTACCAGAATCGAGCTGGTGCGTTCCTTGGTGACCGGAATCTTGTTGCACGGGAAGATCGGCACCCCGCGCCAGGACGGCAGTGAATGCCCCATGAAATCCACCGCGGTCGGATACAGCCCGCGGGCGCTGCACTCCCGGCCGAAGGCGGCGATGGCCTGCGGATGGGCGAGCACGAAGCCCGGGTCCTTCCAGACCGTGGCGAGCAGTTCGTCGAGGTCGTCGGGGGTGGGCGGTCCGGTGCGGGTGTGGATGCGCTGCTTGAGGTCGGCGTTGTGCAGCAGCCCGAACTCGCGGTTGTTGATCATCTCGTGCTCCTGGCGCTCGCGCAGCGCCTGGATCGTGAGCTTCAGCTGCTCCTCGACCTGGTTCATCGGGTCGCTGTAGAGGTCGCCGACCCGGCTGTGCGTGCGCAGCACCGTCTGGGCCACGCTGAGTTCGTACTCCCGCGGCGCCGCGTCGTAGTCGACGAAGGTGCCGGGCAGGGCCGGCTCGCCCTGGTGCCCGGACGCCACGGACACCGCCGACTCGCCGCTGTCGTTCGCCGGCCGGGAGGCGGACCGCTCGGCCGTCGCCAGGTGCTCGCGCAGCCCGGGGGAGCGGCCGATCACCTCCTGGCCCGCCTGCCGCGGCAGTGCCATGACCGTCACCCGGGTCACCGCGCGGTAGCTGAACTCCCAGGTCGCCTCGTCGGCGTCGAGCGGGCCGGTGCCGAAATGGTCACCCCCCGCGAGCGCTTCCAGCACCGTCGAGTCGCCGTATTTGCCGGTGCCGATGCGGTCCACCCGGCCGTGCGCGATCAGCACCAGCCGGTCGTCCGGCGTGCCGGCCTCGGCGATCAGCTCGCCGGGCGCGTACTCGACCTGCGTGAACCGCTCGCCGAGCGCCGCCAGCACCTCCTGGTCGGTGAAGTCCCGCAGGGCGGGCAGTTCCCGCAGTTCCTCCGGGATGATCGAGACGTCGCCGCCGTTGATGTCGAAGTCGATGCGCCCGTCGCCGACGGTGTAGGTCAGCCGGCGGTTCACGCGGTACGTGCCACCCGACACCTGCACCCAGGGCAGCAGCCGCAGCAGCCAGCGGGAAGTGATTCCCTGCATCTGCGGCGCGGTTTTGGTGGTGGTCGCCAAATTCCGTGCGGCAGTGGTACTCAGACTGGAATTCTGGGATTCTTCCGCACTGCTGGGAAGCGATTCGTCGGCAATCGTCACAATGCCACCTGTCTCCTGGGAGGGTGCGATGCGGGACTGCCCCGGAACCGATTCGCAGCGGTTTCGCGGCAGCCCGCCGAACCGACGGTAGTCGTGCGCTTTTTATCGGCACAATCGCTCGATGGGGTGGCATGGAAATCTGTTTCCATGGAAAGGTTTAGTCGGTTCGGACCGGGGGAGAGTCAGCCGGGGCGCAGGAATGGAGGGGGTCGTCCAGGACGCCCCGCAACGCCGCGTGCGCCGCCCCCAGCAAAGGCCCGTCCGCCCCCAGGCGCGACACCGTCACCAACGGCCCGCCGGCCCGCGCCGGATCCGCCGCCACGGCCGTCCGCAGCGTCAACTCCCGTTCCAGCGACGGCAGGACCCAGGGCGCGAGCCCGGCCAGCGCACCCCCCAGGACGACCGCCCGGGGGTCGAGCAGATTCACCGCCCCGGCGAGCGCGATACCGAGCGCCGTCCCGGCTTCTTCCAGGGCCCGTACGGTGGCCGGGTCGCCGTCGGCCGCGCGGCGCGCGCGCAGTGCGATCCGGGCCCCCGGCCCCGCCCGGCCGGGTGCCGCCCCGCTCGCCCGCAGCACGGCCGCTTCCCCCGCGTACTGCTCCAGGCACCCGCGGCCGCCGCAGTCGCACCGGCGGCCGTCCGGATACACCGGCACATGACCCAGCTCGCCGGCGAACCCCCGTGCACCACGCAGCAGTTGGCCGTCCACCACGACCGCCGCGCCGATCCCGGCCTCGGCCGAGACGTGGACGAAGTCCGGCGGCGGCCCCGGCCGCCCGCCGTCCGCACCGGCCGGCCGCAGTTCGGCCAGCGCCCCCAGGTTCGCCTCGTTCTCCACGGTCAGCGGCACGGCCGGGGAGCCCGCCGGGGCGGTCACCGGGGCCAGGCCCGGCGCCAGGTCCGCCGCCCGCCAGCCGAGGTTGGGCGCGTGCACCACGGTCGTCCCGCCGCGGGCCACCAGCCCCGGCACCGCCACCGCGAGCCCGGCGGGCCGCAGCCCCTCCGCGGCGATCCGCCCGGTCACCTCCGCGAGGAGCTCCCCGAGCCGTTCCAGTACGGGCCCGGGCGTGCTGTTCCGGTTCGCCGCGCCGACCGCCGCACGCGCCCGTATCCGGCCGCGCAGATCGATCGCGCACACCGCGAGGTGGTCCACGCCTATCTCCGCCCCGAGCCCCGCCGGGCCGCGGTCGCTGACCACCAGTTCGCTCCCCGGCCGGCCCCGGCCGCGCGGTGCCGCCGGCCCCGACTCGACCAGCAGCCCGGCCCGCAGCAGCTCGTCCACCAGCGGCGCCACGCCCGCCCGGGTCAGCCCGATCCGCGCCGCCACCGCCGGCCGGGACAGCGGCCCGTGCGCCGCCACGGCCTGCAGCACCCGGGCGAGATTGCGCCGCCGGATGCCGGCTTGGGTGTCGTTGCCGGGCGGGGTCACGGGGCTCCTCCGGGGTGTCGGGGCCAGGGGCGCTTCCCCTGGTGGGGCTGTCTCCCGGGCGCGGGCGGCGCCGGGGTACGTAGGGCGGCCGGGCGGGGGCCGTGCGGGCGGGTGCGTACGGACGGCGGCTCAGTGTCGCAGCAGCGTGTCCGCGTCGGTGAGGGTCGTGGTCAGGCGGTCCAGGGCGGCGTCGTCCCGCGGCCGGGCCTCGTACTCCGTGCCGCGTGCGGTGCCCCACCGGCGGGCCACCGCCGCCGGGTCCTCGCCCAGCAGCAGCCCGGCCGCCTGGGCCGCCGCGCCGAGCGCGACCAGCTCCTGCGCCGCGGGCACCACCACGGGGCGGCCGGAGAGCCGGCGGACCGTCTCCCGCCAGGCCCGGCCCTTCGCGCCGCCGCCGATCAGCAGCAGCGGCGCCCCGGCCGCGGCGTCCGCGTCCAGCACCTGCTCCAGCGCCCGCAGCAGCGCGAACACCGCGCCGTCGTAGGCCGCCTGGAGCAGCTGGCCGGCCGTGGTGTCGTGTCGCAGCCCGTGCACCAGGCCCGACGCCCCGGGCAGGTTCGGCGTGCGCTCCCCGTCCAGGAACGGCAGCACCACCACCTCGCCGCCCGCCTCCACGGCCTCCCGGTCGCGGCCCAGCAGCGCCGCCACCCGGTCCACGGCCAGCGTGCAGTTCAGGGTGCAGGCCAGCGGCAGCCAGTCGCCCCGGGCGTCGGCGAAACCCGCGACGGTGCCGGTCGGATCGGCCGGGCGGTGGGTGGAAACCGCATAGACCGTCCCCGAGGTGCCCAGGCTCAGCACCGGCTGTCCGGGGCGCAGGCCGAGGCCGAGCGCGGCCGCCATGTTGTCGCCGGTGCCCGCGGCCACCAGGGCGCCCCGCGGCAGCGGCAGTTCCCCGGCGTGCACCGTCCCGGCGGCCTCACCCGGCTGCGCCACCCGGGGCAGCGCCTCCGGCGGCAGCCCGACGTGCGCCAGGATCTCGGTGTCGTACGCCCCGGTGGCGGAGGCCCACCAGCCCGTGCCGGAGGCGTCCCCGCGGTCGGTGACCGCCTCGCCGGTCAGCCGTCCGGTGAGGTAGTCGTGCGGCAGCCGCACCGCGGCGGTGGCGGCCGCCGCGGCCGGTTCGGTCTCCCGCAGCCAGGCCCACTTGGCCACCGTGAACGCCGGTCCCGGCACGCTCCCCACCCGGTCCGCCCAGGCCCGTGCGCCGCCCCGCTCGGCGATCAGCCGCTCGCTGTGGCCCGCGGCGCGGACGTCGTTCCACAGCAGGGCCGGGCGGACCGGCTCGCCGGCCGCGTCCAGTGTGACCAGCCCGTGCTGCTGCCCGGCGACCGACACCGCGGAGACCTGCCGGGCGGCGTCGCCGCACTGCGCCAGCGCCTCGCCCAGCGCCTCCCACCACTGCCGGGGGTCGCTCTCCTTGCCGGGGCCGCCGCCGACCGTGTGCGGCGCCTGCCCGCGCGCGACGACCACACCGGTCTCCGCGTCCACGACCAGCGTCTTCGTGGACTGCGTCGAGCTGTCCACGCCGAGGACGAGCGGTCCCGCTGCCTGTGCGCCCATCGTGCTCTCTCCCTTGACGGCCCGCTGCCCCACAGGTGCGGCGCCTTCTCGCACGGTCTGCTTCCAGGGGGTTCCCCGGTGTGCCGCCGCATATTAGTTTGGCCGCCGCGGAATTTGTAAAGCGCCTTGACGAAATGGCCGAGGGAGATGCGATGCGCTACCAGCCGGTGCCCGAGGACAGGTTCAGTTTCGGTCTGTGGACCGTCGGCTGGCAGGGCCGCGACCCGTTCGGGGACGCCACCCGCCGCGCCCTGGACCCGGTCGAGACCGTGCACCGCCTCGCCGAGCTCGGTGCGTACGGCGTCACCTTCCACGACGACGACCTGATCCCGTTCGGCGCCGACGACATCGAGCGGGAGACGGCCGTCAAACGCTTCCGCCGGGCGCTGGAGGCCACCGGCCTGGTCGTCCCGATGGCGACGACCAACCTCTTCACCCACCCGGTCTTCAAGGACGGCGCCTTCACCGCCAACGACCGCGACGTCCGCCGCTTCGCGCTGCGCAAGACGCTCCGCAACATCGACCTCGCCGCCGAACTGGGCGCCCGCACCTATGTGGCCTGGGGCGGCCGGGAGGGCGCCGAGTCCGGCGCCGCCAAGGACGTCCGCACCGCCCTCGACCGGCTCAAGGAGGCCTTCGACCTGCTCGGCCAGTACGTCGTCGAGCAGGGCTACGACCTGCGGTTCGCCGTCGAGCCCAAGCCCAACGAGCCGCGCGGCGACATCCTGCTGCCCACCGTCGGCCACGCCCTGGCCTTCATCGAGCGCCTCGAACGCCCCGGCCTCTTCGGCGTCAACCCGGAGGTCGGCCACGAGCAGATGGCCGGCCTCAACGTCCCGCACGGCATCGCCCAGGCCCTCTGGCAGGGCAAGCTCTTCCACATCGACCTCAACGGCCAGAGCGGCATCAAGTACGACCAGGACCTGCGCTTCGGCGCCGGCGATCTGCGCGCCGCGTTCTGGCTCGTGGACCTGCTGGAGACGGCCGGCTACGACGGTCCCCGGCACTTCGACTTCAAACCGCCGCGCACCGAGGACCTCGACGGCGTCTGGGCCTCCGCGGCCGGCTGCATGCGTACCTACCTCATCCTCAAGGAGCGCGCCGCGGCCTTCCGGGCCGACCCGGCCGTCCAGGACGCGCTGCGCGCCGCCCGCCTGCACGAGCTGGCCCGCCCCACCGCCGAGGACGGCCTGGCCGGGCTGCTCGCCGACCCCACCGCCTACGAGACCTTCCGCCCGGAGGTGGCCGCCGCCCGCGGGATGGCCTTCGAGCAGCTGGACCAGCTGGCCATGGACCACGTGCTCGGCGCGTCCTGAACCGGCCGGGGGTCAGCCGAAGAGCCCGCGGACGAAGCCGAGTTCGGCGGCGCGCTGGTCGGTGCCGCCGGTTTCGTGGGCGTTGAACCGCCACACCTTCAGCTCCTTCTCGCCCGCGTAGTGGTGGTACGCGGCGAAGCCGGTGGACGGCGGCACCACGTCGTCGCGCAGCGCGGTCGCGAAGAGCGCCGGGGCGGTGGCCCGGACCGCGAAGTTCAGCCCGTCGAAGTGGTCCAGGGTGTCCAGGGCGGTGTCGACGTGGTCCCGGGCGCCCGCGAAGTAGCGGCCGAGCTCGCCGTACGGGCCGGCGTCGGTGATCTCGACCGCGCGGCGGATATGGGTCAGGAACGGCGCGTCGATCAGCGCCCCGGCCAGGCCCGGGACCAGGCCGGTCATCGCCAGGGCGAGCGCCCCGCCCTGGCTGTGGCCGGCGACCACTATCCGCTCCTCGTCCACCTCGTCGTGGTCGCGCGCGGTCTCCACGGCCCGTACGGCATCGGTGAACAGCCGCCGGTAGTAGTAGTCGTCGGGGGCGAGCAGGCCCTGGGTCAGCCGGCCGGGGACGCCCGGGTTGCGGTAGCCGGCCGGGTCGGGGGTGTCACCGGGGCGGTCCGGGCCGCTCTGCCCGCGGGCGTCCATGACCAGGGTGGCGTACCCCGCCGCGGGCCACAGCAGCCAGTCGTGCGGCCGCAGCCGGCCACCGCCGTAACCGAGGTACTGCACGACGCACGGCAGTGGCCCGGCGGCCGCCCGCGGGATCAGGAACCAGCCGCGGATCGGGTGCCCGCCGAAGCCGGCGAACGTCACGTCGTAGGTGCGCAGCAGGGCCAGCCCGGTGTCGAGTGCGGTGAACCGCGCGGCCAGGTCATGGGCTCGGGCCTCGGTCAGGGTGCGCTCCCAGAACGCGTCAAATCCGGGCGGCTCGGGCAACGGGGGGCGATAGGTGCGCAGTTCGTCCAGGGGCAGGTCGGTGAACACGCGGAACCTCCGGGCCGTAGGGTGGCTTGCTGCCTGTCGCCAACGGTGCCCAGCGGACGGACATGTCAGACCCGACGTGTTCCAGCTTGGTCACCGCCTCCCGTGAAACCCAGTAAAGAAGCGATCCTTTCCGTTATGAGCTTTCCGCCTCCGCCGCCCGGCCAGCCGCACCCGCCGAACCAGCCGCCCCCCGACAACCCGGGCGGGTTCGGACCGCCGGCCGGCGGCTACGGCCCCGCCGGGCAGGGCGGATACGGCTCCGGAGGCTACGGCCCGCCGCCCGGCGGCAATCAGGCCCCCGGTGGCTTCGGCCCGCCCTCCGGCGGCTACGGTCCTCCGGGACCGGGCGGCCCGGGTGGCCCCGGCGGCTGGCAGCAGCCGCCCGGCCCGCCCAACGGCGGCGGCAACGGCAAGCTCATCGCCGCCATCATCGGCGGTGGTGTGGTCGTGCTGGCCGCCGTCATCGCCGTCATCGTGATCGCCAACAGCGACGACGGCGGCAACAACCGCGCCCAGTCGTCGGCCAGTTCGAGCGCCTCCGCCACCCCGTCCGAGAGCGCCTCCGCCACGCCCTCCGACGACCCCTACGCCTCGCCCAGCAGCGACACCTCGCCCGCACCCTCCGGTGGCCCGGTCCCCTTCTACCTGCTGAAGGTCGGCGACTGCTACGACCTGGGCCCGGACGGCAACGGCATGAACGAGACGGCCTCCTGCAACGGCCCGCACGACGCCGAGGTCGTCACCACCCACCGCCTCGGCGCGGGCCTGACCAGCGAATCCGACATCAAGGACAAGGCGTCGTCGCTCTGCCGGGACGAGCTGGAGCGCAAGGCGTCCCGGCAGCCCGCCGGCACCGCCGAGGGCACCTACGTGCAGTACCCCAACCTCAAGGGCTACAAGCTCGGCTACAAGAACGTCAGCTGCAGCCTGATGGGCAACAGCAGCAACACCAGGAAGCTCACCAAGCCGCTGTCCTGAGCATCCTCTGACGGTGGGGTGTCAGTGGCCGAGGCCGGCCGCCAGCTCCGCGATGGCGTCCGGCCCGACCCGGCAGCAGCCGCCGATCAGCCGGGCGCCGTCCGCGACCCAGCCGGCGACCCGGTCGGCGGCGAACTCCGGTGTGCCGCACCACGCCCGCGCCTCGGCGTCCCAGCGCTCCCCGCTGTTCGGATACACCACCACCGGCTTGCCGGTGACCCGCGCGGCCAGCGGCACCGCCCGGTCCGCGTCGTCCGGCGCGCAGCAGTTCACCCCCACGGCGATCACCTCGTCCACCTCCGCCGCGAGGGCGAACGCCTCCGCCAGCGGCTGCCCGGCCCGGGTCGCGTCCCCGGCGACGCTGTACGACAGATACGCCGGCACGCCCAGCCCGCGCACCGCCCGCAGCAGCGCCCGGGCCTCGTCGGCGTCCGGCACCGTCTCCAGCGCCAGCACATCGGGCCCGGCCGCCGCCAGCACCTCCAGCCGCGGCCGGTGGAACCGCTCCAGCTCCGCCACCGACAGGCCGTACCGGCCGCGGTACTCGGAACCGTCCGCCAGCATCGCGCCGTACGGACCCGCCGAAGCGGCCACGTACAGCGGCCCGGTGGCGCCGCCCGCCCGCGCCCGGCCGGCCGCCTCGCGGGCCAGCGCCACGCTCCGCCCGAGCAGCTCCGCGGCCTCCGCGGCGCCGATCCCGCGCCGCGCGAACCCCTCGAACGTCGCCTGGTAGCTGGAGGTGATCGCGACCTGCGCCCCCGCTTCGTAGTACGCCAGATGCGCCCGCACCACCGCCTCCGGCTCCTCGGCCAGCAGCCGGGCCGACCACAGCGTGTCGCTCAGGTCGTGCCCGGCCGCCTCCAGCTGGTTGGACAGCCCGCCGTCGAGGACCACCGGCCCCGCGGCGAGGGCGTCGGCGAGCGTCGGGACCGTGCTGACCATGGTGCGAACCCTCCTGGTGTGCTGCCGGGCGGATTGTTTCCCAGCTCCTTACGGATCGTAGCTCCGCCCACCGACAACGCCCGTGGCCTGCACCGACGACGAGACCGCAGGCAGCTCAGGGCAGCGAAGCGAACACGAACGAGAACCGTGCCGGGGCGGCCTCCAGCCGGTACTGCGGCAGCACCCCCGGCCCGCACGACTGGCTGCCGATGCCGTGCTGCGCATGGTCGAGATGCAGCCACAGGGCCTCGCCGGGCCGCAGGTCCGGGGTGTGCCGGGCCGCGGTCAGCTCCTCGTCCGTCCAACGGCGGGCGGCGAAGGCGAAGTCCGGGTCCCCCTCGACCCGGAGGCCCGAACCGTCCGACCGGGTCAGTTCGACCCAGCGCACACCGGGCCGGGAACCGTTCTCCTGCGGCCGGACGTAGGGCGTCTGCAACTCCGCCACCGACCGCGACCAGCGGCCGGTGCGGGCGGCCGCCCGGGTGTCCGGATAGCCCTCACCCGGCCCACCGCCGTACCACTCCGCCCGCCCCAGGCTCCCGCACACCGCCATCCGCACCCCGAGCCGGGGCAGCGGAACCGGCCAGCCGCCCTCCGGATCGACGGCCAACTCCAGCCGCAGCAGATCGCGTCGGGCCGTCCACCGGTAGACCGCGCGCAGCGCGAGCGGGGAGCCGGCCGGGGCCACCCGGGTCCGCACCACCAGGGCGGGCCCGTCCGGTTCGACGGCGTCCACGCGGTGGTGCATCCGGTGCAGGCCGAGCCGGCGCCATTCGGTGGCCGGCCGCGGCCCGGGCTGCCAGGGCGCGGCCTCGTCGTTGTCGGTCGGCGCCCGCCAGACGTGCAGCCGGGGGCCGCTGATCCGCACCCCGTCCAGATAGCCCAGCGTCCCGGTCGTGGCGTCGAACGTGCCCGGCCCGAGGACGATCACGTTGCCCTCGCCGCGGCGCGGGGTGGCGGTGGGCACCAACGGCACGTATGCCGGGCGCGGTACGGCCGGGAACTGGCCCCACGCGACCTCGTGCCCGGCCGGGGCCCAGGCGGTGTCGCGGGCCAGCACGGCCTGCACCGTCCAAAGGGCCTCCCGGCCCTCGTCCCGCTCCTCCGCCAGGTCCGGCAGCGCCGTCACGACCGACTCGCCCGGTGGCGGCGTGGGCATCTCCAGCCAGCCGCTGCCGCACGGGTTGCCCGCCACCTCGTAACACCACAGGAACGAGAGGTGCCCGAGCCCGGAGAAGTCGTACAGATTGGTGATCCGGACCGTTTGCCTGCCGTCGTCACCGTCGGGCCCGGCCTCGATCCGCACCGGCTCGACGACCTTCTTCAACTCGGCCAGCCCCGGCGACGGCGTCCGGTCCGGCAGCACCAGACCGTCGCAGACGAAGTTCCCGTCGTGCAGCTCCTCACCGAAGTCGCCGCCGTAGGCGTGGTACACCTCGCCGTCCGGCGCCCGCTGCCGCAGCCCGTGGTCGATCCACTCCCACACGAAGCCGCCCTGACAGCGCGGGTACGTCTCGAACAGCCGCTGGTACTCGCCGAGGCCGCCCGGACCGTTGCCCATCGCGTGCGCGTACTCGCAGAGGATGAACGGCAGTTGACGGCGCCGGGCATCCAGCACGGGGTCGTCCAGCGGCCCCTCGGTGCGCCGGCCGATCCGCTCCACCTCGGCGTGATCGGCGTACATCCGGGAGTAGACGTCGGTGTCGGCGCAGCTGCGGTCGCCCTCGTAGTGCAGTGGGCGGGACGGATCGCGCTCGCGCATCCACCCGGCCATGGCGGACAGCCCGCGGCCGGTCCCGCACTCGTTGCCCAGCGACCACAGCACGATGCTGGGGTGGTTCTTGTCCCGCTCGACCATCCGGCGGGCCCGGTCCAGCAGCGCCGGCTGCCAGCGCGGATCGTCGACCGGATTGTCCCGCCAGTCCTGCTGCCCGAAGCCGTGCGTCTCCAGATCACACTCGTCGACGACCCACAGCCCCAGCTCGTCGCAGAGGTCGAGGAACGCCGGGTGCGGCGGATAGTGGCTGGTGCGCACCGCGTTGACGTTGTGCTGCTTCATCATCAGCAGATCGCGGCGCATCACCTCGGGCCCGACGGTGCGCCCGTACCGCGGGTGGAATTCATGGCGGTTGACGCCGCGCAGCAGGATCCGGCGGCCGTTGACCTTCAGCAGCCCGTCCTCGACGCACACCGTACGGAACCCGATCCGCAGCGGGACCGTCTCCCCGGCGGTGACCAACTCCCCGTCGTACAACCGGGGTTCCTCGGCCGTCCAGGGCTCCACCGGCACCGTCGCGCTCTCCCCGGTCGCCAGGTCCAGCCCGAGCTCCGGCACGGTCACCCGCCCGGCCGGGGCGCACTCCACGCGCAGCGTGCCCCGGCCCGTACGGTGATCGAAACCGGCATGGACGAAGTGGTCGGCGACCGCCCCCTCCGGACGCCGATGGACGGAGACGTCGCGGAAGATCCCGGGCAGCCACCACTGGTCCTGGTCCTCCAGATAGCTGCCGGACGACCACTGGTGGACCCGCACCGCCAGCACGTTGCCGTGCGGCCGCAGCAGTCGTCCCACCTCGAACTCGTGCGGCAGCCGGCTGCCCTTGAAGTGCCCCAGTTCCTGCCCGTTGAGCCAGACCCGGGCGCAGGACTCCACCCCGCCGAAGTGCAGCACGGCCGGCCCCTCGCCCCAGCCCTCGGGCAGATCGAAGACGTGCCGGTGGTCACCGGTCGGGTTCTCGTCCGGCACCCGCGGCGGATCCACCGGAAAGGGATAGGCGGTGTTGGTGTACACGGGTGCGCCGAAACCCTTGAGCACCCAGGTGCCGGGCACCCTCAGCTCGTGCCACTCCGTGTCGTCGAAGTCCGGCCGGGCGAACGCCTCGTCCTCGGCGTCGGCGCGCGGCGAGAGACGGAACCGCCAGGTGCCGTGCAGCGAGATCCGCGGCGCGGTGGAGGACGGGTACCAGGCGCGCGGCGGCAGCGCCCCCCGGCCGGGCGAGCGGTCCTCGTAGTACGGGAGCCGGTCCTCTGCGGGAGCCGGGCCGCGCGGTGCGGGGTCCGCCCGGCCGGACGTCGGCGGCGGCTGGTCGTGCGGCGCATGCTGCGGCGGGTGCGGGGACGTCCCGGTCACTGGTCCTCCTGCTGCGGGCGACGTGCCTGGCGTCGGGGGGATCACCCTCAGCGAATCACGCGCGGGGGCACGGCGCAGCCGGATGGCCGGATTCGGCGGCCGGGTGCTCCGTGCACGGGGTCCGGCCGCCCCGGATCAGCGGCCCGCCCCGGTCGCGAACGGCACCTCGGCCGCGGCCGGTATGGCCCCGTCCGGCGCCCCGGGATGCCGCCAGAGCCCCTTGTGCCGCAACAGCGGAAGCACCCCCTCCCCGAACCAGTACGCCTCCTCGACGTGCGGATGCCCGGAGAGGATGAACTCCTCGATGCCCAGCCGGTGGTACTCCTCGATCCGCTCCGCGACCTCCGCATGGCTGCCCACCAGTGCGGTGCCCGCCCCGCCCCGTACGAGACCGATGCCGGCCCACAGGTTCGGCGCGATCTCCAGGCCGTCGGTGCGGCCGCGGTGCAGCGCCAGCATCCGCCGCTGCCCCTCCGACTCGCTGCGGGCGAGACCGGCCTGTACCGCACGGATCGCCTCCGGGGTGAAACCGTCCAGCAGCCGCTGGGCCTCCGCCCAGGCCGCCGCCGCGGTGTCCCGGGTGATCACGTGCAGCCGGATGCCGAACCGCACCCGCCGCCCGGCCCGGCCGGCCAGCTCCCGGATCCAGGCGATCTTCCGCTCGACGTCGGCCGGCGGTTCGCCCCAGGTCAGATAGACGTCGGCGCCCCGCGCGGCGACGTCACCGGCGGCCGGGGAGGAGCCGCCGAAGTAGACCGGCGGCACCGGATCGGGCAGCCGCGCGAGCCGGGCGCCCGCCACCCGGAGCTGCTCGCCGGTGAAGTCCACGGTCTTCCCGGCCCACAACTCCCGTACGATGTCGAGGAATTCACCGGTCCGCGCGTACCGGGCGTCCTTGTCCAGGAAGTCCCCGTAGGCGCGCTGCTCATGGTTCTCGCCACCGGTGACGACGTTCAGCAGCAGCCGCCCCCCGGAGTGCCGCTGGAAGGTGGCCGCCATCTGGGCGGCCAGGGTCGGCGCGATGATCCCCGGCCGGAAGGCCACCAGGAACTTCAGCCGATCGGTCTCCCGGGCCAGCATGGCCGTGGTCAGCCAGGCGTCCTCGCACCAGGCCCCGGTGGGGGTGAGCGCGCCCTCGAAGCCGAGGTCCTCGGCGGCGCGGGCGATCTGCGTGAGATAGCCGAGAGTGGCCGGCCGCTCCCCGCCGGCGGCCCCGGCGGGCAGACCGTGACCACCGCCCACGACATGACGGCTGTCGCCGTAGGTGGGCAGGAACCAGTGGAAGGTCAGGGGTGACATGGAGACTCCGGGGGAGGGACGGGCGGAGGACGTACGGGCGGAAGGCCTGCGGGCGGAAGGCGTACCGGCCCACGGCCGCAGGGACTGCGGGCGCACGCGGCTGCGGGGGCGGGAGGCGCGCGGTCAGAGCAGCCCGTGCCGGGGCGGACGGGTGCCGTTGAGGACGTAGCGGCCGATGTGCTGCACCTTCCAGCGGACCGGATCGTGCAGGGTGTGGGTGCGGGCGTCGCGCCAGTGCCGGTGCAGATTCAGGCCGTTGCGCGCCGACCGGGTCCCGGCCACCTCGAACAGCGCGCTGCCGGTCTCCACCGCC
Organism: Streptomyces bugieae; assembly: GCF_036352915.1. Taxonomy (NCBI): domain Bacteria; kingdom Bacillati; phylum Actinomycetota; class Actinomycetes; order Kitasatosporales; family Streptomycetaceae; genus Streptomyces; species Streptomyces bugieae. The sequence continues at coordinate 176,311 of NZ_JAZBJP010000004.1, forward strand.
GCCTGCGCCGCGACCACCTTCGCCGCGGCGACCGCGATGGACGCCTCGGCGGCCGTGTCGTCGGTCAGCGCGCCGGCGGCCGCGTCCACCGTCCGCGCCGCCGACGCCAGCAGGGCCTCCGCGGACCGTACGCGGACCGCGAGTTCGCCGAACCGCTGGATCAGCAGGGGGTCCTCGGCCGCGCTGTCCAGCCCGCTCTCGAACCACGGCCGGCTCGTGGTGCGCACGAACTCCCCGGCCTCCGCCAGGGCACCGGCGGCGATCCCGGTGTCGATCGCGGCATGCAGCAACTGCGCCACGGCGCCGTGGAGTTGGGGTCCACGGAAGGTGAGGTGGTGCGGGACGACCCGGTCGGCCGGCACCGTCACCCCCTCCAGGTGCACCGTGCCGCTGGCCGTCGTCCGCTGCCCCATCCCGTCCCAGTCGTCGACCACCCGCACCCCCGCAGCCTCCCGCGGCACGTACGCCACATGAAGCGCCTCGTCCTCGCCGCGGGCCAGGACGGGGATCCAGTCGGCGAACAGCGCCCCGGTCGCATAGTGCTTCACCCCGGTCAGGACGTACGAGCCGTCCGCCGCGGGCACCAGACGGGTGCGGAGGTCCTGGACGTGCCGGGTGCCCGCCTCCGACTGCGCGTTGCCCAGCCGCCGCCCCGCCAGCACCTCGCCGAAGAAGAACGCCCGCTGCTCCGGGGTCCCCTGACGGCGCAGCACGTTGACGTACACGAAGTGGCTCTGCGGGATCTGCGACAGGCTGGCGTCCGCGGCCGCCAGCCGGCGGAACACCTCCGCGAGCGTCTCGGTCCGCACCTCCGCCCCGCCGTGCGAGCGCGGCACGGTGATGCCGAGCAGTCCGCTCGCCGACAGCCGCGTCAGCTCGGCGTGCGGCAGCCGGCGGCCGGCGTCCCGTTCGGCCGCGCCGGCCCGGAACGCCTCGGCGAGGCCGGCCGTGACCGCCAGTGCCTCGGCGTCGTCGGAAATCACATGAGCGGTGGTGGCGGGCCGCGGGGGAGCGGTCACGATGCTGCCTCCAAGGGGGATCGAAGGGCGGGGGTCAGGGCGCCGGTCAGCCGGCGGCGGACAGCAGCGGCCGGCGTCCGAGCGCGCCGGAGAACTGGTCCAGCACCTGGTCCAGTCCCTCCTGCGCCCCGGCGTCGACGGCCAGCGCGCCGTCCTCGCGTACGGCCAGGTGCCGGTCGAGCACGAACCAGCCCTGCACGATGTGCGCGGCCCCCATGGACTGCAGCACCGGCCGCAGCGCGTAGTCGATGGCCAGGACGTGCGCGGTGCTCCCGCCGGTCGCCAGCGGCAGCACGGTCTTGCCGGTCAGCGCGTACTGGGGCAGCAGGTCCAGCAGCGACTTGAGCAGACCGGAGTAGGCGGCCTTGTAGACCGGGGTGCCGATGACGATGCCGTCGGCGCGGGCGAACAGTTCGGTGGCCTCGACGATCGCCGGGTGACCGAAATCGGCCCCCAGCAGCGCCTCGGCCGGCAGCGTACGGACGTCCAGCGGGATGACGTGGTGCCCCTCGGCCGCCAGCCCGGCGTCCAGATGACGGAGCAGGCGGGCGGTGCGTGAGGTCGCGGAGGGACTGCCGGAGACGGACAGGACGGTGGCCAACGGGATCACCTCGAAGGGGAGAGAGCGGAGGGGGTACGGGAAAGCGGGGAATGCCGCGGAGCGGCTCAGTGCCGGGCGGCGGCGGGGGCCCGGCCGGCCGGCGTCGCCGCGTCCGCCTCGTGGCCCTCTTCCCGGGCCTCCAGTTCGCGCACCAACGGGAGCACCCGCTCGCCGAAGTACTCGACCTCCTCCAGGTAGTGCAGGAAGCCGAGCAGGAACAGGTCCACGCCCCGCCGCTTGAACGCCACGATCCGCTCGGCGATCTGCTCCGGCGTGCCGATCAGCCCGGTGCGGAAGCCGTCGTTGTACTGGACCAGGTCCTCGAACGACGAGTCCTGCCACATACCGGTGCGATCGGCCGTGGACTGCCCGGCCTGTTGGACCGCCGCGCCGAAACCCCGCACCGCCTCGGTGTCCGCCTTGGCGATGATCTCCCGCAGCACCTCCCGGGCCTCCGCCTCGGTGTCCCGCGCGATCAGGAAGCCGTTCAGCCCGAAGCGGGGGGCCGGCCGGCCCGCGGCCGCGGCCGACGCCCGGACGTCCCGGATCTGTTCGGTGACGCCGTCGAAGTCCTTGCCGTTGCTGAAGTACCAGTCGGAGACCCGGCCGGCCATGGCGCGGGCCGCGGTGGAATTGCCGCCCTGGAAGATCTCCGGATGCGGCCGGGCCGGGGAGTTGAGCGGTTTGGGCTTGAGCGAGAAGTCCCGGATCCGGTAGAAGTCCCCGGCCAGTTCGGCGTGGTCCTCGGTCCAGATGGCGCGCAGCGCCCGGATGAACTCCTCGGCCCGGCGGTAGCGTTCGTCGTGCTCCAGCCAGGGCTCGCCGAGCGCGGTGAACTCGCCCTTGAACCAGCCGCTGACCACGTTCACCGCGAACCGGCCACCGGAGAGGTGGTCCGCGGTGGCGCCGAGCTTCGCCAGGACGCCCGGGTGCCACAGCCCCGGATGGACGGCCGCGATCACCTTCAGCCGCTCGGTGGCGAGCAGCAGCGCCAGACTGAAACTCGTCGACTCGTGCTGGAACTCGGCGCCGTAGCTGGCCATGTAGCGGACCTGGCTCAGCGCATATTCAAAACCGTTGTTCTCGGCCAGTACGGCCAGCTTGCGGTTGTAGTCGTAGCCCCAATCGGTGCGCTGCTCGATGGTGCTGGTGACCAGGCCACCGCTGACATTGGGAACCCAGTAGGCAAAACGGGCCGGGGCCTGGGCGGGGGATTCGGACATGAGAACTCCGCGGAAGGGAAATGGGCAGGGAAAAGGCACCGGAAAAGGGCAAGGGGAAACCAGCCCCGGGCGCGGGCCGCGGACGGAACAAAAAGCGGCGCGGGGTGCCGTGGAAAGCCGGGAAACTCGTGGTGGGCAGCGCTGATCGGCGCTCAGAGCGCGCGCCGACACAGGGCGCTGGAGACCCTGACGAGGTCGACGTGGCGCCGCTGGGTCAGGCTCTGTTGCGGCTTCATCAACACGTCACCTCCCTGCAACAATTCTGCGGAAGCGGGCCGTTCGGCATTCCGGCCGCGCACCGCCGAGTTTACCGGTGGGGTGCCGCATCGGTCGATTCGGTATCCGCGAGGTGGTGATAGGGTCCCCCTTGAACCGGCCGGTCGGAACTCCCGGGAATTACGGCGGTAAAGGGGCGCGACGCCGATATGCGGATCGAGCAACTCGAATACATAGCGGCGGTCACCCGGCTCGGTTCGCTGCGCCGGGCCGCCGATGCGCTGCACCTCTCCCAGCCCGCCCTGAGCGAGACCGTCCGCAATCTCGAACGGGAGCTGGGCGTCGACATCCTCGACCGCAGGCGCTCCGGCGCGAAGATCAGCGACGAGGGCCGCGAACTGCTGCCGCACATCATCGGCGTGCTCGACGCGGTCGACAAACTGCGCCGGGCCGCGGACGACCAGCACCAGATCAGCCGGATGGCCCGGCTGGGCACGGTCAACGCCGCGACGGTGCCGCTGCTGGTCCCGGCCATCCGCGAGTTCCGGGCCGGCCATCCGCAGACCCAGGTGGAGGTGATCGGCGCCCAGCAGGCCGAGATCCACCGCGCCCTGCTGGAGGGCAGCCTCGACCTGGGGCTGGTGAACTACCTGCAGGGCGACGACCTGCCGCCGGACTTCCACACCACCGAACTCCTGCGCGGCCGGCCGGTGGTGTGCATCCGGCCGGACAGTCCGCTGGCCGCGTTGACCGAGGTCCCGGTGACCGCACTGCTCACCCAGCCGCTGATCGTCATGCGGGCCGGCTACGTCATGCACCGCTTCGTGCACCGGCTGCTCCAGGGCCGCGCGCCGTCCTTCTCGTACTCCACCGACGGCGCCGAGATGGGCAAGCTGATGGTCGCCGAGGGGCTGGGCGCCACCGTCCTGCCGGACTTCAGCGTGATCGGCGACCCCCTGGAGCGCAGCGGCACCCTCACCTACCGCCCGTTGGCGGAGGGCCGTACCGACGTCCTCATGGTGATCCAGCGCCGCCGCTCCGGCTCGGTTCCCCGGGCCGCCCGGGACCTGCACGAGATCTTCCAACGCCGGGCGGCCGCGCACCGGAAGGCCGCGGAGGACGGGGCCGTGGCGGAGGACGGGGCATCCACGGAGGGCGGGGTCGCCCCGGAGGGCGGTGCCTGACCACCCCCGGGTCCCACGGCTCGTCCCCTGCTCAGCCCTCCGCCGACGCCTCCGCCAGCGCCGCCGCCGGATCGTCCGAGGCCGGACCGGCCGGCACCCACTGCCCGCGCTCCTTGCGGTACGGCCACCAGCGGCCGTCGCGCCCGTACCGCAGTTGGGCGGCGCCGCCGACCACCGTCCAGCGGTTGCCGGTGGCCCGCAGCGGGGGCCGGGTGCCGTCGTCGTCCCGGGCGGCCGCGAGCCGATCGGCCGCCCGGGCCAGCGCCGCCGGATCCGGGGCCCACTCCTCCTCCAGCACCGCGAGCCCCGCCGTACCGCCCAGTTCCCAGGCCCGTACGGCCCACGCCAGGCCGCGTGCGTCCCGCCCCGAACCGGCCGCCAGCCGTGCCGAGACGGCCCGGTCCGGACCGGCCGCCGCCAGCCGCACGGCGTCCTGACCGGGCGTCAGCGCGGGCGGCGGCGGGGTGTCCGCATGCCAGGGCGAGAGCGCGTCCGCCAGCAACCGCTGGGCGCGCGCCGCCGCCTCTCCGATCAGGAACTCCAGCGCGGCCACGTCCACCCCCGGCGCGGGCGGGGTGCCGCGGCCGAGCACCGGCGCGGCGCCCGGCTCGTCGACCGGCGGGGGCGGCGCGGGCAGCGGCGGCAGGATGTCGCGCGCCGCGTACGCCTCGGCGGCCGGTACGCCCGCACCGGGCCCCGCCGCCGGGTCCCCGGCCGCCGCGGGCACGGCGGCCCGGGCCGCGCTGCGCGCCTGCAACTCCCCGAGCAACTCCCGCTCGCTGCGGCCGCGTACCAGCAGCAGCACGAACGGGTCCTGGTCCAGCAACCGCGCCACCTGGTAGCACAGCGCCGCCGAATGCGCGCAGTGGTCCCACGCCCCGCAGCTGCACTCCGCCTCCAGGTCACCGATGCCCGGCAGCAGTTCGACGCCCGCCGCGGCCGCGTCCTCCACCAGTGCCGGCGGCATGTCCCGGTCGAGCAGCGCCGCGATGTGCCCGGCCCGGTCCGCGACGAGATCGAGGAAGCGGTCCCATGCGGCGTCGTCCAGCCGCTGCAGCAGCACATCGGACCGGTGCCGGCTGTGGTCCCGGTCCTGGACGACCGCGGTCAGCCGCCCCGGGCGCACCGAGACCGCACCGACCGCACCGGCCCGGGCGTGCCGCCGGCCCAGCTTCAGCTGCCGGCCGTCCAGAGCGGTGTCCTCCAGCGCCTTGAGCCACGCCTGCCCCCACCACGTGCGGGCGAAGCCCCGGCCGCCGGCGGGCGGCAGCGCGGCGAAGGTCCGCTCGGCGTCCGGGGCGTGCCCGTGAGCGCCCTCCCCGGGTATGCCGTCCTCATGGGCGCCGCCGCCGTAGGTGCCGTCGTCGTCGCCGTCGTCGAATCGTCCGGTCATCGCTCGCTCCCTCGCAGTGCCACCAGGTCCGCCAGCTCGGCGTCGGTGAGTTCGGTCAGTGCGGCCTCGCCGGTGCCCAGCACCGCGTCCGCCAGCTGTTGTTTGCGCTGGAGCAGGCCGGCGATCCGGTCCTCGATCGTGCCCTCCGTGATCATGCGGTGGACCTGCACCGGCTGGGTCTGCCCGATGCGGTACGCGCGGTCGGTGGCCTGCGCCTCGACGGCCGGGTTCCACCAGCGGTCGAAGTGCACGACATGGCCCGCCCGGGTGAGGTTCAGGCCGGTGCCGGCCGCCTTCAACGACAGCAGGAACACCGGGACCTCGCCGTCCTGGAAGCGGCGCACCATCTCCTCCCGGCGCGCCACCGTCGTCCCGCCGTGCAGGAGTTGCGACGCCACGCCGCGCGCCACCAGATGCCCCTCCAGCAGCCGCGCCATCCGTACGTACTGGGTGAACACCAGCACGCTCGCCCCCTCGGCGAGGATCGTGTCCAGCAGCTCGTCGAGCAGCTCGACCTTCCCCGAACGTCCGCCGATCCGCGGCTGCTCCTCCTTGAGGAACTGCGCGGGGTGGTTGCAGATCTGCTTGAGCGAGGTGAGCAGCTTGACCACCAGCCCGCGGCGGGCGAACCCGTCCGTCCCGGCGATCTCGTCGAGCCCCTCGCGCACCACCGCCTCGTAGAGCCCGGCCTGCTCCGTGGTCAGCGCCACCGCACGGTCGGTCTCCGTCTTGGGCGGCAGTTCCGGCGCGATGCCCGGATCGGACTTGCGCCGGCGCAGCAGGAACGGCCGCACCAGCCGGGCCAGCCGGTCGGCCGCCGCGGCCGCCTCGGGGGACGCCGCCGGACCGCCCTCGACGGCCCGCGCATAGCGCGTGCGGAACCGTCCCAGCGTCCCCAGCAGCCCGGGCGTCGTCCAGTCCAGGATCGCCCACAGCTCGGTCAGGTTGTTCTCCACGGGGGTGCCGGACAGCGCCACCCGGGCCCTGCCCGGAACGGTCCGCAGGGCCCTGGCGGTCGCCGAGAACGGGTTCTTGACGTGCTGCGCCTCGTCCGCGACGACCAGCCCCCAGGCCACCTCCGCCAGCTTCTCGGCGTCCAGCCGCATCGTCCCGTAGGTGGTGAGGACGAACTCGCCGTCCACCAGGTCGGCCAGGCTGCGGCGTCCGGCGTGGAACCGGCGCACCGGTGTGCCCGGCGCGAACTTCTCGATCTCCCGCTGCCAGTTGCCCATCAGCGACGTAGGGCAGACCACCAGCGTCGGGCCGGCCGATTCAGGGGCGGACTGCCGGTGCAGATGCAGCGCGATGAGGGTGATCGTCTTGCCCAGTCCCATGTCGTCGGCGAGGCAGGCGCCCAGCCCCAGTGACGTCATCCGGTGCAGCCAGCCCAGGCCGCGCAGCTGATAGTCGCGCAGCGTCGCGCGGAGCGCGGGCGGCTGGGCGACGGGGCCGGCGGCGGTGCCCTCCGGGTCCGCCAGCCGGTCGCGCAGCCCGGCCAGCCACCCGGTCGCCTGCACCGCCACCCGGTCGCCGGCGCCGTCCTCGGCGCTCCCGGTGAGCGCGGCACCGAGCGCGTCGAGCGGGGTGACCTTGCGGTCCTGCCGGTCCCGGGCGGCCCGCACGGCCTCCGGGTCGATCAGCACCCACCGGTCGCGCAGCCGCACCAGCGGCCGCCCCGCTTCTGCCAGCCGGTCGAGTTCGGCCCGGTCCACCTCCTGGCCGCCCACCGCGAACCGCCAGCTGAAGGAGAGCAGGGCGTCCGCGGACAACAAGGAGGGCGGCCCCGATTCCCGGCCGTCCCCCGGGCCTTCGGTGTCGGGCGGCCCCACCACGGCGCGGCTGGTCAGCGTGCGCGCGAGCTGCTTCGGCCAGTGGACCTGCACCCCGGCCGCGGCCAGCGCCCGGGAGGCCGGGCCGAGCAGTTCGGCGACATCCTCGTCGGCGAGCTCCAGCGCGTCCGGCACCGCCGCCGACAGCAACGGGCCGAGCGGCGCCCAGACCTCGGCCGCCCGGTGCAGCGTGCGCAGGGTGTCCATCCGCGCCCGCGGACCGAACGCCTGCCCCGCCGTCGACGCCCCCGCCCACACCTCGGTGGCGTCCGCCACCAGCGCCGGATCGGTGAGGCTGTGCACCTGGAGGACCGCGCGGAAGGTGACCTCGCCATCCGGGGCCGGCGCGGCACCGTCCACCGGAACGCCCACCGCCGCCTCCGGCTCCAGGCCGTGCGCTTCCACCCGCAAGGAGATCCGTACGCCGGCGTCATGACCGGCGGCGACGTCCGCGGCCCAGTCCCGCTGTTCGGGGATGTGCTGCGGCGCGGCCGCCGCGAAGGCCGGTGCCCCGGTGGCCAGCGCCGCGGCGGGGGAGCGCGGCAGACCGTCCGCCACCGCGTCGAGGAACGCCCGCAGGTGCCGCTCCGGCTCGGGCAGCTCCACCGGGTCCGTCCCCGGCAGCGGGGTGGCGTGCGCGTACGGAGGCATCGCGGCGGCGAGCTCCCGCAGCCGTTCGAGGTCCGCGGCATCGAGCGGGCCCAGCCGCCAGGCGTCGTACCCCTCGGGGCTCACGCCGGGCAGCAGCCGTCCACGGGCGGCCAGCTGGAGCGCGAGGACCGCCGCGGCGCCCCAGAAGGCGGCGGCCGGATGGGTGGCCCGGCCGGCCCGCAACCGGGTGAGGACGGGCAGCGCGTCGGCCACCGGCAGCACCAGCGCCGGCACCTCGCCGACCTGGAGGCCGCCGTCCTCCTCGGGCAGTACGACGCTCAGCCGCTCCGCCCCGGGCCCGCTCCCGTCCGGCGCGTCCTCCTCGGTGCGGGCCGCCGCGATCGGCTCACCATCAAGACGCCAGAAGGCGATCCGCCCGGCCCGGGGTGGGTCCGACGGCAGGAAGACCGCCGGGCAGCGGGCGAGCCCGGAGAGCTGAGCGGGGGTGGCCGCACGCGTGGATGTCACGGGATCCCGAACTCCTCAAGTTTGACTACTGGCGCCTGGAGCGCCCGAGGGTACCGGACGCCGGGCCCGAACGAGGAACGCGCGCACCCCTGGGCGGCACCCGGCCGCACCCGGCAACCCGGACGGGACGACAGGGAACCCGCGGCGCGGAATCGGCGTTCAATGGAGTACGACAGAGCGCGGCACCGGCCGCGGAAGGGGCGTGAAGGATGTCCACACAGGCGAAGGTCGCGATCGGCGGCGTCGCGGTGGGAGTGGTCCTGCTGTGGCTGCTGCCCTTCTGGGCGGCCCTCTTGGTCATGGTCGGGGTCCCGGCCGTCGCATATCTGGCCCTCGACTCCTCCCAGCGCCGCCGCCTGCGCAGGGTCGGCCGCAAACAGCTGGGACGCTGACACCGGCAGGCGGGAACGGGGCCGCGAGCCGGCCTGCCCGGGGCCCGGGCCGGTCGGCGGTCCGGGCCGGCCGGTGATCAGGGCCGGGCCCCGGGCGACCGGCCGTGCGGAAGGGGGCCGGCTCAGACCGGCCGGGCCGCCAGCTCGTCCAGCGAGGAGAGCAGCCCGGGCAGTTCCGGCCCCCGGCCCACCGGATGCACCTCGCCGGGCTCCTCGTCCAGCAGCACGAACGCGATGTCGTCCGTCCGCGCCACCATGCTCCAGCCCGGCCCGTCGACCCGCAGCGTGCGCGCCTCGCCCGCCGCGAACGACGACCGCACGCGCCCGGGCGGCGGCGACTCCGCCAGATAGCCGCGGGCCTCCTTCAGCACCCGGCGCACCCCCTCGTGCGCCTCGTCCCCCGGTTCCGCGAACGTCACCTCACCGTCCACCTGCTCACGCCACATCGCCCACTGCAGCGCGATCTCGTCCGCGCCGAGCCGCCGTTGGGCCGGCCCCCACTCCTCCGCGTCCGGCGGGCAGAGCGGCGCCGGCTCACCCGCCTCCCGCTCCGGATCATGCGGCGCCGGCACCCCCGGCGCGGACACGGCGAGCGCCAGCGGCCAGCCCGGGAGCGCCGCGACGATGCTGCTCTCCCCGGGCGAGAGGTCGTACTCCATCCCGCAGTCCCACGCCGCGATGGCACAGGCGACCAGCGACACGTCCTCGGTCACCACGGTCCAGCGGGCACCGCCGCCGTCCTGCCCGAGGACCAGTCCGTAGCCCTCGGCGTACGGTTCGAGCCCGAGGCCCGCGCACACCTCGGGGTAGTCGTCGCCGAGCACGCTCGGGAACTGCCCGGGCGTCAGCAGCACCGCCGTCAGCACGAACAACTGGTCGTTGTCGGCGCTCTCGGTCGTGGGCACGCGGACCTCCCCTTCCCATCCTTTGCGGAGTACGTCGGCGCACCTTAATTGCCCCGTCGGGAGCTTGTCACCACTCCTACGCTGGGCTTATGCCTTCCTACAGTGTCCGGATCAGGTGATCTGCCCGGTCTGCCGGGCCGCCGGTGCCGCCCCTAAACTGGGCGCTCCGGCGAGGGAAGGACGGTTGTCACGTGCGGCGCTACGACTGGCTGAAGGAGATCCGCAGGCTCGATCCCGAGCGCGACTTCTTGGCGATCTACCGCATCATCGCCACCCATGAGTTCCCCTGGGACCTGACCCGGGCCCTGGAACTGGCCCTCTACCGCACCTACGCCGTGCCGAGCATCGGCCGACTGCTCGCCGAGACCGCCGAACTGACGGACCGTACGCAGAAGCGCTACGACGACACCGCCCTCCTCCTCGACGCCGTACTGGAGCACGGCTTCGACGGCGAGGACGGCCGGACGGCCATCCGCCGCATCAACCAGATGCACCGCAGCTACGACATCTCCGACGAGGACATGCGCTACGTCCTGTGCACCTTCGTGGTGATGCCCAAACGCTGGCTCGACACCTACGGCTGGCGGCGGCTGACCCGGCACGAACAGCGTGCCCTCGCCGCCTACTACCGCACCCTCGGCCGCCATATGGGCATCCCCGAACTCCCGCGTACCTACGAGGACTTCGAGCAGTACCTCGACGCCTACGAGGCGGCGCACTTCGGCTGGGACGAGGGCGCACGACGGGTCTCCGACGCCACCTTGGACCTGATGGCCGGCTGGTACGGCCCGCTCGCCCCGATGGTGCGCCGCGCGAGCATGGCCCTCCTGGACGACTCGCTGCTGGACGCCTTCCGCTACGACCGGCCGGCCCCGGCGCTGCAGAAGACGGTGCGCGGCGCCCTGAAGCTGCGCGCGAAGGCCGTCCGGCTGCTGCCGCCCCGCCGCACCCCGCACTACGCCCGCCAGAACCCCGAGATCAAGGGCTACCCGAACGGCTTCCGGGTGGCCGAACTCGGCACCTTCCCGGCCTCCCGGCGCCTCGGCGGCTGCCCGGTCCCGCACGGGGAGGACCCGGTGGCCTCCTGACCCCGGATCCCACGGGCCGGGCCGCGCCTCAACCCTGGCGGACCGCCAACGCCAGATAGCGCGCGTCCCGGTCCTCGTACCGGACCAGCTCCCAGCCGCAGCGGGACAGCAGGGGCCGCAGATTCGGCTCCGCCCGGGGGTCGTCGGGGGTGAGGGCCCGCCCCTTGCGCGCGGCGAGGGCGGCCCGCCCGATGGGGTGGAAGAGCGCGAGCCGGCCACCGGGGCGCACGACCCTGGCCAGTTCGGTGAAGCCCGCCTCCGGGCCCGGCAGATGGGAGATGAGACCGGCGGCGAAGACCGCGTCCAGCGCGGCGTCCGGCAGCGGCAGCCGGGTCGCGTCCGCGAGCAGCAGCGGCGCGTAGCGGTCCCGCCCGGCCCGTACGGCGGCGGTCAGCATCTCCGGCGTCAGATCGGCGCCCAGCACCGTCCCCTGCGGCCCCACGGCCTCCCGCAGCGCCGGCAGCGCCCGTCCCGTGCCGCAGCCGGCGTCCAGGACCGCCTCGCCCCGCCGCAGCCCCAGCTCGGCGACGCCGGCGGCGTAGGCAGGGCCGTCGTCGGGGAACTTGGCGTCCCAGTCGGCGGCGCGCGGCGCGAAGAACGCCCGCACCTCGTGCGGCCGTTCACCGTGGTGGTCGGTCATCGGTCTCCTCCAGAGGTGTGACGACGGGCGCCGAGCGACGCCGTGCAGGCGTACAGCACGCCGGTGACGGGCAGGGCCACCACGACGCCGAGGTTCATGGCGCCCAGCGGGCCCCGCGCGGCGCCGTCGGTGAGCAGGAAGCCCACCACCGTGGCGATGTGGGGGTCGGCGGAGGTGATCAGGCCCAGTCCGACGGCGGTGCCCACGACGAGCGAGAACACCGCCGGCCGGCCCAGGGCCGCCACCCGCACCAGGTCGAAGCCGGTGTGGCGACGGCGCCACTGCTCCACCAGGAACACCGCCGACCAGGCCGACATCGCCACCCCGATGACGGCCAGGAACGCCTGGAAGGTCGCGAAGAAACTGGGCGACACGAACAGCACGTACCAGCCGCCGACGGCCATCAGCACGCCGTCCACCAGGACGGCGAGATGCCGCCGGATCGGGATGCCCAGGGCCAGCATCGACATGCCCGAGCTGTAGATGTCCATGATCGCCCCGGAGGCGAAGCCCCCGATGGCGGTGAGCAGATACGGCACCAGGAACCAGGTGGGCAGCTCCGCCGCGAGCGCCCCCACCGGGTCGGCGGCCGCCGCCCCGGCCAGCTTGGGATCCCCGGCGTTCAGCACCACCCCGAACACCAGCAGCACCAGCGGCGGCAGCACCCCGCCGAGCGTGGTCCACCCCGTGATCGCCCGGCCGCTGCTCGTCCGCGGCAGGTAACGGCTGTAATCGGCACCGCAGTTGACCCAGCCCAGGCCCAGCAGCGTCATCGCGAACACGACGCCGCCGACGAACGTGCCGAGGCCGCCCGCCCGGCCGTGCCCCAGGGCGGACAGGTCGATGCGGTCGGCCATCAGCACCAGGTAGACCACGGTGAGCGCGGTGATCGCGGCGGTCAGGTACTTCTGCACCCGCATGATCAGCGCATGCCCGTAGATGCCGACGACCACGACCACCACCGCGGTCACCGCGAAACACAGCGCCTGCGCCGTAGTCGTCGGCGTCCGGGCGTCGGCCCGGGCGAAGACGCCGGGCGCGACGCGCGCCAGGATCGCCGCGCCGCCCAACGAGGACAGCGCGACCAGGACGGTCTCCCAGCCGACGTTGGAGACGTAACTGAACAGCGTGGGCAGCTTGTTGCCCTGCCGGCCGAAGGAGGCCCGGCCGATGGCCATGGTGGGCGCGCCGGTGCGGGCCCCGGCTATCGAGATCAGCCCGACCAGGAGGAACGAGAGCACATAGCCGAGCGCCCCGGAGGCGATCGCCTGCCAGGGGCTGAGGCCGAGGCCCATGAGGTAGACGCCGTAGGCGATGCACAACAGGGAGAGCCCGGAGGCGGCCCAGGGCCAGAACAGTGACCGGGGGCTGCCGTGCCGCTCGGCGTCCGGCACCGGGTCGATGCCATGGCGTTCGACGGCACGGGCGGAGACGTCCGCCGCGGCGGACGGTAGGGCCCGCTCCTGTGACTGCTGTTGCGTCATGCCGACATGATCCCGCACCGGCCCCCGCTGTGGCGGTCCGATCCGTCTATCACGAATACGGGGCCGCCGGGGTTCCTGATCACAAGACTGAGCGGCTTTGCCGAATTCGGGGACATTCCGATCAGCGGGCGGTACGGTCCTCGCCATGGATTTCGGACGGCGCTCTGCCGCCGAAGGCTCCCTTCGCCGAGCCGTGCATCCGCATTCCCCGTGACGCGCAGGACCCGCATCCTTAAGGAGACGGCCGATGAACGCCGCACCAGGGGCCCCGGAGGGCGCAGCCCCGGACCCCGGCCCCGAACTGGCCCTGAAGATCTTAGTCGCGGGCGGTTTCGGGGTGGGCAAGACCACCCTGGTGGGCTCGGTCAGCGAGATCCGCCCGCTGCGTACCGAGGAAGGACTCAGCGAGGTCGGGGAGGGGGTGGACGACACCGGGGGAGTGGACACCAAGGCCACCACCACCGTGGCGATGGACTTCGGCCGCATCACCATCCGGGAGGGGCTCTCCCTCTACCTCTTCGGCACCCCGGGACAGGACCGCTTCTGGTTCCTGTGGGACGACCTGTCCGAGGGCGCGCTGGGCGCCGTGGTCCTCGCCGACACCCGCCGGCTGCAGGACTGCTTCCCGGCGGTCGACTACTTCGAGCGCCGCGCGATCCCGTTCCTGGTCGCCGTCAACTGCTTCGCCGACGCGCGCTCCTACGGGGCGGACGAGGTGGCCCGCGCGCTGGATCTGGCCCGCGGTACCCCGGTCGTCCTCTGTGACGCGCGGGACCGCGACTCCGGCAAGGAGGTGCTGGTCCGGCTCGTCGAGCACGCCGGCCGGCAGCACTCCCCGCGGACGCCGGCCCCGGTGGGATGAGCCGCGGACGGGCGGGGCGCGGACACCGGACGGCCCGCGCCACGCACCGGGTCAGTCCGCGATCGCCGCGAGTCCGACGACCTTGTCGATCGTGACCCGCACCACCACCTCGCCCGGCACGCCGTTGCGCGCGCCGTATTCCTCCGCACGGTCCTCGCCCATGTAACGGGCCGCGATCCGGGTCGCCCAGTGCCGTACGTCGGCCAGGTCGTCGCTGATCTCCGCCGAGCCCTGCACGGTCACGAAGGAGAACGGCGGCCGGTCGTCGTCCACGCACAGGGCGAGCCTGCCGTCGCGGGCCAGATTGCGGCCCTTGACCGTGTCCGCACCGGTGTTGAACACCAACTCGTCGCCGTCCAGGAGGAACCAGATCGGCGCGAGGTGCGGGCTGCCGTCCGCCCGCACGGTCGCCAGCTTTCCGGTCCGGGTGCCCTCCGAGAGGAACCCCCGCCACTCGTCTTTCGTCATCTTGTGTGCCATGCCGACATCCTCTCCGCGCGTCGGCGCGGGCGCCGCGTGGCACGCCGCGCCGCGGGCCGCTTGCCGAGACGGCGGAGGTGGGACAGGCTGGCACGGCAGTCCGCGGAGGGACCATGGGCTGCCGTCCGGCCAGGACCGCGGCCGGGGACACGGGGAGGAAGCGTCACATGGCATTGAGCAGCGGACTCGACTGGCTGCTGGACGACCTGACCAAGCGGGTGGAGAAGGTACGGCACGCGTTGGTGCTCTCCAGCGACGGGCTGGTGACCGGCGCGAGCGAGGGCCTGGGGCGGGAGAACGCCGAGCATCTCGCGGCGGTCGCCTCGGGACTGCACAGCCTCGCGAAGGGGTCGGCGCTGCACTTCCGCGGCGGGGAGGTCCGGCAGACCATGATCGAGTTCGACGACGGGGTGCTGTTCGTGACGGCGGCGGGGGACGGCAGCTGCCTGTGCGTGCTGGCCGGCGCGGACGCCGATCTGGGGCAGATCGCCTACGAGATGACGCTGCTGGTCCATCGCGTCGGCGAGCACCTGGGCGTCGCGGTGCGCCGGTCGGAGAGTTATCCACAGGTCTGAGGCGGAGGTTGACGCACTGTCACCGCCTGCGGCTACAGTCGTGACTGTCAGTGATCGACGCTGACCGACCGAGTTGCGGGGGAACGACATGACAGTGATGTGTGACGGGCGGCAGACGCTCCCGAAGGGCCGAGCGGCCCATGAACTGGAGCTGCGCAGCGGCGAGTTCGAGCTCGCCGTCCAGCTCGGAGAAGTGCGTACGGTGCCGCCCGGCGGCGCCGAGCGCCCACCCGGCGCCGGAGTCCTCGGCGGACGCCGGGTCCCGGCCGAGGAGATCGCCCGGCTCCAGGCCGAGCCCGGCTTCCCGGAGGCGCTCCGCGAGCGCATCCGCACGGTCGGCATGACCGAGGCCGCCCGGCTGATGGGCGTCGGACCGGGCCGGGTGCTCCGCCTGACCCGCGCCGGCTGCTTCGCGCCCGCCCGGTTCTACGTGAACCGCTACGGCGCGGTGGTCTGGCTCTACCTCGCGGCGGAGATCGCCGACTTCGCCGACCGCGAACCCGACCTGCTCCGCGGCAACACCCCAGCGGCGATGCGGGTGATGCTCGACGGCGGACAGGACTGGCGGGCCCGCCAGTGGCGCGGCCGCCGGGTCGCGCAGCTCATGGGACAGACCGGCGACCCCTGGGAGTCGGCCGCGGTGATCGCCGCCGTACTGCCCCCGGAGGAACTGGCCTCGGTGGCCGGCAACCCCCTGGAGCGGTCCGTGCTGCGCCGGCTCCGGCCCACCCTCGCGACGGTGATCACCGCCACCCCGGCGGCCCGGGAAGCCTGCGAACGGGTGCTGACGGCCGACGAGTTCGACGAGGTCCTGTGGTACCGCGTCCATCTCGCGAGGGCGCTCGAAGAGGCCCGCAGAGAGGACCCCGGACGGGTCCGCCGGATGTCCCCCGTGGAGCCGGCCGTCCGGCCGGGTCAGCCACCCAGTTTCCGGAACAGCCCTTCCTGGACGACCGAGACCAGCAGCCTGCCCTCCCGGTCGTAGATCCGCCCGCGGGCCAGGCCCCGGCCGCCGGTGGCGATCGGGGACTCCTGGTCGTAGAGGAACCACTCGTCCGCGCGGAACGGGCGGTGGAACCACATCGCATGGTCCAGCGAGGCCATGTCGAAGCCGCGCGGACCCCAGAGCGGCTCGATCGGGATGCGGACCGCGTCCAGCAGCGTCATGTCGCTGGCGTAGGTCAGCGCGCAGGTGTGCACGAGCGGATCGTCGCCCAACGGCCCGACCGCCCGCATCCACACCGCGCTGCGCGGCTCCGCCCCCTCGATCTCGTCCGGCGTCCAGCGCAGCCGGTCGACATACCGGATGTCGAACGGCTGCCTGCGGGCCATCCGCTCCAACGCCTCGGGCAGCCCGCCCAGATGCTCACGGACCTCCTCCACGACCGTCGGGAGGTCCTCCGGGTCGGGCACCGCGCGGCGCATCGGCAACTGATGTTCGAAGCCGGGCTCCGGCTTGTGGAAGGAGGCGGTCAGATTGAAGATCGTGCGTCCCTCTTGGACCGCGACCACCCGGCGCGTGGTGAAGGAGCGCCCGTCACGCACCCGCTCGACCTGGTACACGATCGGCACCCCGGGCCGGCCCGGGCGCAGGAAGTACGCATGGAGCGAGTGCACCGGACGGTCACCGTCGGTGGTCCGCCCGGCGGCGACCAGCGCCTGGCCCGCCACCTGTCCGCCGAAGACCCGCTGGAGGCTCTCCTGCGGACTGCGGCCGCGGAAGATGTTCACCTCGATCCGCTCGAGATCCAGCAGGTCGACGAGCTTCTCCGCAGGATTGCTCATGGCCGATGGCCCTCCCTCGCATGCCCCGGCGGCCTCGGGCGAAGCCGTCGCCTCACAACTGACCCACATCCGTGACCCGCACGACCGCGCGCCCCTCCTCGTCCGAGGCGGCCAGATCCACCTCGGCGGAGATGCCCCAGTCGTGATCACCGCTCGGGTCGGCGAAAGTCTGCCGCACCTTCCACAGGCCGTGCTCGGGGTCCTCCTCGATCTGCAGGAGCTTCGGGCCGCGCGCGTCCGGGCCGGTGCCCAGCTCGTCGTATTCGTCCCAGTAGGCGTCCAGCGCCTCGCCCCAGGCATCCGCGTCCCAGCCGGACTCGGCGTCCATCTCGCCGAGTTCCTCGACCTTGTCCAGCGCCGCCAGCTCCACCCGCCGGAACATCGCATTGCGCACCAGCACCCGGAAGGCTCGCGCGTTGGCCGTGACCGGCCGGACCTGATCCGCCCGCTCCTGGGCCTGGTCCGCCGTCTCCTCCTCCGGGTTGGCGAGCTGCTCCCACTCGTCCAGCAGGCTGGAGTCGACCTGCCGCACCATCTCGCCCAGCCAGGCGATGATGTCCTGGAAGTCCTCCGACTTCAGATCGTCCGGCACGGTGTGGTCCAGCGCCTTGAAGGCACTCGCGAGGTACCGCAGCACGATGCCCTCGGTGCGCGCCAGCTCGTAGAAGGAGGTGAACTCCGTGAAGGTCATGGCGCGTTCGTACATGTCGCGGATGACCGACTTCGGCGACAGCGGGTGGTCGCCCACCCAGGGGTGGCTCCTGCGGTACAGCCCGTAGGCGTGGAAGAGCAGCTCCTCCAGCGGCTTGGGGTACTCGACGTCCATGAGCCGTTCCATGCGCTCTTCGTACTCGACGCCGTCGGCCTTCATCTGGGCCACCGCCTCGCCACGCGCCTTGTTCTGCTGCGCGGCCAGGATCTGCCGCGGATCGTCCAGCGTGGACTCCACGACCGACACCATGTCCAGCGCGTAGGACGGCGACTCCGGGTCGAGCAGGTCGAAGGCGGCCAGCGCGAACGTCGACAGCGGCTGGTTGAGCGCGAAGTCCTGCTGCAGATCCACGGTCAGCCGGACGATCCGGCCCTCCGCGTCCGGCTCGTCCAGCCGCTCGACGATCCCGCCGTCCAGCAGCGACCGGTAGATCGCGATGGCCCGCCGGATGTGCCGCAGCTGGTTCTTGCGCGGCTCGTGGTTGTCCTCGAGCAGCTTGCGCATCGCCTCGAAGGCATCGCCCGGGCGGGCGATCACCGACAGCAGCATCGCGTGGGTCACCCGGAAACGCGAGGTCAGCGGCTCCGGATCGGACGCGATCAGCTTCTCGAAGGTGTTCTCGCCCCAGTTGACGAAGCCCTCCGGCGCCTTCTTGCGGACCACCTTGCGCCGCTTCTTCGGATCGTCGCCCGCCTTCGCCAGCGCCTTCTCGTTCTCCACGACGTGCTCGGGCGCCTGCGCGACGACGAAGCCGGCGGTGTCGAAGCCGGCCCGGCCGGCCCGGCCCGCGATCTGGTGGAACTCCCGCGCCCGCAGCGTCCGCACCCGCGACCCGTCGTACTTGGTCAGTGCGGTGAACAGCACCGTCCGGATGGGGACGTTGACGCCGACGCCGAGGGTGTCCGTCCCGCAGATGACCTTCAGCAGGCCCGCCTGGGCGAGCTTCTCCACCAACCGGCGGTACTTCGGCAGCATCCCGGCGTGGTGCACGCCGATGCCGTGGCGCACGTACCGCGACAGGTTCCTGCCGAACTTCGTGGTGAACCGGAAGTTCCCGATCAGCTCGGCGATCTGGTCCTTCTCCGCGCGGGTGCACATATTGATGCTCATCAGGGCCTGCGCCCGCTCCACGGCGGCGGCCTGCGTGAAGTGCACGATGTAGACGGGGGACTGGCGGGTCTCCAGCAGCTCGGTGAGCGTCTCCGTCAGAGCGGTGGTGCGGTACTCGTACGACAGCGGCACCGGCCGGGTCGCCGAGCGCACCACCGACGTCGGCCGCCCGGTGCGCCGGCTGAGGTCCTCCTCGAACCGCGACATGTCGCCGAGCGTCGCCGACATCAGCACGAACTGCGCCTGCGGCAGTTCGAGCAGCGGAATCTGCCAGGCCCAGCCGCGGTCCGGCTCCGCATAGAAATGGAACTCGTCCATCACGACCTGGCCGATGTCGGCGTTCTTGCCGTCCCGCAGCGCTATCGAGGCGAGGACCTCGGCGGTACAGCAGATGACCGGGGCGTCGGCGTTCACCGACGCATCGCCGGTGAGCATGCCGACGTTCTCGGTGCCGAAGAGCTTGCACAGATCGAAGAACTTCTCCGACACCAGCGCCTTGATCGGGGCGGTGTAGAAGGTGACCTGATCATGGGCGAGGGCGGTGAAGTGCGCCCCGGCCGCCACCATGCTCTTCCCGGAGCCGGTGGGGGTGGACAGGATGACGTTCGCCCCCGAGACCACCTCGATCAGCGCCTCCTCCTGGGCGGGGTAGAGCGAGATCCCCTGCTGCTCGGCCCAGCCCGAAAAGGCTTCGAAGAGGGCATCGGGGTCGGCGTCGTTCGGCAGATGATCGATGAGGGTCACGCCCCCATACTGCCTGTCTTCACCCCGGATCCGGGAACCGGTAACCCATACGGAGATCAACTCGATCCCCCATGGACGGTCCGACACCATACCGTCACCATCCGTGACCGGTGGCCCCCTCTGCGGTCGCCCTCCCGGCCTGGTCGCCGGGCAGGGCCCCGCCTCCGTACGGAGATCATCTCCCGCTACGCTGAGTCGCCGACCCGGCGTCAGCAGCGCGAACGGTGAGCGTGCCGGACACGCCGCAGTAGCCGGGGGCGACGGATGCATCGGGCATGCCGGAAGTGCCGGGTGCGACGTACGCGCCGGGCACGGGACGCGCGCCGGGCACGACGCACGAGCCGGGCACGAGGCGCGAGCCGAACACCGGAAGTGCCGAGCGCCGACCACGGACAACGACACCGGCGACAACGACACCGACGACAACGACACCGACAACAAACACAACAAGGCGACAACAAGGGGTGGGGAACAACCATGATGGGACCGGCGCACTCGCTGTCCGGGGCGGCGGCCTGGCTGGGGGTGGGCGCGGCGGCCGCAGCCGCGGGACATCCGATGCCCTGGCCGGTGCTCGTCTGCGGGGCCCTGATCTGTGCCGGAGCGGCGCTCGCCCCGGACCTCGACCACAAGTCCGCGACCATCTCGCGGGCCTTCGGGCCGCTCTCGCGGATGGTGTGCGAGGTCGTCGACAACATCTCGCACGCCGTTTACAAGGCGACGAAGATGCGCGGCGACGCCAACCGCTCCGGCGGGCACCGCACGCTGACCCACACCTGGGTGTGGGCCGTGCTGGTCGGCGGCGGCATGGCGCTGCTGGCGATGCGGGGCGGGCGCTGGGCGGTGCTCGGCATCCTCTTCGTCCACATGGTGCTCGCGATCGAGGGGCTGCTGTGGCGGGCGGCCCGGGTCTCCAGCGATGTGCTGGTCTGGCTGCTCGGCGCCGCCTCGGCCTGGATCCTGGCCGGCGTCCTCGACCAGCCGGGCAACGGCGCGCACTGGCTGTTCACCGAACCCGGCCAGCAGTACCTCTGGCTGGGCCTGCCGATCGTGCTCGGCGCGCTGGTCCATGACATCGGCGATGCACTGACGGTGTCCGGCTGCCCCATCCTGTGGCCGATCCCGATAGGCCGGAAGCGCTGGTACCCGCTCGGCCCGCCCAAGGCCATGCGCTTCAAGGCCGGCAGCTGGGTGGAACTGAAGGTCCTGATGCCGGTGTTCATGCTTCTGGGCGGAATCGGCGCGTTGGGGGCGCTCGACTTCATCTGAGTGATGCCGCGGAGTTGGGGGAGTGGGGGTTGGGGTGGGGGCGGGGGCGGGGGAGAGAAGCCCAGGCGCGATCCGGTGGGTCGCTGCGGGTGGGGGGCGAGGCCAGGCGGCCCACTCCCACTCCCACTCCCACTCCCACCCGCACCCGATGCGGGCAGGGCGTGAGGCGGTGCCGACAGGTGCGGCCGCGCCGCCGTGCGACTCCTCTCGCCCCTCCCGGTCTTCGCCCCTCCCGGCAGTGGCAGGGTCGCCGTCCCGCCGCCTGGTCCGGCGGCCCTTCCCGGTCCAGCCGCTCCGCCCGCCGGTGCGCCGGTCCACCGCGTCGCCGTCGTGCTGCCCGGCCCGGCATCCCTGTCTGGTCCACCGCGTCGCCGTCGTGCTGCCCGGCCCGGCATCCCTGTCTGGTCCACCGCGTCGCCGTCGTGCTGCCCGGCCCGGCATCCCTATCCGGTCCACCGCGTCGCCGTCCCGCCGCCCCGCCCGGCATCCCTATCCGGTCCACTGGCTTCGCCGGTCCAGCCGCCTCGCTGCATCCCCCTCCGGTTGACCCACCCTCCCCACTGCCCCGGCCAGCCCGCGTCACCCGGCGGTTATCCGTGCCAAGAGCGCCACAATGCCGCGTACGGGCCGTTTGCGGTGAGCAGGTCGTGGTGGGTGCCGAGTTCGCTGATGCGGCCGTTCTCGACGACGGCGATCACGTCGGCGTCGTGCGCGGTGTGCAGGCGGTGGGCGATGGCCACGACCGTGCGGCCGTCCAGCACCTTGCCCAGTGAGCGCTCCAGGTGGCGGGCGGCGCGCGGGTCGAGGAGTGAGGTGGCCTCGTCCAGCACCAGGGTGTGCGGGTCGGCCAGGACGAGACGGGCCAGGGCGATCTGCTGGGCCTGGGCGGGGGTCAGGGTGTGGCCGCCCGAGCCCACCTCGGTGTCCAGGCCCGTGTCCAGGGCCCGGGCCCAGTCATGGGCGTCCACCGCCCCCAGCGCCGCCCACAGTTCGGCGTCGTCGGCGTCGGTGCGGGCGAGCAGCAGGTTGTCGCGCAGCGTGCCGACGAAGACGTGGTGCTCCTGATTGACCAGTGCCACCTGCTCGCGGACCCGTTCGGCGGGCATCGCGGAGAGCTCCGCACCGCCCAGCGTCACGCTGCCCGTACGGGGCCCGTAGATCCCCGCGAGCAGCCTGCCCAGTGTCGACTTGCCGGCACCGGACGGGCCGACCAGGGCCAGGCGGCTGCCGGGACGGATCCGCAGGGAGACCTCGCGCAGGACGTCGACGCCGGTGCGGTAGCCGAAGCTCACGTCATCGGCATGCACATCGCGGCCGTCGGGCAGCCGCTCCGCGTGCGCCGTCTCGGGTTCGATCTCCCGGACGCCGACGAGCCGGGCGATGGACACCTGGGCCACCTGCAACTCGTCGTACCAGCGCAGGATCATGCCCACGGGATCGATCATCATCTGGGCGAGCAGCGCACCGGTCGTCAGTTGGCCCGCCGTGAGCCAGCCCTGCATCACCATCGCCCCGCCGAGCAGCAGCACCGCGCCCAGCAGCACCACGTGCGTCAGATCGACGACCGGGAACAGCACCGTGCGCAGGAAGAGGGTGTAGCGCTCCCACTGGGTCCATTCGCGAATCCGGCGCTCGGAGAGAGCGATGCGGCGGGCGCCCAGGCGGTGCGCCTCGATCGTGCGGCCGGCGTCCACGGACTCGGTGAGGACGGCGGACACCGCCGCGTACCCCGCGGCCTCCGAACGGTAGGCGGACGGCGCCCGCTTGAAGTACCAGCGGCAGCCGACGACCAGCAGGGGTAGCGCGACCAGCGCCGACAGCGCGAGCGGCGGGGCTGTCACGGTCAGCCCGCCCAGCAGCAGCGCCACCCACACCACACCGATCGACAGCTGCGGCACGGCCTCGCGCATCGCGCTGGAGAGCCGGTCGATGTCCGTGGTGATCCGGGACAGCAGGTCGCCGGTGCCGGCCCGTTCCAGTACGCCCGGCGGCAGCGCCACGGACCGTACGAGGAAGTCCTCGCGCAGGTCCGCCAGCATCCGCTCGCCGAGCATCGCACCGCGCAGCCGGACCATGCGGACGAACACCGTCTGCACGATCAGGGCGAGGGTGAACAGGGCGATGGTGCGCCCGAGTTGGAGGTGGCGCTCGCCCGCGGAGAGCTTCTCGACGACCCCGCCCAGCAGGTACGGACCGGCCATCGACGCGATCACCGCGGCGGCGTTGACGGTGACCAGTACGGTGAACTCCCGGCCGTGCCGGCGGATCAGCCCGGCGACGTAGCTCCGTACGGTCGCCGGGGAGCCGACGGGCAGTGTGGTGAGCGTCTGCGGGGCGTCCGGATCGTGCTCCGGCGGCGCCAGGCCGATCATGGGGTCTCCTCGATCTCGGTCTCGTTCTCGTTCTCGTTCTCGGTCTTGGTCTCGGTCTCGGTCTCGAGCTCGGTCTTGGTCTCGGTCATGCGGTCTCGTCGGCTTGAGCGGTGGTCAGCACCCGTTCGGGGTTCTTGTCCGGGGTGGGTTCTGGGGCCAGGTCCGTATTCGGCGCTGCTTCGGGTTCCGTACCCGGAGCGCCTTCGGCTTCCGTGTCCGTGGCCGCATACCGATCGGCTGCAGGTTCGGTCTCCCGGGTGACGACGGCGCGGTAGGCGGGGTGGCTGTGCAGGAGTTCGCGGTGGGGGGCCTCGGCGACGACCTTGCCCTCGTGGAGGAACGCGACCCGGTCGGCGCGGTCCAGCAGCAGCGGGCTGGAGGTCAGGACGACCGTCGTGCGGCCGGTCCGGATCTCTCGCAGGCCGTCGGCGATCCGGGCCTCGGTGTGGGCGTCCACGGCGCTGGTCGGCTCGTCGAGCACCAGCACCTCCGGGTCGGTGACCAGCGACCTGGCCAGCGCCAGTCGCTGCCGCTGGCCGCCGGAGAGCGACCGGCCGCGCTCGGTGATGTGCGTGTGCATCGGGTCCCCGGAGTCGTCGAGCGAGGCCTGCGCCAAGGCGGTCAGCACATCGCCGCACTGGGCGGCGGTGAGTGCCGCGTCGGCGGCCAGCCGCCCGGAGGACGGCACGTCGAGCAGCTCACCGAGGGTGCCGGACAGCAGCATCGGGTCCTTGTCCTGGACGAGTACGGCGGCGCGGGCGGCGTCCCGCGGCACGTCGTCCAGCGGAGTGCCGCCCAGGGTGACCGGCGGCAGGCCCTGCCCCGCACCATGGGCATGACCCCCCAGGCGTTCCGCGAGCCGGCCCGCCGTGTCCGGGTCGCCGCAGACGACCGCGGTCAGCCGGCCGGCCGGGGCGGTCAGGCCGCTGACCG
The DNA here is from genome assembly GCF_036352915.1 of Streptomyces bugieae. Lineage (NCBI taxonomy): Bacteria > Bacillati > Actinomycetota > Actinomycetes > Kitasatosporales > Streptomycetaceae > Streptomyces > Streptomyces bugieae. The sequence continues at coordinate 200,246 of NZ_JAZBJP010000004.1, forward strand.
GATCGTGCAGATCACCGCTGGGTGGAGCCTGGTCGTCCGCGGTCCGTCCGCCGGCCGGCCGGTGTTGGGCGAGGACCCGGGCGGTGCGCCGGGCCGACGGCCGGGCGAAGGAGAGCGCTTGGGCGATCTCCTCGAAGTGCCGGAGCGGCAGGAGCAGGAACGTGACCGCGCTGTAGATCATGACGAGTTCGCCGACCGCGACCGTGCCGTCGAGGGCGAGCCGGGTGCCGTACCAGACCACCGCGATCAGCAGCAGGCCCGGCAGCACGACCTGGACGGCCGCGATCAGCGACCACATCCGGGCGCTGCGGACGGCGGCCCGGCGGACCTCCTGGGAGGCGGCGCGGTAGCGGCCGAGGAAGAGTTCCTCGCCGCCGATGCCGCGCAGGACGCGCAGTCCGGCGACGGTGTCGGAGGCGAGTTCGGTGGCCCGGCCGGCCACCTCGCGCTGGGCGTCGGCCCGCCGGGCGGCGGGCGGCAGCAACGGCAGTACGGCCAGCGCCAGGACGGGGACGCCGAGTGCCACCAGGGTGCCGAGGTGCGGTTCCCGGACGACCAGGGCGGCCGCGACCGCGACCGCGGTGACCGCGGCCGCACCGAACCGGGAGATCGACTCGACGAACCAGCCGATCTTCTCCAGGTCACCGGTGCTGACCGCGACGATCTCACCGGCCGCCACCCGCCGGGTCATGGCCGAACCCAGCTCCGTGGTCTTGCGGGCGAGCAGTTGCTGCATCCGGGCGACGGCGGTGATCCAGTTGGTGACCGCGGCGCGGTGCAGCATCGTGCCGCCCAGCGCGATCAGCGCGCCGAGCACCAGCATCAGCCCACCGGACAGCGCCAGCCGGCCGCCGTCGCGGTCGACCGCGGCCTGTACGGCCATGCCCACCGGCAGCGGGAAGGAGGCGATGGCGCCGAAGTTCACCAGGCCCCAGGCGAGGGCCTTCAGCTGGCCGCCCAACTGCCGGGCGTAGAGCCAGCGGAGGAAGCTGTCGCCCGTACGGACGTCGGGGACGCCGGGGTCGGGATGCGGAAGGTCGCGGATCTGCATGATGCCCCAGGCGAGGTCGTGGTGGAGTGGTCGCGGAAGTCGGGGGTGGAGTGGTCGCGGAGCGAGCCGGCGCGCAGTCACCGGCCCAGCGCTGCCGCCGGTCCCGTGCCGTCACCGGCCCAGCGCCGTCACCGGCTCGGCGCCGTCACCGACCCCGCGCCCGGATAACTTTCCGGCAGGCGAAATGCCCCTCATGCCCGTCTCGTTGCCGGCGAAGGTTCTGGAAGACTGGCCCGTGGAGTGGGCCGGTTTCAATCGATTTTTCCGCTGCGGCCGCGCGTTCAGGACAATCGTCCGGGGGGCGCGCCGATACGGCGGGCGCTGAACGGGCGTCAGTCGCGCGGTGCGACCATGGGGACATGCGACGTGCGGGTGGTGTGATGCGGAGGGCGGCGGTGGCCGCGGCGGGACTGGTCCTTCTGGCCGGTTGTGGCGGGGGCGGCCATGACGGCAAGGACGACGGTGCGGGCAAGGGGGAGCGCCCCGGCGGCCCGGCCCGCGGCGCGTCGGCCACCACCCACCTCAAGAACATCCCCGGCATCGGCACGGCCCTGCGGTCCCGGATCCCCGCCGGTTCCCGTCAGGTCGTGGCGGTCTACGGCAAGGCGGCGGACTCCGCCGACGCCACCGTCGTCCTCTACGAGAAGGGCCCCAAGGGCTGGGACCGCAAGGGCAGCTGGCCCGCGCACAACGGCCGGCGCGGCTGGACGACGGACCACCACGAGGACGACAAGCGCAGCCCCGTCGGGGTGTTCACGCTGACCGACGCGGGCGGGGTGCTCGCCGACCCGGGCGCCAAGCTGCCCTACACCCACTCCACCGCCTTCACCCCGCCGTCGTTCTGGTCCAGGAACACCCGCCATGACTTCGATTACGTCATCGCGATCAACTACAACCGGGTGAAGGGCGCTTCGCCGCTGGATCCGACCCGTCCCGAGGGGCAGTCCAAGGGCGGCGGGGTCTGGCTGCACCTGGACCACGGCAGCGGCACCTCCGCCTGCGTGAGCGTCTCGAAGTCCGCGATGCAGACGCTGCTGCGCACGCTCGACCCGGCGCGGCGGCCCGTGGTGGTCATGGGGGACGCGGCGCATCTGGCGGCCTGAGAGCCGTCGGCCCGGAAGCGGTATCGCCCCGTATCGGCCCCGAGCCGTTACGGGGGCGAGTGCGGCACCGCCGGAGGAAGCGGGTACCACCGTCGCTCCCGCCCAATTGTGTACGGGCGGTGCGTTCCGCCTTGGATCAAGCTCCAAGATTTTCCTGGAAGTTACAGCGGACTCTTTCGTGCGGAATGCCAAGCGGCCATAGTGACGGACCGCGGAAGTCCACTTCCGCATAACAAAATCCGTCCATGGAGGAGTGCCCGTGCCGCACGCCACCGCACCTTTCGTCCGCCGCGCAGGCCGTCTGCTGCGCACCAGCCTGTTCGTGCAGGTACTCGTCGCCCTCGTCCTCGGTGTCGTCGTCGGACGGCTGTGGCCGCAGGCCGGATCGTCGCTCCAGCCGCTCGGGGACGGCTTCGTGCGGCTGATCAAGGCGATGATCGCGCCGCTGGTCTTCTGCGTCGTCGTTGCCGGCATCACCAAGGCGGGCGACCTCAGGGCCTTCGGCCGCATCGGCGTCAAGGCGCTGATCTGGTTCGAGGCGGCCACCAGCCTCGCCCTCGTCGCCGGCCTGCTGGCCGGCAACGTCTTCGCCCCCGGCGCCGGGATGCACGTCGACCCGGCCTCCCTGGACAAGGGCGCGGTGGACGCCAAGACGGGCGGCGGACATCTGCCGTCCGCCGCCCAGTTCGCCCTGGAATCCCTTCCCAACAGCGCGGTCGGCGCGTTCGCCGAGAACTCGCTGCTCCAGGTCCTGGTGCTGGCCTGCCTGGTGGGCGCCGCGTTGCTGCACCTGGGTCAGCAGAAGGTGCCGCAGCTGCTGCCGCTGATCGAACAGGCCCAGGAGGTCGTGTTCACCATCGTCGGCTACATCATGAGGCTCGCCCCGCTCGCGGTCCTCGGCGCCACCGCCCACCTCGTCGGCGAGTACGGCCTGGGTGCGATGTCCACCTACGGCAAGCTGATCGCGGTCTGCTACGGCGTCGCACTGGCCTTCCTCGTCCTGCTCGGCCTGGCGCTGAAGGCCGTCACCGGGCTCAGCCTCTGGAAGTTCGTCCGCTACACCCGCGAGGAACTGCTGCTGGCGTTGGGCACCGGATCCAGCGAGACCGTGATGCCGCGGATGATGCAGAAGCTGCGGGCCGCGGGCTGCCGGGACGACGCGGTGGGCCTGGTGCTGCCGACCGGCTACTCGTTCAACCTCGACGGCGCCTCGATCTACCTCTCCATCGGCACCCTCTTCATCGCCCAGGCCATCGGCGTCGACCTGTCGTTGGGCCAGCAGATCACGGTGGTGCTGGTGCTCATGCTGACCAGCAAGGGCATGGCGGGCGTGCCGGGTTCGGCGTTCCTCGCGCTGTCCGCGACCGCCTCCGCGCTGGGCGTCATCCCGGCCGCCGCGGTGGCCCTGCTGCTCGGCGTCGACCGGATCATGGACTCGATGCGGGTGGCGACCAACCTCCTCGGCAACTGCGTCGCGGTGTTCGCGGTCTCCCGCTGGGAGGGCGCACTGGACCGGGTGACGGCCAAGCGGGTCCTGAACGGCGAGCAGCCCGCCCAGCCCACCGAACCGACCCGGACCGCCGATACGGCCCAGCCCTCCGCAACGACGCAGCCAGCCGAGGCCGTGCAGAGCCCGCACGACACCTGAGACGGAACGGGCGGGACGGAACCACCTGAGGTGGGACGGTCGAGACGGGACACCTGAGGCGGAACCACCTGGAACGGGACGGCCCGGCGGACACCTGCTCCGCCGGGCCCTCCCGTCCTCCGCCCGGCTGCTGTCTACCCCTCCTCCGGCCCTACTCCTCCGGCTTCTCCGAGTCCATCCCCGGCCGGGCCTGCTTCCACAGTCCGCGGGTGAAGTCCGGGATCTCCTGCGGGGCGCCGTTCGCCCTGATGGAGCGGTCGCTCAGCGGCACCGGCGCCGTCCAGGTCGCCGCGTCGTAGACGTCGAAGTCCGGCACCAGGCCCAGCCGCATGCTCTGGATCAGCCGGAAGACCAGCATGTAGTCCATACCGCCGTGGCCGCCGGGCGGGTTGGCGTGCTCCTTCCAGAGCCAGTGGTCCCACTCCGCGTACTTGCCGAAGTCGCCCCACTCGTCGTTGTTCTGGTCCGGCTCCAGGTAGATCCGCTCCGGGTAGTCCTCGAACAGGCCCTTGGTGCCGCCGAGGCTGTTGATCCTGCTGTACGGGTGCGGGGTCGAGACGTCGTGCTCCAGCCGGATCACCCGTCCCTTGGCGGTCTGCACCAGGCTGACCGTCCGGTCGCTCTCGATGTACGACTCCTTCCAACTGGGGTCGTCCGCCGGCATGTGCTCCTTGCGGTACGCGGCGAGACCGCGGGCCGGCGAGCCCATGCTGGAGATGCGCACCGCGCGGTCGCCGCGGTTGAGGTCCATGTAGTTGGCGACCGGGCCGAAGCCGTGGTTGGGGTAGAGGTCGCCGCGCAACCGGGTGTGCCACAGCCGGCGCCAGGGGCCCTCGTAGTACTTGGGGTCGAACATCAGGCCGCGCAGATCGTGGATGTACGCCCCGGCGCCGTGCAGCAGCTCGCCGAACAGCCCGGCGTGCGCCATCCGCAGCACCCGCATCTCGTTCCTGCCGTAACAGCAGTTCTCCAGCTGCATGCAGTGTCTGCGGGTGCGTTCGGAGAGGTCGACGAGTTCCCACAGCTGCTCCAGGCGGAGCGCGATCGGGCACTCCACGCCGACGTGTTTGCCGTTCAGCATGGCCGTCTTCGCCATCTCGAAGTGCCAGTCCCAGGGCGTGGCCACATACACGAAGTCGACGTCCCCGCGCTTGCAGAGGTCCTCGAAGTCGTGGTCGCCGTTGGTGTAGACGGCCGGTGCGGGCTGTCCGGCGGTGGTGACCTTCTTGGCGGCCCGGGTGGTCTTCTCCTTCACCGGGTCGCACAGGGCGACCACCCGTGCGCCGGGCATCGCCAGGAACAGATCGATCATGCTGCCGCCGCGGTTGCCGAGGCCGACGATGCCGACGCGCACGGTGGAGCGCCGCTCGAACGGCACCCCGATCATGGTCCTGCCCTTGGCCTCCGGCGTCGCGGCGACGTCCGCCGCGGCACCGGCCGTTCGGGGCGTGGCCGCCGCGGGTTGAGGCACCGTCACTCCGCCCAACCCCAGTCCCGCGCCCGCCGCACCGGCGGTCCACAGGACGGAACGGCGGCTCGGGCCGGGCTCGTCGTGGCTGTGGTCGTGGTCGTGGTTCTGCGATCGTGCCTCGTTCATCGGTCCTCCAGGGATCGGTGGGGCGCCGGGGCATACGTGAACCTCGGTCAGGACCTTGTCGGCCGACGGCCGGAGGCACAAGAGGGCCGGGTGGTGCCGCAATATTGCGCAAGCCGCGGCCAGCCTCTTTCGCAACTCACTGAAATGTCTTGCAGAAAGCCTTGACGTGTTAACGACATGAACGGCAGGCTCCGGTATCGCACACCCCCCATGGCGGCCTGGCGCGTGGCTGCTCTCGTGGGCGCGGTACGGCACGGCCGTGCCCCATGACGAAGGAGCCACAAGATGCAGCAACGTTCCCGTGTGCTGGGCGGGACGCTCGCCGGAATAGTGGCCGCGGCCGGCCTGGCCACCGTAGCGCCGTGGCCCTCCCAGGCCACCCCGCCCGGCCAGAAGACCGTCACCGCCACGCTCTTCGAGCGGAAGTACGTCGACGTCGCCAAGGCCTGCACCGACCAACTGGGCCCGGCCGGCTACGGCTACGTCGAGGTCTCCCCGGCCTCGGAGCACATCCAGGGCGGGCAGTGGTGGACCTCGTACCAGCCCGTCAGCTACAAGATCGCCGGCCGGCTCGGGGACCGCGACGCCTTCGCCTCGATGGTCAGCGCCTGCCACGCCGCCGGCGTCAAGGTCATCGCCGACGCGGTCGTCAACCACATGGCCGCCGGCTCCGGCACCGGCACCGGCGGCACCCAGTACACCAAGTACAACTACCCCGGCTTCTACCAGGACCAGGACTTCCACGGCTGCCGCAAGAGCATCTCCGACTACACCAACCGCGACGACGTCCAGACCTGCGAACTGGTCGGCCTCGCCGACCTCGACACCGGCAGTGACTACGTCCGCACCACCATCGCCGGCTACCTCGACGACCTGCGGTCGCTGGGCGTGGACGGCTTCCGGATCGACGCCGCCAAACACATCTCCGCCACCGACCTTGCCGCCGTCAAGGGCAAGATGAAGGACCCCGGCTTCTGGGTGCAGGAGGTCATCTACGGCGCCGGCGAGGCGGTCCGGCCCGACGAGTACACCGGCATCGGCGACGTCGACGAATTCCGCTACGGCACCCATCTCAAGAGCGCCTTCCAGAGCGGCAACATCGCCCAGCTGAAGTCCGTCGCGGACGGCAAGCTCGGCAGCGACAAGGCCCGCACCTTCGTCGACAACTGGGACACCGAACGCAACGGCTCCACGCTCACCTACAAGGACGGCGCCGCCTACACCCTCGCCAACGTCTTCATGCTCGCCTCGCCCTACGGCTCACCCAACGTCTACTCCGGCTACGAGTGGACCGACAAGGACGCCGGCCCGCCCGGCGGGAGCACCGGCTGGACCGACGAGCACGCGAAGCGGGAGATCACCGGCATGGTCGGCTTCCGCAACGCGGTGGGATCCGCCGAGCTGACCAACTGGTGGGACAACGGCGGCAGCGCCCTCGCCTTCGCCCGCAGCGGCAAGGGCTTCGTCGCCCTCAACAACGGGGACGCCGCGCTGACCCAGACCTTCGCGACCTCCCTGCCCGCCGGGACGTACTGCGACGTGGTGCACGCCGCCCCGTCCTCCTGCGACGGGCACACGGTCACCGTCGGCGACGACGGCAAGGCGCAGGTCGCCGTGCCCGCCAGGAGCGCGGTGGCGCTGCACGTCGGCGGCTGACCCGGTCAGTCCGGCCGGGTCGCCCGCTCCAGCGCCAGGAGGGCCGAGCAGTAGCCTCGGCCCTCCGTGGCCAGGTCCATCCCGATCTCGCACATCCGGTTCGCCGACAGATGCAGGTCGAAGGGGCGCGTGGTGACCTCCGCCGCCTCCTTCGCGGTGGCCGACCCGGTCAGTTCCCGGTGCAGCATCCCGCGGTCCCCGGCGAACGCGCAGCACCCCGCGTCGTCCGGTACGACCACCTCCCGCGCACACGCCTCGGCGACCCGCCGCAGCTGCGCCTCGTCCCCCAAGTGCCGCATGGAACAGGTGGGATGGAGCACCGCGGAGCCGGCCGTCCGCCGGACCTCCAGACGCGGCAGCAGCTCCTCGGCGGCCCAGACGACCGAGTCGACGACGGTCAGCTCGGCGTGCAGCGCGCGGTTCTCCGGCGTCAGATACGGCACGACCTCCCGCGCCAGGCCCAGCGTGCACGAGGACGCGTCCACCACCAGGGGCAGCAGACCGCCGGCCGTCCAGCCCCAGACCGCCTCGACGATGCGGTTGGCCATCACCGCCGTGCCGCGCTCGTAGCCCTTGGAGTGCCAGATCGTGGCGCAGCACGTCCCGGGCACGTCCGCGGGGATCCACACCGGCCGGCCGGCCCGCCCGGACAGCGCCACCACCGCCTCGGGCAGCGACGGCCCCCGGTGCCCCGCGGGCTCCCCGAAGATCCGGTTCACACAGGCCGGGTAGTAGACCGCGGCCGCGCCCGCCCGCCGGGTGACCGGCAGCCGGCGGGCCGCCGGGCCGGGGATCCGCGGCAGCCACTCGGGCACCAGGTCGGGGCGGACGGCCCGGCGGGCGGCTCGGGTCAGCGCGGCGGCCGGCCGGTCGCCGATCCGGTCCGCGGCCGCCACCGCCAGCCGCGCCGCCCGCTCGACCGCCCCGAACCGCCGGGCGGTCCGCTCGGCGAGCCGCTCCTCGCGCGGGGAGTGGCGCCGGTGCCGGAAGTCCTTCATCAGCCTGCCGGTGTCGATGCCCACCGGGCAGTCGAGCATGCAGGTCGAGTCGCCGGCGCAGGTGTCCACCGCGTCGTAGCCGTAGGAGTCCAGCAGCGCGCCGGTGACCGGTGATCCGGCCGGCTGGCGGAGCATCTCCCGGCGCAGCACGATCCGTTGCCGGGGCGTGGTGGTGAGATCCTTGCTGGGGCAGGTCGGTTCGCAGAAGCCGCATTCGATGCACGGGTCGGCGATCGCCTCGATGCGCGGGATGGTCTTCAGGCCCCGCAGATGCGCTCGCGGGTCGCGGTCGAGCAGGACGCGCGGGGCCAGGATGCCGGCCGGATCGACCAGTTCCTTGATCCGCCACATCAACTCCGTGGCCCGCGGCCCCCATTCGAGCTCAAGAAACGGGGCGATGTTGCGGCCGGTGGCGTGCTCGGCCTTCAGCGACCCGTCGAAGCGCTCGACGGTCAGCCGGCAGAAGTCCGCCATGAACGCGGCGTAGCGCGCCACGTCGTCCGGCTCGGCCGCGTCGAAGGCGAGCAGGAAGTGCAGATTGCCGTGGGCGGCGTGGCCGGCGACCGCGGCGTCGAAGCCGTGCCGGGCCTGGAGCTCCAGCAGCGCCGTACACGCCTCGGCCAGCCGGGCCGGCGGCACCGCGAAGTCCTCGGTGATCAGCGTCGTCCCGGGCGGCCGGGAGCCGCCCACCGCGGTGACGAATGCCTTGCGGGCCTTCCAGTAGCCGCCGAGGACCTGCGGGTCCCGGGTGAAGGCGTTGGTGACGGAGGCGACCGGAGCGACCGGCTCCAGGGCGGCCAGCACCCGGGCCGCGGCCTCCTCGTACCCCCGCAGCGCGGCCTCGTCGGGCGCCCGGAACTCGACCAGCAGTGCCGTGGTCTCCTTGGGCAGCGCCGCCCAGTCCGCCGGCACCCCGGCCACCTGTACCGACGCGCGCAGGGTGTTGCCGTCCATCAGCTCCACCGCCCGCGCGCCCGCCGCGGTGAAGTGCGGTACGGCCGCGGCCGCGGCGCCGAGCGTGCGGAAGAACAGCAGCGCGCCCGCGGTGTGCCGGTCCAGCGGCAGGGTGTCGAAGACGGTCTCCGCGAGGAACCCGAGGGTGCCCTCGGAGCCGACCATCAGCCCGCGCAGGATCTCCACCGGCGTCGCGCCGTCGAGGAAGGCGTCCAGGCGGTAGCCGTTGGTGTTCTTGACCGCGTACTTGGCGCGGATCCGCGCCACCAGCGCGGCGTCCCCCTCGATCTCCGCCTTCAGCGCCAACAGGCCCGCGCACAGCGCCGGTTCGGCCCGCGCCAGCTCCGCGTCGGCGTCCGGGTCCGCGGTGTCCACGATCGTGCCGGACGGCAGGACGACGGTGGCCGAGGCCAGCGTCCGGTAGGAGTTCCGGGTGGTGCCGGCCGTCATGCCGGAGGCGTTGTTGGCGACCACCCCGCCCAGCGTGCAGGCGATCGCGCTGGCCGGATCGGGGCCGAGCAGCCGGCCGTACCGGGCCAGGGCCGCGTTGGCGCGCAGCACGGTCGTACCCGGCCGGATCCGGGCCCGGGCGCCGCCGTCGAGCACCTCGATCCCGGTCCAGTGCCGCCGCACGTCGACGAGGATGTCCTCGCCCTGCGCCTGGCCGTTGAGGGAGGTGCCGGCGGCCCGGAACACCACCTTCCGGCCCTTGCCGTGGGCGTAGGAGAAGACCGCCGAGATGTCGTCGACGTCCTCGGCCACCACCACGACCTGCGGGACGAAGCGGTACGGGCTGGCGTCGGAGGCGTAGCGCACCAGGTCGGAGACGGTGTGCAGGACCTTCTCCGGGCCGAGCAGTGCGATGAGGTCACCGCGCAGCGGCTCGGGGGTGCCGGACGCCAGGTGACCGGGCACCCGGTCGGGCGCCGGGCGGCCGCCGGCGGTGGGCCGCAGGGCCCCGGGCTTCGGCTCCAGCAAGGGCATGGCGGGCACTCCTGTGCATGAGGGGGCGTCAGGTCAGTGCGGGTCACCCGGCCCGTCGACCAGGGTGGACAGCAGGCCGCCGAGCACCTCGCGCTGATCGGCGGTCAGCGGAGCCAGGATCTCCTCCGCGGCGGCCCGGCGCGCGCTGCGCAACGCGCGCAGCGTGGACCGGCCGGTGTCGGTCAGCTCGATCCGCACCACGCGCCGGTTGGCCGGATCCGGCACCCGGCGGACCGCGCCGTTCGCCTCCAGCGCGTCCACCAACGTCGTCACCGCCCGCGGGACGACCTCCAGCCGCTGGGCGAGGTCCGCCATCCGCGGCGGGGTGTCGCGGCAGTGGTCCACGATCCGCAGGACCCGGGACTGGGCGGGGGTGAAGGCGATGTCCAGGTGCGCCATGTGGCGCTTCTGCGCGCGGTGCATCCGGCGGGTCAGCCGCACCAGCTGTTCGGCGAGGTTGCTGCTGACCGTCGGCTCAGGGGAGGGCATGCCCCGAGAGTATCAGGACCTGGTTCATTGTGAGAATAGGTAACAATGAGCTAGGCTCAGCGAAGTCCCGCTGTCCCGCACCCCTCGTAGGAGCCCATGCACCGCGACGAACCCCAATGGACACCGCCCCCCAAGGATCCCGAAGCACCGGTCCAGCTCCGGCGGATCCTCACCCTCTTCCGCCCCTACCGCGGCCGGCTCGCCCTCGTCGGGCTGCTCGTCGGCGCCTCCTCCCTGGTCTCCGTGGCCTCGCCGTTCCTCCTCCGCGAGATCCTCGACGTCGCCATCCCCGGCCGCCGCACCGCACTGCTCACCCTGCTCGCCCTCGGCATGATCGCCACCGCCGTCACCACCAGCGTCTTCGGCGTCCTGCAGACCCTGCTCTCCACCACCGTCGGCCAACGCGTCATGCACGACCTGCGGACCGCGGTCTACGCCAAGCTCCAGCGGATGCCCCTGGCGTTCTTCACCCGCACCCGCACCGGAGAGGTCCAGTCCCGGATCGCCAACGACATCGGCGGCATGCAGGCCACGGTCACCTCCACCGCCACCTCCCTGGTCTCCAACCTCACCTCGGTCATCGCCACCGTCTGCGCCATGCTCGCCCTCGACTGGCGGCTGACCGTCGTCTCCCTCCTGCTGCTCCCGCTCTTCGTCTGGATCAGCCGCCGGGTCGGCAACGAACGCAAGAAGATCACCACCCAGCGACAGAAGCAGATGGCCGCCATGTCCGCGATGGTCACCGAATCCCTCTCGGTCAGCGGCATCCTCCTCGGCCGCACCATGGGCCGCGCCGACTCCCTCACGAAGAACTTCGCCGACGAGTCCGAGCGCCTGGTCGACCTGGAGGTCCGCGCCAACATGGCCGGCCGCTGGCGGATGGCCACCATCGGCATCGTCATGGCCGCCATGCCCGCCCTCATCTACTGGGCCGCCGGCCTCGTCCTCCAACTGGGCGGACCGGTCTTCTCCATAGGCACCCTGGTCGCCTTCGTCTCCCTCCAGCAGGGCCTGCTGCGCCCGACCGTCTCCCTGCTGTCCACCGGTGTCCAGATGCAGACCTCACTCGCGCTCTTCCAGCGGATCTTCGAATACCTCGACCTACCGGTCGCCATCACCGAACCCGCCGACCCGGTCCGCATCCCGGCCCCGCGCGGCGAGATCCGCTTCGAGAACGTGCGGTTCCGCTACGACCCCGACGCCGCCCCCACCCTCGACGGCATCGACCTGACCGTCCCCGCCGGCGGCAGCCTCGCCGTCGTCGGCCCCACCGGCAGCGGCAAGAGCACCCTCAGCTACCTCGTCCCCCGCCTCTACGACGTCACCGAAGGCCGGGTCACCCTCGACGGCACGGACGTCCGCGACCTCGATTTCGACACCCTCGCCCGCGCCGTCGGCGTGGTCTCCCAGGAGACCTACCTCTTCCACGCCTCGGTCGCCGACAACCTGCGCTTCGCCAAACCCGACGCCACCGACGACGAGATCCACCGCGCCGCCAAGGCCGCCCAGATCCACGACCACATCGCCGCCCTCCCCGACGGCTACGACACCCTCGTCGGCGAGCGCGGGTACCGCTTCTCCGGCGGCGAGAAGCAGCGCCTGGCCATCGCCCGCACCATCCTGCGGGACCCGCCGGTGCTCGTCCTCGACGAGGCGACCAGCGCCCTGGACACCCGCACCGAACACGCCGTCCAGCAGGCCATCGACGAACTGTCCGCGGGCCGCACCACCCTCACCATCGCGCACCGCCTCTCCACCGTCCGCGACGCCGACCAGATCGTCGTCCTGGACGCCGGCCGGATCGCCGAACGCGGCACCCACGACGAACTGCTCGCCGCCGACGGCCGCTACGCGGCACTCGTCCGGCGTGACGCACACCTCACCCCGCCCGGCGAGCAGATCATGGCCGAAAAAGTGACCCATGGGTAACATCCGGGGTGGCGGCGGCCGATGACCGGTCGGGGCGGCCGCCGCCCCCACTCCTGCCCATCCCCGGGCCCTCCCCGACCGCTCGCCGTCACAGCGCCGCGAGATCCACCGCCTCGGCCATCACCCGGTACCCCTCGTCACCGGGATGCTTGTGGTCACCGCTGTCGAGGCGCGCCGCCAGCGCCTCCGGATCCCCCGGCTCCGCCAACGCCGCCGCGAAATCCGCGACCGCATCGAACTCGCCCGAGGTCCGCATCCAGTCGTTCACCTTCCGCCGCTTCGCCTCCGCACCCGGCGTGTGGTACTCCGCCCCCTTGAACGGCATGATCGTCCCCCCGACGATCCGCACCCCCGCCGCCCGCGCACCCGCGATCAACTCGCGGTAACCGGCGATCAGTTCCGCCACGGACCGGTCCGTATCCGGCTTGTACGTCGGCAGATCGACCTCGCTGAACCCGATGTCGTTCAGCCCCACCAGCACCACCACCGACCGCACACCCGGCCGGTCCAGCACATCCCGCCGGAACCGCCCCACCGCCCGCTCCCCGAACCACGCCGAATCGCTCAGCAGCAGATTCCCGCCGATGCCCTGATTGAGCACCGGCCGCACCCCGCCCTGCCCCGCGAGCCGTTCCGCCAACGCGTCCGCATAGCGCCGGTTGCCGTCGACCGTCGAGCCGAAACCGTCGGTGATCGAATCACCGAACACCACCACCGTGTCCCGCCGCGCCGGCCCGCCGTCCGCCAGCTCCACTGCCGCGAGGAAGTACCACGACACCGTCGTCTCCCCGAACACCGCGGGGTCCGTGGCCGTCAGCCGGTCCCCGGCCGCCCGGTACGCCGTGGCATACGCCTGCGCGTGGAAGGTCGCGGGCCCCGTCGGCCGCGCGAAGTACAGCGACACCGTCAGCGACTCGAACGGCGCCACCGCCACCTCGACGGCATCACTGCGCACCTCCCCGCCCGCCGGAATCCGGACGCCCGCCGCCCCGCCGAACGTGAGCCGCCGCACCGTCCCCTCCCGCACCCCGGCACCCTCCCCGGTACGGGCCAGGGTCGCGCCGGCCACCTCCAGCGGCCCGGCCCCGTACCGGTTCGACAGCACGATCCGCGCCGCCGAACCGGAACCGGTGACCCGCACCACCTGGCGCACCGTCTGCTCCGCGAACCCCTCCAGCGCCCAGTTCTCGTGGAACCCCACACTGGGGCGCTGCACGGAGGCCGCCCAACCAGCCTGCCAGTACGGCGAGTTGTCGTCGCGGTTGTTGCTGTTGCTGTTGTCGTTGTCGTCGGCGTTGCTGTTGCCGTCCGCGATCTGCTGCATGGTCTGCCGCCTCTCTCCGTCGATCGCCCGGTGGCGATGACCGCGAGTCTGCTGACCGGCGCGCGGCCCACCCAGCCCTCTGGCATGCGTAGGGATCGCGTACGTACGCATGCCAGGGTCAGTCTGCGGAAGCGGCGCGGCGGCTCATGGGCGGCGGTTCGGGTGTTTCGCCGCCGATCCCCGGGTACCCGACATGGAGGTGGATCGGCTCGGGGCAGCCCTCGGTCTCCCGGGCCGAGGCGTCGGCGTGCGTGTCAGTGCGGCGTGACAGGATCCCCGGCATGACGAGTACAGGCACAGGTCGTGGGCTGGACCCCCTCCGTGCGGACATCCCGTTCTACACGCTGACCTTCGGCAAGGGTTTGTCTCCCACGGAGTTGCTGGCCCGCATGGGGATCGGCCCGGACACCTTGGCCCTGCGCGATCCCGTGGACCTCGCCGACGAGTTCGGCGACACCCTGCTCGACGAGGACGAGCCGGTGGTGACGACCGGCACCGACGGCGAGTGGTCCTGGGCATGGGAGCAGGGCGGCAGCCACGGGCTGGACGAGAGGATCCTGCGCGCGGTCTCGCACGGCACGGAGGCCGTCGCCCTGTACTACAACGAGAAGCCCATGCACTGGTTCAAGTACGCGGTGGACGGCGGCATCGTCGTCGACTTCCACACCCTTGAGCCGATCGACCCGACCGGCCTGGACCCCCAGCGGCTCGACGAGTTCATGCGCCCGCTCGGTCTCCTTCCCGGACAGCCGGCGCCGCCGCACGGCGTCCTGGCTCTCGCGGAGAACGCCTTCGGGCTGCGCGTCACGCCGCCTCGGGACGACGAACAGCGCTGGAGCGGCAGCCTGCTACCCCTGCCCGAGCAGGAAGAGCAACCGAACTGAGCAGCCGCATACCCGGACAGGAAGAGCGGCCGAACTGAGCAGCCGAACCGGGCAGCTGAACCGGGCGTGCGACCGCCGGCCGGGGGCCGCCACCGACACTGCCCGGAGCAGCTGAAGGGGGTGCACACCGCACGCCGCCAATACAAGCCCCCCGTACGCCAGTTCACCGTTCGCCACGCCGCCGCGCCCGGTCCGCCCCGCAGCACCGGCCGGTACGGTGGACGTCCGCCACGGGCCTGCCGCCCGTCCTCTCGCCGACGAGAAGTCCGGGCCGCCCGTCCTCTCGGAATGCGAGAAGTGCGATGAACCAGACAGCAGCCCACCCCCATCTCGCCGCGGCGGTGGTGGTCCACAACGGCCGCGTGCTGATCGTCCGCCGCAGCTACCGCGAACGCTTCCTGCCCGGCGCATGGGGCGTTCCCTGCGGCAAACTGGAACCGGGGGAGACCCCCGAAGCCGGCGCCCTGCGCGAGCTCAAGGAAGAAACCGGACTCCTCGGCGCGGTCGTCGCCCACACCGGATCCGCCAGCTTCCTCAGCGACTACCAGGGCCGGCGGGTCCGCAACCACCAGGAGAACTTCCTCGTCCGGCCACTGACCCTCGACGTCGTCCTGCCCAGCCCCGACCAGGCATACCGCTGGGCCCGGCCCGCCGAACTCGCCGACGCCGGCGTCGACGCCTACAACCTCGGCGTCATCCGCCAGGTCTTCGGCGGCCGGCTCGACGCCTCCGGACTGCGCACCATGACCGCCCGCTACGGCTACCAGGGCCTCGCCCCCACCCCCTTCACCAGCCCAAAGACCGTGCCAGCGCGTCGAGTTCGGCAAGATACACGGCCGGTGCGAGGGGAGTCTTGGGCGGCGGACCGGCCCGCCCGACGCGGCCGCCGCTGACCCCGCCGGCCCGGCCGGGCACCCTGACGTACACATCGGTCACCGAGCGCTGCGGGGCGGTCTCCAGGAACAGCGTCACCGTCGGCTCCTCGCTCACCACCCGGTGCAGCGTACGGGCGTCCAGCCCGTAACTCCGACCCGCCCCGTACCGCTCCGCACGCACCAGACGCAGCCGCGCCTCACCGACCCGCCGCAACCGCCACGCCCCGCCCGGCCCGTCGATCGTCTCCCGGTACACCACCGCCGGCACCCCCTCCACCGCCGGCTCGTAACGCTCCATCCGCACCCGGCCCCGCACCACCGCCGACGCGATCACACAACGGTGGTTGTGGATGTCCTCCGGCTCCGCACCCACCGGGCCGGGCCAGACATGCACCCGCAACATGAACCGCGGCGCACCCGGCAACAACAACAGCTTGTCGAAACCCAGCACATGCCGGTACGACAGCCGCGTGCACTCCGGAAGGTCCACCGCACCGGCGGATAATCGGCGCACCAGCGGACCCAGCACCTCCGGCCGCGCCAGCTCGGCCACCACCGCACGCGCCGACTCGGGCGACGGCGGCCCCGCCCCACCACCCAGCCGATCGTCCAGCAGCCGCCGAACCTCCTCGACCCGCATCTCCGCCTCCCGTCCACCGGCACCGCCCGCCGGCCCGCCAGGTCCCGCACCCCGCCGGCCTCACGGCCGGTAGGACATCAGCGCATACCGCCGCAGCACCGACAGCCCCTGATACGCCATCCACACCGGATTGCCCATCGGCCCGTCGTCCCAACGCCACACCCCGCCCCGCTGCATGGCCCGCACCCGCGCCACCGCGGCGCCCAGCTGGGCCTCCCACACCGGCAGCCCCACCCCCTCCGCCGCGATCTGCCGCGCCCCGTCCGTCATCAGCGCCCGCGCCACCCACGCCGCCCCGAAATGCCGCACCGACAACAGTTCCTGATGCAGCGGATCGTCCTGCCACGGCCGCCGCACCTCCTCCTGGCAGTTCGCCAGATCGGCCGCACCCGCCCCCGGCAGCGCCGCCCCCGCCAGCAACCAGCGCAGCCCCTCCTCCCGCACCGCACGCTGCCGGGCGTCCTCACCCAGCACCCGCGCGGCCCGGTCCAGCGTCACCACCGCCCGCGCCGTGTGCACCGCCGACGGCGCCGGATTGCCCCGACCCGTCGCCAACGCCGCACCCCAGCAACGGTGATGGCCCCGCCCCGGATCCCCCGTGGCACCGTTGACCAGCACCGCCCGCAGTCCGCCCAGCGACGCCGAACCCGGCGCCGCACGCAACAGCCCCCGCAGCACATTCGTCACCACGTAGGTGTTCGCCAGACCGAACGCATCGTGATCCGGATCCAGCAACGCCTCACAGGAATGGATCTCGGCCTCCAGCAGTCGCGGATCCGCACCCGCCCGGGCCAGCGCCCCCAGCACCACCGCGGTCACCTCCGGACGCGCCCCGCTGCCCTGCGAACGCGCCGCCCAGCCGCCACCCGGAAGCCGCAGCCGCCACAACGTCTCCGCCACCTCACCCGCGCGTATCCGCCCGTCGAACGGCGCGATGTCCAGCAGCAGATGCAGCCCGTACGCCGTGCCGAACGCCGTCGGATGCACCGGCGGTTCGCTCTCCGCCAGGGAATGCGGCCAGCCCGTCAACGGACCGTGCCCGGGCACCTCGATCACCGACAGCCCGCGCCGTAACGCCGCGTACGCACCGTCCATCAACTCCGGCAGCGAACCCGCCGGCGACGCCACCGGCCCCGGCGGCGGCACCCCGCCACCCGCCGCGGCCGCGCCCCGGGCCCGCACCAGCGCCGCCGACAGCCACACCACCGCACCCACCCCGACCCCGGCCGTCGCCGCCAGGCAGTACCGCGCCGCCTCACCGGCCAGATTCTGCGGCAGGATCCCCACCAGCGTCTGGAACACCGCGAACGCCGCCGCCGGCACCCCCAGCCGCGCCAGCCACGTCAACAGCCGGGACGGAGCCGACGGCGACCCGGCGGACAAGGACGGCGGCCCCGGAACCGGTGCGGACCCGCCCCCGGCCACGCCGGAACGCCGTGCGCCGACCTCCTGCCGCAGCATGGTCCGCTCCCTCCCCCCGGGCGCAGGCCCCCGCACCGAGCGTGCGAAAGACATCCCGATCAGTCTAGGAATCCCCACTGACAGCGGGGTCGCACACCTGTCGCGGTCGCCCTCCGGCCACCCGCGGGACCCGCCCCTCAGCCCCCGCCCGCGCCGCCGGCCCCGGCCGCCTCGACCAGAACCACCTCCAGCGTCCGCGGACCGTGCACCCCCTCCACCCGGTCCAACTCGATGTCACTGGTGGCCGAAGGCCCGGAAATCCACGTCAGCGGCCGCCCGGGAACCAGCCGTGGCAACGCCTCGGGCACCGAACCGACCACCTGCCCGGGCACCCGGACCACGCACACATGATGATCCGGCACCAGCGTGATCCGCCGTCGCCCCTGGTCAGGCCCGGCATCCAGGACGAGCGTGCCGGTCTCGGCAATCGCCACCGCGCACCCCGTCACCACACTGTCCACCGCATCCAGCTCCCGCGCCGTCTGCTCCGCCCGGTCCTCGACCACCTCGGCCCGCACCTCGGCCAGCCACCCCGGCTCCAGCCCCCGCGGCACCACCACCCTCCGCGCACCCCGCTCCGCCAGCAGCCGGCCGATCAGCGCCGGCAGCCCGGCCGCATCACTGCGGTGCACCGACGCCCGGTACTCCGCCAGGTTCTCGGCCAGCAGCTCCACCGTCTCCGCCGTCGTACGCGCCCCGTGCACCCGCCGGTAGTCACGTACCAACGGCGGCGCACCCGCCCCCGCACCACCCGGCCCGCCGTCCCGCGGCACCTCGGCAAGCGCCCGCCGCACCCGCGCCAACACCACATCCCTGCTGCTCATCCGGCGTCTCCCTCCCCACGCGACGGCTGCCCGGACGACCCGCCACGGGTCCGCCGCCACCAGTCACGGAACGACTCCGGCGGCACCACCGGAAGATCACGATCCTGCGACCACGCCCGCCCCGGCCCCGGCAACCGCCGCGGATGCAGCCCCCGCGTCCGCGCCGCCAGCCGCATCCCGCGGCGCAGCACCCCCGGATGATCGAACGCCCAGGCCGCCGCCCGCATCGCCGCCCGCTCCGCGGCATGGCCTTTGGCCGGTTTCAGTACCACCCGGGCCCCGCGACGGACACCCGGACCGCCCTCCACCACCCGCTCGCGCAGATGCACCAGCACCTCCGGGATGTCGATGGCGACCGGACACACCTCGTAACACGCCCCGCACAAGGACGACGCATACGGCAGCGACTCCTCCAACGGACCCGCCAGGCCCCGGAGTTGCGGAGTGAGAATGGCACCGATCGGCCCCGGATACGGCGACCCGTAGGCATGCCCACCGGCCCGCTCGTACACCGGACACACATTGAGACACGCCGAACAACGGATACAGCGCAGCGCCTGACGCCCGACCGAATCGGCCAGCGTGTCCGTCCGCCCGTTGTCCAGCAGCACCAGATGGAACGTCCGCGGCCCGTCCCCGTCCACCGTCCCCGTCCACGTCGAGGTGTACGGATTCATCCGCTCCGCGGTGGACGAGCGCGGCAGCAACTGCAGGAAGATCTCCAGGTCCTGCCACGTCGGGACCACCTTCTCGATGCCCACGACCGAGATCAGCGTCTCCGGCAGGGTCAGACACATCCGCCCGTTGCCCTCCGACTCCACCACCACCAGCGTGCCGGTCTCGGCCACCATGAAATTCGCCCCGGAAATCCCGACCTTCGCGGTCAGGAACTTCTCCCGCAGATGCAGCCGCGCCGCCTCCGCCAGCTCCGCCGGCGCATCGGACAGCCCCTCCGGCGCCGGACGCCCCCAACGCCCCATCTCCCGCCGGAAGATGTCACGGATCTCCGCACGGTTGCGATGGATCGCCGGCACCAGGATGTGCGACGGCAGATCCTCCCCGAGCTGCACGATCAACTCCGCCAGATCCGTCTCGTACGCCCGGATCCCGGCCTGCTCCAACGCCTCGTTGAGCCCGATCTCCTGCGTCGCCATCGACTTGACCTTGACGACCTCCCGCTCACCGGTCTCCCGCACCAGTTCCGTGACGATCCGATTGGCCTCCGCCGCATCGGCCGCCCAGTGCACCCGGCCGCCCGCCGCGACGACCGCCGCCTCCAGCTGCTCCAGATACCGGTCGAGACGGAGCAGCGTACGGTCCTTCACCGCGGCCCCCGCGGCCCGCAACTGCGCCCAGTCGTCCAGCTCCGCCACGGCCCTGGCCCGCTTGTCGCGGATGGTGTGCGTGGCGTGCGTGAGGTTCGCGCGCAACCGCGCATCCCGCGTCGAGCCGGCCGCGGCCCGCGGAAAGGCCGGCATGCCCAGATAGGTTCCAGTCATCGCCCGCCACCTTCCGTCCCGCGCCCACTGTCCCCGGTGCCGGTACCTCTCGCCGAACGGTCCGTAGGGGGGCCACCCTCCGCACGGTCCGTAGTGGGCCTCCCCTCGGTACCGGCCTCCGTACCGGCCAAGATCTCCGCGATGTGCACCGGCCGGACCGCCGCGCCCTGCCGCGTCAACAGGCCGCCGATGTGCAGCAGACACGAGTTGTCGACCGTGCACACCGCCTCCGCCCCGGTGTCGAGCACATGCCGCACCTTGTCGGCGCCCATCGCCACCGAAACCGCCGGGTTCTTCACCGCGAACGTGCCGCCGAAACCGCAGCACTCCTCGGCACCCGGCAGCTCCCGCAACTCCAGCCCCTTCACATGCCGCAGCAGCCGCAACGGACGGTCGCCCAGCCCCAGCATCCGCAGCCCGTGACAGGTCGGGTGGTACGTCACCGTATGAGGGTAGTACGCGCCGACGTCCTCCACCTTCAGCACGTCCACCAGGAACTCGGTCAGCTCGTACGTCTTCGGCACCGCCAGCGCCGCGGCCTCCGCGAGCTCCCGGCCGCGCCCCTCGGCCGCCGCCTTCGCCCCGATCCGCGGGTAGTTGTCCCGCACCATCGCCGCACACGAACCGGACGGCGTGACCACGTAGTCGTACTCCCGGAACGCCCGGTCGAAGCGCCGCACCAGCGGCTCGGTCGCATGCCGGTAGCCGGTGTTGAACTGCGGCTGCCCACAGCAGCTCTGCTCCTCGGGGAAGCCGACCTCCACCCCCAGCCGCTCCAGCAACGTCACCACCGCCCGGCCCGTCCGCGGCTGCAGCAGATCGTTGATACAGGTGACGAACAGTGCTACGCGCACGTTGCCATCTCCTTTCGGCCGCTCCGGCCTCTGGCGGCCATCCGCTTCCGCGGTACATGATCACCTGTCGGCTCATCCTGCCCCAGCAGCCGGCCGAGGAGAAGAACCGGAGCGGAGGACCATGTCGAACGCCGAAAAACTGACCGCGGACCTGGCGCCGGACGGCGGCCGCCCGGCCTCCCGGCTGCGCCAGCTGGCCGCCGCCTCCATAGGCAACGCCGTCGAGTGGTACGACTGGTACGCGTACTCCTTCCTGGCCGTCTACTTCGCCGACCAGGTCTTCCCCAGGGGCGCCGGCAACTCCCTGGTGCCGCTGCTCTCCACCTTCGCCGTCTTCGCCGTCGGATTCTTCATGCGGCCGGTCGGCGGGCTGCTGATGGGCGCCGTCGCCGACCGCCGCGGCCGGCGCACCGCACTGACCGTGACCATCCTGCTCATGGGCGGCGGCAGCCTGCTCGTCGCCCTCACCCCCACCTACGCCACCACCGGCCTCCTCGCGCCGGTCGTGCTGGTCCTCGCCCGTCTCGTCCAGGGCCTGTCCGTCGGCGGCGAATTCGCCGCCTCCACGACCTTCCTCGTCGAGTCCGCCGGCCCCGGCCGCCGCGGCCTGTTCTCCAGCTTCCAGTACGTCTCCACGACCCTCGGCCAGCTCCTGGCCTCCGGCACGGCGGCGCTGCTCGCCGGGCTGCTCACCGAACAGCAGATGGCCCAGTGGGGCTGGCGGGTGGCCTTCCTCGGGGGTGCGCTGCTGAGCCTGCTGGGCCTGTGGATCCGCCGCGGCGCACAGGAAACCCGCAGTGCCGAACAGCAGGCCGCCGACCGCCCCGGCCTCTTCGAGGCGCTCCGCCGCCACCCCCGCCAGTCCCTGCTGATCTGCGGCATCACCGCCGGCGGCACCATCGCCTACTACACCTGGACGACCTACCTCCCCACCTACGCCCAGGTCAACGCCGGCTTCGACAAGGGCGATTCACTCATCGTCGGGACCCTCTCGCTCGCGTTCTTCGCCCTGCTCCAGCCGCTCGGCGGCCTGCTCTCGGACCGCATCGGCCGCAAACCGCTGCTGCTCGGCTTCTCGCTGGGCTTCGCGGTCCTCGCGGTTCCCCTGCTCCACCTCGTCACCGACGCGTTCGTCTCCCTGCTGCTGGTGCAGTGCGCGGGCATGGTGCTGCTCACCGGCTACACCGCGGTCGCCGCGGCCGTGAACGCCGAGGTCTTCCCCGCGCGGGTGCGCGCCGCCGGCATCGGCTTCCCGTACTCCCTCACCGTCGCGCTCTTCGGCGGCACCGCCCCGTACGTCGGCACCTGGTTCAAGCAGGCCGGCCACGCGGGTCTCTTCCCCTGGTACGTGTCCGCGCTCTGCCTGGTCTCGTTCGTCGTCTACCTCACGCTTCCGGAGACTTCACGGGACAGGCTGGAGCGGTAGCGTCAGGAGTCGGCGGATGTCGCGTACGGCTGCTCGGCCCGCGCGGTTGGCGCCGATGGTGCTGGCGGAGGGGCCGTAGCCGACGAGGTGGACCCGGGGGTCGCGCAGCGTGCGGGTGCCGTCCATCCGTATGCCGCCGCCCGGCTCGCGCAGCTTCAGTGGGGCGAGGTGGTCGATGGCCGCCCGGAAACCGGTCGCGTAGAGGATCACGTCCGCTGCCACCCGGTGGCCGTCCGCCCACACCGCACCGGTCGGCGTGAGACGTTCGAAGAGCGGGAGTCGCTCCAGGACGCCGCTCTCGCGGCCCCGCCGGATCGCGTCCGTCATCGGCAGCCCGGTCACGCTCACCACGCTCCGCGGCGGCAGGCCCTGCCGGACCCGCTCCTCGACGAGGGCCACCGCCGCCCGGCCCTGCTCCTCGCCGAACGGGCCCTCGCGGAAGACCGGCGGCCGCCGCGTCACCCAGGTCGTGGCGGCCGCGACCGGCGCGATCTCCAGCAACTGCTGCACGGCCGAGGTTCCGCCGCCCACCACCACGACCCGCGCGCCGCGGAACTGCTCCGGCCCCTCGTACCGGGAACTGTGCAGCTGCCGGCCGCCGAACGTCTCCTGACCGGGGAAGCGCGGCCAGAACGGCCGGTCCCAGGTACCGGTCGCATTGATCAGGGCCCGCGTCGCGTACCGCCCCTCCGACGACTCGACCAGCAGGCGCCCGTCCGCGCCTTCGCGAACCGCCAGGACGCTCACCGGACGGTGAACGCGCAGCCCGAAGGTCTGCTCGTAGGTCTCGAAGTACGTGCCGATCACCTCGGCGGACGGCCGGCCCGGATCGGCGCCGCTCAGCTCCATCCCGGGCAGCGCGTGCATCCCGTGCACCTTGCCGTACGTCAGGGACGGCCACCGGAACTGCCAGGCGCCTCCGGGGCGGGGGGAGTGGTCGAGGACGACGAAGTCGCGGTCGGGCCGGTAGCCCACTCGCTGGAGGTGGAAGGCGGAGGCCAGGCCGGCCTGGCCTCCGCCGATCACCACGACGTCGACCTGGGTGACCTCGGTGTCGATGGTGCTGTGACTGTCGATGGTGCGGTGCGCGGCGAGGGTGTCGTGTGGGGCGAGGGTGCGGTGGGTGGCGAGTGTGCCGAATGCGTCCGATGTCGGGACCGTGCCCGCGCCCACCCCGGTGTAGTTCATGTTTCTACTAACCGGGGGAGGGGGTGATCTCTTCCCGGCCGTGTGGCTACCGGGGTCCGGAGCCCCGGTCCCGGCCCCGGACCCCCGCCCCACCAGCCCCTCAGCGCCCGCCCGCCACCAGTAGGGGCGCCCCGCCCGGTGCGGAGGCCGGGCGGCCGTTCGCTGCCGGTACGGCGTCCAGTGGGGAGGGCACGGCAGGGAGCAGGCCGCGGGCGGCCAGCTCGGGCCGTACGCCCTCGCCGAACCAGTACGCCTCCTCCAGGTGCGGGTAACCGGAGAGCACGAAGTGTTCGACGCCCAGCGCGTGGTACTCCTCGATCCGGTCCGCGACCTCGGCGTGGTTGCCGACCAGCGCGGTGCCCGCACCGCCCCGTACCAGCCCGACCCCCGCCCACAGATTGGGCGCGATCTCCAGCTTGTCGCGGGAGCCGCCGTGCAGGGCCAGCATCCGCTGCTGGCCCACCGACTCGCTCCTGCCGAGGGCCTGTTGGGCGGCCGCGACGGTCGCCGGATCGAGGTCGTCCAGCAGGCGGTCGGCGGTCGCCCACGCCTCCTTGGAGGAGTCCCGCGAAATGGTGTGCAACCGGATGCCGAACCGGACCGTGCGCCCCTCCTTCTCCGCGAGCCCCCGGATCCAGTCGATCTTCTCCTTCACCTGCGCGGGCGGCTCGCCCCAGGTGAGATAGACGTCGACGTTCCGTGCGGCGACCGGGCCCGCGGCCGCCGACGACCCGCCGAAGAAGATCTGCGGCAGCGGGTCCGGTGGCAGTGCGGTCAGACCGCCCTCCACCTGGTAGTGCTCACCCCGGAAGTCGAACGGCCTTCCGCTCCACACACCGCGTACGACCTGCAGGAACTCGTCCGTACGGGCATACCGCCGGTCATGGTCGAGATGGTCCCCGAACCGCTTCTGCTCCGTGGAGTCGCCGCCCGTCACCACGTTCAGCAGCAGCCGCCCGCGCGAGATCCGCTGGTACGTCGCCGCCATCTGCGCCGCCAGCACCGGCGAGATCACCCCCGGCCGGAACGCCACCAGGAACTTCAGCCGCTCGGTGACCTGGGTGAGCGCCACCGTCGTCAGCCAGGCGTCCTCGCACCACGTACCGGTCGGAGTGAGGACCGCCTCGAACCCCAACTGCTCGGCGGCCTTGGCGATTTGGGCCAGGTATTCGACGTCCGGTGCCCGTACGCCGCTGACCGGGGTGATGCGGTCGCGCCGGATGCCCCCGTCGGTGTACGCATGCCGGTCGACGAGCGTCCGCCCGTCGCCGCCGGTCGGCAGGAACCAGTGAAGGTGTACGGACATGGTCTCACTCGGCCTTTCCGTGGGCGGTCGTGTGCTGTCCGGCGGCGCGCGCGGTCTTTCCGTAGGTGTGCGGCGCCGTGTCCGACGGCGGCAGGTCACCGTTGAAGCGCGGGTCGACGTACTCCCCGAAGTCGAAGGACCGGGGGATGAGCTTCAGCTTCGCGAACGCGTGGACGATCTGGTTCTCGGACGCGATGGCGCCCTTGTCGACGGCGACCTGTACCGCCGTCCCCCGGGTGCGCTTGACCGCCTCCAGCGCCACCTTCTCCGGCAGCCCGGTCTCCTTCGCCCATGCCTTCGCCCAGACGTCGGGGTGCTTGAACACCCAGTTCTGCGCCCGCCGCAGCCGGTCCGTGTAGTCCTTGAGCGCCGCGGCCTTCTTCTTGTCCTCCAGGGCGGAGGGCGCGGCCACCTGGAAGCTCAGGCCGTTGACGACGCCCTGACCGGTGGTCAGCACCCGTGCGTCGGCCTGGTCCAGCGCCTGGGCGGTGTACGGGTCCCACACCGCCCAGGCGTCCACCTTGCCGCGGGTGAACGCGGCGAGCGCGTCGGCCGGCTGGAGGTAGTTGAACGTGACGTCCTTCGGCGACAGGCCCGCCTTCTTCAGCGAGGCGATCAACTGGTAGTTCGCGGAACTGCCCTGCGCCACCGCGATCGACTTGCCCTTGAGCTGCTTCGGACTGCGCAGCGGCGAGTCCTTCTTCACCAGGATCGTCTCGCCGTCGGACCTGCTGTGCGTCGCGGCGATCACCTTGATCTTCGACTTCGCCGCGGCGGCGAACACCGGCGGGGTGTTGCCGACCGCACCGATGTCCACGGCACCCGCGTTGACCGCCTCCAGCAGCGGCGGCCCCGAGGTGAACGTCGACCACTTGATCTTGTACGGCAGGTCGTCCAGCTCACCGGCGGCCCGCAGCAACGCCTCCGAACCGCCCTTCTGGTCCCCGACGTTGAGCGTCAGCGACCCCTTGCCGTCGGTCCCGCTGTCGGTCCCCCCGCCGGCTCCGCCGGCCCGCGACGCACCACCGCAACCGGCCAGCAGCAGGGCGAAGGGGAGCAGCAGGGCGGCCGGTGTGATGTGGCGTGATCTCATGGGGCTTCCGTTCCGTTGCGGTTCGCGTTCCGATTCGTGCTCCGGCCCGCGACCCGGTTCTCGTTCTGGTGCGTGCTCTGATGCGTGCTCTGGTTGGCGTTCTGGTTCTCGTTCTGGTTCTCGTTCTGGATGTGGGGCTGCCCGGCGTTCCGGTGCTCGTTGTCGACTTCCGGCGCCTCTTCCGGTGCCTTGTCCAGTACCGGCTTCTCCGGCTCCTGGGTGGTGAGCTCCGCCGCCTGCTCCGTGTCCTCCGTGACACCCAGCCGGGCGAGCAGGCGGGCCCGTAGCGCAGCGAATCGCGGATCGGAGATGTCGCGCGGCCGCGGCAGATCCACCGCGGTCTCGTACGCGATCCGCCCGTCCTCCATCACCAGCGCCCGATCGGCGAGCAGCAGGGCCTCTTCCACGTCGTGGGTGACCAGCAGCACCGCGCAGCCACGTTCCTGCCACAGCTCGGCCACCAGCCGCTGGGCCTTGATCCGGGTCAACGCGTCGAGTGCGCCGAACGGTTCGTCGAGCAGCAGCAGATCCGGCTCCCGCACCAGCGCCCGGGCGAGTGACGCGCGCTGCGCCTCGCCGCCCGACAGCGTCTTGGGCCAGGCGTCCGCACGGTGCCCGAGGCCTACCTCCGCCAAGGCCCGTACGGCGGTCTCGCGTTCGGGCCGGCCCGGCAGGCCCAGCAGCACATTGCGCCAGACCTTCTTCCAGGGCATCAGCCGGGGCGCCTGAAAGGCCACGGCCTTGCGGCGCGGGGCCAGCACCTCGCCGCCGATCTCCCGGTCGAGCCCGGCGAGCACCCGCAGCAGCGTCGACTTCCCGCAGCCACTGCGTCCCAGCAGAGCCACGAACTCGCCGGGCCGGATGGTGAGTTGCAGCCCGTCGATGACCACCCGGTCACCGAAAGCGCGCACCAACCCGTCCACCTGCACGGCAACCGAAGGGGAGGAGGACGCCGCCGTCGAAGGTGCAGCCGCGTTCGCCGCCCCGGTCCCGGTCGCCTGCTCCGTCCGCTCCTCCGTGCCCTTATCCGTCCCCTTCTCCGTCGCCAGGCCGGTCACTGGCCCGTGAATGTCGGTCGCCATTGCAGCAGCAGCCTTTCGAGAGTACGGACGATGAAGTCGGCGATCAGTCCGAGAATTGCGTAGACCACCAGGCACACCACGATCACGTCGGTGCGGAAGAATTCCCGTGCCTGGTTCATCAGGAAACCGAGGCCGTCGTCGGCGTTGATCTGCTCACCGAAGACCAGCGCGAGCCATGCGGTGGCCAGCGAATAGCGCAGCCCGGTCATGGCGCCCGGCAGCGCACCCGGCAGTACGACATGCCGGATGAGGCCCCAGCGACTCAGCCCGAGCGACTCTCCGGCCTCGACCAACTGCGCGTCCACACCACGGATCCCGGCGTACACATTCAGATACAGATGGAAGGCCACGCCCAGCGAAATCAGCGCGATCTTGGGCGCCTCACCAATTCCCAGCCAGATGATGAACAGCGGAATGACGCCCACCCAAGGGATCGAACGCAACATCTGCACGGTCGCGTCGACCAGGTCCTCACCCAGCCGCGAAAGCCCCGATGCCAGCGCCAGCGCCACGCCCGTCACTCCGCCCAGCAACAACCCCACGGCCACCCGCTGGAGCGAGACCAGCATCGCCGAGGGCAGTGTCCCGTCCCCGAGCAGGTCGCCCGCGGTGGCGGCGATGGTCCCGGGCGACGCCAGAATGCCCTCTTCCAACACCCCACTCGCGCTCAGCACTTGCCACACCACCAGCAGCGCTACGGGCCCCACCGCCCGCCGCACCCACCGCGGCACCGACCGCCCCCGCCGCGAAACGGGCACCACCCGCTCCAACGGCGAGCCGACGACCGCACCCGCTTCCCCGGCGCTTTCGGCGGACTTGTCACCGTCCCTCGGCTCGGCGCCCCTCGGCTCGGCGGGGGGACGGGGGACGGGTGGGGCATGACCGGGCAGCGCTTGATCAAGAGACATGGACACTCCAGTGCGGGAGGGCAGGGGAGGGGAGAGGAGAGGAGTCGAGGCAGGGCAGGGTTGGGAGCGGAAGGGGGACGAATCAGCGGCAGGAAAAGCCGGGTGAGGAAAATGCGTGAGAGCGGGGGAAGCCGAAGGGAAAACGCACCGAGCCGAACAGAGTTCAGAAAGAACTCAGACAGAACTCAGACAGACCTCACGTCAGACCTCACGTCAGACCTCACACGGAGCTCAGGCAGAGCGCAGACCGTGACCACACAGCGTTCAGCCGGAGCCCGGAATCGGAGCCCGGAAGAAGAAGGCCGGCCATGAAGAGACCTGAGAAGACCTCAAAACCCTCGCGCCCGGAGAGCTCGGCGAGCCCGAAGAGACGGAGGCGTCAACAACACCCGGCCGCACCGCGCTGACACGCGGCGGATGCCACCCGCAGCAGGTCGATATGACCGCGCGTGGTGAGGAGAGGTGAAGAAGACATGTTGCTGAACGTAGCGGTGCGCTCGGAGAGGGGTCAAACGTCGTCTCGGGTGGTGGACCGTTGTTTCCGCGGTGTTGAAACGACATTGCCAACCGCGCCCGCCACCTTGCGGACCAGGGCGTCCGTCCCGTACGAAGATGAACGCATGAGCTCTGCATTCACCAGCCGCACCCTGGACATCACCACCGGCTCGACGGAGACCGTCGCCGACCTCACCGCCGACTGCGCCGCCTTCCTCCGGGACGCCGCGGACGGCCGTGACGGCCTGCTCAACGTCTTCGTCCCGCACGCGACGGCCGGCATCGCCGTACTCGAAACCGGCGCCGGCAGCGACGAGGACCTCCTCGCCGCCCTGCACGACCTGCTTCCCGCCGACGACCGCTGGCGCCACCGCCACGGCAGCCCCGGCCACGGCCGGGACCACGTCCTCCCGGCCCTGGTCCCCCCGCACGCCACCCTCCCGGTCATCGCCGGCCGCATGGCCCTCGGCACCTGGCAGTCCGTCTGCCTGGTGGACACGAACGGTGACAATCTGGACCGAAAGGTGAGGCTGAGCTTCCTGGGGTGACCTTGGGCAGGTCATTCCTACCTGGCCTGGTCTGGGTGCCGGCTCTTGTGCGCTCTCGGGAGCCACGGCTGGGGGCCGGACGCTCGTTGTGCCGATTTGCATGGTGGGCATGGTGGGGTCGACGCCGACGGTGTCCTACCTGCCCACGTGCACGTCTTTGTCGGTGCCAGGAGGACGCGCTCAACTGGGGTGCCCTGGTTCGTGGCTGGATGCGCAGGGTGTGAAAGGAAGACGTCACTGAAGTACCGTGGAGTGACGCGGCTTTGGGGAGTGCGGGTGGATGCCGACGGCGTGGTTAACCCTGTGTCGGGGCAGCCAAGGCTAGCGGCTGTCCCCGCGGAGTCCGAGCCCATGACGCCGTCACGAGCCAGCAGGCTCGACGACCAAGTTCCTTTCCTGGCGCGGTTGGAGCACCAGGAGCGGGTCGCGCTGCTGGAGCTGGGCCGGCCCATGAAGTACAGCCCGCGGTCCGTACTGGTGCATCAGGACGAACCGTCCACCCACGTGATGGTCATCCTCGCTGGCTGGACCAAGGTCATTCACTCCGCGGCCAATGGCTACGAAGCTCTGCTCGCCCTGCGGGGGCCGGGCGACATCGTCGGTGAGGCCTCCGCAGTCAGCGGCCGCTCGCGCTCGGCGACGGTCGCCGCACTCGGAAAGGTCGAGGCCGTCACGATCGAGCGTGGCAGATTCCTGGACCATCTCGCGGATTTCCCGGCTACTGCCCTCCAACTGCTCAGCCTCATTGGGGACCGGACACAGGCCAGCGACCGGCGACGCGTGGAGCAAGGAGCGCTCGGGGTTCGTGAGCGGTTGTCGCTCCTGATCCTGGAGCTGTCGCGCACACACGGGGTGCAGGATGCGGAGGGGGTGCGCCTGACCACCGGTCTCAGCCAGCACGAGCTGGCAGGCGCGGTCGGAGCCTCCCGCGAGGCGGTGGCCCGGCTTCTGAAAGAGCTGCGGGAACGCGACATCGTCCGCACCAGCCGCAGAGGACTGGTCATCGTCCGCCCGGACCTGCTGCGCCGGATTGGCAGCGGCGAATAGTCGACGGCCTTGCAGTCGGGGCAAGTTGTGTGCCATCGGCTACAGACGCTGTGTGTAGCAGTTCCTTTTCCACTGTCAGACCCCTACGAGATAGTGCTCCGGACTGAGCCCGACCGTCCGAGAGGCACCCATGACTCTGGCCCTGACAGAACCCGTCAACCGCACCATTCTGCTGCTGGACATCGAGGACTTCAGCCGACGGGGCAATGTGGTGCAGGCCTGCCTGCGCCGGGAACTGCACAACGTGGTGGAGGACACCCTGGCTGAGGCGGGTGTCGAGAGGAACATGCAGTACCGCGAGGACCGCGGGGACGGCCTGATCGTGCTGGTCAGCGCCGACATCCCGAAAACTGTGCTCCTCCGGGCCCTGTTGACGACCACTCCGGATGCATTGTGCCAGTACAACCGGCTGGCATCGAGCAGTGCCCAGATGCGGCTGCGGATGGTACTGGCCGCAGGGGAGGTCGCCTTCGACCCGAAGCAGGGCACGGTCGGCGGGCTCATCGGCCACGACCTCAACCAGGCCTGCCGGCTGCTCGATGCCGACGCCCTGCGCGAAGGGCTCGCACAGCGGGACGCGGACTGTGTGCTGGGGGTGTCGTCTCCCGTCTACGAAGGAGTGGTCCGCCACGGACACCGCGGACTGCGCCCGGAGGAGTTCCACCACGCCACGGCGTCCGTGAAGAAGGACAGGCTCGACCTGTGGCTGCACGGTCCGCTTCCGCATGTCACCACCGTCCCTGCCCCGGGACCCGCGCCCGCCGGGCGCGGCGGCGGGGGTATGCACAACGATGCCGCGAAGCAGGCTCCCGCGGCGCCCGTCTCAGTGCCTACGAGCGCCGGGGCAGCATTCGCGTTCAACGGCGGGACCGTGTCGGTCGGCGGCAGCCAGATCAATGGCGATCAAACCGGGGTCAGCGGCGGCCACGTCGCCGGGGACGTGGTCTTGGGCTCCGTCCGGCACGAGGGCCGGAGCGAGCAGGCGTGAGCGAGCAGCCTGGTGACAAGCAGACGGATCGCTCCCAGGACGAGCCCGCCCCGGGGGGCGATCAACAAGAGCAGACGAACGACGAGCACACGGAGGCGGAGGACGACCGCCCGCAGGACCCCTGGGCAGCGCGGCGTGAGCTGTACGAGCATGTACCTGCCGCGGTCAGCGGCAGCCTGGTAGGCGGCGACCAGACCGGGGTCAGCGGGGGCAGCGTCGCGGGCGACGTCGTTCTCGGCACGAAGGTGGAGCACCACTACCGTTTCGGCGCCGCCACCCACACCTCCGGAGACATCCCCTCGTCCGAACTCGACCAACTGTCCATCGAGTTCGCCGGGTACGAGGAGCTCGTGCACCCCCTGCGCGACCAGTTGCGCGAGAAGCGGGTACTCGTGCTGTACGGCGCGCCCTTCACCGGCCGCCGCAGCGCTGCCCTGATGCTGCTGCGCTCCCTGGACGCCGTGCCTGTACGCGCCGTCGACCCCAACACCCCACCGACCGCGCTGAAGGACGAGGTGAACAGCGATTCGCACGGCTACCTCGTGAGCGACCTGGTGACGGGCAGGGAGAATCCACTGCGCGACATCGACCTGTGGGCCCTGCGAGACGCACTCCGGGAGAAGGACGCCTATCTGGTCATCACTGTCGACCTGTTCGCGACCCTGCGGGGCGTCGACCCCGTCCCATGGGTGCCGCCATCGCCCCAGGCTGTGCTCCGGTCGCACCTGCACGCCCTGGTGGACGACCCGCGAAGGGAGCGGGAGCTGTTGGCTCTGGAACTCTCCCAGGAGTTCCTCGACCGGGACGATCACCAGCTGCGGGAGGCGGCGGCGTTCGCGAAGGCACTGGCCGGACACGCGGACGGGACGACTACTCGGGAGGAGCTGGCGAGCGTCGGCCCGAGACTGGTCCGGGAGCAGGTCCGGGAATGGTTCGGGGGCGACGAAACCCAGCTCCGGGACAAGGCGTTCCTCATCTCCCTGGCAGCGTTCGACGAGGCCGCCTACGCCCTGACCGCTGAGCTCAGCGACACCCTGTACGCGGAGTTCCAGAGAACGGAGGACGCAGGGAGGGAGCCCAGGGTCGGCATCTTCGGGACGTCCATCACCAAACGCCTGCGCCTGGCCCGAGCTGTCGAGTACTGGAAGGAGGAGCACACCGAGTGGGGCCCCGTGCGCCAGCGCGTGGCCCGCTTCCAGGAGCCCCGAGCCTCGGTCGAGGTCCTCCGCGAGGTCTGGACGAGCCACCCCTCCGCGCGGCCTGCTCTGCTCGCGTGGCTCCGGAAGCTCGCACAGGACGGCCGGCCGCTGGTGCGAACCCGCGCGGCAGTGACCGCCGCGGTGCTCGCCCAGACCGACTTGCCGTCGGCGATGGCCCTGCTCATCGAGGGCTGGGCGAAGTCGAAGCTCTACCGCGACTGCCTCGTCGCCGCCAACGCCCTCGCGACGGCGCACGCCGTCGGTGCCCCGAACATCCCGCCGATCCTGCGTTCCTGGTGCGAGGAGGAGGCCGGACCACGGCTTCGCTGGACAGCCATCCGGGCCTACGCCCTGGTGGGCCCGAGGATGCCCGACGAAGCGCTGCAGGCGTTGGCGAAAGCCGCTCGCACTGGGGATGACGAGCAGGAGGCGGAGCACATCGCCGAGTCCGCCGCCCTGCTGCTGAGCGACGAATCGGCATCGGTGCGCAGCCGGGTGCTACAGGGCCTGGTCGAACTCCTCCGGGACGGGCCTGCCGGCCGTTGCCTGACGCTGCACGCGTTTGTCCTGGCCTGCGCGCGCGCCGACAGTCGGCTGTTGCTGCGGTGGCACGCGGATGCCGCCTCAAGCGGCCTGACCGAGGACGCACGGCGGCTGTCCCTGCTCTGGCAGACCGCCCTGGGCGATCTGCGGTACACATCCGATGCGTTGAAGGCCCTGGCCGGATGGGTTCTCGAGGCGAACGGCGATCCGCAGGCCGAGCGGGAACTGGCGATGCTGCTTCCGACGCTTGTCGCCTCCGACGAGGACCGTAAGCGCCTCGATCACATGCTCGGGACACTGCGCGACCGGCGCGGGGACGGCCCGCCCGCGGTGGCCCACCGTCTGATGGCTGTGCTGTAAGGCGCCGCCTCTCGTCTGCGGC
Source organism: Streptomyces bugieae (assembly GCF_036352915.1). Lineage (NCBI taxonomy): Bacteria > Bacillati > Actinomycetota > Actinomycetes > Kitasatosporales > Streptomycetaceae > Streptomyces > Streptomyces bugieae. The sequence goes on from NZ_JAZBJP010000004.1 coordinate 233,221, forward strand.
CGCGGGGCCGCGAAATTCCCGATTACCGCTGAGTGAGGAGAGAGGAACCATGGTGGACATCCGCCGCGAGCCCGACTGGGACCAGGGTGCGAACCGGCACAGTGAGCTGGTCGACCCGGTATTGACCGTGCGCCAGTTGTCCCGGTTCGACCACCGCAGGGGTTACAGCCGGATCGACAATGCGCTGCTCTTCACCACGGACAAAGGGGAGTTCGATGTCTACCTGCCACCTCATCGGCCGGCGCGCCCTCTGTTCGCCACCAGGCGGTACACCGCGGTCTACGAACTCGACATGGGGGTGCACGCGTGCACGTTGTCGCTGCTGCTGCCGAGCGACAACGACGCCTTCGACTTCACCGCCGAGATAGAGCTGACCTGGCAAGTCTCCCAGCCGCAAAAGTTCGTGGCCAGCGGAGAACGGGACGTGCCCGCTCTCCTGAGGCGCCGGCTGGAGCAGCTGATGTACCCGATCAGCCGTGGCTTTCCGATCGACCGGAGTGCGGATGCCGAACGCGCCCTGTACCAGGTGCTCGCCAGGGTGGGCGAGTTGGCGGATGAGGTCGGGCTGCGCACGTCGTGTGCCGTGCGGCTCAGGTTGGATGACGCGGCTATTGCTCACCAGCGGGAGCTACGCCGACTCCGGTACGCCGACGAACAGCTATGCATGTCACACGACTTGGAAATGCGGGAGGACCGGCTCAGGGCGGAGCGGGATGTGGAGCGGGCCCAGCGCGATCACGAACTGGTCATGCTGCAGGGCCGCCAGGATGAGGAAGCGCGGCAGTTGGAAGCGGAGAAGATCCGCTACTACGAGTACTACCTCCAGCACGGCGGCGTGGCGATGTGGGCCCTGCACCTGGCTCAGCATCCGGAGGATTCCCGGCTGGTGATGGAAAACCTGCAGAGGGACCAACTGAACCTGATCCGAAGTCAGTCCGACGTCGCCCTTCAGGTGTTGAAGGAGGGGAATCCGGAGGACTACCAGCGTGCGGGCCTGAACAAACAGGCCGTGGAGATCCTTGAGGGGCTCCTCGCCCACAACCTGCCCGGTATTGCTTCTGCTCCTCCTGCACCGGACTCCCTGCCCTGGGGAGGGCCCACCGGCACCCCGGTGCACTTCCACAAGCATAGGGACGAGGCGTCCGCCAACAGCGCCGAGGAGGAGCGATGAGCGGCTGCGGGGCGGAAGTCCCGGCCGTGGGAGCCCGTCTGCTTGCAGAGCTGCGCTCCGAGACGGCCCGTGCGGACAGTAAGGCGTCTCTGCTTTTAGGGGTCATGAGCATGACTGTGAGTCTGCTCGGTGGCCTGGTCGCGGCCCACGGATGGTCTTTATCGGGGCTCTCGGTCCCCGGGAGTGTGCTGCTGTGGGTGGCCATGGCCGCTCTGGCAGGGGCGCTGGGGTGCCTGCTCCTCGCCGTCCTGCCCCGGTACGGCACCAGCCGGTGGTCTCCGGAGCGGCCGTTGACGTACTTCGACGACATCCGCCGGGCCGCGGAGGGCGGTCGGCTCGCCGAGGCCCTCGCCATCACCGAGGCAAACCAGGCCGATGGGGTACTCGAGGCGCTGGCCCAGAACAGCCGCATCGTCGGTGCCAAGCACTGGTGGATCCGGACAGGCCTGGCCGCCTATTGCACGGGAGTGGTGCTTCTGGCCATCGCACAACTAATCGGCTGAACGCACCGCACCGGCTTGTCACTTACTGCGTCTTCACGAACCGGGCCGTACGCCTAGACAGGTAGCTACCATGACCGCTCCTCCCGACCCCGCCCACCCCGGCCGCACTTTCCTGCCCGATCCTCCGGCCTATCCGGCTGCTGTGGCCTTTCCGTCCCGGCACTGTCCGAACGAGACGATCCCGCCACCACCGCCGTACCCGGGCAGCGCGACGCAGTACGATGCCGCTCGCCATGGCGGCAAGCCGGAGGGCCACTCCGGTCCCGGCCCCGGGAAGCGTGAGCCGCACGAGGACTTCGGCCACCGTGGGCGTGTGCATCTCGCCAAACGGCAGCGGAGTATCGATGTTACGGCCATAGTCCAACTGCTGCTGCAGTTGCCTTCGTTCCTCGCAAGCCTGGCGATCGTTGTAGTGCTCTCTCAGCTCCTGCTCCCTGACATGGCCTGGCTGGGGGGCTTGCTCTGGCTTGCTTCGGGGGCCATGGCGTTTCACCGGCCCACGGAGAGAGCCTTCGCCCGCCATCTGCTGAACCTTCGTCACCCCACCCCACGGGAACTGAGCCGACTGGAACCACTGTGGCGGGCAGTCACCGCACGGGCGGGTGTCGAGGGTCGCGCATACGAGCTGTGGATCGAGGACAGCGATCATTTGAACGCGCTGGCCGCGGCAGGCCACATCGTGGGCGTTACCCGGTTTTCGCTGGAGCGTCTGTCCGATGGCCAGCTGGCCGCGGTACTCGCTCATGAACTGGGGCACCACGTCCGCGGCCATGCATGGTCCTCGCTCCTGGGGCAGTGGTATGCGGTTCCCGGACGTCTTGCGTGGGCTGTTGTGCGGAGGCTGATGCGGCTTGTCGCCGACATCGGGCGTGGGCGCATGGGCCTCTGGGCGGCAGCGCTGCTTCTGGTGGCGGGCGCCGCCGTTCTGCTGGTGGCGCTGGAGTACTGGTACGTCATTCTGACGCTGGCCGCTGCCCCGTATCTGCTTGCCGCCGTGACCCGCCGGGCCGAAGTACGGGCGGATCACCATGCGGCAGCGGCCGGCTTCGGGCCGATGCTCGCCGAGGTGTTGCACATGATGCAGGCGGTGGATCGGGAAAGTGGATCCGTGACGGCTTCCGCCCTGTCCGGGTGCGGTAAAACGGCTGCGATGGGCACGAGAACCCCAGTTCGTGGCCGCAGACAGGGCCTCTTGGGAAAGCTCCTGTCCTCGCATCCCGACTACCACACGCGCCTGCACCACCTCGCGCCGTATCTAAAGCAACGATGAGGCTGCCGCAAGTCGTATCCCGTGCCCGGACCTCCGCCAGTCGACCCGGCGGCGTGCTGGATACGTGTGTGAGGTACAGGTAGTGGTTGTTTTAACGGAGTTTCGCGGACACGAACCTCGACAACCCGACCCGGCAGGTTGCGGTTGAGCTTCCTCGGGTGAGGGGCGGCGGCAGAGAGACGGGGCCCGTGACGCGGGAGCGGGCCCGGCCGGGGCCCCGGACCAGTTTCCGGGGGCGCCCGCCCCCGGATCAGCCCCCCGTCGCGCCCTCCGCCCGTGAGAGGGCGACCTCCAGTACGACCAGGAGGGCGTCCCGGACCGAGCCGGTGGTGCGGGCGTCGAAGACGATGAGGGGGACGTGGTCGGAGACGTCCAGGGCCCAGCGCACCTCGTCGAGGTCGTGGTGGACCTCGCCGTCGAAGGCGTTGACGGCGACGGCGAACGGGATGCTCTTGTGCTCGAAGTAGTCGACCGCGGCGTAACAGTCGTCGAGCCGGCGGGTGTCCACGATCACCAGGCCGCCGAGGGCGCCCTCGACCACGTCGTCCCACATGAAGCCGAACCGGTCCTGGCCCGGGGTGCCGAACAGGTAGAGCTTCAGCGTCGGGTCGATGGTGATGCAGCCGAAGTCCATGGCGACCGTGGTCGTCGTCTTCCCGGGGGTGTGGGAGAGGTCGTCCACCCCCGCCGCGACCTCCGTGATGGCGGCCTCTGTGGTCAGCGGCCGGATCTCGGAGATGGCGCCCACGGCCGTGGTCTTGCCGACGCCGAAGCCGCCGGCGATGACCAACTTGACCGGTACCGGCGGCGGTTCAACCGCTGTCACGGAGTGTGTCCCGTGAGTCGGGGACGGCACGGAGACCATCGATAACCCTTCGCAGTACGGAGATGTCCTGGGTGGTGCCGGCGTGCGGGACGTGGACCGCCAGATGCCCGGCGGCGCGCAGGTCCTCCGCCAGCACCCGGACCACGTTGAGGTGGAGGCGCAGCCGCGCGGCCAGTTCGGCCACCGACTGCGGCTGTCGGCAGGCGGCGACGATGTCGCGTTGTTCGAAGGCGAGGGAGGCCAGCACGGAGATCCCGGAGGCGGTCGCGACGATCTGGGTCTCGACCGGGAGCGGCGGGCCGGTGCCGCCCCCCGCCACCCGGCCGGCGGTCAGCAGGAAGGGCCGGATCGCGGACGCGCGGCCGGCCGGCTCCGACGGGTCCGGGGCGCTGCCCGCCGACTCGTTCGGTGACTCGTTCGGTTCTGGTTCACCGGCCACCATCATGATCCTCTTCTCAGCGCCCGCAACCGCAGTGATCCTCTTCCGGTGCCGGCCATGACCTGTTGTCAGGCCGGCAAGGTCCCTCTTCCGGCGCCGGGCCACGACCCTGAACTCAGTGCCGGCCGTGGCCCTCCGCTCCGCTGTGCCCGCGCCCCTGCGTCCGCCGGGGAGACGGGTCAGCGGGCCGGGGCGGCGCCGGCGTTCTTCTTGAGTTCCAGCACCAGTTGGGGGGTGAGCGCGCTGCCGGCCCGGTTGGCGAAGAGGGTCATCTCGTAGGCGATGTTGCCGAGCTTCGCCTCCTTGGAGGTGACCACGCCGAGGACGGCACCGCAGCCGATGGCCGACACCAGCACATGGCCGCCCTCCAGGTCGATGATGACCTTGTTGAGGCCGCCGAGGCCGTAGTTGCCGGACGCACCGGCGGCCAGGCTCGTGACGCCCGACACGATCGCCGCGAGCCGCTCGGAGTCGGCCTGTTCGCGCAGTTGGGAAACGGCGATCAGCAGGCCGTCCGACGACACCGCGATGGCGTCGACGACACCGGCGGTCTGGGTGGCGAACCGGTCCAGCAGCCAGGTGAAGTCGGCCGCGGCGGCTGTCAGATCGGTGGGTTCCTCCCGCTCGGAACCGCTCTTACCTGTCGGCGTGCTCACTGCCCGACTCCTTCCGGGGTTGCTGGTGTGGCGAGGGCGCCGGTTCGCTCGTGGCGGGCGCACTCTCTTGCTCCGCCCTGCGTACGGCGGCCTCGAATTCGTCGAGTTCCGATCGGACCGCGTCGGCGTCGACGGGTGGGCGCACGGTCTGCGCCGTCCGGTCGGCCGCCGGGGTGGTCTTGTCGAGCGTCGCACCCCGTACCCGCCGGCGCAGCGGCCGGACGGACCGGTCCGTCCGGGGCGCGGACGCGGGGGTGGTCTGCTCCGGTTCGCCCGTGGCGCGGCGCGGGAGGCGCCGGGGGAGCTCGCCCTCCCGCGAGGGCCCGCCCGGCTGCCGTTCGGGCGCGGGGGCGAGGGCCCGCACGGGCAGGGGTGTGGCGGCGGGGGCGGAGTCGGCTGTGGGCTCGGCGGCGTGCGGCACGGGCTCGTGATCGGGCTCGTTCGCGGCCACGGTCCCGGACTCGGGCTGGGACATGTCCGCGGCCCCGGCCCGTTCCGTGCCCCCGGCCGGCGACGTTGCCGGGGCGGGGTTCACGGCCAGCAGCAGTGCCGAGGGGAGCCACACGGTGCCGGTGACGCCGCCGCCGGGGGTCCGGCTCAGGGTGACCCGGATGCCCGAGCGCCGGGCGAGGTTGCCGACCACGAACAGGCCGAGGACCTTGGTCGGTACGAGGTCGAGGCGTTCTCGGCGGACCAGCCGGGAGTTCTCCTCGGCGAGGCGTTCCGCGCTCATGCCGAGGCCGTGGTCGATGACCTCGATCAGGGCCCCACCGTCCGAGGTGACGTCGGTGCCGGGCCGGACGACCACCTCGACGGGCGTGTCGGACGGGGAGAACGAGACCGCGTTCTCCAGCAGTTCGGCGAGCATCAGCGTCAGGTCGTCGACGATGTCGGGTGCGACCACGACCTCCGTCTCGGCCCGCAGCGACACCCGCTGGTACCCCTCGATCTGGCCGAGTCCGGCCCGGATGACGTTGGCCAGGCCGGTCGGCCGGGCCTCCACCTCGGGGTCCCGGATGCCGGCGAGCAGCATCAGGCTGTCGGCGTTGCGCTGGAGGCGGACGGCGATGTGGTCGATGCGGTACATCCGCTCCAGGACGTCGGGGTCGGTCTCCTCGCGTTCCACGGCGTCGATCAGCATCAGCTGGCGCGAGGTGAGGTTGCTGACGCGGCGTCCGACGTTGCCGAACATCTCGGCGACGTTGCGGCGGCTGAGCACCTGCCGCTCCAGCAGCGCCGCGGCGGTCACCTGCACCTGGTTGAACGCCTCGGCCAGGTGGCCGATCTCGTCGTGGACCGGGACGGGGATCGGCCGTGGCCGCAGCGGGGTGCGGTCCGCGGAGTCGTCGTCCTCGACCCTGGCGAGCTCCTCGCCGGCCACGTCGACCACCTGCTGGGCGGCGCCGGTCAGGGCCGCCAGGGGACGGACGACCGAGCGCCGGACCAGGACGGAGAAGGTGAGCCAGGCGGCGAAGCCGAGGAGGGCGAGGCCGAGCATCACCAGCGCGTTGTCGAGGGCGCTGCGGGAGAGGCCGTCGGCCCGGGTGGCGATCTGCTCGATCAGTGACCGGGTGATGGCGAGGCGGGCCTCGGCCTGCCGGGTTCCGGCGGCCATCGCCTTGCGCAGCTGGTGCGGGGTCTGGCCCTGCAGCGAGCCGGGGTCGATCTGGAGCTCCGCGAACTGGGCCTCGATGCCGTTCTGTTCGGCGTCCCGCTCGATCCCGTCGAGCGCCAGGACCTGTTCCGGGTCGGCGATCCGGCCGAAGCGTGCGGTCTGCTCCTCGTACAGCTTGTGGGCGCCGACCGCGCGGGTGTACTCGGTGAGGGCGTTGGCGTCCCGGGTCTGGGCGGAGAACACCCCGCTCTCGAAGGCCGCGTGGGCGGCGTCGGCGCGCAGCACCGTGTCGAGGAGGTTGGTGACCGAGGACGACGAGGTGCCGGCGTAGCGGTCGAGGCCGATGCCGTCGATCAGGTAGCCGACGGCGGCGGCGTACGCGGGGTCGATGGTGGCGGCCGGCACCGATCCGCGTTCGACCTTGTCGCGCAGGACGGTGAGACCGCGGATGTACGCAAGGGCGCGGGCCTCGTCCTTCGGCAGGCCCGGTCCGAACGCCGCGTGCACGGCGGTGACCTGCTCGTCGGTGTCCTGCTGGGTCCGGCGGTAGGCCGCGGTGGACGGCAGGGCGGCGCCGGGCCGGACCGATTCCTGCTCCACGGACAGCAGGAGCGCCTGCCGGTGTTCGGCCTGTACGTCGTTGATCAGCCTGGTGACCTGCTCGCTGTCCCGCACCAGCTCCTCGCTCCGGCCGGCGTCCTGGGCCTTCTGCACCTGGGTGGTGACGCCGACGCCCAGCAGCACGCCGACGACCGCGACCGGCGCGATCACCAGGACGTTGAGCTTGCGCCGGAACGGCCAGCGGTCGAGGAGGGCGTCCGCCCGCTGACGGAACCGCGGTCGCAACGGTGAACGCCGGGACGGGTCGGGTTCGTGTTGCGGCGGGTCCACTGCGTCCACGGACACCCGGGCCTCCTTACGACGTGCTCCTGAGTGGTGACCGGGGCGGTGGTGTTGCCGACCGCCGACGACGGGCAACGTGACGACGGGGAAACACGGAGATTGCGAGGTTTGCACCTCGATGCGAGCGAAAAGATTCCGCCACACGGTCAACCGGCCGTGAACACTACCGCTTGTGCACGGGCATGCAAGACGGGACGCATCAAGGCCCCGCAGTATTCAACTCTTCGTCACCTTTGGTCCGTTACAGCCCTGCTGAATGCCCCGCCGCCGGCCGCCCGATGCCCGTCAGAAAGCGGAACGAAGGAGCGGGAAGCGGGCCGAAACCGTGCGAAGGGGGAGAGAGGGCGGGCGCGAACTGGCGCGATTCCACCGGGTCCGGCACGAGCGGCATACCCGGCATCTCCGACGGTGGGGGCATCTCCCGCAGGTGGCTGCCCCACGGACCACCGCCACCCGTAACCTGTCTTCCCCCCACCCCACCCGTACCCCCATGCTGCGCTGCGAGGACACCCGTGCACCCCACCCGCAAGGCGGTCGTGACCGCCGCCGCACTCCTGGTCATGGCCACCGCCGGCTGCGATTCCGGCGCCGGTGCCACCGCCTCCGACAAGAGCTCCGCCAAGCCCGGCTGTCCCACCGTCCTCTCCCGGGCCGAGCAGGCCGTCAAGAAGGCCGAGGAGGTCAACGCCCCCTGGAAGGGCCCCACCACCGGCCCCAGGGCCGTGCACGGCAAGACCGTCGTCTACATAGCCCAGACCCTGACCAATCCGGGCGTCGCCGGTGTCGCCCAGGGCTTCCAGGAAGCCGCCAAGATCCTCGGCTGGCACGCCCGCACCCTCAACGGCCAGGGCACACCGGGCGGCATCCGGGCCGCCTTCCAACAGGCCCTCGCCCTCAAGCCGGACGGCATCGTCCTCAGCGGGTTCGACCCCGGCACCGCCGCGAAGGAGGCCAAGAAGGCCCGTGCGGCGGGGATTCCACTGATCGGCTGGCACGCCACCGCGGCCCCCGGCCCCAGCAAGGACCCGCAGCTCTTCAGCAACATCACCTCCCGGGTCGAGGACGTCGCGAAGATCAGCGCCGACTGGATCATCGCCCGCTCCCACGGCCACGCCGGCGTCGTCCTGTTCACCGACGCCACGGTGCCCTTCGCGAAGCACAAGTCCGACCTGATCAGGAAGGAACTCGCCACCTGCTCCGGCGTCAAGCTGCTGAGCTACACCAACATCCCCATCCCCGACGCCAGTAGGCGCTCCATCGGGGAAGTCCGCTCGCTGCTGTCCCGTTTCGGCCGCACCTGGACGTACTCCGCGGCGATCAACGACCTGTACTTCCAGCACGCCGCCCCCGCCCTGCGCGCCGCGGGCAAGGACGGCGCCGGCGCCCCCTACAACATCGGTGCCGGCGACGGCGACCCGTCGGCGTTCCAACGCGTCAACGGCAAGCAGTTCCAGGCCGCCACCGTGCCCGAGCCGCTCTCCGAACAGGGCTGGCAGATCATCGACGAGTTCAACCGCGCCTTCACCGGCGCCCCGGACAGCGGATACGTCGCGCCGGTCCACATCGCCACCCCCACCAACAGCGGCGGCGCCCTGTCCTGGGACTCGGAGGGGTACCGGCAGGCCTACCGGAAGATCTGGGGCGAGTGAGGGGCAGGAGCCTTTCCGGCCGGCGGGGGCCGGCGGGGGCCGGGCCGGACGCGCGCTCCGCGCCCGTGCCCGCCCGTTGACGGATGACCTGCTGCTCCGTTGCCGGGCATAATCGGGTAGCTGTGCTGGGCGTCGGAGTGCGCAGGCGATGGCAGTCGCTGACGCCGGTGGTCGTACCTGCACGGTTCGATGGGGGAGTGGTGGAGAGCGAAGCCCGTCGGGCGGCGTCGGCCTATGACGCGTTCATCAGCTACAACGCCAAGGATCTGGCGGTCGTGCACCGGCTCGCCGAGCTGCTGCACGCGGAGGGTTTCCACGTCTTCCTCGACGACTGGTGCCTGGTGGCGGGCGAGCCCTGGCAGGAGCGTCAGAACGAGGCGCTGGCCGGCAGTGCGTGCTGCCTCGTGATGTGTGGTGCACACGGTCTGGGGCGGTGGCAGGAGGAGGAAGTCCGGCTCGCGGTCAGCGCCCGGGTCAGCGGGCGCCCCATACGGGTCATTCCCGTGTTGCTCCCGGGCGCGACCGACTCGGCGTTGGAGCACCTGGACTTCCTGGAGCGCTTCACCTACTGCGACTTCCGCGGCGGACTGGACCAACCCCGTTCCTTCACCCGGCTGTGTGCCGGGATCCGCGGCGAGGCGCCCGGACCGCCGCAGCCCGCGGTGACGGCGTTACGGGCCGGGCAGCCGCCGCCCGCGGCGGACTACCGGTCGGCCTTCCACGCCCCGGCCAGCGGCTGGCAACGTGCCTGGTCCTGGCCACGGCCGCCGAGCACCTCGTCGACACCGCCGACGTCCGTCATGTCCTGGTGCCGCCGATGTCCCGTGCCGAGGGCACCGACTTCATCGCGCACATGGCAGAGCGCACGAACCTCCCCGTCGAACCCGAGGAGTTGGCCGCACAGCTGCCGGCCGACGTGCTCTCCCACCCGCTCGCCCTGCGCACCTTCCTCGCGCACACCGCCGACGTCCCGGCGGCCCTGCTCGTCCGCCCCGGTCTCCCGTCGGACGTGCTCTCCGCCCGGAAACTCGTGTCCACGGCCGTCGCCCGGCTGCCGGCCGTGCACCGCAAGGCCCTCGCGCACGCCGCGGTGCTCGACCGGGTGGCGCTGGCGGATCTGCTCGCGGCCGGCATGGCACTGCCGCCCTGGTTCACCCTCGCCCTGTCCGACCTGGTGCCGCGCTGCCTGGTCGTCCAGGTGGCCGGCGGGGTCGAGGTGCCCCAGCTCGTCGTCCAGGCCCTGGACGACGTGGAGCCGGGGGCCCGTCGGGCCGCGCTGCACGAGATCCTCACCGAACTGGCAGGGCTGGCAGCGGGTGCGGAGAGCGACGCGCTGGTGTCGCTCGTGGGGATGCTGGCGCCGATGGCACGCGTAAGTGCGGAAACCGCTGCCCCGACGAGAACGGACGCCGCCTGTTCGCACTGTGCGGCGTCAGGACCGGGCCCCGGCCGGGCACCCGTGCCGCCGCTCTCGTGGATCAGCCGAAGCCCGAGCCCGGCGGCTGACGGAAGGCCGGTGTGCCGCCCGCATGAGGCAGGAGGCGAGGTCGGACCTCAGGGCCTCAGTCGCCGGTCGCCTTCCTCCGGTCCCGGCGCTGCTTGAGGTGCCCGGCGGCGGCGAGTGCCGCGACCACGGCGGCGGTGCCGGCGAGCTGGTGGCGGCCGTCCGTGGAGGCGGCCATCACGGCGAAGATGCCGAGGATGGCGGCGAACGCCAGCCAGGTCAGGTAGGGGAAGCCCCACATCCGTACGGAGAGCAGCTCGGGTGCCTCCCGCTCCAGACGGCGGCGCATCCGCAGCTGGGTGAGGCAGACGATGGACCAGACGACCAGTACCGCGCAGCCGGCGATGTTCAGCAGCCAGGCGAACACGGTGGTCGGCCAGACGATCCCGGCGATCACGGCGGCGAAGCCGAAGGCGCAGGAGGCCAGCACCGCCGCGGCCGGCACGCCCCGGGTGACCCGGCTCAGGAAGCGCGGCCCCTGGCCCCGGTTGACGAGGGAGTACGCCATGCGCGACGAGCCGTAGATGTTGGCGTTCATCGCGGAGAGCAGCGCCACCAGCACCACGATCTGCATGATCGTGCCGGCGGCCGGGATGCCGAGCCGGTCGAGCACGGTGACGTACGGGCCCTGGGTGGCGACCTTCGGGTTGTTCCACGGCACCAGGGTGACGACCACGGCCATGGAGCCGATGTAGAAGACGGCGATGCGCCAGACGGCGGTGCGGACGGCGCGGGCCACGTTCCGGCTCGGATGGTCGGACTCCGCCGCCGCGATGGTGACGGTCTCCAGTCCGGCGAACCCGGAGATGGTGGTGAGCAGGCCGGCGGCGAGGCCGGCGGCGCCGGTCGGGAAGAAGCCGCCGTGGCCGGTGAGATGGCGGGTGCCGGGCGGGTTGCCGAACACCCCGAGGATGCCCAGCACACCCAGCACCAGGAAGGCCACGATCGTGGCGACCTTGATGGCGGCGAACCAGAACTCGAACTCCCCGAAGTTCTTGACCGCGGTGAGGTTGCTGGCGCAGAAGAACGCCATGAAGATCGCCACCCAGCCGTAGGCGGGGAGGAACGGCACCCAGGTGTGCATGATCGTGCCCGCCGCGGTGGCCTCGGCGGCCACGCCGGCACAGAGCATCAGCCAGTACATCCAGCCCGAGGTGACCCCCGCCCAGGAGCCGAGCTCCTGCTCCGCGTGCACCGAGAACGAGCCGGTGGAGGGCCGGGCGGCGGACATCTCGCCGAGCATCCGCATGATCAGCATGACCAGCGCGCCGGCTCCGATGAAGAGCAGCACGATGGCCGGCCCGGCCGCGGCGATACCGGCTCCGGAGCCCACGAAGAGCCCCGCGCCGATGACGCCGCCGAGCGCGATCATCGACAGATGACGCTGCTTGAGGCCGTGCGAGAGCACGGACTCGTCGTTCTGCCCGGTTTCCGGGGAGCCCTGGGGTGACCGGGTGTGTGTCCGACTCATGGTCGTGCCTGTTCATTGCGTGAGACGTTCGGTGAGCCGGAAAAGTCTGGGGGCCCGACCTGCCCGTATGACGTGAACGCCCACTATTCGGACCGTTTGCCTACAGCGGGTGAAGGTGCCGACACGTCAGGTTTGCGGCACGGGGGTGCGCGGCCGGATACCGCCGGAAGGGCGGTGTGCGCCTGTGAGTTGTGTCACTGCTTGCCGCAAAAAGGTGTAGACCCTTGCGGAACGCCTTCCGGGAAGCGGCAGCTCACGGTCCGCTACCACTGGGTAGGCCATTACGCTGCGCAGCGCATGGTGATCAATGGGTGATATTCGGCCGCGCAGGCATGCGTGTTCGGCCGGTTGGTCGGGTTGAGTGTGCGTCATCAGTGGGCGGCGCGACCGGAGTTGACGCGGCCGGAGTTGACGTTCGCCCTTACGTTCCCAGCCTCAATGAAGAGGACCCATGACCGAAGATGTCCATGCGGAGGACGGCAGTCCGGTGGCGGAGGCGGTACTGCCCCTGCCGTTGGAGTTCGAGGCGCTCTACCTGGCGAACCAGGACGCCTTCCACCGGTACGCGCTGCTCCACCTCGACGGCAACGACGCCGCCGAGGAGGCGGTGCACCGGGCGTTCCTGGAGATCCTGCGCCACTGGGACGCCCTCCTGGAGGAGAGCAACCTCCAGCAGCAGACCTGGGCCATCCTGCGCCGGGTCGTCATATCGGAGCAACTGGGCGGCTTCCGGAAGCGATTGGCGTTGCTGCGCGGCGAGACCGGCCTGTACCGCGCGCTGTGCAGCCTGCCGCCACGTCAGTTCGACGTCATCGTGCTGCGGTACGTGCTGCGGTGCGAGACCTGCGAGATCGGCTGGTACCTGGGCGTGACCAACAGCACCGTCGACTACCACTGCCGCCGGGCGAAGGAGCGCCTGGAACGGGCCATGGCGTCGTACATCAGGGCAGGGGGGACCCGAAGTGAGCGGTGTGGAACGGCTCCTTGCGGAAGCCGGAGGGAAGCTGCACGTCAGGCGGCGCGCCTTCGATGTGGGGGCGGGGCTGCGGCGGCTGGCGGAGGACGCCGGCTATGTGCCGCCGGCCGGTGACGTGCCACCGGTCTCGCGGGCCCGGCAGCAGCTGTCCGTGGTCGTGCGCTGGGTGCTCGACCAGCCCGATGCCGCCGTGCACGTCGAGCGGCTGGCGGAGGCGATCGGCCGGAAGGGCGGCACGGAGGACGGAGCCGAGGAGGGCGCGGGCGGCGGCACCGAGGACTGCACCGCGCTGTTGGTGAACGAGGGCGACCTGGAGGACCTCGACGTCGACGGCGCGCAGGTCTTCGCCTGCATGCTCTCCCTCGCGGACCACCCGGAAAGCGCCCAGTTCTGGTGGCAGTTCGCCGCCGGTGCCGGTAACAGAGCCGCTGCCTACTGCCTGCACCTGCACCACCTCGGCCGGGGTGAGGTCGCCGAGGCCGAGCACTGGATCGACCTGCTGCAGAACTGCCTGGACGGCCCCGACGACGCCTTCGTGCAGGGGATGGGCCTGTTCGCGACGTACGTACGGCGCAACTGCCCGCCGGTGCGCGTCAGGGAGCCCGGGCTCACCGCCGAGGTCGAGCGGCTGGCGACCCGCGAGGAAACGGACGACGTGCTGGTGTGCCGGCCGGATCGCGCGATCGCCCGCCGCCTGCAGGACTGTGCGCAGCACCGCTGAGACGAAGGACATGACATGAGGAAGCCCAAGCCCCCGGTCCCGGTCGCGGCCCTGGCCCCGGGCCCGGCCCCGGTCCCGCTCCCGGACTCGGACCCGGCTCCGGACCGGGACTCCGACCCGGCTCCGGGCCCGGTCTCGACCGCACGCTCCCGGGAGCACGCGGAGCTCGCGGAGCCCGTGACCCGGGCGACCCGGGGCCTCCGCCTGCGGCAGTGGGTGCGCCGCCACCGCCACGACGCGGCCGCCCATCTGCTGCGCGGCACCTGCTACGGCCTCGGCACGGGTGCGGTCGGCCTCGCTTTCTGGTGGATCCAGCAACAGCTTTAGCGGAAAGGGGAGTTGGAGCTACCGGGAGGGGCGTGGGAGCTGCTGCTCGGCGCGGCTGGAATCCGGCCCCGTGCGGGCGGACCGCAGGCAGCCGCGCGCCGCGGCCGGAGTGAGGCCGGCGGCGATGAGGACGGCCAGGGCGGCCGCGTCGCCGGCGGGGTCGTGCCAGGAGGACGGGTCCTGCGCCTCGACGAGGGTCAGGGTGAGGGATTCCAGGGCCTGGGCGAGGACCGGGGCGGGGAGGTGATCGGAGAAGACGCCTTCCCGCTGGCCGCGTTCCAGGATCGAGGTCGCCTCCGCGCGTACCGGGGCGAGCGCGGCGCGGATGCCCTCCTCGCCCAGGTCGCGGCGGCCGAGGGCGATGAGCATGCGGTAGCGGTCGCCGACGGCCCAGACGGCCAGGGTCATCCGGGCCATGGCCGTCGCGGGCGCGGCATCGGGCTGCCGCACCGCGGTGAACGCCTCCTCCACCGACTGTGCGGCCTCGTCCGCGAGTGCGGCGATCAGGGCCTGGCGGTTGGGGAAGTGGCCGTACAGCGTGCGCCGGACGACGCCCGCCGCGCGGGCGATCTCCTCCAGGTTCGCTTCGGGGTTGCGGCTGAGCTCCTCGCGGGCGGTGGCCAGGATGCGGGCGCGGTTGGAGCGGGCGTGGCTGCGCTGCGGGGCGGGCCCTGGGCGGGTGGTCATGGGCGTGCGGCTCCTGTGTCGGCGATGCCCCCTCATCGTACTTACTTGCACGCTGCTGTGCATGTTCTTATGGTTGCACATGGCTGTGCAACTTCGTGCGTGCCATTCCCGCTGCCGCCGCCGCTGCCATGCCCCGTCCGCCCCTGTCCCCACCGCCGTGGAGGTCCCGTGTCGCCCCTCGATCCCGCATCCATACCCCCGCCGGCAGCGGCAGCGGCAGCACCCGCAGCCGGGCCCCGCGCGTCCACACCCGTCGCCACGCCGACGGGGCACCCGGAGTCCCCGTATCCGCGCAGGTGGTGGGCCCTGCTCGTGCTCTGTCTGAGCCTGCTGATCGTGGTCATGGCGAACACGTCGCTGATCGTGGCCGCGCCGGACATGACCAGGGACCTCGACCTGAGCAGCAGCGACCTGCAGTGGGTCGTCGACGGCTACACCGTCCCGTACGCCGCGCTGATGCTGGTGCTGGGCGCGATCGGCGACAAGTACAGCCGCCGGGGCGCGCTGCTCACGGGTCTGGTGGTCTTCGCGGGCGGTTCGGTCATGGGCAGCCTGGTCGACCGGACCGAACTGGTCATCGCGGCCCGGGCGCTGATGGGCGTCGGCGCCGCCGTCGTCATGCCGGCCACTCTCTCCCTGCTCGTCGCGGTCTTCCCGCGGGCCGAGCGCGCCCGCGCCATCACGGCCTGGACCGCCACCTCCGGTCTCGCCATCGCCGTCGGCCCGCTGGTCGCCGGGTGGCTGCTGGAGGACCACGCCTGGGGCTCCACCTTCCTGATCAACGTCCCGGTCGCGGTCGTCGCCGTCGTCGGCGCACTGGTCCTGGTGCCGTCGTCGAAGGCGCAGGGCATGGGCCGGATCGACTACGTGGGCGGTCTGCTGTCGATCGTCTCCGTGGGCAGCCTGGTCTACGCGACGATCGAGGGACCGCACTTCGGGTGGGGCGCCGGCCCGGTCACCGCCGCCGTGGTCGCGGGCCTGGGCCTGCCGGCCTTCGTGGCCTGGGAGTTGCGGCATCCGCACCCCATGCTGAACGTACGGAAGTTCCGGCTCCGCCCCTTCAGCGGCTCCCTGCTCGCGGTGCTGTTCTTCTTCTTCGGCACCTTCGGCGCGCTCTACTACTCCACGCAGTTCCTCCAGTTCGTCCTCGGTTACGACGCGCTGGAGACCGGCGTACGGCTGCTGCCGCTGGCCGGGGCCGTCTTCGCCGGCGCGGCGGTGACCGGCCGGCTGACCCCGCGGCTGGGCATGAAGACGATGGTGGTGGCTGGTATGGCGATCGGGACCGCGGGCGTCCTCCTGCTCACGCGGATCGAGCAGGGCTCGGCGTACACCGACTTCCTGGCGCCGATGATGATGCTGGGCTTCGCGATCGGCCTGAGCGTGTCCCCGGCCACGGACACCATCATGGGTTCCTTCCCGGAGGACGAACTGGGGGTGGGTGGCGGCGCCAACGACACCGCGCTGGAACTCGGTGGCTCGCTCGGCATCGCGGTGCTGGGCTCGCTGCTGGGCACGGCCTACCGCGACGAACTGACCGACCTGGCCGGCGGCCACCTCCCGGCCGCGGCCATGGATGCCGCCAAGGACTCGGTGGGCGGCGGCCTGGCGGTCGCCGAACGGATCGCCCAGGATCCGTCCGGCGGCCCCCAGCAGGCCCAGGCCCTGATCGACGCCGTGCACCGGTCCTTCGCCCACGGCGTCGCCACGACCAGCCTGACCGGCGGCATCATCATGGCCGCCGGCACCCTCCTCTTCCTCGCCGTCCTGCCGGGCCGGAGGAAGGCGGGGCGGGCCGGCGATCCGGCTGCCGGCTGAGGTGGTGGCCGGGAGCGGCCGAAGATCTCAGGTGCGGGCCGGGCGGCGCGGTTCGCGCCACATCGCCCACAGCACCGGCCCGCCGTCCGGCAGTTGGAGCTCCTCGCGCACGGTCTCCGCGTCGGGGACGGTCTTGGCCTGCGCCTCCGGCGGTACCCAGAAGGCGGCCGCCGCGGCGGTGTGCTCACAGACGGCGTGGTGGACGTACTGCCGGGTGAGGAGCGTTCGTTATCGACATACGGGTCATCCTGCACGCCGATGATCTTGAACGGCGGTTCAGGGGCCGCCCCGGACACGACGTGGCCGCGCGGAAGTTCCGCGCGGCCGCGTGTACTTGCGGTGTGACGGGGCGTCAGCAGGCGGGGCGGTGGGTGTGGGCCGGGTCGAGGGCGTTGAGGGTGAGGGTGGTGGCCGTGGGGTCGTAGCTGATGTCGACGTGGTCGGTGAGGTCGGTGGGGCAGAAATCCTGGACCTTGAGGTTGCTGACGTTCGGGGAGGTGGCGAGGTAGGCCGAGGTGTAGGGGGTGACGACCTCGTCGTAGCGGCTGGTGATGACCGTGTAGGCGACGTCGGGGTGGGTGTCGCCGCCCGCGTTCAGGTCGTTGAGGAAGTCCGAGCCGGTGACCTGCTGGCGGCAGGCCGGGCAGGAGGAGTCCATCCTCGCGTCACCGCCGGGGAAGAGGCGGGCGAGCAAGCCGAGGCCCCAGAGCGACGTGCCGTGGTTGGTCGGGGTGAGGGCGATGAGCTTGTCCACCTTGGCCGAGCCGCCGAGGTTCTTGATGTAGTAGCGCGGCAGCAGACCGCCCTGGGAGTGCCCCACCAGGTCGACCTTCGCGGCACCGGTCGCGGCCCGTACCCGGTCGACGAAGGACGCCAGTTGCCGTGCGGAGGCGGGGATGTCGCCGGTGGCCATCAGGGGCCCGGCCGAGCCCCCGCCGTAGTTGAGGGCGTAGACGCAGTAGCCGGCATCCTTGAGCTTCGGTGCCAGTCCGGCCCAGTTGGCGTAGCGGTTCTCGAACGTGCCGTGGACCAGCACGACGGGACGCGGACGGTCCGCGGTGGGACGGCAGTTCCAGTCGTTGGCGCCGGTCGGAACGGCCGCGGGGTGGAGCGCGGAGTACGCGAAGGCCGGCAGGAAGCCGTCCTGACGCGGGCCGACCGGGTCGTCCGCCGCGGCCGCCGGGGTGGAGCTGCCCGCGGCCGGCGTGGCCTGGGTCGGGGCGGCGCCGGCGAGGCCGAGACAGGTGGCGGCGGCGAGCCCGGTCAGGGCCGCGGTCAGCAGCCGCAGGCGGGGAGCGGGCCGGGATCTGAAGGTGCGCATGGGGGATCTCCTCTGCCGTGCTCTGGAAGGGGGCGCGGCAGAGATCCCGTGACCGGAGTCCCGTGGCCGAGGCCGATAGGGGCCCGTCCTCGGTCCTGGACTCGGTCCCGGTCTCGGCCCCGTGATTCTTTGCCACAAGGGCGAGACACGGAAGCTACCGCCGCGTAACGTCGGATCCACACTGGCGCCGTGCGCGGAAGCCCTACCAGGCAGAACGGGCGCGGAGCCGAGAAGATGTCATCCGCGTGACATGTTTCGCCGGCTCCGTCTCACGGGGTGCAGCCCGTGCCCGGCAGCCCGTGCCCCGCCCCGTATGCGTCCCCTGCATGTCCCCCTCCCCGCCCTTCTCCCGCCGCCCGAGACGGAGTTACTGCGATGGCGCCATCGGCCGAGACGTTCCGGCGCGAGCCCTGGCACGAACTGCCCGTGGCGCTGGCCGCACTGATCCGTCCCCGGATCGACGCCATCGTCACCGACATGGTCGAGGCGATCCGCGAGGAGGTGTCCGCGTACCGCCGCCCGCTCGACTCCGCCGTCGGCCGCGATCTCCTGGAGTCGATCCGTCGCGCCCTGCGGCAGTTCGCCGAGCTGACCGAGCACCCCGACAGCCCGCAGGACCACCACATCCGCCACTTCCGGCACCTGGGCCGCATCGAATTCCTCAACGGCCGGACCACGGACGGCCTGCAGGCCGCCTTCCGCGTCGGCGCGCGGGTGGGCAGCCGGCGGTACGCCGAGCTCGTACAGGAGGCGTCGCTGCCACCCCAGATCGTCGTACCGCTGCACGAGGCGGTACTGATCCACATCAACGCCCTGTCCAACGAGGCGGTGCGGGGCTTCCTGGCGGCGCAGCTGCGCTCGGAGGACGAGCTGAAGCGGGCCCGCCGCACGCTGGTGGAGCGGCTGCTGGAGCAGCCCGGAGGGGGAGGGCAGGACCAGGCACCGCTGGAGCCGCTGGCATCACGTGCCCGCTGGCCGCTGCCGCGGACGGTGGCGTGCGTCGTGGTCAGGTCGGCGGGCCGGTTCACCGTGCCGGGTGCCGATGCCGAGCTGCTCACCGTCCATCGGGGGAGCGACGCGGTGCTGATCGTTCCCGAGCCGGAGACCGGCGGACTGGTCGACCGGGTGCGGAACGCCGCCCGGGGCCGCGTCGCCGCCGTGGGCCCGGCCGTCGCCGCGCAGGAGGCATGGCTCTCGCTGCAGTGCGCCCGGCTCGCTCTCGACCACCGTGCCGAACGGGCGCCGGGCGCCGAGCCCGACGGCGGGGCGTTCCTGCGTGCCGACGAGGAACTGGCGGACCTCCATCTGCTCCGGAGCGCCCACATCGGGCTGCTGCTCGGCCGTCGGGTGCTGGGCGCGTTCGCGGAGCTGCCGCGGGGCCGGGCCGTGCGGCTCGCCGAAACCCTGGAGGCCCTGCTGATGTCCTGGGGACGTACCGCACCCGAGGTGGCGCAGGCCCTGGGCATTCACCCGCAGACGGCCCGCAAGCGGCTGCGCCGGCTCGACGAGCTCTTCGGCGACCGGCTCGGCGACCCCCACTTCCGGTTCGAGGCCCAACTCGCCCTGCGCACCCATGCGTTGCGGCGGAACGCCACCTCCCGTCCGGCGCACACCGCGGCCCGCGAGACGGCGCCCGTACCGAGGCGGCCGTCCGCGCCGTGACCGCCCGACCCCCTTGCCCTCCCGATGCCCCGGACGCTCCCGACCACAGAAGGTGACCATGTACGCGATATCCCTCGGTGACGACGGCGCCGAACTGCGCCCCCTGGAGCCGTGGCAGGCCGGGGAGTTCCTGGCCCACATCGACCGGGGCCGGGAGTTCATCGGGCAGCACAACGGGCTGCCCGACGCCGTCACGGACCTGGCGTCGAGCCGGGCGTTCCTCCAGGCCTACGCCGAGAAGGCCGCCGCCGACACCGGGCGGATCCACGGCATCCGGACGGACGGCACGCTGGTCGGCGCGGTCATTCTGCGGACGATGGACGTCGCGCAGGGCAACGCCGAGGCGGGCTGCTGGCTGGAACCCTCGGCGGTCGGCAAGGGATTGGTGACCCGGGCCGCGCGGGTGCTCATCGACTGGGCCGTCGAGGAGCGGGGCATCCACCGCGTGGAGTGGTGGGTCTCCTCGACGAACGCGCCCAGCATCGCCGTGGCCCGGCGCCTGGGGATGACCCGGGACGGCGTCCTGCGCGCGAGCTACCTGTACCGGGGGCGGCGGCACGACGAGGAGATCTGGTCGGTGCTGGCGCCGGAGTGGCGGGCCGGGAAGGGGGCGGCTCGATCCGGTTCGGGGGACCGGCTGCCGGACGGGGCGCCGGTGCATGGGGTATGCACCAGTTGAACGGGAAGCTGCCGTCGGAGCGGGATGTTGACCGCGCAACCGCCGAGTCCGGCGGGCGCGTTGTGCTGTTCCGCCGACATGCCGGGCTCGTCCGCGCGGCGTAGTGTGGGGGACGAAGGACGTGGTCCGGAGCGTCGCCCGTCTGTGCCCTCCGGATTCTCGGTCCCCGAATTTACCGATACGTACCGCACGCCGCGCGTGCTGGTGCGGCGGACTCCGACGTCTGTACGAGCTGTGCGTCCCCGGCCGGCCGGTGCCCCATGCCGAACGGCCGGGCCTGACACCGACTCGTGAGCGCCGCTGCTGAGCGGGAAGCGCGATGAACGGTTTCGCCGACCACCTCATGGTCCGGTACCTGCAACCGGAACACGTGGCGAGTCTCCTGGTGCCCCAGGACGATCCGGACCGGCACCGGCTGCGCTCCCTGCTGGCCGCCGTCTACGAACCGGCCCTGCTGGAGGTCCGGTTCGTGGATTCCGTCACGGTCACGGGAACGAGCTTCCAGGTGCCGGTGAGCGCGCCGGTGACGGTGCGCGGGAGCTGGGAGAAGCTGTTGCCGGACATCGCGCAGGCCAGGGCCACCCTGGACATTCCGGCCGTCGCACCGGTGCACTGGATAGACCTGGCACTGGAAACCGTCGTCTCGGCACGGGTGACCTTCACTTCCGGCGCACTCGACGCCCTGGACTCCGAAGACCTCTCCGGACTGTCCGAGGACGAGTTCGTCGCGAAATTCGGCTTCCTCGACCTCGCCGATCTGATGCGCAGGGCCAAGGCCGCCGACTACGGGGAACTCCAAGCACAGTTCCCCCGCCTCTACCGGTTGCACTACGCCGACGCACCCCCCTTCGACCCCGATGCGCCGGGCCGCACCTACCGCCTGCGCATCTCCGTGCTGTTCTTCCCCGACCTGGACCTCGGCGCCGCGCTGCGCCGGCTGGTCCAGTGCCGGCGGGCGCTGGACGACACGCGCCCGCGACCCGACGAGTACGACGGCGGAGCACTGCTCGCCGCCAGTGCGTGGCTGGCGGTCTTCCCCGCGGCCGCGCTCGCATCCGACACCGCCCCGGTGACCGGGCAACAGGTCTCCGACCTGCTGGCCGCCGAGGGCTTCGTGGCCGCGTTCGAGGACGTCGCATGACACCCCGCCGCACCGATGAAGGCCCGGTGACGGGGCGCAGCGAGAGCGATGCCCGGCCGGACGGTCGTCACGCATGACGTAAGGAGCGGTCGATGGCGGTCAAGTACATCGATGTCACCGCCAGCAGCAATCTCTTCGCGCCCGCCGTCAGGGCGTTCGGGGACATCGCCATCATCGGCAGGGGCGGCTTCGGCACCGCGGAATCGCCGCCCAGGGACTTCACCTCTCCGTCGGCCGCGGCCGACGCCTACCCGGCCGGGTCGACCACGCTGGCAGCGGATGCGGCCCCCGGAGCGACCGGCGTCACCGTTCCGGTCAACGTGCCGGCCGCCACCACGGTGCGGATCGGCACGGGCACCGGCTCGGAGATCCGCAAGGTGACGAACTCGGCCGCCGCCGGGGCGGACTTCACGCTCACGCTGGACCCCGCGCTGGAGGGCACCCACGCCGCCGGCGACAAGGTCCGGCAGGAGAGCCCGAACGACCTGGTCCGGGCGATCGGTGCCGCGTTCAACCAGTCGCCGCCGCCGACCCGGGTCTGGGGCGTCCAGGTGGATTTCGCCGGCCCCGACTGGGACGCGGCGCTCGTCAGGACCGGCGTGCTGGACGTCCAGATCGTGGTGCTCGCGAACACCCCGCTCAACCAGGCGAACGCGGAGACGGTCGGCAAGCTGGCCGACCACGTGACGACGATCGACGGCGACGGCAAGGAGCGCATCGGCGTGGCCATGCTGGACGGCTCGCTGTCGGCCGACGACGCGGTCGCCCTGAACACCGGGTCCGTCCGGAGGGAACGGATGGTGCTGGTGGCGCACCGCTCCCCCGACGACGTGGCGGCCGCCACCGCCGGGGTCATCGCCGGATACCGGCCGCACATCTCCCTGCTGCTCAAACCGATCAGCATCGCGATGACGCAGACGTTCTCCGAGTCGGAGATCGACAAGTACGACACGCACCTGATCAATTGGATCACCAGCCCGGTGCTCCTGCCCGGCCAGGCGCTCTACCTGGGGGAGGGGTACACCGCGGACTCCAGTCACAACAAGAAGTACATCGACATCGTCCGGACCCTCGACGACGTCAACTTCCGGATCAAGGCGGCGCTGATCCAGGCGATCGGCAACCTGCGGATCAGCCGGGTCGGACTGCGCGCCGTCGCCACGCTGGTGGAGTCGGTGCTCTCCCCGCTGGTGTCCCAGGAGGTGATCGACCGCTTCACCGTCGTGATCCCGCTGCTGACGCTCCTGGACAAGGACCCGGCCGAGTTGTCGGCGGCGGAGGCGAAGGAGATCAAGGACGCGCGCAGCGCCCGCCAGACCGACATGACGATCGAGGTCGTCTACGCCGGCGCCATCCACCGGCTCGCGGTCCAGCTCGTCTTCACCGGCTGATCGTGCCGGACGCGGGACCGAGGGAAGACCAGGGAAGTGAGAGACCATGCCCGACACCCTGAAATGGGACACCCGGCTTGCGGTGTCGGTGGACGCCAAACCGGTGACCCCCATCGACTCGTTCAACCCGACCTTCAACGTCCCGGTCCAGCCGCTGCACTCGCTGGAGGCCGACAACGTCGCGCACGTCGTCCAGCCGCAGGCGTTCACCTTCACCATGGCGGTCAAGGCGATCGGCACGGCCGTGGCGACGCTCACCGGGCTGGCGATGGACAACACGGCCTTCAGCGTCGTCGTCCAGCAGGGGACGGGCAGCGACTGGACGTTCAAGAGCATCGCCCTCAATGACTGCTACATCACGTCCGTCGCCAACACCATCGTGATCGACGGCGTGCCCACCACCACGTTCAACTGCATCAGCCTGCAGGCCGTCCCCACCGGCGCCTAGCCGCGGACGCTGCCCGCGGGCGGACGGAGGCCCCCATGCCGGACGCCAACCAGGAGCCCGCCGACGAGCGGGAAGGCGCGCAAACCGTCGAACGCCCCGGACTGATCGAAGTGCACCAGGGCGACCAGGTCGTTCCCGCACCGGGTTCGGAGGCGGCGGTGTCCGCCCGCTCGGGCACCGAGGTCCACTACTACTTCCCGGTCCACGTGGTGATGGCCGGAGACCTCACGGAGGAGACCAGAACGGCCGTCGAGGACGGCATCTGGACGGCCCTGTACCAGGCGCTCACCTGAGCCGAGAGATCCTGAGGAGTCTCAGGGATGCCACGGTTGTCGTGTCACTTCCCGATCACGGTGTCGGTCGTCGGCGCGCCCTCGGCGGCGGGCATCGAAGAGCTCGGCCGCGTCGTCGAGCAGGCGCTCACCGAGCGGCTCCGGCTGGCCCGCCGGCACCTGGAAACCGTGACGGGGCGGGAACCGGCCGCCATGAGCGAGGCCCGTGAAACCGAGGACCCCGCGCGGGTCGGCGCGACCGGGCGGGTCTACCGGGTCCCCTCCTACGAAGACGGCGGTGCGCTGAAACCGGTGCGCCTGACCACCGACGCCCCGCAGTCGCGGGATCCGGCGCCGCTCTCGGACACCGAACTGGACGCCGAGTACCTGCACGCGCGGAACTGGCTTCTCGGCCACAGCACGGTGGAACCCGCCCATGCCGGGATCAAGGCGTACGCGGAGGCGCTGGAGGCCGAGTTGCACCGGAGGTCGAGCGCCGCGGCCGCCGGGCCGGCGGCGCGCACCGGCCCCACCGTCACGGTCACCGGGGGACGCCCGACCGGCCGGCCGCCGGTCGCCCCGCCCGCGGTGGTGGGGGGTGGTCCGGCGCTGCCGAAGGACAGGCAGTACCGGGTGACCGCCTCAGGCGCGGGAGGGACATACGGCGAGCACGATCTTCCGCACCTGCTCGGAGAACGAGGTGTGCACGCCGTGATCACCTCCTCCGGGCCCGGCGCGCACCGGCCCAATGAGCCCGGCTTCGACTTCGTGGGGATCCAGCGCGGAACCCGCACCGTCTGGCTGGTCGACAACAAGGCGCTCAACGCCCTCAAGGACATCGACGGCGAGTCGGCGACGGCGCTCGGGGTCAATCTGCGCGCCAGCCTGGAGCGGGCGATCGACAAGATCCGGCCGATCGCGGAGTTCGAGGGGAAGGCGGATCTGGTCCACCGGCTCGAAGCGGCGCGGGACGCCGTCCGGGCCGGCAAACCGATCCCCGCCGAGCTCAACGTGAAGCTGGCGGTGACCAATGCGGGCGGCTACGCCACCGGTGCGCGCAACCTGCCGCCGCAGGCGGAGTTCGTGGACCTGGTGGGCGCACAGGCGCGTGCGGCGCGTGCGGCGGACATCGCCGCGGCGGAGAGCGCCGGGGTCAGCCCCACCCGTCCGCGGTCCCACGCGGACACCGAACGCATGCGGCGCCAGGTCGGCGGGGCGCTGTCCCGTCGGCCGGTGAGGGTGCGCCTGGGGGTGCGGATCGCGAGCAGCCTGAAGAGCGCCGGACGGGGCCTGGCCGTGATCGGCGCGGTGGTGATCTGGAACGTCGCCATGTCCTATGTGAACCAGGCCATCGAGGACTGGTTCCTGAACCGGTGGGCGAAGCCGAAGCTGGCGGCGCTCGAACCGGAGATCCAGGCACGCCTCGACGACCGGCTGGAGGAGCTGGTGGATCTTCAGCTCCGGCATCCCGGCAAGACGTTGTACGCGGTCATCGGCGTCCTCATCACCCTCGAACGGGCCGGGGAGGACGACACTGAACTGGAGAGCGCCGACCTGCGGCTGACGTCCGTTTCCGTGGCCGCAGAGCGGGTCGAGCACAGCGAGGTGGAGCACGTACGCACCCACCCCTGGCACGGGATACGCGAGGTCCGCGACCTGATCCGGACCACCTACTCGGTCGAGCTCGACCCGCTGGGCAAGGCGGAGTTGGCCACGGTCCTGTCGGCGGAGATCGCGGCCGAGGAGGAGGCGGTGGGCGCCCGCTCCGCCACCCCCGAACAGCAACGCGCGTCCCAGCGGCGACGCGACCAACTGGCGGCGCAGCTGAAGCAGGTGGAGCAGGCGCCATGACCGGAGGAAGGGACACGCTGAACGTCCGGCTGCATCTGCCCGAGTCGGTGACGTTCGACGGTGACCCGGCCGAGGACCAACAGCGGGCGCTGGAGCGCGTGTTGCTGCGTGCCGTCGCCAGAGCGGCGACCGGTGCTCAGGAGGGCGGCTTGCCGGTCACCGGTATGCCTCCGCCCGCGGGCGAGCCACCGGCCACGCCGCCCACCACGAAGGACCCGCTCGCCGGCGCCTTCGAGGCCGAGGCGGGCGTGGGGCCGCCGGCCGGAGGGGGATTGCAGCTGGCCTTCGGGCTGTCGGCGGACGTGGTGGAGGGCACGGCGGACCAGGCCGAGGAAACCGGGACGTCGAAACCCGCTCCGGCAGCGCCCCCGTCCGCGCCGGCAGCCCCGGCTCCTGCCGCGGCCACCGCGCCACCGGCCCGGACGTCTGCACCGGCCGGCGCTCCGGCCCCGTCGCCGTCCGAGGACCGTCCCGCCGGGTCCGAGCCGTCGGCCGACGGCCGGGACGAAGTGATCGAGGGGCCCAGCGGCCTCGAAGGCCGAGCGGTGATCATCCTGCCCGGCACCCGGATCGTGACCCTGGGAGGAGCCACCCGTTATGTGCGGGCGAGCAACCTCACCCGGGCCGTTCAGCTGGGCCGGGCCGTCTTCGGCACCACCTCGTTCGCGCTGCTGGAGGGCCCCGTCGGGGCGGCGGACCGCAGGATCTGGGTGGTCGCGAC
Organism: Streptomyces bugieae; assembly: GCF_036352915.1. Classification (NCBI taxonomy): domain Bacteria; kingdom Bacillati; phylum Actinomycetota; class Actinomycetes; order Kitasatosporales; family Streptomycetaceae; genus Streptomyces; species Streptomyces bugieae. Next base: position 259,243 of record NZ_JAZBJP010000004.1, read on the forward strand.
CACGCCCCCGGTGTCCACCCACGACCTGGAGGTCGCCGGTGGCAAGGTACCCACCGGGCAGCAGCTGGCGAACGTCCTGCGCAGCAAGATCCTGCGCGCCGTGGAGGACCCGGCGGGGCACCGCTACGACATCGTCACGGTGCTGACGAAGGAACGGAACCCGCTGACCGCCGACCGCGAGGCCGGCCTGCGGCTCTACGAGCGGCTGGCGGCGGGCGGCCCGGAGCTGGCGGAGGAGGAGGCCGCCCAGCTGGTGTTCGGCGACCTCGACCGGCTCGTCGACCAGGTGCTGGGCGGGGACGACGACCGCCTCCAGGAGGCGGCGGAACGGCTGGCGGAGCTGGACGCGGAGGCGTTCGGCCTCGTCGACTGGCGGACCAAGTCCCGCTATCTGACCGTCCTCATCAAGGCCTGGACGTGGGAGAGCCAGGAACACGCGATCGTCGAGATCATGCGGTCGCTCCGCAGCGTCACCGAGCTGGATTCGGTCCGGGAGACGCTCGCCACGGCCGGTCTCGCGACGCAGCTGTTCGAGGACCTGGGGGACACCCTGTGGGATCTGCTGGTCGCCGTGGGCGCAAGGTTCGGCAAGAAGGAGCCCTTCACCGTCGCCGCCGTGGGCCGGTTGATCGAGGAGGCGTTCCAGCTCTCCCCGGAAGTGCGGGCGGCGATCCGCGACAACGTGGTGGTGGGCGAGACGATCCGGCTGGCGGACTCGGTGTGGGGGGAGGTCGAGGCGGCCGTCGGCGCGGTGCTGGGCCTGTTGCGCGGAATGGTCGAGGGGCTGGCGATGCTGGTGACCCGCCCCGCGCAGATTCTGGAGGGCCTCGGCCAACTGGCCCGGATGGTCGTGATGTTCCAGCTCGCCGGATGGGGCTGTGCGCCCGCGCAGGCCGAGTGCTCGCTGGTGGTGCAGCAGATCGGTGCGAAGCTGGCGGACGGCTTCCGGGGTGCGGCGGTGCTGCACGTCGGCGAACACGTGGCCGCCAGGATCAAGTGGGCCCTGGTGGTGGAGGTGGCGTCGTGGTTCGTCGGCATCGGGGAGCTCAAGGCGGCGGCCGAGGCCCTCGGCCTGAGCGAGAAGCTGGCGACGGTGGCGCGGTTCCTCGGCCTGGTCGGCAAGGTCGCGGGGACCGCCGAGGGTCAGCTGCTCGCGGCGAAACTGAGCCGGGTCGCCCGCGCGATGCACGCGGGGAGCATCGTGCTGCGCGAGGTCGAGGGCGAGCAGGAGGTCGTGCGGCTGCTGTCCCACCTTCCGGTCGAGGACGACCGCCGGCTCGTCGCGCTGCTCGAACGCCTGGAGATCGCCGAAGGCAGCACACTGGCCGAACTGCTGGCCCATCCGGAACTCGGGCCCGTGGTGCGGAGCTCGTTGCGCAAGGCCGAGATCCTGCAGACCCTCGCGGCCAAGGCGGGCGGTCTCGGCGAGGAGTTGGGGCAGGTGTTCCGGCACCTCGCCGGTCCGGGCGGCTTCGAGGAGAAGGAACTGGCCGCGCTCGCCGAGGCACTCGTCGCCGGTGAGGGCGACTCCTTCCTGGCCGCGGTGCGGCAGATCGGACTCCACCGGATCGGCCCGGGCGCGGAAGTCGGCATCGACTTCCTGACCGTGGTGGCCGCGGACGTCCGCCGGATGGACGGGGTGCGGGAGGTCGGCTGGCGGGTGGTGCGGGTGGCTCTGGACGAGGCCGGCGGTGAGGTGGCGGCGTTCGACGCCCTCCTGCTGGAGATCGCGCGTCTGCAGGACGAGGCCCGCCGCACGAACCGGATCGCCGCCTTCAGCACCCTGCTGGAGCAATTGGAACGCGGCGACGCCACGGCGTGGCGGCTGGTCGCCGGCGCCCGCGCGGTGGTCCCGCAGGTCGAGCACGCGGCCGTGCTGGCCAGGATCCGGTCGATCCGGGCCCGGTACCGCGGGCGGGCGGTGCAACGAGCCGCCATGGAACGGCAGTTGGCGGCCGTGCGGCGGCTGTCCAAGAAGAATCCGCAGCTGGCGATGGAGATCATCGAGGGGTTCGAGGAGCGCCGCCTCGACCGGGCGGGCAGCTTCGCCGACCCGGAAGACCTGGCCGCGGCCTGGGACGACGCGGCCAAGTGGGCCAGCCAGGACGAAAAGGCCCTGCTGCACGAAGCGGGCGAGGCACCGCCGGAGGCTCCCGGCCTGTCCGACACACCGCACCAGCCGGTCACCACCGGCGGGCGGCCGTCGGACGCGCTGGAACGCAACATGGCCGCGGCCGGTGATCCACGCCCACCCGGCCACGAGACCCACCACATCGTCCCGGAGGGCGACCCGCGTGCCGAGATCGCCCGCCGCATCCTGAAGGACGCCGAGATCGACGTGCGCCAAGGAGCCGAGAACGGCATCCACCTGCCGCGCACCTCGACCGATCCGCGCACCGTTCCGGAGGCGGTGACGCGGCACCCCACGCTGCACACCGACGCCTACTACAAGGAGCTGACCCTCCGTCTGCTGGAGGCCAAGCGTGACCACCGCGTCCCCGAAACACTGGCGGCGATCAAGGGGGAGCTGAAGAACGGGCAGTTCTTCCACGTCGAGGACGGCGCGACCCGGGGCGAACGGTTCGCGGACTGGCTGATGCGGCACGAGCAGGACTTCGACTGGCTGGACACCGACGAGCTGGTGGAGATCATCGAGGCCACCCGTCGACGGCCCCGCGCCACGCCGGGGCCCGCCGCCGCGCCGCCCGCGCCCGGGAGCCCGGAGAGGTAGGGGAGAGCCATGGCCGGCGGAGTGAACGTCCCCGTCCTGATCGGCGCGGTGCCGCTGCTGACCGTCACCAGCCTGACCCTCAACGAGGGCTACCAGGTGGCGCGTATCGCGGGCAGCAAGCTCGCCCAGCTGGTCTCGCCGACGACCAGGACCATCAACGTCGAGGCGGTGCTGGTCGGACGGACCCGGCTGCTCATCAAGAAGGGGCTGGAGGCGATGGCGCTGACCTCGCGGGCGCTGGCACCGGCCACCGCTCCGGCGATGAACCTGGCCGGGCTCCCCGTGGTGTGCGGCATGACCATCAGTCTCGACATGCAGATCACCAGCCTGCGCTTCACCCAGTCCAACCAGAAGCGCGACGCCCTGGACGTCAGCATCACGCTGGAGCACGTACCGCGCTCCAGCCTCACGGCCGTGGTGGGGGAGGCGCTGGACATGGCGCTGGCCGCGGGCCTGGCCGCCGTGCCCACGGTCCGCGACATGGTGCCCGCGCGGCGCCAGCTCGGAGGCCTGGTATGAACCCGTCCGCTCCGGTCCCCCCGCCGGGCCCGGCTTCCCCGCCCGGCACCGGCCCGCTCGCCTTCCATCAGCTGCCCGTCGAGCCGGACGACGGCCTGCCGCAGGCGTTCACCTGCCTGATCGGTGACACGCCGTACGACTTCGGGGTGTACGCCAACCTCGACGTCGGGGCGGACGATCCGCCGGGGACCCTCTACGACCTGGTGGCCCCGGCAAGGATCAGCGCCCCGACGCCGCCGCCCGGCTACCTGGTGCTGCGGGTGATGCGTCCGGGACCCCAGGGGCCCCAGGTGGAATTCCTGCGCAAGCTGGTCGTCGAGCCCGAACTGGTGCACCGAAGCGCACGATTGGCGATCCGCCTGCTGGAGGCCAGGCTGGCGCGCGGCAACCTCAACGGGCGCGGCCACTACGGCAGCCGGATCGTGATCGGGGTGGCACAGCTATGGGAGTGATCCTCTGGTACCGCCTGACGTTCCCGAAGCTGCGGCTCACGGTGTCCAACGACGTCTCGGGCGGCCTGATCCTCAGCGACGCCGACATCACCGTCGAGTACGGCTTCGGGCAACCGGGCCGGTTCGACATCCATCTCGCCGCCCTGCCGTTGTCGGCGCACCGGACGCTGGCCGACGCGCTCACCGGCGAACGCGGCACCGACGGCGGCGTCGAGGTGGAGATCACGCTCGGCTACCTGGAGTCTCCCGGCTCGCGCAAACCGGTCCTGACCGGGCGGGTGGACGGCATGACCGTCTCGGAACGGTTCCCGCCGCTGGGCGTCAAGCTGACCGGTTTCGAGGAAGCCGCGTTCAAGCTGCTGACCACCCAGAACGTCGTCGGCAAGGACGGCCGGCCGCGAACCGCCCAGCTGTCCAAGGCCGATGCCACCCCTGCCGAGGCGGCCGACGCCGTCGTCCGGATGGCACACGCGACGCTGGCCGACGGGGCGACCCCGAAGGAACCGCGGCGGTCCGGCATCAACCTGGACGCACCGAACGCCTTCGGGCTCCTCGAACAGCTCGCGGGCCAATACGGCGCCGAAGTACTGGTGCAGGAGGGCGTGGTCCAGTTCGGCACCGCCGTCACCTACCCGCCGGCCAAGGGCCCGCCGCTGCCGCCGGACCCCGCCGCCGTGCTCGCCCTGCTCACCGGCGAGGACAGCCTGATCGTGCCGGAGAGCAGGGCCACCGCACGGCTGGCCGAGTTCGAGCCGGTACAGGTCGGCGCGACCGGCAAGCAGCGGGTGGCCACCGACCTGCCGGAGCAGACCTCGGTGCCCGCCTTCGACTTCACGGTGCTCGGCCTGCCGGAACTGCGGGCCGGCCAGCGGGTGGCGGCGAGTGTGGCGGGCTACCAGAACCCCTTCCAGGGCTTCCGGATCGTCCAGGTCACCCATTCCTTCTCGGCGCGCTCCGGCTACGTCTGCACCGGCCGCGCGGCGGTCCTCAAGGACGGCAGCGCCAACCGGCGCAATACCGAAGCCGCGCGCCTGGGCAGCCCGTCGGCCATCGCCGACGCGATCGCCGGGCGGATCAAGGACGCGCGCACGGTCTCGCCGTCGATCGACGCGGGCCGGATCCGCTCGGCGAAACCCGACGGGCGGGTGGCCGACATCGGCTACGGACAGGACAGCGCCGCGTCCGCCGTCTCCCCGAGCGTCGACCTCCCCGTCGAGGACGACGGACCGGTGCTCCGCGACAAGCCGCTGGTCTCGCCGTTCGCCTGGCACAAGGTCGGCCTGTCGGTCCCCGTGTACGAGGGCATGCGGGCGCTGCTGAACGAGGTGCGCGGGTCCCGGGAGGACTCGGTCGTCGCGGGCTTCCTGTGGGCCAACGACGAGGAGATGGACCGCCCGAAGGCGCACGCCGGCGACTGGTGGCTCTGTCTGCCGACCAAGCTGTCGGCCGGCACCCCTCCCCGCCCGGAGGGCAAGGGCGTCGGCGACCTCACCGCGGCGGACGGCCGCCGGGTGGTGGAGGCGGTCGGCCTGAAGCTGACCGTCGGTACGTCCGGCTGCTCCGACGTCGGGGAGCGGCCCGACGAGGGCCCGCCCGAGGAGTTCGTGCTCCACCACAGCTCAGGCGCCGAGGTGCGGATCGACCAGGACGGCAACATCACGGTCACGGCCGGCCCCGGCAAGGACGTCACGGTCTCCAGCAGCGGAGGCAAGGTGGCACTCAGCGCCGGCGGGGCGACCTTGACGGTCGGTGAGGGAAAGGTGGCGATCAGCTGATGTCATTCGTCCTCACGGAGGGCGCCGTCCTCCAGTGCTCGCACGGCGGCCGGACGAGCCTCACCACGGGGAACCCGACGGTCACCGTGAAGGGCCACGGCGTGGTGACCGCCGGCGCGGAGGTCGGCTTCCAGTTCGGTGCCGCCGACCGGCCGGTTCCCGGCATGATCGCGCCCTGCCCGGTCCGGACGCCCGACGGGTCGTCCCCGCTTCCCTGCACCATCGCGGCGCCCACGACGCCGGCGGGCACGGCGAAGAAGCTCATGGTGGGCGGCACACCGGTCCTGCTGGACACCGCATCCGGAGTCACCGTCAGCAGCCCGGCCCCCGGCACCTGGAGCGTCGCCGATCCCGGCCAGACCATCCTGGAGGCGATCTGATGACCGACCCCGGCATCGGTGCGCCCGACGGCCTCGGGCTCACCGACCCCTTCCCCGGCGCAACGGGCCCCGGCCTCCCGGGTTCCGATGCCGTCGATCGAGGCGCCCCCAGCCTCGGCCGCAGCCTCACGGTCGACGCCGGCGACCTCGTCCTCGACGAACGTACCGGAGGCCCCGCGGAGGTCGAGGGCCTGGCCGCCCTCGCCCAGGCCCTGGTGCTGACCCTGGAGACCCAACTCGGCAGCGACCGGCTCAACACCCGCTTCGGCTTCGACCGCCTCGCCGTGGGCCGGTACGCCCTCGGCGTCCACGCGCGCAAGGAGTACCTCAAGATGGAGCTGGTCCGCGCCCTGAGCGCGGACCGCCGCGTCACCGACGTCCGGGAGGTCTTCTTCCAGGACGATCCCCGCTACTTCGAACTCCGGCCGGCTCTCGACGGCGCCGCCCGGGAGCGCTTCGTCGAAGCGACCCGGGAGAGCCGTGGCTACACGGTCTTCGCCGTCGTCGAAACCGTCGCCGGCAGCACGCTGACGCTAGAGTCAGGGGGCCGCCTTGAATGACCTCGACCAGTTCGGCGTGACCGCGGAGGGCTTCGTGGTCAAGGGCATCGACCGCATCGTCGCCGACCAACAGGCCCGCGCCCGGGCCATGTTCGGCAGCGATGTCGACCTCACCTCCGGCAGCGCCCTGCGCAAGGTCCTGGACGCCGCCGCCGTCCACGTGCACGAGCTGTGGCGCGGGCTGGAGGCCCAGTACTACGCCAACTTCGTCACGACCGCCCAGGGACCCGGCCTCGATCTGCTCGGTACCGACCTCGGGTTGCCGAGACGTCCGCTCCAGGCCGCCGGTGAGATCTCGCTGGCCCTGACCGGCGGGGAACCGGAGCGCCGGGTCATCCTGCCCGAGGGCACGGTGATCGAGACCGTCGATCCCCCCAGGAAGCGCCTGCGCACCACCTCGGCCGTCCGGTTGGTGACCGGTGCACCCCCGACCACCGTCGGCGTCCGGGCCGTGGAGCGCGGCCCGGACGGAAACCTGGCGGCCGACCGGTCCCTGCGGCTGGAACCGGTCTGGGCCCAGCTGCACCTCAACCTGGGCGCCGCCACCGTCAAGCCCACCAACCCCGAACCGGTCGTCGGCGGCGAACTGCTCGAACCCGACGACGTCTACCGGTCCCGGCTGCTCGGTGTGCCCCGCACGCTCTGGACCCAGGAGGCCGTCCTGGCGCAGATCCTGGACGTTCCGGGGGTACGGGACGCCGCGATCTTCGACCCGCTGGGCGGCGTGGACGCCTCCCACAGCCGCTTCCACACCTACCTCTTCGGCCAGCGCACCTTCGCCCCCCAGCGGCAGATCGGCTCGCCGTACTACTTCGAGGTGGTCGTGGCGGTCGAACCGGGCTGGCCCTGGACCCCGACGGACGGTGACATCCCCGCCGTCCACGACGCCGTCCTGGAGGTCGTCCGGCAGTGGCGTCCGGTGTCGATCTTCCCCGAGATCAATCCGGCCAACCAGGTCGACGTCGGCATCCGGGCCACGCTGCTGATCCAGGCGGGGCACGACCCGGACGCCATCAGGGGCGAGATCCTCGCGGCCGTCCAGACCGGCGTGGACCGCCTCCGCCTCGGGCGGGCCGTGCTCCACTCCGACCTCGTGCTCACCGCGCGCTCGACCGCCGGAGTGGTGGACGTCCAGAACCTGCGACTGCGCCGCTGCGCCCCGGCATTCGGGGACGTCAGCCACGCGGGCGCGGTGTTCGGCAACGCGCAGGAGCTCTCCGTCGGCGAGAACCTGCTCCTCGCGCCCGACGAGATCGCCCGCTTCGCCCTCGACAGCCCGCTGATCGACATCCAGGTGTCGAGCCAATGACCACCGACTTCCTCGACATCCTGCGGGGCGGCCTCACCCCGGCCTACGACCGGGGCATGGAGCGGCTCACCGTCCCCCTCGTGCCGCACGCGGACGGCACGCTGCACGCCGCATACAGCTTCCGGAGCTACCTGGACCGCTACGGGCGGCTGCCCGACTCCCCCCGGTACCTGCTCACCCCGCGGCGCGAGACCGGCGAACCCCTCGTCGTACGGGTCTTCTTCGTCCGGGAACCGGGAGCGTCCGAGGAGCACGTCGACGTCGACGTCCCCGTGGGCCGGCCGGCCGGACAGAGCCTGGCCGTGGAACTGCCCGGCCGCGCCGCCGACATCGGCCCTCTGCTGACGCTGACCCGGGTGCAGCCGCTCGCCCCCGCGCCGCGGTCGGCGGCGGACTGGGAGATCACCGCGCTGCTCGGCAACCTCGTCAAGCTCCTGTGGACGATCGGACGCGACTACGAGGAACTGACCCGGCGGCTCGGCGAGGTGGCCGCTCAGCGTTACGCGCACAGCGCACACGGGGCCAGCCTGGACCTCATCGGCGAGGACCTCGGTGCGCCCCGCTTCCCGCCCAGGCCGTACGCCTGGGACGACCTGACGGTGGCCCTGTACCACCTGGACGACCGGCCGGCGCCGCAACAGTCACCCACGGCCCCCGGCGGTGGCCCGGAGGTACGCGAAGTCGCCGACGCCGGCGCGCGGTTCGGCGCCCCCGGCCATCCGGGGACCAACGCGGGTGCCCACAGCGGCCGTACCGGCCGGTTCTCGGCGGCCTTCGAATTCACCGGCCCCGCGAGCATCACCATCGACCACAGCCCGGACTTCGACGTCGGACCGGACACCCCGCTCACGATCGAGGCGGTCGTCCGGCCGGACCCCGCGGCGGCGCGGACCGGCGCCGTCATGGCCAAGTGCGCGCTGCTGAGCACCACCGGCGTGCCCGGCTGGTCGCTGACCGTCGGCCGCTTCCGCGAACTCGACCGGAACCTCCGGCTGTCGGTGTGCGACGGCGGCCCCGTGAAGGAGCTGTACGCCGACCGGGACCTCGGCGACGGGGGCTTCCACCACCTCGCCGGAGTGGTGGAGCGCCTGCCCCGGCCCGCCGGGCAGCCGTCCGGTCCGCGTCCGGCCGTGGTGCGGCTCTACCTCGACGGAATCGAGGTGAACCGGCGGCGACTGGACGGCCTGGGCGCACTGTCCAACGCCGAGCCGGTCGTGCTCGGCCTGGGCCGGGAGCCGCCGGCCGGCGCAGCCCCGGACGCCCCGTACGCGGGACTGCTGGAGGAGGTACGCATCTCGCGCACCGCCCGCACCTCGTTCGAGCCGGTGACGGGGGAGGGCGACGACCACTACCGGATGCGCCTGGAACTCTTCCAGCGCTGGCTGGTACCCACACCGGACGCGCTGCGGGCGGCGCTCAACGAGGCCGGGCCGATCGCCGGACACGAGGCGCCGTTCGACGTCGTCGAGACCGCGCACCGGCCGGTGACCGGCACCCTCGCGCTCCGCGTGCTGCCGCCCGCGCTCACCCAGGGGCAGAGCGTGGCGGCCGACGGCGACCAGCGGGTCGGCGAGGCCGAGGCGGTCGGCACCCCCGAGGACGAACCGGACTTCGACCCGGCCTGGCTCGGCCGCCGCGACGACCGCGACGGCATCGACTTCGGCGCGGACGAGGACAACCGGCTGATGCAACTGGGCGTCGCACAGGCGCTGGCCGCTCTGCTGGAGCGGCTCGACGCGGAGCCGCCGGGAACACTGAGGGTCCTGCGGGCGTACGACCCGACCGCCCGCGACCTGCACCGGGTCGGGCGGGCACTGCTCCTCGACCACGACACGCTCGATCCGGGGAAGCTCGGCGTCCATGCCCACGCCGCCGGTTTCGGCTGGGTCCAGCACACCCGCGACGGCCTGGTCCACGTCGCCCAGCCGCCCGGCCCGGCCTTCGCGATCTCCCTCGGCGCCCCCACCACGGTGGTGCGGCCGGGCGACGCCGTGCCGCTCAGCCTCGACGCCACCCCCGACCGGCTCGCCGGCGCCCAGGTCCACTGGTCCGTCACCCGCTGCGGCCCGGGCGACGCCACGGTGGACCAGGGCGCCCGGCCCGTGCTCCACCTCAAGGCCGCGGGCGATGTGACGATCCAGGCCGAGGTGACCCGCGCCGGTCACACCCGCGGTTGCAGCCAGGTCGTGCGCGTCGGACTGCCCGCCGACGGGCTCGGCATCGGTGCGTCGGTCGACCGCGCCGGCACGCCCGGTGTCACGGAGGAAGCGGCAGCCGGCCCCCGCACCGACGACTTCGACGAGAGCTACCTCCTGGTGCGCACCGACGACCTCACGTCCGGCGCGAGGGTCGACTACGGCACGGACCCCGCCAACCGCCGGATGCAGCACGTCACTTCGCTCGCCCTGGACGCACTGCTGACCCGGCAGGGTCCGGACGGCACCTTGTCAGTGGCGGGGGCGTACGACCCGGGCCGTGCCGGTCTGCGGGCGCAGGGACGTGCCCTGGTGCTCAGGCATTCCGTGCTGTCCGCCGGTGAGTTGTCCGCCCGCGCCTTCGACGCCGGGTTCGACTTCGTCAAGGTCGCCCAGGACGATCCGCCGACGGCGGGGGCCGCTCCGCACGTCGAGGTCGCGGTGGCGGCCGGCGAACAGATCGGAGTGCGCGGCCCGTCCGAGATCGCGGCAGGCGAGTCCGCAACGGTCATGGCGGAGCCGCACCCCGCGCCCGCCGCCGCCTGCTTCACCCCCGATGGCGGCCGGGTCCACCTCTCCCTCCCGGGCAACCACCGGATCGCCTCCTTCACCGTGGCGGCCGGCACCCCCGGGGGCTTCCCCGGGCTCACCCTCGACGCCTCGGCCCCCGTCGCCCCCTTCCCCGGAGCGCTCTCCTTCGCCGGCGGCCGGCTCCATGTGGCACACGGCCCCTCGGACGCGGTCTCGGTGCTCGACCCGGCCACCCTCGCTCCGGCCGCACCCGCGATCACCGGGCCGCGCCCCGTCGATCTCGGCACCGACGGAAGCCGGCTCTTCGTCGCCTACGCCGGCGACCGGACCCTGCGTGCGTACGACCTGCAGACCCACCAGCAGGCCGACCTGCTGACGCTTCCCGGCGTGCCCCGCGCCCTGGCGGTGAGCCCGAACAGCCCGCTACTCGCCGTCCTGCTCGACGACGGCCGGTTCTGCCAGGTCAGGCGGGCCGGGCTGCAACTCCAGGGCAACGCCGTCGGCACCGGTCCGCACACCGATGCGCTGGCCGCGGCCTTCCTCCCGGACGGGACGAAGCTGTACGTGGCCGGTGTGCGGCAGGAATCCGGCGGCGGTACCGGATTCGTCCACGTCTACCCGAGCGGTGCCACGGCGCCGAGTGCCACCATCGAGGGTTTCCCGGAGACCACCCGGCCCCGCACGCTGTGCGCCGGCCCGGACGGCGGACACCTGTACGTCGCGACTGCCGGATCCGATGCGGTGGCCGGGCGGGTGCAGGTGATCGACACGCACGCCGACCGCCTGCTCCCTTCGGCCTTCACCCCCGGCGGGGACTGCCGCGCCCTGGCGGTCAGCCCGGCGGCGGCGCCGTACCTCCCCTGTGTGCTGGCGGCTCCGGAAGAAGCGGCGAGCGTCCTGCTCGCCGACCCGGCGCCGCTCGCCCAATCCCCGCCGCTGCCCCCGCAGTTGGTCGCCCGCCGGATCCTGGGTCCGGGCGGGGGCCAGGAACTCTCCTGGTCGGTGACCTCGTCCGGGCACGGCCGGGCGGAGGTCTCGTCACCGGTCAACCCCGTCAACCGGATCCGGGGCCAGGCCCCCGGCGTGGTCCTGGTCCGGGGCGGCTACCTCTCACCCGGTGGGCCGACGCCGTACCAGTGCGAGGTCCGGCTCCGCCAGGAACTCGACGACGCCGGGGTCGAACTCGGCAAGGAGCGCTACGACCTGGTGCTGAACATCCTCAATTGGTTCCACCCCATTGGTGTGGAGTTCCGAACCGAACGGCTTCGGGCCCATGTGCGGGAGCTCTCCGGAACGACTGCCGACGCCGACCTGCTGCCGGCTTACACGTTCCCGACGTACCACCGGGCCGACCAGCTCCGTTCCCGACGCATCCGACCGGACAAGGACGACGAACGATGATCCCCTTCTACGTGCCCAAGTTCTCCCACACCGACTGGATCGACAACGAGGACCGCGTCCAGGCAGGCGGGGAGAACGGCTTCAACATCAGGTTCCACCACCTGGAATCGGAATTCGCGACCCTGGCGAAGGACCACCTCAACCCGGTGATCCGCGCGCTGTCCAACGTGGAGACCAGCCTTTCCCTGGTGCCGATCCTCGCCCCCAGCAAGCAGGTCGACCAGCCGGCGACCCCACCGCTGACTCCGGCAGCGGGTCAGCCGCTGCCCGCGCCGCCGCCCCCGGTGCACTGGGAACTGGTCAACGACTTCGCCCAGAAGCCGTCAACGGCCACCGAGGCCCACGGGATCATGAACATCACGCTCCCGGACGGCGCGGAGATCAAATCGCTCACCATGACCGGTACCCGGCAGCCGGTGACCGGTGTCATGCCGACGGCCGTCCTGCGCCGCCGTGTGGTCACGGGTGACGAGGGGGCGCAGGAGATCGTGAAGGTCAGTGCGTTCAACGTGCCGGCCATCCCGGCCGTACAGGCCATCGTGAACAACCGGACGCATAGGCATTTCCTGCAGGTGGACCTGCCCACGGTGCCGGTCGGGGACACGGTCAAGCTGTTCTGTTTCCAGATCACCTACCAATGATCAGGACGAGGAGAGAACCATGTCGCCTATCGGACCACCTCAGGCGCAAGACGGCCCCAGCGGCTTCGACCCGGGACAGGAGAACCCGCCGATCAAGTTCGGGGTGTGGGGGGACAGCGCGGTCGGAGCCGGTGTCGTCGGCAGCAGCGGGCAAGCGGGCAACACCGACCCCAGCGGTACCACCCCCGGCGGGGCGGGCACCCTCGGCATCAACAACGAGAGCCAGGGCATCGGAGTGCTGGGCAGGGCCGACAAGAGCACCGGTACGGCCGTGCTCGGTACGAGCAGTCAGGGCACCGGCGTCGCCGGCCTCACCAAGGGGGTGAACCCGGCGGTCGCCGGAACGGCGGCGCAGGGCCCCGGCGTTGCGGGCACCAGCGAGCAGGGTGCCGGAGTCGTCGGCGTCAGCAAGGACGGCACCGGTGTGTCCGGCACCAGTACGGCGGGGGCAGGTCTCTCGGGGACCGGTGAGACGGGGGCCGGCGTCGTCGCCGACAGCAAGAGCGGCACGGGAATCAAGGCCACCAGCGCCACGGGGACCGCGGTGAGTGCCGATTGCTTCGACGGCACCGGCATCCTCGGCCATGCGGGTCACAGCGAGAACAGTGGCTTCGGGTTCGGCTTCAGCCCGAACAGTGGTCCGGGGGTCATGGGCACCAGCTTCCACGGCTCCGGCGTCTTCGGGTTCAGCGAAGACAGCGACGGGGTGTCGGCGGAGGGCCTCGTGGGGCTCTCCGCCTCCGGCCGGCCGATCGCCGGCAGATTCAGCGGCGACGTCCACGTGACCGGCACGCTGACCCAAGGCGCCGCGGACGTCCGCATCGACCACCCGCTCGACCCCGAGAACCACTTCCTGGCCCACGCGTCCGTGGCCTCGCCGGAGATGAAGAACGTCTACGACGGCACCGTCACCCTGGACTCCGAGGGCGCGGCCACGGTCCAACTGCCGGACTACTTCGAGGCGTTGAACGAAGAATTCCAGTACCAGCTCACACCGCTCGGCGATCCGGCGCCCGAGCTGCACATCAGCAGTCCGGTCTCCGAGAACCGCTTCGCGATCGCCGGCGGCCGGCCGGATCAACGCGTCTGCTGGCAGATCACCGGTACCCGGCGGGATGCCTGGGCCCGCGCCAACCCGCTCCGCGCGGAGGCGAAGAAGGCTCCGGAGGAGTGCGGGTACTACCTCCACCCGGAGGCCCACGGACAGCGTTCCGATCGGGCGATCGCCCGCCTTCACCACCCCGATGTGGTGACCCGCCGCGATCTCCGCCCTGCCCGTATCAAGGAGGAAGCATGAATGCCAACCCGTCGGATTCCGCCCGGCGAACCAAGAAGACGACCGCACGCAAGGCCACTTCCCCCCGTAAACCCCGCCGTGAGGCGAGCGGTTGTGGTGAGTGCCGGTCCGGGCCCATCGCCGGGACCGCGCTGCTGAACGGTGTGACCTTCCGCGCCAAGGGTGTCCAGTACGCCGATGTGGACGGCATGGCGGTGGTCGAGGGCGACATCGTCCTCGGCACCGTCGAGGAAGTGCAGCAGGCCGAGGCCGCGGGCGGTCATGAGCTGATGTTCCGGGCGGTGGGGATCACCGGGCAGCAATTCCGCTGGCCGAACGCGACCGTTCCGTTCGAGATCGATCCCGCTCTGCCCAACACAGACCGGGTCTTCGACGCGCTTGCCCACTGGAGGACCCACACCCGGATCACCTTCGAGTCACGGACCGCCGACAACGCGGCCCAGTTCCCCGACTTCGTGCGTTTCGTTCCGGGTGACGGATGTTCCTCCTCGGTGGGCCGGCGAGGGGGTATGCAGAGGATCACGCTGGGCGATTCGTGCAGTGCCGGAAATGCCATCCACGAGATCGGTCACACGGTGGGGCTCTGGCACGAACAAAGCCGGGAGGACCGCGACCAGTTCGTCACGATCGACTTCTCGAACATCGACCCGGCACAGCAGCACAACTTCCTGCAGCAGATCTCGGACGGCGACGACATCGGACCGTACGACTACGGCTCGATCATGCACTATCCGCCGCGGGCCTTCGCCATCGACAGCACTCGGCCGACCATCACCGCGAAGCAGCCGCTCCCGCCCGGTGTGGTGATGGGGCAACGGACCGCGTTGTCCCAGGGCGATCTCGCCGGCGTCCAGGCGCTGTACCCGAACGCCCCCGTCACGGCCAAGGAGATCGGCAAGGACCCCCTCACCGACTTCACGCTGAAGGAGCAGGCGAAGGACCCGGTCCACGACATGCCCCCCAAGCAACCGCACCAAGAACTGATGAGCCCGGCCGCGGCCAGCCCCTTCGTGCTCGCCACGCCGCATCAGTCGCCTGCGCTGGCCGGGCAGTCCGACGGGCTGGCCGAGCAAGTACGCCAGCTCGCCCAGCTGCTCGGTTCCCTCCAGCACGATCTCGCCGCCGTGGCCGCCAGTCACCAGAGCCTGGTGACCCAGCTGGGCCCGCTGTTCGGCAGCGGTGAAAGCGCCGGGCAGCTGCGATGATCCTCGTCATCTCCTACGACGAGGACCACACGCTGGACGTCATCGGCCGGCTGGAGGCCGCCGGTCGGGAGGTGGCCAGGTTCGACCTGGCGGACTTTCCCGCCCACGGAGTGATCAACTTCGACTCTTCGGACGGCAACCAGCCGGTCTGCACCCTGACCACGCCCAGCGCAGAAGCCTCGTTGGCAGGGTGTCGCGTCGCGTGGTGGCGAAGGGTGCGTCCCTTCACCGTCGATCCGACTCTGCGCACGGCCCGGGACCAGGGATTCGCGGCGAGCGAGACCAGCCAGGCGCTGTACGGCATGTTGCACGCGCTCGACTGCACCTGGATCAATCCGCCGTCGCTCGACGCCGTCGCCCACCACAAGCCGTACCAGTGGGAGGTGGCGCGCCGGGTGGGCCTCGTGCTGCCGCGCACCCTGGTCACCAATCAGCCGGAGCGGGCGCGCCGGTTCATCGAGGACGTCGGCGTCGGGCGCACGGTCTTCAAATCCTTCCTCGCCCATGCGGAGGCGTGGCGGGAGACCCGGCTCGTGCGGCCGCGGGACCTGGCGCACCTCGACGCGGTCCGCTACGCCCCGGTGATCTTCCAGGAGTTCGTGCCCGGCGCCGATCTGCGGGTGACGGTGGTGGGGGAGCGCGTCTTCGCCGCCGAGATCGACGCCTCGGCGACCCGCTACCCCGTCGACATGAGGACGGTGGTCGACGAGGCCCGGGTACGGCCGGTGACCCTCCCGCCGGCCCTCACCGACACGCTGCTCCGCTTCCTGCGCCGGCTCGGACTGGTCTACGGCGCCGTCGATCTGCGCCGGCGCCCGGACGGGAGTTACGTCTTCTTCGAGGTCAATCCGGCGGGGCAATGGCTGTTCGTGGAGCACCGGACCGGTCTGCCGATCAGCGCGGAGGTCGCCGGGCTCCTGGCCCGGACCGATGCCCGCGGCGAGGCACCCGACCGGGCGCGAGCGGTGGCGTCGCGGCCTCTGGTCGGGAGGACGGCATGAACCGCACCGTGCGGGGCGTCGTGTCGCTGCCCGCCGATACGCCGGTCACCCGGGCCGCCAGGGTCCTGGTGGAGATCCGCGACGTGTCCCTCGCCGATGCCCCCTCCACCGTGGTGGCCGCCCAGGTCCAGACGGATGTCCCCCTCGCCCCGCACGGCCGGCTGCCCTTCCGCGTGGACGTGCCCGACCTCGACCCGACGGGCGCCTACGGACTCCGCGTCCACGTCGACGTCTCCGGGAGCGGGTCATTGGAGATCGGGGACCTGATCACCACTCAGGCCACCGTCGTCCGGCCGAGGTCCGACGAGGAACTGATCGCACCGGTGACCACGGTCTGACGTCACCGCTCACCATGGCTCACACACTCTGGGCTCACAGCAGGTCCTCGGTCCTGGGCTCACAGCAGGTCCTCGATCGTCACCGGCAGCTTCCGCACCCGCCGGCCCGTCGCGTGGTGGAGGGCGTTGGCGAGGGCGGCCGCGGCGCCGACCTGGCCGATCTCGCCGACGCCCTTGACGCCGAGCGGGTTGACGATGTCGTCGGTGACGTCGACGAGTTCGACCTCGACGTCGGGGGCGTCGGCGTTGACCGGGACGAGGTAGTCGCCCAGGCCGGAGGCGACCCAGCGGCCGCGGCGGGGGTCCATGTAGTTGGCTTCCAGGAGGGCCTGGCCAAGGCCCCAGAGCATGCCGCCCATCAGCTGGCTGCGGGCCGTCTTGGGGTTGAGGACGCGGCCGGGGGCGAAGGCGCCGACCATGCGGCGGACCCGGACGACGCCGAGGTCGGGGTCGACGGCGACCTCGGCGAACTGGGCGCCGAAGGTCATCATCCCGTAGTGGTGGGACTCCGGGGACGGGGACCAGGCGCCGGAGGCCTCGACGTCCGGCAGGAAGTTGCGGTGCAGCAGGTCGCCGTAGGTCTCGCCGGTCGCGGGCGCGTCGTGCAGCATCATCCGGCCGTCCCGTACGGTGACCGCCGCCGGATCGGCGCCGTGCAGCGGGGACTGGGAGTCGGCGACGGCCTGCGCCACCAACTGGTCGCGGAGGCGGGCGGCGGCGGTGTGGACGGCGGCGCTGATCATCCCCGCGCCCGCGGAGCCGACCGCGGCGGCGATGCCCGGCAGCGCCGTGTCACCGCCCTCGAAGCGGCAGCGCTCCCACGGGAGACCGAGGGCATCGGCGGCCACCTGGGTCATCACCGTGGCCACCCCGGTGCCGAAGTCGGGGGTCGCGGCCTGCACGACGGCCGTACCGTCGGCGTACAGCCGGGCCCGGGCCCGCTGCGGGTTGTTCGGGCCGTAGACGGGATAGCCGGCGGCGGCCATGCCGTAGCCGATCAGCCAGTCGCCGTCGCGGTGCGAGCGCGGCGCGGGGCGGCGCCGGTGCCAGCCGAAGCGTTCCGCGCCGCGTGCGTAGCACTCCTTGAGTCCCGTGCTGGACCAGGGGTTTTTGGTGGTCGGGTCGGTCTCGGAGTAGTTGCGCAGGCGCAGTTCGACGGGGTCGATGCCCAGTTGGTGGGCGAGGTCGTCCATCGTGCATTCGAGGGCGAACATGCCGGACGCCTCGCCGGGCGCCCGCATGAAGGTCGGCGTCATGGTGTTGGCGCGGAACAGCCGGTAGACGCCCTCGTAGTGGGCGCAGGCGTAGAGCTGCGAGGCGACGCCCAGCGAGGGCTCGGCCCAGTCGTCGAAGGGCGAGGTGGGGGAGAGCTTGTGGTGCCGCAGCGCGACGAGCCGGCCCTCCTTGTCCGCGCCCAGCTCGATCCGCTGCTCCTGCTCCTCCCGGTGGCCGACCGAGGTGAACATCTGCTCACGGGTCAGCGACAGCTTGACGGGACGTCCGACGTGCCGGGCGGCGAGCGCGGCCAGCGCGGGGTGCGCCCAGATCATGGCCTTGCAGCCGAAACTGCCGCCGACGAAGTGGGAGAGCACACGCACCTTGGAGGGGGACAGGCCGAGCAGCGCCGCCACCGTCAGCTGGGTGGCCGCCACCCCCTGCGTGGCGTCGTACAGGGTCAGTTGGTCGCCGTCCCAGACGGCGGTGGTGGCGGCCGGCTCGATGGGGTTGTGGTGGTTCGCGGCGTAGGTGTACGTGGCGTCGATCCGCACGTCCGCCGCGGCCAGCCCGGCCTCGACATCGCCGCGCACGCTCCGGCCCGGGACGAAACCGCCGAAGATCGCGTCCGGTACGTAGGCGTCGTCCCGCCCCTGGGCGACGGTGGTGACCGAGGGCGTCTCCTGGTACGTGACGCGGACCAGCGCGGCCGCGTGCTGGGCGCGCTCCAGGGTGTCGGCGACCACCACGGCGACCGGTTGCCCGCTGTAGTGGACGACCTCGTCCTGGAGCGGGAAGAAGGTCTGCCCGGGCGCGGGCATACCGGCGAGCGAGGGCAGCAGCGGGGGCTGCGTGGCGATGCCGGGCAGGTTCTCGTGCGTGAGGATCGCGAGCACCCCGCCGGCCTGCCGGGCCTCGTCGGTGTCGATGCCGGTGACCCGGCCGCTCGGCACCCGCGCGCCGACCAGGACGGCGTGGGCACGATCGGTCGGGCGGACGTCCGCGGAGTAGTGCGCGCCGCCGGTGACCTTGTGCCGGCCGTCGACCCGGTCGACGGGGCGGCCGACGGCCGGGGCCGTGGTCATGACGCGTGCTCCGTGCCGGTGAGGGTCGCCAGCGCGCGGACCACGGTCCGCCGGGCCAGCTCGGCCTTGAAGGCGTTGAGCGGCGTGGTGCGGGCGGCGGCCAGCTCCTCGCGGGCGGCCCGCCGGAAGGCCCCGATGTCGGCGGGCGCGCCGCGCAGCAGCTCCTCCGCACGGCGGGCCCGCCAGGGCTTCGTGGCCACCCCGCCCAGCGCCAGCCGTACGTCGCGGATCACCCCGTCCGCCAGATCCACCGCGGCCGCCACGGACGTCAGCGCGAACTCGTACGACTCCCGGTCGCGCACCTTCAGGTAGCACGAGGACCGGGCCATGGCCAGACCGGGCACCTCGATGCCCACCACCAGCTCACCGTGCTCCAGCGGATGCTCCAGATGCGGTGTGGCACCCGGCAGCAGGAAGAAGTCGTCCAGGGCGTGGACCTGCCGGCCGTGCGGCCCCTCGGTGTGGATGCGGGCGTCCAGGGCCATCAGCGGGACGGCGACGTCCGACGGGTGGGTGGCGATGCAGTGCTCGCTGACGCCGAGGACGGCATGGCCGCGGTTGAACCCGTCCAGGGCACCGCAGCCGCTGCCCGGATCGCGCTTGTTGCACGGCGACGACGCGTCGCGGAAGTAGCCGCAGCGCACCCGTTGCATCATGTTGCCGCCCATGCTGGCCATGTGCCGGAGCTGGGCGGACGCCCCGAGCACCAGCGCCTCGGCCACCATGGGGAAGCGCTCCCGTACGGCGGGGGCCTCGGCCACCTCGCTCATACGGGCCAGCGCACCGATGTACAGGCCGCCGTCGGGCCGGTCCTCGATCCCGGTGAGCGGCAGGTCGTTGATGTCCACGAGCCGGCGCGGCAGCAAGACGTTCTGCCGCAGCAGATCGACCTCGGTGGTGCCGCCGGCCAGGAAGTCGCTGGTGGGGTCGGCGGCGACGGCGGCGACCGCGTCGGCGACGGCCGTGGCGCGGGAGTAGCTGATGGGCCGCACGGCGAATCTCCTCAGGCTCGGTCACGGACCGTGCGGATGGCGGCCCGGATGTGGGGGTAGGCGGCGCAGCGGCAGATGTTGCCGCTCATCCACTCGGCGATCTCGCGGTCGTCCGAGGCGTGGCCCTCCTTGAGCAGTGCCACCGCGGACATGATCTGGCCCGGGGTGCAGTAGCCGCACTGGAACGCGTCCTGCTCGATGAACGCGCTCTGCATGGCGTGCAGCTCATCGCCCTCGGCCAGGCCCTCGATGGTGGTGACCTCGCGTCCCTCGCAGGTGATCGCCAGGGTCAGGCAGGCCAGCACCCGGCGCCCGTCGACCCATACCGTGCAGGCCCCGCAGGTGCCCTGGTCACAGCCCTTCTTCGCGCCCGTCAGGTCCAGGCGTTCGCGCAGCGCGTCCAGAAGGCTGACGCGCGGCTCGACCTCCACCGCGCGGTCGACGCCGTTCACCGTCAGCGTGATCCTCACCGGCTCGGGGCCGCGCTCCGGCAGTACGGCTCGCGCGGGCGCCCGGGAGGGGATGTCCGGAGCAGACACGGGCGGACCTCCTCTGGCTGGAGTTCTCATCGTGTTTCATCGCCGCCCGGACCGCGACCCGGCGGGTCGCGGGGCGCTCACTTGGTCAACACGTTCGCGGCGATGATGAACAGCCCGAGCAGCGCGTCCACGCCCCCGACCCGGCACGACGCCGGCCAACTCCGCCCCGCCGCCCGGGCCCCCCACACGCCCCAGCCGAACAGCGCCGCCGTGTTGAACGTCAGCGCCACGTCGATCGCGCCCTCCTCGCCCCACCACTCCAGGTAGGAGCCGAACAGCGCGGCGACCGTCGGCAGTGTCGCGACCACCAGCGGCCACTCGGCGAGCATCGAGCGCACCGCGCTCGTGGTGACCGGAGCCGCGTCGGCCGTACGGTGCGCGATGGCGTGCGCGTAGCCGTGCGCCGCGGCCGACGCGACGGCGGTCACCAGCACCCACGCCGCGTCGTACCCGGGGTCCAGGGGCCCGTGCTCGCTGCCGAGGGCGGCCGCCAGCGCACTGGCGAGGACCGAGCCGTAGACCCCGCCGAACAGGAGCCGCTGCAACGGCCCCCCGCGGCGGGGAGGAGGGGTGGACCGGCTGACCTTGTCGCTCACGTTGCCACCTCGCGGGACGGACGGGCACGCTGCTGCCACGGTCCCAGCAGATGCCACCGCACGCGACGCGGGACGAGCGGCCCGGATACCGCCGGCGACGGGCGGCGACCGGCGCCCGTCGCCGGAAAACCCAGCTGGGCGAGGGGGCGGTCGGCTAGAAAAGGGACCGTGAACCAGTCATCCAACGACCTGAGTGGCACCGTCACCGGCCCGGTCGTGCAGGCCGGCCACGTGGGGGAGCTGCACCTCACGCCCTCGGCGCCCACCGCACTGGCCGGGCTGCCCCCGGCGCCGCCGGAGTTCACCGGCAGACAGGAGGCGCTGCGCACCCTGACCGCCGCGCTGCGCCCAGCCTCCCCGGGGGCGCGGGACGCGTCGGCGCCGTCGGCCGCGGCCCCGCCGCTGGTCGTGTCCGCGCTGGTGGGCACCGCAGGCGTCGGCAAGACCGCACTCGCCCTGCGCGCCGCGCACGACGCCGTGGCGGCGGGCTGGTTCCCCGGCGGGGTGCTCTTCATCAACCTCCAGGGCTACGACGGGCACCGCTACGTCCGGCCGGACATCGCGGTCTCCGTCTTCCTGAGCGCGCTCGGCGTCCCCGACGAACTCTTCCCGCCCACCTTCGAGGGCCGGCTGTCGCTGTACCGCTCGAAGCTGGCCGAACGCGCCGCCCGGCACGGCGCCGCGCTCGTCGTGCTCGACAACGCCTCCTCGACGGACCAGGTCGGCCCGCTGCTGCCCGGCTCCCCGGCCCACCGGGTCGTCGTCACCAGCCGCCGCACCCTCGGGGACCTCCCCGGCTCCCGGATCCTCGACCTCGGCGTCCTGGCACCGGCCGAGGCCGCCGCCCTGATCAGCCGCACGCTCCGGATGCGCCGCCCCGACGACACCCGCGCCCTCGACGAGCCCGGAGCCGTACGCGACCTCACCGCACTCTGCGGCCACCTGCCCCTCGCGCTCGCCGTCGTGGCCTCGATACTGGCCGGTGACCCGGACCAGTCCGTCGGCGAACTCACCGCGGCCCTGCGCGACCGCGCCACCCGCCTGGAGGAGCTGTCCTACGGTGACCGCCGTTCGGTGACCGCCGCCTTCGACCTGTCGTACGCCCGGCTCGCCGCCGACGAGGCCCGGATGTTCCGGCTGCTGTCGCTCAACCCGGGTCAGCAGGTGAGCGTCGAGGCGGCCGCCGCGCTGGCCGGGGAGCCCGTGCCCCGGGCCAGGAAACTGCTGCGCGCGCTGCGTGACGTCCACATGGTCGAGCCCGGCAAACCCCGCGGCTGGGTCCGCTTCCACGACCTGCTGCGGCTGTTCGCCGAGCGGCGCCGCCACGAGGAGGAGGACGCGGCGGGCGTCGAGGACGCCGTCGACCGGCTGCTGGCCCACTACCGCGATGCCGCCCGGGACGCCACCGAGCGCATCGTGGCGGCGGCCCGCGCGCGCCGGCGGGACGACGCCGCGGAGGACTGGCTCGACACCGAGCGTCTGAACCTGCGGTCGGCCCTCCATCTGGCGCAGCGGCACGGCCGGCCCGCCGTGATGCTGCCGCTGGCGCACGACGTCAGCTGGTTCCTCCGCCGCCAGCAGGACTGGGACGCCGGCCTGGAAGTGTGCGACATGGCCGTGGAGTTCGCGCACACCGTCGCGGACCCCGCCCAGCAGGCCCTGGCCCTGTACGACAAGGGCGACTTCCTCAAGCACAAGCAGGACTTCGACCGGGCGCTGCCCCTCTTCGCCGAGGCACTCGACCACTACCGGGCGCTCGGCGACCGTACCGGCGAGGCCCGTACGCTGCACAGCATGGGCACGGCCGCCCGCCGCCTCTGCCGGTACGCGGAGGCGGACGGCCATTACGCCGCCGCCTTACCGCTCTTCCGGGCGCTCGACGACCACCAGGCCACCGCGCACACCCTCTTCAACCTGGCGTTCACGGCCCGCCTGCGGGGCAGCCGCGTCGCGGCCCACGACCACTACCGGTCGGCACTCGACCTCTACCACCGGCTCGGCAACACGGTCGGGTGGGCCCGCACCCTGCAGCACCTCGGCCACCTCGCGGTGGCCGACAACCGGCCGGCCGAGGCCCGCAGTTACTGGGAACGGGCGCGGACGGCGTACGAGGAGGCCGAACTCCCGTTGGCCGCGGAGGAGGTCACGGAGCTGCTGGGCGGGCTGCCGGTGTGAACCGCGCGGGGTGACGGTGCGCGGACGGCGGCCTACGGTCCGCGGCCGGGCCCCGACGACCCGGTAGCGGCCCGTACCGCACCGCCAGCGGACGCGCCGTACGCCTCCCGGGCGCATCATGGGCCCAGGGATGGTTCCGTTCCCGGCAGGAGTGGCGATGCGACTTTCTTTCCTCGAACCGCTCTACAAGGAAGCCGGCCCGTTCGCCTCGGTGTACCTCGACACCTCGCGCGACAGTGCCATCGAGGACCCGGACTCCGCCATCGCGCTGCGCTGGCGGCATCTGCGCGACGACCTGCTCGCCGAAGGGGCGGACCCGGAGTCCATCGCCGCCGTGGCGGGCACCGTCGGCGACGACGTCCGGGTGCCCGGCCGGCACGGGCAGGCCCTGTTCACCGCGCACGGGAAGCTCGTCCTCCAGGACGAACTGCCCCGCCCGCCGGCACAGGACACGGCCCATTTCGGCGCACTGCCCGACACCCTGCCGCTGATCGCCCAGCACGCGCCCGAGATCGCCTATCTGGCAGTACGTGTCCACTACATGGGCCGCCACTCCACCGACGCCGAGGGCACCGTCCGCATCGACACCGAGGCCGGGACCTGGCCCCTGACCAAGGTGACGCCCGGGGACCGGCTCCACCTGGAGGTCCCGGTGGCCGAATGGCAGCACCTCACCGAGCGGCTCGGCCGGCAGCTGGAGACGCAGGCCCGCCGCCGCGGCGCCGAGACGCTGCTGCTCGCCGGTGACGCCTGGGCCCGCGGCATCCTGGCCCGCCGGCTGCCCGCCTATCTGCGCGGCCGGCTGGCCACCGCCGAGGGCGGCGGCCGGCCGGAACCGGGACGGGCACTGCTGGAGAGCCAGCTCGACCGGCTCTTCAGCGGGCGCATGGCCGCCCACGACCGCACCCTCCTGGAGACCTTCCTCGCCCGGCGGGCTCACGACGGGGCCTGTGCCGAAGGGCTCGCGGCCACGGTCGCGGCACTGCAGCGCGGCCAGGCCAGTGCGCTCTTCCTCAACAACCACCCGGAGTCGCCGCTGCGCCTGTGGGTGGGCCCGGAGCCCGGCCAGCTCGCCCTCACGGAGCGCGACCTGCGGGTCTACGGCGTGGCGACCGTACGCGAGGAACGCGCCGACGCCGCGCTCACCCGCGCGCTGGTGGGCACCGGCGCGGAACTCGTCCTCGTCCCCGAGCAGCAGCTGAGGCTGCGCGAGGGGGTCGGCGTGCTGCTGCGCTACGCCGATGCCGTGCGCTACGGCGACGAGGCGCAGGCGGCCTGAGGCACGGCCGGTCGGTCGCCGAGCCCCGGCTTGCCGAAGAAGACGGCGTGGCCCGAGGGCGGCCGGCCGAGGACCTGGTTCAGCTCCCCGCCGGACCCGGCTTCGGCGACGGTGCACAGCACGGCGCGGGCGTCCCACTCGGCCGTACGGGTCCGGGCGGATGCAGCCGGGCCCACCACTCCGTAAGCTCGAAACAGACGTGGGGAGCCGTCATGACCACACCGCGGGACCTGCTGATCGTGGCCCTGGGCGAGGCGTCGCCTCCCGAGCAGGGCGACCTGTCGCTCGCGCTCGCCGGGGCCGAGCTGATCGACCTGCTGCGGGCCCAGGCCGCCGCGCTGGACGGCGAGCGGATCGTTCCCGGATACCGGCCGAGCGCGGCCGATCGCCTGTTGGACGAGGCGGCCGGAGCGCTCGTCCAGCAGGAGCCGTACGAGTCGGTCGAGGACTGGCTGTGGCGCAGGGGCCGCGGGCTGTACACGGCGTACCTGTCCGCCCTCGAAGCGGGCGGCGAGCTCACCCGTGAACGCCGGGGCCACTGGAGGCCGTTCCGGGCCGGTGAGCTGGTGCTGGCCGAATCGCCCGCGCGCCGTGCGGCGGCGGACCGCTGGGCGGCGGACGAACCCGTCCTCGCCGCCCTCGCGGCAAACCTCGGGATCGGCGGGGAGCCGACCGAAGACCCCCGGACCGGGGGTCTCAAGGACGACGGACCGCCGGCGGACGAGTCGGTGGAGACGGTGCTCGCCGCCGTCCATGACGCGCTGAGCGAGCTGGGGTACCAGCGGCAGCGGCGCGCCATCGACAAGGCCGCGTTCGACAACATCTGGCGGGGCGGCCCCGGTTGACGCCCGGGCGGGCCGGCTCAGCCGAGCGTGCGCCCGAACAGCTCCAGCAGGTTGCGCCAGTGCCGGTCGTCCGCCGCGCCGTTGTAGGCGGCGGTGTCGGTCTGGGTGTAGCCGTGCTGGGCGCCTTCGTACACCTCGCTGCGGTAG
The DNA here is from genome assembly GCF_036352915.1 of Streptomyces bugieae. Lineage (NCBI taxonomy): Bacteria > Bacillati > Actinomycetota > Actinomycetes > Kitasatosporales > Streptomycetaceae > Streptomyces > Streptomyces bugieae. Next base: position 284,451 of record NZ_JAZBJP010000004.1, read on the forward strand.
CGCACGCCCGCGGTGTCCAGGGCCTGCTCCAGGGCCTTGACCGCCTCGGCCGGCAGCGACGAGTCCTGATCGGCGTGCCCGAAGTACACCTCCGCCGTGATGCGGTCGACGATGCGGTGCGGGCTGTCCTCGGCATCCGTGGTCAGATGGCCGGCGTGGAACGAGGCCACCGCCGCGATGCGGTCGGGGTGGGCCGCGGCGGTGCGGAGCGCGAGGACGCCACCCATGCAGTAGCCGGTGGTGCCCACCGGGCCGTCGGCGACCAGCGGCGAGGCGGCCAGCCAGTCGAGGTACGCGCCGGCGTCCCGCACGGCCCGCTCAGGGGTGAGCTCCCGGATGATCGGGAAGAGCTGCTCGAAGATCTCGGGCCGCTCGGCGGGGTTGATGAAGTCGGGGAGTTCCACCACGGGCGCCCGCCCGGTGCGGTACAGGACGTTGGGCACCAGCACCGTGTAGCCGTGTCCGGCCAGGCGCCTGGCCATCGCCTCCAATGAGGCGCGCAGCCCGAAGGCGTCCATGTACAGCAGGACCCCCGGGTGCGCGCGGCCGTCGTCGGGGTGGGCGAGATAGGCGTCCACGACGCCGTCCTGCGTGGGAATGTCCAGGGCCGTACCGTGCACGGTGGTCATGTCCGTACCTTTCATCGGGTGACACGTTCCTACAACGTCGGGCAGCCCCTGATCCATTCCGCGGCACAACGCGCCGAACTGCGGCGCAACACCGTGCCGGGACACCGGTCGGTGTCATGAGCCAGCGCCATAAGCCGCCCTTTAGGAAACGCAAAGCTGTGTTATGAGGGGAAATCAGGTCGTATGCGCAGCACCGGGTTGTGCCTGGTGGGGCGTTCGAGAACGCCTGGACGGGGGGCGTCGCGGCCCTTCGGTAATTCCCCTCGTGGTCGCGGCGATGTGACGGCCCGTAGTCGTACGTCCATGCGAAATGGAGACGTGAGAACGGGGCGCAATTCCGGCCGGAGGCCGGCGAACGGTTGGTTGCGGGTGGGCGACGCCCGCCCGGACGATCGGGCTGTTCCCGCATGTCGTCCGGCCGTACGCCGGCCGTCCGGCATGCCTGTGTGCGAGGAGGGGTCCCGTGAACGACCAGTTGAGCCTCAGCCCGGATGCCGCACGGCAGCTCGCGACAACCACCAAGACCACCCCGCAGATGCGCGGCATCACCCCGCGCTATCTGCTGCGTGCACTGCCCTGGGTCGACGTCGAAGCGGGCGTGTTCCGCGTCAACCGGCGGCGTACCTACGTTCTCGGCGACGACCGCATCAGCACGCACAACGACGGCGGTTCGCCCCGCGTCATCCCGGGCGACCTGCGGGAACTGCCGTACCTCCGGGAGGCCGACGACGATCTGCTGACCGAACTGGCCGGCGCCTTCACGGAAGTGCCCTTCGAGGCCGGGCAGATGCTGGCCCAGGACGGTGAGGCGCACGACCAGCTGTGGGTGATCGCCCAGGGCCGTGCCGAGAAGCGGGTCAGCGGCCGCTACGGCGAGGACGCGGTGCTCGAAGTGATCGGCGACGGCCAGTTCTTCGACCTCGACTCCTGGACCCGCGACGAGCCCATGCCGTACCGCGTCCGGGCGCTCACCCCCGGTGTGGCCCTGTGCGTCAACCGCAGCGCGCTCGCCGGACTGTGCGACCGCGACGCGACGGTGCGCGGAGCGCTGGACGCCTACCTCTCGACGGACGGCGTGCTGCCCGGCGCCGAGGTGCCGGTCGACCTCAGCTCCGGCCACGTCGGCGAACCCGACCTCCCGGGAACCTTCGTGGACTACGAGGACACGCCCCGCGAGTACCACATGACCCTCGCGCAGACCGTCCTCCGCGTCCACACCAGGGTCTCCGACCTCTACAACGGGCCCATCGACCAGATCCGCGCCCAGTCCAACCTCACCGTGCACGCCCTGCGGGAGCGGCAGGAGGCCTCGCTGCTCAACCACCCGGAGTTCGGGCTCTTCAACAACGTGGCGCCCGGGCAGCGGGTGCAGGCGCGCACCGGCTCACCGACCCCCGACGACCTGGACGAACTGCTGACCCGGGTCTGGAAGCAGCCCGGCTACTTCCTCGCGCACCCCAGGGCCATCGCCGCGTTCGGCCGGGAGTGTACGCGCCGGGGTGTGCCCCCGATCATCGACACCCGGTTCGGCAGCCCGCTGCTGACCTGGCGCGGCGTCCCGCTGCTGCCGTCCGACAAGGTGCGGTTCTCCGGCGGCGCGGGCATCGGCACGACCGAGATCCTGCTGATGCGGGTGGGCGAGGCCGAGCAGGGGGTGGTGGGCCTGCGCCCCGCCAAGATCGAGGACGAGGTGGAACCCGGCCTGTCGATGCGGAACATGGGCGTCGACCAGAAGGGCATCACGTCGTACCTGATGACGGCGTACTTCAACACCGCGGTACTGGTGGAGGACGCACTCGCCGTCCTCCAGAACGTCGAGGTCGCCAACTACCATGACTACTCCTGACGTCCTCCGGGGCGCCTGGCCGAGCGCCCCGGCTGCGACCACGACACCGGTCACGGAACCGGTCACGAGCTCGGCGGCAAGCCCGGTCACGGGCCCGGTGGCGGGCTTGGGAACGGCCCCCGTTGCGGATCCGGTCACGGGTTCCGTTCCGGGTTCCGTTCCGGGTTCTGCGCCGGGTTCTGTGCCGGGCTCCGTCACGCATCCAGTCCCGGGGTCCGTCACGGATCCTGCCGGTGCGCAGGCCTCCGCCGATGCCCCTGCCCCGCCGTCCGCCGCCACCGTTCTCCCCGGTCAACCGGCCGGATTCGCACCGGAGTTGGCCCGGCGGGACATCCCGATCCTGCACCGGACGGTGAACGGGCACCCCCTCGTGTGGCTGGACAACGGAGCCACCACCCAGAAGCCGCGCCAGGTGATCGAGGCGCTGGCCGGCTTCTACGGGTCCGCCAACTCCAACATCCACCGCGGCGCGCACACCATGGCCCGGGAGGCCACCGAGGCGTACGAGGCGGGCCGGGCGGCGGTGGCCCAGTTCCTGGGCGCGCCGTCACCGGACGACATCGTCTTCGTACGCGGCACCACCGAGGCGATCAACCTCGTCGCCCAGAGCTGGGGACGGGCGAACCTCGGTCCCGGGGACGACATCCTGGTCTCCACACTGGAGCACCACTCGAACATCGTGCCCTGGCAGCTGATCGCCAAGGAGACCCGGGCCCGGGTGGTACCCGTACCGCTGCAACCGGACGGGCAGGTCGACCTCGACGCCTACGCCGATCTGCTCTCCATGCGCACCCAGCTCGTCGCGCTCAGCCAGGTCTCGAACGTGCTCGGCACCGTCGTGCCGGTACGGGAGATGACCGCGCTGGCGCACCGGTACGGCGCGAAGGTGCTGGTGGACGGGGCGCAGGCGGTGGCGCACTTCCCCGTCGACGTCACGGACCTGGACGCCGACTTCTACGCGTTCTCGGGCCACAAGCTGTTCGCCCCCACGGGCATCGGCGCCCTGTACGCGAAGCCGGACGTCCTGGAGAAGATGCCGCCGTGGCAGGGCGGCGGGAACATGATCGAGTCCGTCGACTTCACCCGCACCACCTACGCGCCCGTGCCGCACCGTATGGAGGCCGGCACCGGGCACATCTCCGGAGTGGTCGGTCTGCTGTCCGCGCTGAACTGGCTGACCTCCTTCGACCGGAACGCCATCGCCGCCTATGAGACGGCGCTGACGGCCCATGCCCAGCAGGCGCTGTCCACGGTGCCGGGTCTGGAACTGCTGGGCTCCGCACCCGGCCGGGTCGGCGTCCTGACCTTCACCCTCGCCGGCCAGGACCCGTCACGGATCGCCGACTGGCTGGACCGCGACGGCATCGCCATCCGCGCCGGCCACCACTGCGCCCAACCCGCCCTGGCCCACTACGGGTTGACGAGCGCCGCGCGCGCCTCACTGGCGCTCTACAACACCCCTGAGGAGGTGGACAAGCTGGTGGCCTCACTGCAACAACTGCAACAACTGCAAGGGCGACAGGGCGCTTGACGGGGCGTCCGTGAGCCGCAGCTGAGCCCTCCCCTCCCGTCGTGTCCCGTCGTCGCCGTCCGTATCACCGGCGGCGACGACGGGACGCGTCACCCACCCGACGACAAGCGACACGACGTCGTGACGCTGACCCGACGGTCTCCCCGGGGACGGGTACGGGGACGGGTACGGGGACGGGGATGGGGGCAGGGCGGGCATGAGGGCGGGGCGGGGATGTGAAGGGGGCAACCGTGCACGTCGAAGCGTGCTCTTGTGCCAGGCTCCCGCGCTTTCATCCGGGAATTCCGGGTATGGGTCGGATGCCTGCCTGATACCTACCCGATTGCCTGCCTGAGCAGGAGGTGGCGGTGATGCCGGGACCGCAGCCCGATCACTACGCCGTACTCGGTGTCCAGCCCTCCGCATCCGCGCGCCAGATCACCACGGCCTACCGCCGACTGGTCCGCAGACTGCACCCGGACACCGGTCCCGCCCGGCCGGCAGCGGAACGAGAACTCGCAGAGGTGCTGACGGCCTACCGCGTCCTCCACGACCCGCAGAGCCGGGCCCGTTACGACGCGGACCGTGCCCTCGCCGAGCGTGACCGCCGCTACGCGCAGCGGCGGGGTGCCCGCGCCGGGCCGGGCCGTTCGGGGCCCGACCGCCCGGTCCCCACCCGGACCCGCCGCCCCCGGCCGTCGGCCGACGAAGCGGACACCGTGCTCGTGCTGAGGCTCGGTCCGGTGAGCATCGAACTGCTCGGTGTCCGTCGCGGCGAGGACGATGCCCCGGCGACCGACGGGCTGGAGTCCCTGGAGTGGCTCGTGCGCCCGCTGTGGCAGCGGGGCCGTCAGGGGCGGTAGGGGGAGCGGGCGCGGCGTGCCCTCCGTCCCTCAGTCCGGGGCCGGAACCTGCCCCTCCGGGTATTTCTTGACCCATGTCGCACCGCACTCGGCGCAGGAGGAGTACTCGATCAGCTCGCCCTCCTCGGTTACGCCCAGGCTCTGTATCAGGCGGACGTGCACATGTGCACCCATCGGGGTTCCTTTCCGCTGTACGGCAGAAATTTCCACAGCAAGGCGAAGAACACGGAATGCCGAACATCCTGGACATAGAGCCCGTCGGGGTGTCAATGAAGTGGTCGCACTCTGAGACGAGTCAGGGGTGGTCCGGTTACTGTCCGTGCGAAGCCGTCGGCGGTGACGAACGATCGACGCGCGCCGTACCGCGCAGGTCGGACACCATGAACCCGGCTGCCCCCGCCGTGTCCTGGCCGAGAACGTCTCGTTGACCGGACAGCCGGCAACTACAGCCGGTCACCGCCAACCCTTGATCCGCTGATCTCGCTGATCACTGAGCGCGATCACTTCGGGAGGAACCCGTGCGCGTGCGCAAGACAACCCTGACCCTCGCGGCCGCCGCCGCGGCCCTGGCGGGACTGGCGGGGGCCGTGCCCGCCGCCGCGGCCGACACCGGCACCCGGCTCCCGGTCGCCGAGACCGCCGACACCGTGCAGGGCATGGGATCGGCGGTGGCGCACCGGCTCGGCCTCGATGCCGGCCACCCGGGTCCGGACCGTCAGGCGCGGTAGACCGCGCCGCTCAGCTTTCCGCGGCGGCGCCGCGTGAGGCCGGGGCTCCGGCGCGGAGGCCGTCCATGACGAGGTCGAGGAGGCGGCCGGCCCGGGACTGCCAGTCGCTGTGCGGGTCGATCTGCCAGAGTCCGGCGATGGCGAGTGAGAAGTCGTCGGGGGTCATGCCGGGGCGGATGGTGCCGGCCTCTTCGTTGGCCTTCAAAAGGAGGGCGACGGCCGACGTCACCGGGCCGTGTCCGGAGGCGGCCAGGCTGCCGTGCGCGGTCGCCTTCCGGAGCGCGTCGGCCAGACCGGCCTTGGCCATGGCGTACTGGGCCAGGCGGTCCATCCATTCCCGCAGCGCCTGGTCGGGGGAGCGGGTTTCGAGCAGCTGCGCCGCGGTGTCGGCGACCTGCTGGACCTCGTAGCGGTAGACCTCGAGGACGAGCGACTCGCGGTTGGGGAAGTTGCGGTAGAACGTCGCCTGCCCGACGCAGGCCTTCTTCGCGATCGCGCTCAGCGGGGCGTCGGCCGCGCGCGTCAGCTCCTCCAGGGCGACTTCCAGGATGCGCTCGCGATTCCGTTGCGCGTCCGAGCGCAGTGGGGCGTCCTTCTTCTCCCGCACTCGTCCTCCCTTCGGGAATCACTGCCGGATCGGCCTTGATAACCGGACAGGTGTCCGGTAGATTTGCGGTAATCGGATAGCTGTCCGGTTAGCTCCACCATAGCGGCAGAAGCGGGTGGTGGGGTGTTCGCCCTTCCGTATTCGCTACGTTCGCCACTTTTGCTACGTTGCCGTGCTCATCGCACGTAGGTGACCGCACTGCATCGCACTCACCGCACCCGATGTCTGTCCTGACGCACTGACGCACTGACGTACCGCATGCACTACCCCCTTCTTGAGGGTGCCTCCCTGGCGGGGGGCGTCCTTCCTGAAGGTGCCCTCGGGGTTCGCCGGAACGCCGAACCCCGAACTCCGGATCCGCGTCCCCCCTTCCCTGCCCCCTTCCTTTCCCGTCCCCCTTCCTTCCCTGCCCCTCCTCCTGTTTCGCGCATCGCCTACGTGAAAGTCACACGCGAAAGAAGCTGATCATGGCCCTATCGACGTCCAGTGCCATCACCCTGAACATCAACGGCGAGAAGCATGCGCTGCCCGTCGACCGCCGCACCACGCTGCTCGACGCGCTGCGCGAGCGGCTCGATCTGACGGGCACCAAAAAGGGCTGTGACCAAGGCCAATGCGGTGCCTGTACGGTGCTGATCGATGGCCGCAGAGCCGTCTCCTGCCTTCAGCTCGCGGTGGCCGCCGAGGGGCGGGAGATCACCACGATCGAGGGCGTGGCGGACGGTGAGACGCTCCATCCGGTGCAGCAGGCCTTTCTCGACCTCGACGGCTATCAGTGCGGGTACTGCACACCGGGGCAGATATGTTCCGCGCTCGCGGTGATCGAGGAACACGCTGCCGGGTGGCCGAGTGCGGCGAGTGCCGATGTGCGGCCGGAGGCGGGGGTTCCGCCCTTGACGCCGGAGGAGATCCGGGAGCGGATGAGCGGCAACCTGTGCCGCTGCGGGGCGTATGTGTCGATCGTTGAGGCCGTCGCGCGAGCGGCAGCCGTGCACGAAGCCGGATCGGCACAGGGGATCGGGACGCCTGGGACCGAAGCGGGTGCGGCGGGTTCAGTGGGCACGGAGGGGGCGGCATGAAGGAGTTCGGCTATCAGCGGGTGTTCGATGTTCCCGGGGCGGTCGCGCTCCTCGGGGCCGACCCGGAGGCGCGCTGTCTCGGCGGTGGCACCAACCTCGTCGACCTGATGAAGGCCGGGGTGGAGCGGCCCGGACTGCTCGTCGACGTACGTGAACTCCCCCTGGACGGAATCGAGTTCACCAAGGGCGGCGGGCTGCGGATCGGCGCCACGGTGACCAACAGCGATCTCGCCGCCCATCCCGAGGTGCGGCGACACTACCCGGCGTTGGCGCAGGCGGTGCTCGCCGGTGCCTCGGGCCAGTTGCGCAACATGGCCACCGTCGGCGGGAACCTCCTGCAACGGACCCGCTGCGGGTACTTCACGGACCTCGCCCGTCCGTGCAACAAGCGGACGCCCGGCAGCGGTTGCTCCGCCATCGAGGGCGAGCACCACAACCACGCGATCCTCGGCGCTTCCTCGCACTGCGTCGCGGTCCACCCCTCGGACATGGCGGTGGCGCTGGCCGCGTTCGACGCCGTCGTCCACTACGAAACGGCGGACGGGCCGGGGGAGTTGCCGTTCGCGGAGTTCTACCTGCCCGTGGGGGACACCCCGCATCGGGAGACCGCACTGCCGCCCGGGGCGCTGATCACCGGCATCACCCTGCCGCCGCTGCCGGTCGCCGCCACTTCGCGCTACCGCAAGGTGCGGGAGCGCGCGTCGTACGCCTTCGCGATCGGTTCGGTCGCCGCCGCCCTCGACGTCCGCGACGGAATCGTGAACGACGTCCGCCTCGCCCTCGGGGCGGTGGCGTCCCGGCCGTGGCGGGCCCTTGCGGCCGAGCGGGTGCTGACCGGAGGGCCGGCCGGCGCCGAGGCGTTCGCCGCCGCCGCGGACGCCGAACTCGCCGCCGCCGAGGCGCTGCCCCACAACGGATACAAGGTGACGCTGATGCGCAATCTCGTCGTCGCCCTGCTGACCGAGCTCGCCGAGGAGGCCGCACGATGACCACGACGACGACGGAAACCACCGCCGTACGGGGAGCCGTCGGCACCGCGCACACCCGCGTGGAGGGCCTGGCCAAGGTCACCGGCGCGGCGCGCTACGCCGGCGAGATCCCGTTCGCCGAGCTCGCCCACGGCTGGCTGGTGGTGTCCACCATCGCCCGCGGCCGGATCCGCTCGGTGGAGGCCGAGCCCGTCCTGGCGATGCCCGGTGTGCTCGCCGTGCTGCACCACGGCAACGCCCCGCGCGTCGACACCGACTACGTCGGCATGCTGGGCGCTCCGGACCCGACCTGCGCGGTGTTCCAGCACGACCGGGTGCCGAGCATGGGCTGGCCGGTGGCGCTGGTCGTCGCCGAGACGTCCGAGGAGGCCAGGGCGGCCGCCGAAGCGCTGGTGGTGCACTACGACCAGGAGCCGCACGACATCGACTTCGCCGGCGGGCACCCGGACGCCTACCCGCTGGACGGCCATCTGCCGGCGGTGGCGGAGAAGGGCGACCTGGAGGCCGAACTCACCGCCTCCGCCGTCGTCCTGGACGCCGAGTACACCACGCCCGAAGAGCACCACAACCCGATGGAGCCCCATGCGGCGACGGCCCGCTGGGACGGCGGCCGGCTGGAGGTCGTCGACTCCAACCAGGGCGCCACCTGGGTCGTGGGCGAGTTCGCCAAGCTGTTCTCGCTCGACCCGTCCGCGGTGCGGGTGCGGTCCGAGCACGTCGGCGGCGGCTTCGGCAGCAAGGGCCTGCGCGCACACCAGGTGGCCGCCGTGATGGCCGCGACGGTTCTCCAGCGCCCCGTACGCGTCGTCCTGACCCGCCGTCAGATGTTCTCGCTGGCCGGCTACCGCAGCCCCACCAGCCAGCGGGTCCGGCTCGGCGCCGACCCCGACGGGCGGCTGCGCGCGCTGGAGCACCGCGCCCTGAGCCTGACCTCGACCGTGCACGAATTCATCGAGCCGAGCGCCGCCGTGGCCCGGGTGATGTACGACGCCGACGCCCACCACACCGCCAACACCGTCGTACGACTCGATGTGCCGACGCCGACGTTCATGCGCGCGCCGGGCGAGGCACCGGGCTCGTTCGCGCTGGAGGCGGCGCTCGACGAGCTCGCCGAGAAGTGCGGGATCGACCCGATCGAGCTGCGGCTGCGCAACGAACCCGAGAAGGGCCCGGTCTCCGGTCTGCCGTTCAGCACCCGCAATCTGCGCGCCTGTTTCGAGGAAGGTGCCCGCCGGTTCGGCTGGGCCGACCGGGACCCGCGTCCCGGACTCCGCCGTGAGGGGCGCTGGCTGCTCGGCACCGGCACGGCCGCGGCCTCCTTCGGCGCCGGAGCCGCCCCCTCCACGGCGGTCCTGACGGCCGAGGCGGACGGCACCTTCACCGTGCGGATCGCCGCGGCCGACATCGGCACCGGGGCGCGCACCGCGCTCACCCTGGTCGCCGCCGACGCGCTTGAGGTCGCGCCGGACCGGGTCCGGGTGCGCATCGGGGACAGCGACTTCGGCCCGGCGATGATCGCGGGCGGCTCGATGGGCACCCGCTCCTGGTCCTGGGCGGTGATGGCCGCGGCGAAGGAACTGCGCGAGCGGCTCGCGCTGGGCGCGGACATCCCGCCGGAGGGCATCACCGTACGGTCGGACACCACCGAGGCGATCGGCGCCCTCGCGCAGAAGGAACGGCACTCCTTCGGCGCACAGTTCGCCGAGGTCGCCGTGGACGTCACCACCGGCGAGGTGCGGGTACGGCGCATGCTCGGCGTCTTCGCGGCGGGCCGGATCGTCAATCCGCTCACCGCGCGCAACCAGTTCGTCGGTGGCATGATCTGGGGCATCTCCATGGCCCTGCACGAGGAGGCGGTCCGGGACCGCGCCTCGGGCGGCCACGTCGGCGCCGACCTCGCCGGCTATCACGTCGCCACACACGCCGACGTACCGCTCGTCGAGGCGGACTGGGTGGACGATCCGGACCCGGACGACCCGGTGGGGATCAAGGGCATCGGCGAGATCGGCATCGTCGGTGCCGCGGCGGCCGTCGCCAACGCGGTCTGGCACGCGACCGGTGTACGGCACCGGCATCTGCCGATCCGGCCGGACCGGGTCCTGCGGGCGGGGACCGGACGAGGAAGCGTGGGAGAGCGGGATGCTGGACATCGCCGATGAGCTGAACCGGTGGACCGAGGAGGGCCGGGAGTTCGCCGTCGCCACGGTCGTGGGCGTCGGCGGCAGTGCCCCGCGCAGCCCCGGCGCCGCCCTCGCCGTCGACAGCCGGGGCACGGCCATCGGTTCGGTCTCCGGCGGGTGCGTGGAGGCGGCCGTCTACGACCTGTGCGCCCAGGCGCTGCAGGACGGCACGACCGTCCGCGAACGCTTCGGATACAGCGCCGAGGACGCCTTCGCGGTCGGCCTGACCTGCGGCGGAACGATCGAGGTCCTGGTCACGCCGGTGACCGCCGACGCCCCGGACCGGCCGGTGTTCGCCGCCGCGCTGGCGGCCGCCGCCCGGGGCGAGGCGGCGGCCCTGGCCCGGGTGGTCCAGGGCCCGGCCGACCTCCTCGGCCGGGCGCTGCTCGTCCACCCCGACGGCTCCCACGAGGGCGGCCTCGGCGGCGGGCCGGACCTGGACCGGACGGCACGGGGCGAGTCCCGCGCCATGCTGGACGCGGGCCGCACCGGCAGCTTCGACGTCTCGGCGGGCGGCACCCGCTGCGAGGCGGAGCTGACGGTGTTCGTCGAGGCGAACGTACCGCCGCCCCGCATGATCGTCTTCGGTGCGGTCGACTTCGCCGCGGCCCTGGTGCGCACCGGCAAGTTCCTCGGCTACCACGTCACCGTCTGCGACGCCCGCCCCGTCTTCGCCACCCGGGCCCGCTTCCCCGAGGCCGACGAGATCGTGGTCGAGTGGCCGCACCGCTACCTCCGCCGCACGGCCACCGACGGCCGTACGGCCCTGTGCGTGCTCACCCACGACGCCAAGTTCGACATCCCGCTGCTGGAGGTGGCGCTGCGGCTGCCGGTCGCGTTCGTCGGCGCCATGGGGTCCCGCCGCACCCACGACGACCGCGACCGAAGACTGCGCGAGGCCGGCCTCACCGACCGCGAGCTGGCCCGGCTGCGCTCCCCGATCGGTCTCGACCTCGGCGCCCGTACGCCCGAGGAGACCGCCCTGTCCATCGCCGCCGAGATCGTCGCGGCCCGGCGCGGCGGTACGGGCCGGCCGCTGACCGGCTCCGGCACCCCGATCCACCGCGACCCCGCCGGACCGGGCACGGGCCCGACCGGCTCGACCGCCGCCGCCTGAGCCCCCGGGGTAGGTAACCCCATCGGCCGGACGGAGAAGGAGTTCACACAGCCGACGGAGAACCGTCACGCCCGCACCGGAATGTTCGGCCAACTCCCGTTCGTTCCAGCTGACATGGCAGTGGGAGTAGCACTCAACGCGACCGCCCCCGACAACCAGATCGACGCGACCGTGCGGCTCGCCGCGGAGGCGGCGGCCGCGGGGCTGCGGTCCGCCTGGTTCGGCCAGACCTTCGGGGCGGACTCGCCCCAGCTCGCCGCGATCGTCGGGCGCGAGGTCCCGGAGCTCCAGGTGGGCACGTCCGCGATCCCTGTCTTCGGACGCCACCCGCTGGTGGTCTCCAGCCAGGCGCTGACCGCCCAGGCGGCCACGCACGGCCGCTACCACCTCGGACTCGCCCTCGGCACCAAACTCCTCACCGAGTCCGGCTTCGGCCTCCCCTTCGAGCGGCCGGTCGCCCGGCTGCGGGAATTCCTCACCGCGCTGCGCCAGCTGACCGAGACCGGCAGCGCCGACTTCCGCGGCGAGCTGCTGACCGCCGCCACCCCGATCCCCGCGCGGGTGCCGGGCGCCGAGGCGGGCGTACCGCTGCTCGTCGCCGCGATGGGCCCGCAGGCCCTCCGGGTGAGCGGCGAGCTGGCCGACGGGATCCTGCCGTACCTCGCCGGGCCCCGCGCGCTGGCCGAGCACATCGTCCCGGCCGTCACCGCCGCGGCGGAGGCCGCCGGCCGGCCCGCGCCCCGGATCGTGGCGCTGGTGCCCGGCCTGGTCACCGACGACGCCGACGCGGTGCGCCGGACGTTCACCGAGCAGCTCGCCTTCTACGAGCAGATCCCGTCCTACGCCCGGGTCATCGGGCTCTCCGGCGGCAAGCGGGCGGCCGACGTGGCCGTGATCGGCGACGAGCGGACGGTCGCGGCCGAGGTGCGGCGCTACCGGGACGCCGGGGCGACGGAGGTGGTCTTCTCCGGCACGGAGCTCGCCGGGGACGCGGACCGGCGCCGTACCTGGGAGTTCCTGGGCGAGCTGGCGGGCTGAGCACGGCTGACGGGCCCCGGAACACCGCCCCGCGGGCCCGGTCACCGTCGTACAGTCATGTGATACTTCAGCGTGGTGCGTATCGGCCACCTCGGTGCGCGAGGTACACATGGAGCATGGCCCGAATTTCCGGCCGCTTTCCGTGGTTCGCTCCGGGGCGCAGGTCCACCGGTCGGCGCCCGGGCGACAACGGCCGGCGGGCACGGAACGGCGGCCCGCCGAAACCGCTGAACCAGCGCCTGCGCGCCCTGGTGGACGTCCACAGTGTCGCCGGCCAGATGTTCCTCCTGCAGGTGCTGATCGTGCTGCTGCTCGTCGTGGCCGCGGTGATCACCCTGCTGGTCCAGGCGCGGAGCGACCGGTTCCAGGGCGCCCGGGACCGTTCGCTCGCCTCCGCCGAGTCCTTCGCGCACGCCCCCGGCCTGCCCACCGTGCTGAAGAAGGGCCATCCGGGCGCGAGCGTGGTGCTCCAGCCGCTGACCGAGGACGCCCGCAAGCGCGGCGGCGTGGACTTCATCGTCGTCATGGACCGCAACGGGATCCGCTACACCCACCCGATCCCCAGCCGGATCGGCAAGAAATTCGTCGGCACGATCAAGCCGTCCCTCGCCGGCCGCACCACCATCGAGAGCGTCTACGGGCCGCTCGGCCACGAGGTGCAGGCGACGGTCCCGGTGAAGGACGCCAAGGGCCACGTGGTGGCCCTGGTGAGCTCCGGTATGCGGGTGAGCCGGGTCAGCAGCGCCGTCGACCGGCAGCTGCCCGTCGTCGTCGGGGCCGGCGGTGCCGCGCTCGCCCTCACCACGGCCGGCACCGCACTGGTCAGCCGCCGGCTGCGGCGCCAGACCCGGGGGCTCGGCCCGTCGGAGATGACCCGGATGTACGAGCACCACGACGCGGTGCTGCACGCCGTGCGCGAGGGCGTGCTGATCCTCGACGCGGACGGGCGGGTCCTGCTGGCGAACGACGAGGCCCAAAAGCTGCTGGGCCTGCCCGCGGACGCCGAGGGGCAGTGCCTCTCCGGCCTCGGCCTCGATTCCCGGATCACCGAGCTGCTGACGTCCGGGCAGGCGATCTCCGACGAGGTGCTGCCGGTCAACGAACGGCTGCTCGCGCTGAACATCCGGTCCACCGACCGCCAGGGCGGCCCGCCCGGCAGCGTCGCCACGCTGCGGGACTCCACCGACCTGCTCGCCCTCGCCGGGAAGGCGGAGGTCACCCAGAGCCGCCTGCGGCTGCTGTACGAGGCCAGCGTGGCCATCGGCACCACCCTCGACGTGCGGCGCACCGCCGAGGAGCTGACCCAGGTCGCCGTGCGGTGGTTCGCCGACTACGCCACCGTCGACCTGGCCGAACCCGTGCTGAGCGGCGGGGAGCCACCGGTGGGCTCGTACCGCGAGGCGCCCGAGCTGCGCCGGGTGGCGGTCGCCGGGATCCGCGACGACCACCCCCTCTACCGGCCGGGCGAGGTGCACACCTACCTCTCGCTCACCCCGATGGCCACCGGATTCGTCAGCGGCCAGTCCGTGCTCGTGCCCGATGTGCGGGCGGCCGGCGACTGGTACCCGGACGACCCCGGGCGGCTGGAGCTGGTCATGAGCCACGGCTGCGAATCCCTGATCACCGTGCCGCTCCAGGCCCGCGGCGTCCGGATGGGGATCGTCAACTTCTGGCGCTCCCGGGAGCGGCCCTTCGAGGAGGGCGAGCTGTCGCTGGCCGAGGAGATGGCGGCCCGCGCCGCCGTGTGCATCGACAACGCGCGCCGCTTCACCCGCGAGCACGCCATGGCCGTCACCCTGCAGGAGAGCCTGCTGCCGCGCGGTCTGCCCGAGCAGAGCGCCCTCGACCTCGCCCACCGCTACCTGCCCGCACAGACCGGGGTGGGCGGCGACTGGTTCGACGTCATCCCACTGCCCGGCGCCCGGGTCGCGCTGGTCGTCGGGGACGTCGTCGGCCACGGGCTGCACGCCGCGGCGACCATGGGCCGACTGCGTACCGCGGTGCAGAACTTCTCCACCCTCGACCTGCCGCCCGACGAGCTCCTCGGCTTCCTGGACGAGCTGGTCAACCGCATCGACGAGGAGGCCACCGCGGCGAACGACGAGGCCACCGTCTCCGGCGCCACCTGCCTCTACGCCATCTACGACCCGGCCTCCGGCCGCTGCACGCTGGCCCGGGCCGGCCACCTCCCACCGGCCCTCGTCCACCCGGACGGCACCGTCACGTACCCGGACCTCCCGGCCAGTCCGCCGCTCGGCATCGGCGGCCTGCCCTTCGAATCCGTGGAACTGCAGCTGCCCGAGGGCAGCAACCTGGTCCTGTACACCGACGGCCTGGTGGAGGACCGCAACCACGACATCGACACCGGCATGCACCAGCTCGCCACGGCGCTGGCACACCGCGACCGGACGCCGCAGGAGACCTGCGAGGCCGTGCTCGGCGCCCTGCTCCCCGACCGGCAGCGCGACGACATTGCCCTCCTCGTGGCGCGCACCCGCCTGCTGCCGCCCGACCGCATCGCCGAGTGGGAGGTCCCCGCCGACCCCGCGGCCGTCGCCGAGGCCCGGGCGAACCTCACCCGGCAGCTGATGGAGTGGGGCCTGGAGGAGGAGGTCTTCACCACCGAGCTCATCCTCAGCGAGCTGGTCACCAACGCCATCGTCTACGCCTCCGGCCCGATCGGCGTCCGCCTGCTGTACGACCGCACGCTGATCTGCGAGGTCTCCGACTCCAGCAGCACCGCGCCCCATCTCCGGTTCGCCGCGGGCGAGGACGAGGGCGGCCGCGGGCTCTTCCTCGTCGCCCGGATGGCCGGGCGCTGGGGCACCCGTTACACCTCCGAAGGCAAGATCATCTGGGCGGAACTGACCCTGCGCTGACCGGCCGCGGCCCGGCGCGGAGGTGGATTTGCGTGGGGCCCGGGGCGGTGTGCGACAGTGGGCCGTCCGGTCGGCCGGGCCCGCCCCCGTGCGCTGCCGCCGCCGGGCTCCCCCCACCCTTACGGACGGTTCCGACCGCGCCCCCGCGCGCGTACCGGCGCCGCCGCCTTCCCGTGTCCGTACGTCCCCCTGAGAGCGATGCTGGCAACGACCCTCGTCCCCCGGGCCACCGATCTGTTCGACCAGGGCCTGGAGCGCCGGACCGGCTCCGCCCTGCTGCGTTTCGGCGCCGCGCGGCAGCGACCGGCCGGCCGGCCCGGCTGGTCCGGCGACGGCGCCGTGGCCTGGCTCGACGACACCCGCGGGCACGTGTGGAGCGTCGGCGCACCGGAGGCCGCGGCCGGACTCGTGCTGCGCGCCGCGCTGGGCCTGCCCGACCGGGTGCGGGAGTTCACCGGCCCGCGCGGCACGGACGCCCTGGTCGGCCGCCACCTCCCGGTGACCGACGTCGTCGAGTGGGTCTTCCGCTGGACGCTTCAGGAGCCGCCCGTCCAGCGCGCGGAGGAGCGGGTGGTCGCGCTCGACGAGACCCACCACGACGAGCTGCTCGCCTTCCTCGGCGTGCACAGCCCGGCCCACTCCACCGGGCCCGGCTCCTCCGCCGTCAGCCTGTGGGCGGGCATCCGCGGCGCGGACGGGAACCTCGTGGCCTGCGGCGCCCTGAGCAGCCTGCGGGACACCGGCGCCCCCCTCATGGCCTCCGTCGCCACCGACGCCGCACAGCGCGGCCAGGGCCTCGGTGCGGCGCTGACCGCCTGGCTGACCCGGTACGCGGTGCGCCGGCACGGCTTCTGCACGCTGTGGCAGCTCGCCGACAACGCGCCCGCCGACCGGCTCTACACCCGCCTCGGCTACCGCAACGAGGACCCCTGCGTGTCCGCCCGCCTCGCCGCGCACTGACCCGCGACGCCGCCGGCCGGCCCCCGGCTCACCGGCCGGCCGGCGCCGGGTCCGGCAGGACCCGCAGGAGCAGCGAGAGGGCGGCGGCCAGGGCGAGGTCGAAGAGCAGCGCCGCCATCAGGGCGTGCCCGTAGGCGCCGACGTCGTGGCGTGCGGCGTGGCCCAGCGCCCCGTAGAACAGGACGCCGACCAGCGCGACCCCGACCGAGCCGCCGATCTGCTGGCCGGTGGAGAGCACACCGGAGGCCATCCCGATCTCCGCCGGGCGGATGCGGGCGAGCACGGTGTTGAGCAGCGGTGTGACCAGAACCCCGTTCCCCAGGCCCACGACGAGCAGCGGCAGCGCCAGCGACCGGGCCGTCAGCGTGTCCCCGGCGAGCACGACGACGCCGAGCGCCACCGCGTGGCCGAGTCCGAGGACCAGCGCCCCGGTCCGCAGCAGCCGCTTCCCGTACCGCGCCAGGCGCCCCGCCACCAGGCTCCCGGTGAAGAAGCCCGCGGCGAACGGCAGATAGAACAAGCCGGCGCCCAGGGCGTCCAGCCCCAGCCCGTCCTGCACGGTCAGGGACAGCACCAGGAAGAAGGAGTTGATCCCGGAGTACGCCAGGAGGACCAGCACCATCCCGACCGCGAAGGCCCGCTCACGCAGCAGCCCCGGCCGTACCAGCGGGGACCGGCCGCGGGCCGCGACCCGGCGTTCCACGGCGCCGAAGGCGAGCAGGGCGAGCACCCCCGCGGCCAGGCTGACCCACGCCCATGCGGGCCAGCCGGCCTCCCGGCCCTCCACCACGGGCACGACCAGGAGGAACAGCGCCACGGTCAGCACCGCCACGCCCGCCAGGTCCAGCCGGTGGCCCTCGGGGGCCCGCGACTCGGGCAGGAGGACCGCCGCGAGGGCCAGCGTCACCAGCCCGACGGGAACGTTGACCCAGAAGATCGGCCGCCAGGAAGCGCCGAACAGGTCGGCGGAGAGCAGGACCCCGCCCAGCAGCTGGCCGGCCACCCCCGCCGCGCCGATCACCGCCCCCAGCACGCCGAAGGCCCGGGCCCGCCGCTCGGGCGGCAGCAGCACCTGGATCGTCGAGAAGACCTGCGGGAACATCACCGCGGCCCCGAGCCCCTGGACGAGCCGGGCCGCGATCAGACCGCCGGCCCCGGGTGCGGCCGCGCAGCCCACCGACGCCAGGGTGAAGAGGCCCATCCCGAGGAGGAAACACCGCTTGCGGCCGAACCGGTCACCGAGGCGCGCTCCGGTGATCAGCGCGACGGCGTAGGTGAGTTGATAGCCCGCCAGGATCAGCTGCACATCGGCGTCCGAGGCGCGCAGATCGTCCTGGATGGCGGGCGCCGCCACCAGCACGATGAAGGTGTCGAGCACGGCCATGAAGACGCCGGTGAGGACGACGGACAGGGCCCGCCACGGAGCGGGCGCGGAAACCGCCGCGGTGTGCGGGGCAGCGGCGGCGGGGGAGGACGGGGCCGGATCGGCCGGCGGTCGCAGAGGAGTCATGGCCCCGAGCCTGGCCCGGGCCGCACGGGCCATACAGAGGCGAATTATCCTGGTGGCAGCGGTACCGGTGTCGGCCGAACGACCCCTCGGGGTCCGGCACCCGGCCGCGCGACACGGGGAAGCGGCGGGCGCACGGCACGGTGCGCCGCGGGGGAGAGGGGTCCGATGGCCGACCGGGAACGGCGCCGGGTGCTGGCGGAGTTCCTCCGCTCGCGACGGGAACGGGTCCCGCCCGGCGAGGCCGGACTCCCGGCGGGCCCCCGACGCCGCACGCCCGGACTGCGCCGCGAGGAGGTCGCCGTCCTCTCGGGGGTCAGCGTCACCTGGTACACCTGGCTCGAACAGGCCAGGGACATCAGCGTGAGCCGTCAGGTGCTGCACAGCCTGGCCCGGGCGCTGCGGCTGTCCCCCGCCGAGACCCGCCACCTGTTCGCCCTGGCCGGGCAGCCGCTGCCCGAGCCGGCCGGCGACCACCCCGGCGGGCCGGAACTGCAGCGCCTGGTGGACGCGCTCGACCCGCACCCCGCGTACGTGCTCGCGCCCAACTGGGACCTGCTGGCCTGGAACCGCGCCGAGGCCGGTCTCATCGGCGACCCCGCCCACTGGGACGCCGCCGAACGCAACCTGATGCGCCTGGTGTTCACCCGGCCCAGGATCCGTACGCTCCTGGCCGACTGGGACGGCCAGGCCCGGGCCCTGCTGGAGCAGTACCGCGCCAGCGCCGACCGCCACCCCGACGACCCGGAGTTCCGCCGGCTGACCGGCGAACTGTGCGCGCGCAGCGCGGAGTTCAGGACCTGGTGGGCGACCCATGACGTGGCGGACTTCCGGCCGGCGCGCCGGGAGTTCGACCATCCGTCGCTGGGCCGGCTGACCTTCGACTACGTCAAGCTCGCGGCCGTGGACGCGCCGGGCGTCACCCTGGTCTCCTGCCTGCCCGCCGACGCGGCGACCGCCGCCAGACTTCCCGAACTGGCCGCGCTCAGCCCGGTGGCCGGTCCCCACCGGACGGGAGGAGCCGCAGCGGCAGGGACTTGAGGCCGTGGATGAAGTTCGACACCAAGTGCCGTGGCGGGGCGGCGAGTTCGAGGGCGGGCAGCAGGACGCGGGTCTCCTCGTAGAGCACCCGAAGCTGCAGCCGGGCGAGATGGGCGCCCAGGCAGACGTGCGGACCGTCGCCGAAGGAGACATGGGGGTTGGGCGTACGGGCGAGGTCCAGCCGGTGCGGGGCGGGGAACACCCGCTCGTCGTAGTTGGCCGAGCCGTGGAAGACCACCACCTTCTCACCGGCGCGGATCGGGCGGCCGGCAAGCTCCGTGTCGCACGCCGCGGTACGGCGGAAGCTGAGCACCGGCGGATGCCAGCGCAGCAGCTCCTCCACGCACGAGGCCGTCGCCACGGCACCGGCGCGCAGTGCGCGGTAGGCGTCCGGGTGCCGGGCCAACGCCAGCAGGCCGCCGGGCGCCGCGCTGCGTACCGTGTCGTTCCCCGCGATGGTCAGCAGGAAGAAGAACATCTCCAGCTCGGGCGTGGCCAGTTCGCGGTCCGCGGCGAGGACCGTCATCACGTCGTCGCCGGGGTGCCGCCGCTTGTGGGCGGCCAGCTCCCGCGCGAACGCGAACATGTCCTGCAGCATCGCCGGTGAGCGCGGGTCGGCCGGACGGCCGTCCGGTCCGGACGCCGGCGGACCGGATTCGTCCGGGTCCTGGTAGCCGATGACGCGCCGGGTCCAGTCCAGCAGCAGCCCGCGTTCACCGGGCGGCACGCCGAGCAGGTCGGCGAGGTTGAGCAGCGCGTAGTCGTCGGTGACGGTGGTGACCAGGTCGGCCACGCCGCTCCCGGTGCGCGCGGCATCGAGCGCCGCGGTCAGCAGGCCGCGGGCCCGGTCACGTACCACCGTCTCGAAGCGGTCGATCCGGCCGCGGGTGAAGGCCCGGCTCACCAGCCGGCGCAGCCGCCCGTGGACCGGAGCGTCCTGATTGAGCATCATGCGCCGGATGAACGGCAGGTCGGCGGCGTCCGGATCGCGGATCTGGGTGGCGCCCAGGTGCGAGGAGAAGGTGCGGGCGTCCTTCAGGACCCGGACGACATCGGCGTGCCGGGTGACCGCCCAGAAACCGGGCCCGGCGGGCCAGCCGAGGACCTCGTGCTCCTCCTGCCAGGCCACCGGACGGCGGTCGCGCAGCAGCCGGTAGGCGGTGTGCGGCAGCCCCTGGGCGTAGCCGCGGGGGTCGAAGACGTCGGGTATCCGGGGGGCGTCGGCCGCCGACGACGTCATCGGGCCACCGGCCCGTCGGGGGCCCCGGCACCGCGGCGCCGGTCCCCGTTCCCGTGGCCGTCCCCGTCGCCGTCCGCGCGCAGGAAGTCCTCGACGGCGCGGATCAGCTCCAGCGGCGTCTCGTCCATCGCGTAGTGCCCGGCCGCCGACAGCTCGATCAGCTGGCTGTTGGCGTACCACCGCAGCCACGTCCGGCGGGTCAGATCGGCGGTGAGCGCGGGATCCAGGGCGCCGGTCACCGCCAGCGCCGGCACCGGCGAACCGTCGACGTCGTCGGCGAAGCCCTCGCCGGCCCAGGAGTCCAGCCAGGTGCGGAACGCCGTCGGGTTGCTGCGCTCCAGCGACCGCCGCACCATCCGGTCCAGCCAGGCGTCGGGGCGCCGGCCACCGGACGTGAGGTCGATGATGGCCCGCCGGCTGTCCGGGGCGTGCGCCGCCGAGGAGAACAGCGCCCACTGGTCCGGCGGCAGCGGAAACCCGGAGGCGGGCACCGGCGAGATGCCGACCAGCCGCCGGACGCGTGCCGGGGCCGCGGCCAGCACCCGCTGGACGACGCTGCCGCCCATCGAATGGCCGATCATCGAGAACCGGTCCCAGCCCAGCCGGTCGGCGAGCGCCAGCACATCGGCCGCGCCCTCCGCCGTGGTGTACGCGCCGGCCGCGTCCTGCGCCTCGCCGTAGCCCCGGAGATCGACCAGCGCGTACTGGAAGGCGGAGCGGTCGAGGTCGGGAAGGAGCGGGGCGAAGGCGGACCGGTCGGCGAACCACCCGTGGACGGCGATGACCTTGTGCGGGCCCCTGCCGTGCAGGGCGTGGGGCAGGACGAAGGAAGTCACGGGCCCCACACTGACCGTCACCACCCGCCTCCGCAAGGGCGTCCCGGCGCGGGCGGGGGCCGTGAGGCAGGCGGGGCCCTGATGGCGCCCTGTTGGCGTCCTGATAGGGCGTGCGCACCAACGGGCAGGCATCCGGGCATGACGGTCCTCCTCGGCACTTCCGGCTGGCAGTACAAGGACTGGCGCGGTGTCCTCTACCCGCCGGACCGGCCGCAGCGGCTGTGGCTGGAGGAGTACGCGCGGGGGTTCGCGACCGTCGAGAGCAATGCGGCCTTCTACCGGCTGCCCGAGGAGAAGACCTTCGCCGACTGGCGGGAGAGGACCCCGGACGGCTTCGTGATGGCCGTCAAGGCGAGCCGCTATCTGACCCACATCAAGCGGCTGCGCACCCCCGAGGAGCCGGTGGACCGGCTGATGTCACGGGCCGCCGCCCTGGGGCCGCGGCTGGGGCCCGTACTGCTCCAACTGCCGCCCACGCTGCGGCGGGACGCCGGGCTGCTGGACGCCTGCCTCGACTGCTTCCCGGCCGGTACCCGGGTGGCCGTCGAGCCCCGGCACGACTCGTGGTGGACCGAGGAGGTCCGCGCGGTACTGGAGCGCCGGGGCGCGGCGCTGTGCTGGGCGGACCGGGGGTCCCGTCCGGTGGCCCCGCTGTGGCGGACCACCGACTGGGGCTACGTGCGGTTCCACGAGGGCCGGGCAGCACCCTGGCCGCGCTACGGCAGTAAGGCGCTCGCCACCTGGGCACGCCGGATCGCCGACACCTGGCCGGACCGGGCCGATGTGTACGCGTACTTCAACAACGACCCGGGCGGCGCGGCCGTGCGCGACGCGACCGTGTTCGCGCGGGCGGTGGCGGCCACCGGGCGGGCGGTCAGCCGTACGCCGTCCGGGCGTGGCTTCGCCGGGTGAGCCCCGGGGTCCGGACATCCGGAAGCCGCGGAGCCGATGATCCGGACCGGACCGGGTGCGGCGCAGCCGTGACGAGAGCACAGCCGTGATGAGAGCACAGCCCTGACGAGAGCGCGGACGTGAGGAGAGGGCAGCCATGACGCGAGGTGAGGACCGATGATCCGCAGGCGGGTGGTGGTCTCGGGGACCGTGCAGGGGGTGTTCTTCCGCGACACCTGCCGGCGTACCGCCGAGGCGCAGGGCGTGGCCGGCTGGGTGCGCAACGCCCCGGACGGAACCGTGGAGGCCGTGTTCGAGGGCGATCCGGAGAGCGTGGACAGGCTGGTGGAGTGGGCGCACCAGGGGCCGCCGGCGGCGGTCGTCGACGCGGTCTCGGTGACGGAGGAGGAACCCCAGGGGTTGTCGGGCTTCGACGTCCGGTAATCGCCCCGGACGCCGGAAGGTGCCGCTTTCGTCCGGCCTGGTCAATTGTATGGGCCGTCGGGTCATACATCCCGACATCTCTGGTCATCCCGGCCCCCGCATCCCACGTCGAAACGTAAATGCAGATATGTCCAGTCGCGGCCCGGTGCGATGTCTTTTCCTCGGATGCGGCGGCTTTTCACAATGGCCGAGACGTTGCTTCCGTGGGTGTGCGGTTCGGTGGATTCGTCACCCGCTGACTGACAAAGCTGCACTTCAGCGGGGTTGTGGGGGCGAACGTGAACATCCGGAAAGGAAATTGGGGGGCAGGTTGCCTGACGCTTCGTCGGCGTGATTGCATCCTTCCCGTGCGGCAGATTGATCACTGCGGCCCGGATTATCGGGCGGCGAAGTCTGCTGCCGCAGGACCGTGCGTAATTTTTCTTGCATGTGGTGTGCATGAATTCCGCGCGGTGTCCGCCAGGAAAATTGAGAGTAATGAAGGAAGGGCACGTCATGCGTGACATCGTCGAGACCTGCGAGATTGCCGACAGCGAGCTGGACAACATTTCCGGTGGTCTCGCCAGCGCCGGTGCCGAGGTGGCCGGCCACGGTGGCGCGGTGGCCATCGGCGACGTCGTCGGCACCGCCCAGTCGCTCGTCCCCACCCTGCCCGTCGGGCAGCTGGCCGGTCTCGCCACCGTGCAGACCAGCGACGTCTGAGACGTCACGGCAGATCTGCGGAGGCCGGCGCGGCACCGCGTCGGCCAGGACCCCGGGACCCACGGTCCCGGGGTCCGTCCGTTTCCCGGCACGGAGGTCGGGAGGGGTGTAAAGAGGAGTTATGCGCCTCCGGCACGGTCCAGCTCAGCGCGCCGGCTTCCGGCGGTGGAGCCCCGGCCTGCTGGTCGTCCCGCTGGCGATCATCGTGGCCGTGACGGTGGTGGACATCAACTCCCCGGCGAGCATCCACCTCGGACCGTTCCTGGTCGCCGCGCCCGCGATCACCGCCTCCTTCGCCGGGCCCGGCCTTACCGGTGCGGTCGGTGCCCTCGCGGTGGCGGCCCAGATCATCATCGGCACCCTGCACGGCGGTCTGATGACGCCCAATCACCAGGCGCAGATCGCCGCCCTGCTGGTGATCTCCGTGCTCGTCACCGTCTTCCGGTACGTCCAGGACCGGCACCAGCGGCGGCTCAGCCGGGTGCAGTCGGTGGCCGTCGCGGCGCAGCAGGTCCTGATGCGGCCGCTGCCCGAACGCATCGGCCCGCTCCGGATCGCCGCCACCTACCTCGCCGCCGACGCCGAGGCGCTGATCGGCGGCGACCTCTACGCGGTGGCGCCCACCCCCGGGGCCACCCGACTGGTCGTCGGCGACGTCCGCGGCAAGGGACTGTCCGCCATCGGGGAGGCGGCGGTGCTGATCGGCGCCTTCCAGGGCTCCGCCTACCGCAACCTCTCCCTGCCGGGCATCGCCGCCCACCTGGGGAACTCCGTGCACTGGAACACCGCGCACCGCACCGCAGGCGATCCCGAGCCCACGGAGTCCTTCGTGACCGCGGTGGTGCTGGACGTCCACCACGACGAGCCGTTCCTCACGATGGTGAACTGCGGGCACCCGCCGCCGCTCCTGCTACGGGAGGGCAAGGTCCGTTCCCTGGAGGTCCAGGAACCCGCGCTGCCCCTCGGCATCGGCGCCCCGTCGGAGGGCGACTACCAGGTCGAGACGTTCGACTTCGCACCCGGCGACCTGCTCCTGCTGTACACGGACGGGGTGATCGAGGCGCGGGACGCGACCGGCGCGTTCTACCGGCTGCCGGACCGGGTCGCCGCCTGCACCGAGCGGGACCCGGGCGCGCTGGTGGCGCGCCTCCGCGACGACCTGCTCGCGTACGTCGGCGGAACCCTCGGCGACGACGTCGCCCTCATCGCGCTCACCAGGACGGACGGGCCGGAGCCGCGGGCGGATCGCCCGTGACCGAGACCTGCGCGGGACGCAGCAGGTGGTCACCGACGCGGTACCCCTGCCGCAGCACCGCCGTGCACACGGCACCCGGGGGGCTTTCGGGACGGCTCACCGCCGTGAACGTGACGGCCTCGTGGATCTCCGGATCGAAGGCGTCGCCCACGCTGCCGAAGGAGATCAGGCCCAGCGCGGTCAGTTCGGCCACCAGCGCCCGGGCGACCCGCCCGAAGCCATCCGTGACCTCGCCCTGCCCGGCCGCCTCCTCGACGGCGTCGAGCACGGGCAGCAGCCGCCCCAGCACATTGGCCACGGCGATCTCGCCGACCGCCAGCCGGTCCCGGTGCACCCGCTTGCGGTAGTTGTCGTACTCGGCCTTGAGGCGCTGCAGATCGGCCGTGCGCTCCTGCAGTTCGGCGGTGCGCTGCCGCAGCTCGGCGCGGAGCACCGCCTCCTGGGAGGTCGTACCGGCCTCCTCGGACACGCGGAACGGCGGGGGACCGGTGTCCCGGTCGGTACGCGGCGGGGAACCGGCCCCGCTCCGGGAGCCGGCGCCCGGTCCGCGCCGCCCGAGCTCCGGCCGGTCCGCCCGGTCCGTGCCGCTACCGACTATGGCCAGCGGTGGCCGGGATGTGCCGCGGATCCGCGTCGGGCGGCTCATGGCGTGCCTCCCTCCCGCTTGTCGTCGTCGATGATCTCGGCGTCCACGACGTCGTCGGCGTCCGACCGGCCCTGTTCACCCGCGTCGCCCCCGGCGGCTCCGCCGCCACCCGCGGCGGCCTGCTTGGCCTGGGCGTCGGCGTACATGGCCTGGCCGAGCTTCTGGGAGACGGCCGCGACCTTCTCGGTGGCGGTGCGGATCACGGCGGTGTCCTCGCCCTTGAGCTTCTCCTTCAGCTCACCGACGGCGGTCTCGACCTCGGTCTTGATCTCACCGGGGACCTTGTCCTCGTTGTCCTTGAGGAACTTCTCGGTCTGGTAGACGAGCTGCTCGCCCTGGTTGCGGGTCTCCGCGGCCTCGCGGCGCTGCCGGTCCTCCTCGGCGTGCCGTTCGGCGTCGCGCACCATCTGGTCGATGTCGTCCTTCGGCAGCGAGGAGCCGCCGGTGACGGTCATCTTCTGCTCCTTGCCCGTGCCCAGGTCCTTCGCGGTCACGTGCATGATGCCGTTGGCGTCGATGTCGAAGGAGACCTCGATCTGCGGCACCCCGCGCGGGGCCGGCGGCAGGCCGGTGAGCTGGAACATCCCGAGCTTCTTGTTGTACGCCGCGATCTCGCGTTCGCCCTGGTAGACCTGGATCTGCACGGACGACTGGTTGTCCTCGGCGGTGGTGAAGATCTCCGAGCGCTTGGTCGGGATCGTGGTGTTCCGCTCGATGAGCTTGGTCATGATGCCGCCCTTGGTCTCGATGCCGAGGGACAGCGGGGTGACGTCGAGGAGCAGGACGTCCTTGACCTCGCCCTTGAGGACGCCGGCCTGCAGGGCGGCCCCCACGGCCACGACCTCGTCGGGGTTCACACCCTTGTGCGGGTCCTTGCCGGTGAGCTCCTTGACCAGATCGGTCACCGCGGGCATCCGGGTCGAACCGCCGACCAGGATCACGTGGTTGATGTCCGAGAGGTTGATCCCGGCGTCCTTCACCGCGTTGTGGAACGGCGTCTTGCAGCGCTCCAGGAGGTCCGCGGTGAGCTGCTGGAACTGCGAGCGGGTGAGCTTCTCGTCCAGGTGCAGCGGGCCCTCGGCCGAGGCGCTGAGATACGGCAGGTTGATCGTGGTCTCGGTGGCCGCCGACAGCTCGATCTTCGCCTTCTCCGCGGCCTCCCGCAGCCGCTGGGTGGCCATCTTGTCGTTCGACAGGTCGATGCCGTACGCGTTCTTGAACTGCTTGGCCAGGTGATCGACGATCCGCTGGTCCCAGTCGTCACCGCCCAGATGGGTGTCGCCGTTCGTGGCCTTGACCTCGACCACGCCCTCGCCGATCTCCAGCAGCGAGACGTCGAAGGTGCCGCCACCGAGGTCGAAGACCAGGATCGTCTGGTCGTTCTCCTTGTCCAGCCCGTACGCCAGCGCCGCGGCGGTCGGCTCGTTGACGATCCGCAGCACCCGCAGGCCGGCGATCTCCCCGGCCTCCTTCGTGGCGGTGCGCTGCGCGTCGTTGAAGTAGGCCGGAACGGTGACGACGGCGTCCGTCACGTCCTCGCCCAGGTAGTCCTCGGCGTCGCGCTTGAGCTTCTGCAGCACCCGCGCGGAGATCTCCTGGGCGGTGTACCGCTTGCCGTCGATGTCGCCGCTGGCGGGGAAGCGCCAGTCCGACTCGCCCATGTGGCGCTTGACCGACCGCGCGGTGCGGTCGATGTTGGTCACGGCCTGCCGCTTGGCGATCTCCCCGACCAGCACCTCCCCACCCTTGGCGAACCCCACCACCGACGGGGTCGTGCGGGCCCCCTCGGCGTTGGTGATCACCGTGGGCTCGCCGCCCTCCAGCACGCTGACCACCGAATTCGTCGTACCGAGGTCGATACCCACTGCACGTGCCATGGTCTTCTCCTCACGTAGCGGCCCTGGGCGCTCAAATTGTCCCATATTGCCCTACGTACCCGTCTTTCCCGCCGCGGGGCTTGCTCGCCGTTGTGCGCTTTGCGGCGCCTCCCACGTACCTGTCTGCGGCGCCGCGGGTCGTCTCGCCGTTGCGCCTGCGGCGGGCTGGGTGGTTTGTGGGTGCGGTGACGGGCCTCCGGGGCCGGTTGTGTGGACTGCTGACGCTTTACGTCCACACA
>NZ_JAZBJP010000005.1:0-265271 GCF_036352915.1 Streptomyces bugieae
GGGTCGGGGTGGGGTTGGGGTCGGCCGTCGTCGTCCTTGGGGATGGCGTTCTCGACGTGCTGCTGGTGCTCGTCGGTGGGGCCGTCCAGCCCGCCGGGGCGCTCGCGGTTACGGGTGTCGGAGGCGGCGGGGGGATCGTTGGGGGGCTCGTGCCGGGGGTGGTCGTGGTCGGCCTGGTCGGTGGGGGTGCCGTGGTCGGTGGGGGTGCCGGTGTCGGTGTGGGGGTGGGTGTTCTGGTCGTGCGGGGTGTTGTCGGGGGTGGTGGGGTGGCCGGTGTCGGGATGGTTGGTGTCGGGGTGGTTGGTGGTTGGCTGGTTGCCCGGCTGGTTGCCCGGCCCGTTGTGACTGTTCGGGTGCTGTTGGCCGGTGCGGTCGTTCGGGGTGTCGTGGCCGTTCGGGGGCGCGTCGGTACGGGTCGGCTGCGGTTCGGGGCGCCGGGGGTCCGGGCGGGTGGTGTCGGGCCGGGTGGTGTCCGGGCGGGTGGTGTCGGGCCTGGTGGTGTCCGGGCGGGTGGTGTCGGGCCTGGTGGTGTCCGGACGGGTCGAGTCGGGGCGCGGCTGGGCCGGGGCCGGGCGCTGCTGACGCGGGTCGGGGCGCCCGCCGGAGGGCGTACGCGGGTCGTCCGGGCGGCGCGGCCCGTCGAGCCGGGGGTCGTGGGCGGGGCGGTCCGGACGGCGCTGCTGGGTGATGTCGTGGACCGGCTGGGTGCCGTCGGGGCGGCGGTTGGGCGGGGTGTTCCCGGGGCTCCCCGCGGGCGGGTTGGCGCCGCGCGGGGGTGCGGTGTTCGACGTCGGGGTGGCGGTCCCGCTCGGTGTGGCGGTGTGCGGAGCCGCGTTCGGAGCCGCGTTCGGTGTCGTCGGCCCGGCCTGCGGGGGCATGGCGGTGGGCATGCCGACCACCGGTCCCGGCGACTGCGGGCCGCCCTTCGGTGACTGCTGGGGCGCGGTGGGCGAGTGGCCGCCGGGATCGGCCGCCGGGGTGGGCGGCGGGGCGGTCAGGGTGTCGGCGGACTGGGTGGTGACGGTGGTGTCGTCGTCACGGCCGTGCGGCGCGGGGTCGCCGGGGGTCGGGTCCCGGTGACCGGTGGGCGACGGCCCGGCGGACGCCGCGTGCGGTACCGCCCCGCCCTGCGAGGGCACGCTCACGTGCGGGGTGCTCGGACGTCCGCCGCCCGCACCGGAGTTGCTGCCGTCCCCGTCGTGCGAAGGGGTGCCGCCGCCGTCGCCGTTGTGGGGGGCGGAGGTGGGGGCGTCGTGGGAGGCGGCGGCCGGTTGCCCCGGGGGCGCGTGGTCCGGGGCCGGCGCCGGGGTCGGGCCCGGGTGGGACGACGTGCCGGAGTCGGGCGTTGGTGCGGAGTGCGGCGACGGTCCGGAGTCGGGGCTCGGTGTGGAGTGGGGCGACGACGGTCCCGCGTCGGGTGTCGGTGTGGAGTGCGGTGCTGGTCCCGCGTCCGGCGTTGGCGTGGAGTGCGGTGCTGGTCCCGCGTCGTGGGGCGGTGCCGCGTCCGGGTGGGGGGACGGGCCCGGCGTGGGCTGCGTACCGGCCGGGTCCGGGTGCGGGCGGGCCGCGTCCCCCGCGTCGGGGATGTGTCCGGCGCCCGGTGCGGGGCTGCTGTCCGGTGTCGGTGTGGGGGAACTCCCGTACGGGTTGTGGTCGTTGCCGCCCGTATAGCCCTCGTCGAAGGCAGTGCGCTGGTCCGGGGGCGGCAGCGGTTGGGCCCGGGGGGTCGGGTGGTCGCCGTCCGGGCGTGCGGAGCTGTCGGGGCTGGTGGCCGGGCCGTTGCTCGAACCGGCCCCGGAATCCGGCGCGGGCCGGGACCCGGAGTCCGATCCCGAACCGGATCCCGACCCGGAGTTCGACCCCGCCCCCGACCCCGACCCCGAGCCGGAGTCGGACCCACGGCCCGTGTCGCTGTGCGAGGGGCCCGAATTGCCGCTACCGGAACCGGAGTTGGAGTCACCGGAGCCACCCCCCGACCCCGATCCCGACCCCGATCCCGACCCCGAGCCGCTCCCCGTCCCTGAACCCGTACTCGAACCCGTTCCGCCTCCGGCCCCGGACCCGGCCCCGGACCCGGACCCGGACCCGGACCCGGACCCGGACCCGGACTCAGACCCGTGCCCGGAGCCCGCCGACTCGTTGGACGACCCCGATCCGCTGCCGCTGCTCCCGCTGCTCCCGCTGTTCCCGCTGCTCCCGCCGTCTCCGCTGCTTCCGCCGTCTCCGCTTCCGTGTTCGCCGCCGCTCTCGTGGTCCCCGCCGCGCCCGGCGGCGTGGTCCAGGCCGCCGCGGGCGTGGTGGCCCGCGCGGGCGCCTGCGCCGTCGCGCAGCGACTCCGTGAAGGTCTGGCCGGAGTTCTTGGCCGCCTCGATACCCGCGTCCGCGCCTGTCTTGAGGCTGCGGCCGACGTCGAAGCCCTGCTGGGCCCCGAAGTTCATGTTCATGCCCTGGGCGATGGCGTCGGAGATCATGGCCTCCAGCGCGGAGACGGCGGGCTCCTTGATCGTCTCCATGATCGCCTCGACCAGCGCCTCCCGCGCTTCCTTGAGGATGCGCCGGACGATCAATCTGGTCGCTTGTGTGGCGCCCGCCGCGCCGATCTCCGACAGGCCGAGCGTGAACGGTGCCGCCGCTTGTGCCGCGATGATCTCTGCCGCCAGGATCGCCAATTGGGCGATCACCGCGACTTTCATCCCGACGATCACCACCGACCCCGCGTCCATCGCGAAGGCGATCAGCTCGGCCGCCGTGCGCGCGTCGTCGAGGTAGCCCGAGCCGTTGCCGGAGAACTTCTCCCAGGTCTTGCTGAAGCCGTCGATGCTGTCGCCGGAGTTCGCCGAGAGGACGTTGCCGGCGGCGGTGACGCCCTCGGACTGCAACTGCTCGACGGCGTTGGCGAACTCCCGCCAGGCGCTGGCGGACTCGTTCATCTTGTCCTCGTCGCCCGTCGGCCAGTCGAAGCCGAGCATCTCAAGGACCCACTCCAGCCAGTCCGGCAGCATGAGCGACATGGCGGCAATCCCCCGTACGTGGAAGCGGTCAAGCGGTGACGGCGCGTTCAGGAAAGGAGCGGGAGGGGCGGGAGGGGCGGGAGGAGCGAAAGCGGCGAAGGCAGTGGGTGGCCCGGCGGTCGGTCGGGCCTGGAGGGACACCCCCGCGGAGAGCCCCCAGGTCTGCGGCGCTAGGTCTGCGGTGCCTTGAAGTTGCTGATCAGCTGGCTCTGCGCCTCGGCGTTGGCGACGTGCTGCTTCATCAGCGAATCGTTGAAGTCCTCGTCGGCCTGGTGGTTGTCGGCCATGGTGTTCAGCGCGCCGCCGATTTCCTGGAGCTTGGCGGCCAGATGGCCCATCGACTCGTACATGCCGTCGCGCAGGCCCTCGTAGACGACGCCGAACTTCTCGCCGATGTCGTCGTCGCCCCACGGCGGGGTGTCCTGGCCCTCCAGGCCGGTCAGCGTGTTCTTGAGCTTCTCCACGGCGGACTGGTAGCGCTGCCCGACGTTGGTGAAGTCCCGTCCCCCTGACTTCAGCGACGGGATGTCCGCCTGTAGTCCCTCTCCGGCCATCTGTGCCCCCCGTTCCCCACGCTCATCGACAGGTTGCAGGACAACGTGGCGCAAAGTTTAGTCCTGGACTCCCTTATGCATTCAAGGAGTTGACTGTCACAACGCTGTCACCGACGGGCCCGGACGGCTGCCGCCGACAGCCTCCGTTCCGGCGCGGTCGAGGCAGCGGAGGGCGAACCACAGCTCCATGCGGACGTCGGTGTCGTCCAGGTCGGTGTCGAGGAGCGTGGCGATACGGGCGATGCGCTGGCGGACGGTGTTGCGGTGGATGGCCAGCGCGGTCGCCGTGCGGTCCCAACTTCCGTGCAGGGAGAGCCAGGTGTGCAGCGTGGTGACGAGTGCGGGGGAGGCGGCGAGCGGCGCGAGCAGGGCCCGGGCGTGCCGGTGGGCGTCGTCGGGGTCGACGAGGGCGGCGAGTCCGGGCCGGTCGGGGGAGGGGCGGCGGACAAGGGCGGAGCGGTGGGCGAGGGCGCGGCGCAGTGCGGTGGCGGCGTGCCGGTCGGCGGCGGGCAGCTCCTCGACCGGGACCGGGGCGCTGACGCCGAGGGTCCAGCCGGGCTGTGCGCCGATCTCCCGGTCGGCCGGGACCAGGGCCCGGAGCCGTCGCCCGGACGACGCCGGTTCCGGTGTCACGAGAGCGGTGCCCAGCGCGGCGGCCAGCGCGGCCGCGTCCGCCTCCGGTGCGGCGGTTTCTCCGCGGCGCTCGGCGTGCACCACGGTCCAGCGGGGCGCGCCGAGCAGCGGAGCGACCTCGGCCGGCCGGGCACCCAGGAGCAGATGGGCCAGGGCGGCGGAGTGCCCGGTGTCGGCCGCACCGCGGGCCGCGGCCGGGCCGGTGATCAGCGACAGCAGCACCGCGGCGACGCCCGCGATGGTGTGTGCGGGTGGATCGTCCGGGTCCGCGGCGACCACCAGCGCATACGCCTCCTGCCCGGCGGCGCGTCCCGTCAGGGCGTACGCGGACAGCTGGGTCCCCGGGAGCGTGTCGGTGGCGGAGGACGGCCCCCCGGCCGTGGCCCGCGCCCCGCCTCCAGTACTGGCCGCGGCCCGCGCCCCGCCCCCGGCACCGGCCCCGGAGTGCGTCCCCGTCCCGACCCCGGCCTCCCGGCCCCCGGGCCCGGCCACGTCGCCGCTCCCGACGCTGCCGCCCCCGGCGACGCCGCCCCCGACGACCTGCGCGAGCCGGCCGGCCGCGGTGCGTACCCGGTCGGTGGGGCGGGGCCCGGCCGAGCCGTGTTCCGTGCCGTCCGCGCCGAGCAGCGCCGTCCAGCCGTGGACGTGGCGGGCCAGCGCGCGCAGCACGGCGCGTGCCGGATCCGGCCGGGCGGCGGCCGCGGCCAGCGCGCGCTGCGCCTCGCCGATCCGGGTCAGCTCCCGGTGGCGGGCCTTGGTGACGGCCTGCCACACGGCGCTCTCCACGGCCGTGAACGGGGTGCCGGCCGGCACCTCCACCAGCGGCAGGCCGTGCCGGTCGCAGGCCTCCACCAGTGCGGGCGGCACCGCCTCGTGCACCGGCGCGATCCCGAAGCCGAGTGCGGCGGCGCCGGCCGCGACCGTGCGGGCCGCGTACCCGTCGAGGTACGAGGCCAGGGCCGCTTCCGGGTCCGCGCCCGCGGCCCCGGCGGTCACCTCCGCCAGGTGCACGCCCGCCGTCAGCAGCAGCTCGCCGCCCAGGAGGTACGGCACCGGGTCGGCCATCTCGGAGGTGTGCACCCAGTGGAGGGTGACGCCCTCCCGCGGCCCCGCGAGCTGGCGCAGCCCGAGATCCGCCCGGGCGAGGAGACCGGCCAGCGGCACCGGCGGCGTCGACGGCGCGGTGGTCACCGGCGGGCCGGACGGCGGGTGCGGCGCCTGGGCGGACGGAGGCGGAACAGGAGGCGGCATGTGCGGACCCTCCACAGGAGCGGCCGATGGGTGGAGGAAACGTACACTTCAGCGTCGCCGCGCCGCCTCCTAGGGTCAACCCCCGAGACGAGTCCGCGGGACGGCGAGCCTTCGAGGCGGTCCCGAGGCCGAGTCCCCGGGAGGCGGGCCGCTCTTCCCCCGTGCGTGCCCGCCTCTCTCCCCCTCCCCGTGTCTCCTCCCCACACCCCCTCTCCCCTCGGCGTAGCTGGAAGGGATGGCCCATGGCTGTCGACTATGCGGTGATCGTGCTCTATCTGGCCGGAATGCTCGCCATGGGCTGGTGGGGCATGCGCCGCGCCAAGTCGAAGAGCGAGTTCCTGGTGGCCGGGCGCCGCCTCGGGCCCGCGATGTACTCCGGCACCATGGCCGCGATCGTGCTCGGCGGCGCGTCCACGATCGGGGGCGTCGGCCTCGGCTACCAGTACGGCCTCTCCGGTGCCTGGATGGTCTTCACCATCGGCCTCGGGCTGCTCGCCCTGTCGGTCTTCTTCTCCGCGCGGATCGCCCGCCTGAAGGTCTACACCGTCTCCGAGATGCTGGACCTGCGCTACGGCGGCCGGGCCGGGGTGATCTCCGGCGTCGTCATGTGGGCGTACACCCTCATGCTGGCCGTCACCTCGACCATCGCGTACGCCACGATCTTCGACGTCCTCTTCGACCTGAACCGCACCGTCGCGATCATCCTCGGCGGCTCGATCGTCGTCGCGTACTCGACGCTCGGCGGCATGTGGTCGATCACGCTCACCGACATGGTGCAGTTCGTGGTCAAGACGATCGGCGTGCTGCTCCTGCTCCTGCCCATCGCGGTGGTCAAGGCGGGCGGCTTCGCCGAGATGAAGGCCAAGCTCCCGACCTCGTACTTCGACCCGCTGGGCATCGGCGGCGAGACGATCTTCACCTACGTGCTGATCTACACGTTCGGCATGCTCATCGGGCAGGACATCTGGCAGCGCGTCTTCACGGCCCGCAGCGACCGGACGGCGAAGTGGGGCGGCACGGTCGCCGGCACCTACTGTCTCGCGTACGCCCTCGCCGGTGCCGTGATCGGTACGGCGGCCAAGGTGCTGTACCCGAAGCTGGGCAGCCCGGACGACGCCTTCGCGACCATCGTCAAGGACGAACTCCCCGTCGGAGTGCGGGGGTTGGTGCTCGCGGCCGCGCTGGCCGCGGTGATGTCGACGTCGTCCGGCGCGCTGATCGCCTGCGCGACCGTGGCCAACAACGACATCTGGTCGCGGCTGCGGGGTGCCGTGCGGCCCGCCGGCGAGGAGCACGACGAGGTCAGGGGCAACCGCGCCTTCATCCTCCTCATGGGCCTCGCGGTGATCGGCACGGCCATCGCGCTGAACGACGTCGTCGAGGCCCTGACGGTGGCCTACAACCTGCTCGTCGGCGGGCTCCTGGTCCCGATCCTCGGCGGTCTGCTGTGGAAGCGCGGCACGGTGCAGGGCGCGCTGGCCTCGGTGTCGGTCGGCGGCCTCGCGGTCATCGGCCTGATGGCGGGCTACGGCATCCTCGCCAACGAGCCCGTCTACTACGGCCTGCTCGCCTCCCTCGTGGCCTATGTGGCGGTCAGCTTGGCGACCCGGCCCACGGACGCGGCGGTGCTCGCGGTGTGGCGGGCACGGCTGCAGGCCAGCCCGTCCGACGCTTGACCCGACGACGCGACCACCCCCAGCAGACGCCGCGACACACGACGAGCCGGCCCCGAGACAAACGGAGAGTCACCCGCCGATGAGCACCACCGCACCCGCCCCCACCCCGTCGCCGACGGACCCCCCGCGCACCGGCGGCGACCTGGTCGTCGAGTCGCTGGCGGCACTCGGCGCGGACACCGTCTTCGGGCTGCCGGGCCAGCACGCGCTCGGGGTGTTCGACGCGCTGCGCCGGTCCGCGCTGCGGTACGTGGGGCTGCGGGTGGAGAACAACGCGGGCTTCGCCGCCGACGCCTACGCCCGGGCGACGCACGGGGTCGCGCCGCTGCTGGTCTCCACCGGGCCCGGCGCGCTGATGACGCTGCCCGCGCTGCAGGAGGCGGCGGCCGCTTCCGCCGCCGTCCTGGCCATCGGCAGCCAGGTCCCGCTGGCCGGGATCGGCGGCGGCCGCCACGGTTATCTGCACGAACTCACCGACCAGAGTGCCGCGTTCCGCGATGTGGTGAAGTCGGTCCACACCGTCCGCACCGCCTCGCAGATCCCGTCGGCGGTGGCCGCCGCCTGGGAGTCGGCGCTGAGCGCGCCGCACGGCCCGGTGTGGCTGGAGATCCCGCAGGACGTGCTGCTGGCGCCGGTCGACGTGCCGCCGGTGGCCGGGCTCGCCGTGACCCCGCGGGTGCCGGCGCCCCGGCCGGAGCTGATCCGTGCGGCCGCCGGGCGGCTGACCGCGGCCCGCCGCCCGGTGATCCTGGCCGGCGGCGGGGTCGTACGGGCCGGGGCCGAGGCGGAGCTGCTGGCGCTGGCCGAGCGGCTGCGGGCGCCGGTGGCCACGACGTTCGGCGGCAAGGGCGCGTTCCCGTGGGAGCACCCGCTCTCCCTGCGGTCCTGGCTGGAGGACCGGCACACCACCGACTTCCTGGAGGACGCCGACACCCTGCTGGTCGTCGGGTCGGGGCTGGGCGAACTCTCCTCGAATTACCACACGTTCCGCCCGCGCGGCCGGGTCGTCCAGATCGAGGCGGACCTCGGCAAGCTGGAGTCCAACCACGCCGCGCTGGGCATCCACGCGGACGCCCGGCAGGCACTGGCCGCGCTGGTCGAGGAGACGGCCGGCGCCGCGGCCGGGGCGGAGGCCGTCGTGCCGCCCGCGCCCGGGGCGGCCGGGTCTCCGGAGGCCGCGGTGGCCGGTGTGCTCGCCCGGGTACGGGACCGGCTCGCCGCCCAGGACCTCGGTCTGGAGCAGCAGGTGCTGGCCGCCGTGCGGGAGGCGCTGCCCGAAGAGGCGGTCAGCTGCTGGGACATGACGATCCTGGCCTACTGGGCCTGGTCCGCCTTCGATCCGCGGCGCACCAACGCACTGCATTCCGCGCAGGGCGCCGGCGGTCTGGGGTACGGCTTCCCGGCGGCGCTGGGGGTGGCCGTCGCCGATCCGGAGCGGCCGGTCCTGGCGGTGTCGGGGGACGGCGGCGCCATGTACTCGATCGCCGAGCTGGCCACCGCGCGCCAGTACGGCCTGCCGGTGACCTGGCTGATCGTCGACGACGGCGGCTACGGCATCCTGCGCGAGTACATGACGGACGCCTTCGGCGAGGCCACCGGCACCGAACTGAGCCGCCCGGACTTCGTCGCCCTGGCCGAGTCGTTCGGCGTTCCCGCGGTCCGTACCGACCCCGGACGGCTCGGCGCCGACCTGGCCGCGGCGCTCGCCGCCCCGGGCCCCTCGGTCGTCGTCCTGCCGGCCCGGCTGCGGATGTTCGCGCCGACGCACCTGCCGGCCTGACGCGGGGCCGCACCGGCCGGAACGCGCGGGTGCGGTGCCGGAGGACCGGCACCGCACCCGTCGATCGGAGGGCTGTTCCTACAGGCTGAGCTCCGGGTGCAGGTCCTTCATCCGTACGACCTGGCGGCTGCGCGCCGCGAGGGCGGTGAGGGCCAGGGCGCCGAGGGTGAAGGCCGCGAGGACCACACTGCCCTGCCACACGACGGCGAGGTCGCCGCCGGTGATCAGCCGGCGCAGCCCGTCGACGACGTAGCTCATCGGCAGGAAGGGGTGCAGGGCGGCGAAGAAGCCGGGGCTGGTCTGCACCGGGTAGGTGCCGCCCGCCGAGGTCAGCTGGAGCATCAGCACGACCAGGGTCAGCACCCGGCCGGCCGGGCCGAAGAAGGCGCTCAGCAGCTGGATGATGGCCGTGAACGCGGCCGTGGCCAGCACCAGGAAGCCGATGGTGGCGGCCGAGCGGGCCATCTGGAGGCCGAGTCCCCAGTGGAGCACGGCCATCAGGGCCAGCACCTGGACGACGCCGACGGCGAAGGCCGGCAGCCAGGAGCCGAGCGCGATCCGCCAGCCCGGGGCGCCCGCGGCCAGCGCGCGCTTGCCCAGCGGCTGCAGCAGCATGTACGCGACCATCGCGCCGACCCAGAGGGACAGCGGGATGAAGTACGGCGCGAGGCCGGTGCCGTAATTGGGCGCCTTGTGCAGCGACTTGGCGGCCAGCGCGACCGGGTCGGCCATCACCTCGGTGCGGGCGTCGCGGTCCTTCTTGTCGTAGTCGGGGATCTTGCTGACGCCGCTGTGCAGCCCGTCGGCCAGCTCGTTCGTGCCGTCCTTCAGCTTGAACAGGCCGCCGGTGAGCTTCTCGGCGCCGTCCTTGGCGGTGCCGAGCCCGCTGTGGACCTTGCCGGCGCCGTCGGCGACCTTCCCGGCGCCGTCGGCGAGGGTGTTGATGCCGTCCGCGAGCAGCCCCGCGCCCTGGGAGACCTTGTGGGCACCGGAGTTGAGCGCGTTGATCTTCTCGATCGCGGCGTCCGCGCGGTCGGCGATGCCCGGTGCCTGGTCGGCCACCGTCACGGCGACCCGGTGCAGATCACGGAGCTTGGTGTGCAGCTGCCCGAAGTCGGTGCGGCCGATGGTGTCGTTGACCTTTTCCGCCGCGTCGGCCGCGACGGCGGTGCCGTCCGCGATGGCCTTCAGCTTGGGGCAGTCGGGGTCGGTGGCGACGACGCCGCAGCGCTCGCGGTACAGCTCCGCCGCGTCGTCGGCGTTCTTGCGCGCCTGGCCGGCGGCCCGGGCCGAGTCCCCCGGAAGCTTGCTGAGGTCCTCGTCGAGCCGCTGGGTGAGGTCGGCGACCGTCTGCGCCTTCTCGCCGATCTCCTTGCCGTGCGCCCTGAGGTAGGGCAGGTCCTTCTTGGCGATGCCCTGCACCTTGTCGGCGAGCTGCTGGGTGCCGTCCGCGACCTGACCGGCGCCCTGGCTGAGCTGCCGGGCCTTGGAAGCGGCCTTCGTCGTGCCGTCGCTGACCTGGCCGGCGCCCTTGCTGACCGCGCCGGAGCCCTGGTCCAGCTTGCCCAGCCCGTCGGCCAGTTCGCCGGTCTTCTCCTTCGCCGTGCCGACGCCGTCGTCGACCTTCCCGGCGCCGTCGGCGGCCTCGGCCGTCTTGTCGTGCAGGTCGGAGAAGGACACGAAGATCTTGTCGAGCATGCCGCGGGTCGACGTCGCCGAGGTCTTCGCGCGGATCTCGGAGAAGACGGTCTTGGAGATCGAGCCGACGATGTAGTTGTTGGCGTCGTTCGTCCGGACCTGGAGGGCCCCGGTCTGCGGGTCGTCGCCGGAGCTGGAGGCGATCCGCTTGCTGAAGTCCGACGGGACGGTCAGGGAGAGGTAGTACGTGCCGTCCTCGACGCCCTTCGCGGCGTCCTCGGCGCTGACCTCCTCCCAGTCGAAGGTCTTGCTGTCCTTGACGTTCTTCGCCAGTTCGTCGCCGGCGGCGATCTTCTTGCCGCCGGCGGTGGCGCCCCGGTCGTCGTTGACCAGCGCCACCGGGATCTTGTCCAGGCGGGCGTAGGGGTCCCAGAAGGAGCAGAGGTAGAGCGCCCCGTACAGCAGGGGGATCAGCATCAGGGCGACCAGCCCGAGCCGGGGCAGCTTCCCCCGGCCGAAACGCCTGAGCTCAAGCGCGGCCAGCTTCGGCGAACGCATGCGCCGCTTCCTCCTCGGTGGTGTGGGGGGTGGTGCCCGGGCCGTCCTGGGCCGGGGCGGGGTCCGCGGGCCGCGCGGTGCCCGCGGGTGTGGTGCGGACGATCAGCGCGTCCGCCGGGGCGTCGCTGCCGGCCGCCACGACGGTGGTGCCGGCCAGTGCGAGGTCCCGCAACAGCTGCCAGGCCAGGGCGCGTTCGGCCGGCGACAGCTTGAGGTCGACGTCGTCGACGGCGAGCAGATGCGGGTCGTGCATGACCGCCAGCGCGATCGACAGCCGCAGCGCCTCCAGCCGTTCCAGGTCGCGGACGGTGGTCCGCAGGCCCTTGGCGAGGGTGTCGGGGTCGAGTCCGGCGGCCGCCAGCGCGGCGTCGATCCGGGCCCGGGCGGCCTCCTTGTGGCGCTTGCCCCAGGGCAGCAGCCCGCCCGGTGAGTTGGTGAGACGACGGCCCAACAGGGCCTGTTCCTTGAGGTGTTCGCCGACGGTGAGGGCCGGTTCCAGTTCGGCGACGCCCGGGACGTGGGCGAGTGCGGTACGGCCGCGGACCGTACCCATCCGCTTGGGCAGCGGGAAGCCGGCGACCGTGGCCGAGCCCTCGGTGATCCGCATCCGGCCGGTCAGGGCGAGCAGCAGGCAGGTGCGCCCGGAGCCCGACGGGCCCTCGACGGCGATCAGCGAGCCCGGCTCGGCGGTGATGTCGACGCCGCGGAAGGCCCAGCCGCGCGGGCCCCGCACTCCTATCCCCGTGGCGTGGACCGCCGCCCCCTTGCGGGTGGTGTTCACAACCCCTCCCCTTTTGGTCTGACTGGTCAGTCTAAAAGTGTGCCGTATCCGGGACCCTTTTGACCAATCGGAGGCCTTTGGCGCACGCGAGCGGCAATCCGTCCCCCTTGAGGCCGTGACCCGAACGGGGGAGTCGGCTTAGGGTTCCCCCATGGCGGGGGCCTGATGATGTTCACGTGGCGCCCGTGGCGCGACCCGCGGCACGGGCTCTTCATGGATGACGGAGAACCATGGAAGATTCGACACGTCACCCCGCCCGCCTGCCGTCCCGGGATCCGCTCGGGCCGCCTCCCGGCCGCACCGGCCACCGCTCCCGCAGGGCCCTCGCACCGCTCCTCGCGGCCGCCCTGGTCGCGGTCCTCGCACCGGTCTCCGCCTCGGCCGCCGCCCCGGTGGCCAGGCCGTCGCCGGAACCGGCCGGCGGCCCGCACGGCCCCTGCCTGACCGGCCACGACGGTGACGGCTGGACCGCCACCTCCGACAAGATCGACCCGGCGGACAGCTACCACGCCTTCGTCGGCAACGGCTATCTCGGCCAGCGCGTCCCGCCCAACGGCACCGGCTACGCGGCCCCCGGCGGCCAGACCGGGTGGCCCCTGAAGACGCCCGCCTACGACGGCTCGTTCGTCTCCGGGCTC
Source organism: Streptomyces bugieae (assembly GCF_036352915.1). NCBI lineage: Bacteria > Bacillati > Actinomycetota > Actinomycetes > Kitasatosporales > Streptomycetaceae > Streptomyces > Streptomyces bugieae. The sequence continues at coordinate 12,521 of NZ_JAZBJP010000005.1, forward strand.
TACGCCAAGGGCCCCAAGGACGTCCAGGGCCGCCAGGCCATCGCCGCGCTCCCCACCTGGACCACGCTGAACGTCGCCACCGGCGGCGCCCACCCCGACACCTTCTCCTCGGCCACCGCACCCGGCCGGATCTCGCACTACCGCCAGTCCCTCTCGCTGCGCTGCGGCTTCGTCCGCACCTCGCTGACCTGGACGGCCGCCGACGGGCGCCGCACCGACCTGGTCTTCGACGTGCTCACCGACCGCACCGACGCGCACACCGGCGCCGTACGGCTGCGCATGACGCCCCACTGGAGCGGCGCCGCCACCGTCACCGACGCCCTCGACGGCCGCGGCGCCCGCCGCATGTCGGCCTCCGGTGCCCCCTCCGCCTCCACGGACGCCTCCGGCGGCACCATGGACGTCGGCTTCCGCACGGACGGCACCCGTACCGAGGGCGCGGTGGCCTCCACCCTGCGACCCGGCCCCGGCGTCCGGGCCACCGCGCCCGGCACGGCCCCGCGGTCCGGCCGGACCGCCTCCCTCAGCAACCGCCAGCAGGTGACCTTCCCGGTCCGCGGCGGCCGCTCGTACGAACTGGCCAAGTACGTCGGCGTGGACACCGCGCTCACCTCGCACCACCCGCGCGCCGCCGCCGACGCCGCCTCCCGCCGGGCCGCCCGCCGCGGCTGGCAGGAGCTGTTCGCCCGGCACACCGCCGCCTGGCGGCAGTTGTGGCGCAGCGACATCGAGGTCAAGGGGCAGCGCGACCTGCAGACCTGGGTCCGCTCGGCGCAGTACGGCCTGCTGTCCAGCGTCCGCGCCGGCAGCCGCAACAGCATCGGCCCCACCGGCCTGACCAGCGACAACTACGCCGGTGAGATCTTCTGGGACGCCGAGACCTGGATGTACCCGGGCCTGCTCGCCACCCACCCCGACCTCGCCCGGTCGATCGTCGACTACCGCTACAAGACCCGCGCCGGCGCCCGCGAGAACGCCCGCAAGCTCGGCTACGACGGGCTGTTCTACGCCTGGACCAGCGGCAGCAAGGGCGACCTGTGGAACGAGTGCCACAGCTGGGACCCGCCGCACTGCAGGACCCAGAACCACCTGATGGGCGACATCTCCCTCGCCACCTGGCAGTACTACCTCGCCACCAAGGACACCGCCTGGCTGCGCTCGCGCGGCTGGCCGGTCCTGAAGGGCATCGCCCAGTTCTGGGCCTCCCGCGCCACCCGCAACGCCGACGGCAGCTACTCGATCAAGAACGTCGCCGGGCCCGACGAGTACAGCAACGGCGTCAACGACGGCGTCTTCACCAACGCCGGCGCCGCCACCGCGCTGCGCCACGCCACCCGGATCGCCGCCGTCCTCGGCCAGAAGGCCCCGGCCTCCTGGAACACCATCGCCGACAAGCTGCGCATCCCCTACGACGCGAAGCGGAAGGTCTTCGAGCAGTACGCCGGCTACAAGGGCACCACCATCAAGCAGGCCGACACCGTGCTGCTGATGTACCCGCTGGAATGGCCGATGTCGCAGGCCCGGGCGGCCCGCACGCTGGACTTCTACGCCGCGCACACCGACCCGGACGGCCCGGCCATGACCGACTCGGTGCACGCCATCGACGCGGCGGGCATCGGCGAGGCCGGCTGCTCCACGTACACCTACCTGCTCCGCTCCATCAAGCCGTTCGTGCGCGGCCCGTTCGCGCAGTTCTCCGAGGCGCGCGGCAACAAGGCCGGCGCCGACGACCCGCACGCCGGCCGGCCCGCACAGGACTTCCTCACCGGCAAGGGCGGCTTCCTGCAGACCTTCACCCACGGTCTGACCGGGCTGCGGCTGCGCGAGGACCGGGTGCACCTCGACCCGCTGCTGCCGCCGCAGCTCGCCGACGGCGTCACCCTGCGCGGTCTGCACTGGCAGGGACGGACCTACGACATCGCGATCGGCGCGCACCAGACCACCGTGCGGCTGACCTCGGGTGCGCCGATGCGGATCGAGTCGCCCCAGGGCGAGCAGATCGTCAGCCGCGGCGTACCGGCCGTCCTCAAGACCCGCCGGCCCGACCTGGCCGCCACCACGAACGCCGCCCGCTGCACCCCGGCGACCGCCACCTCCGAGGAGCCCGGCATGTACGCGGTCGGCGCGGTGGACGGCAACGCCACCACGGGCTGGGTGCCGGGCGCGGCGGACGGCACCCTCACCGTCGACCTCGGCCGGGCCACCCGGATCGGCAAGATCACTCCGCACTGGACCTCGGCCCGCCCGAAGTCCTCCCTGGTCCAGGTGTCGCGGGACGGCACGCACTGGACGAACGCCGGCTCGGCCGGCCACGGCCCGGTCCGGTACGTCCGGGTCACGGTGCACGGCGACCGGACGCCGGCCGCCGACGGCAAGCCCCGGCCGCACCCGGGCATCTCGGAGCTGACCGTGCAGCGGCTGAACTGATCACCCGCTCCCCGTGAGCACGCCGTGCGCCGGCCGGTCCTTCTGGGCCGGCCGGCGCACGGCGTCTATCGCACGGCGCACGATCCGGTCCGCAACCACCGGATTGTTGCAGCGGGATGAAATTCACACCTGGCGGTGTTGGTGCCTTGCGGTAGACGTCGAGGCGTGGGAGGCACCGGGTGGCGGGGACGGACACGGAGACGACAGGGGCCGGCTGGGCACGGCGGCTGATCCGGGACTGCTGGCAGTACCGGAAGGACGTGCTGCTCGCCCTCGGGGCCTCGCTGGCCGGGATGGCCGTGATGGCCCTGGTCCCGCTCGTACCGAAGCTGATCATCGACGACGTCATCGTCAGCCACCGGCGGGCCCTCGCCCCCTGGGCGAGCCTGCTGATCGCCGCCGCCGTGGTCGTCTACGTCCTCACCTATCTCCGCCGCTTCTACGGCGGACGCCTCGCCCTGGACCTCCAGCACGACCTGCGCACCCGTATGTACGGCGCGATATCCCGGCTCGACGGCCGCCGTCAGGACGAGCTGAGCACCGGCCAGGTCGTCGGCCGCGCCACCAGCGACCTCCAGCTGATCCAGAGCCTGCTGTTCATGCTCCCGATGATGATCGGGAACGTCCTGCTCTTCGTGATCTCCCTGGTCGTGATGGCGGTGCTCTCCCCGCTGCTCACGGTCATCGCGCTGGCCGTCGCGCCCGCCCTGTGGTTCATCGCCAAGCGCAGCCGCGCCCGGCTCTTCCCCGCCACCTGGTACGCCCAGAGCCAGGCGGCCGCGGTGGCCGGCGTCGTGGACGGCGCGGTCTCCGGCGTCCGGGTCGTCAAGGGCTTCGGGCAGGAGGAGCAGGAGACCGGCAAGCTCCGCGAGGCCGGCCGCCGGCTGTTCGCCGGCCGGCTGCGCACGGTCCGCCTCAACGCCCGCTACACCCCCGCCCTGCAGGCCGTCCCCGCGCTCGGCCAGGTCGCGATGCTGGCCCTCGGCGGCTGGATGGCCACCCGCGGCGAGGTCACCCTCGGCACCTTCGTCGCCTTCTCCACCTACCTCGCGCAGCTGGTCGGACCGGTCCGGATGCTCGCGATGATGCTGACCGTCGGACAGCAGGCCCGGGCCGGCGTCGAGCGGGTCTACGAGCTGATCGACACCGAACCGGCGCTGACGGAACGGCCGGACGCCCACGAGCTGCCCGCCGACGCCCCGGCCACCGTCGAGTTCGACGGCGTGACCTTCGGCTACGGCACCGGCGAGGGCAGCCGCCCGGTCCTCGACGGCTTCTCGCTGCGCATCGAGCCCGGCGAGACGGTCGCCGTGGTCGGCACGTCCGGCAGCGGCAAATCGACCGTCTCGCTGCTGCTGCCCCGCTTCTACGACGTCTCCGCCGGCCGCGTCCTGGTCGGCGGGCACGACGTCCGCGACCTCACCCTCGCCTCGCTGCGCGCCGCCATCGGCCTGGTCCCCGAGCACAGCTTCCTGTTCTCCGACTCCATCCGCGACAACATCGCCTACGGCCACCCTTCCGCCACCGACGCCGAGATCCGCGCGGCGGCCCGCGCCGCGCAGGCCGACGACTTCATCTCCGAGCTCCCCGGCGGCTACGACACCGAGGTCGGGGAGCAGGGACTGACCCTCTCCGGCGGCCAGCGGCAGCGCATCGCCCTGGCCCGCGCGATCCTCACCGACCCCCGGCTGCTGGTCCTCGACGACGCCACCTCAGCCGTCGACGCCCGCGTCGAGCACGAGATCCACGAGGCGCTGCGCGGCGTCATGGCGGGCCGCACCACCCTGCTCATCGCGCACCGCGCCTCCACCCTGGCGCTCGCCGACCGGGTCGCCGTCCTCGACGGCGGGCGGCTGGTCGACGTCGGCACCCAGGAGGAGCTGGCGGAGCGATGTCCGCTCTACCGCGAGCTGCTGACCGACCCGGAGGAGCTGGGCGGCGTCGAGCGGGACCCGGCGGGCGAGCTGGCCGGCGCCTTCGACGGCGAATTCGCGGCGAGCGGGCTGCTGGAGTACGCATACGCACCCGGCAGCGACGAGCCGCAGGCCGCCGAACCGGAGACCACCGCGCAAGCCGACACCATCACCCCCGAGCTGTGGGTCCGCCGCGAGCAGGATGCCGAGGCCGGCGCGGCCGGGGTGGCGCCCCGCGCGGCGGCCGCCACCGGACCCGGCATGGCCGCCGCGACCGCCGGCCTGCCCGCCACCCCCACCCTGCTCGACCAGGTCGCCGCGCTCCCGCCGGCCACCGACACCCCGGACGTCGACGAGGACCGGGCCGTTGGCCCCGAGCGCTCCTACGGCCTGCGCCGGCTGCTGCACGGCTTCGGCGCCCCGCTGGCCGTCGCCCTGGCCCTGGTCGCCGTGGACGCCGTCGCCGGGCTGCTGCTGCCCGTCCTGATCCGGCAGGGCATCGACGAGGGCGTCCGCCGCGGGGTGCTGGCCGGGGTGTGGACGGCCGCGGTGCTCGCCCTGGTCGTGGTCCTCGCCCAGTGGGCCGCCCAGTTCGGCGGCAACCGCATGACCGGCCGCACCGGCGAGCGGGTGCTGTACTCGCTCCGCCTCAAGATCTTCGCGCAGCTGCAGCGCCTCGGCCTCGACTACTACGAGCGCGAGCTGACCGGCAAGATCATGACCAGGATGACCACCGATATTGACGCCTTGTCGACATTCCTGCAGACCGGACTGGTCACCGCCCTGGTCTCGATGCTGACGTTCTTCGGCATACTCGTCGCCCTGCTGGCCATCGACCTCCAGCTGGCGCTGGTCGTCTTCGCCACCCTCCCGCCGCTGGTCATCGGCACGTACTTCTTCCGCAAGCAGAGCGTCAAGGCGTACGAACTCGCCCGCGAGCGGATCAGCACCGTCAACGCCGACCTCCAGGAGAGCGTCGCCGGCCTGCGGATCGTCCAGGCGTTCCGCCGGGAGCGGAGCGGCGCCGAGCGGTTCGCCGCCCGCAGCGACGCCTACCGCCGGGCCCGGGTCCACGGCCAGTTCCTGATATCGATCTACTTCCCGTTCGTGCAGCTGCTGTCGTCCGTCGCGGCGGCGCTGGTGCTGATCGTCGGCGCGAACCGGGTGAGTGCGAACACCCTGACCGCCGGCGCGCTGGTCGCCTACCTGCTCTACATCGACCTGTTCTTCGCCCCCGTCCAGCAGCTCTCCCAGGTCTTCGACGGCTACCAGCAGGCCTCCGTCTCGCTGGGCCGCATCCAGGAGCTGCTGCGCGAGCCGACCTCCACCCCCGCCGCCGAACGCCCCCGCGAGGTGCCCGGGCTGCGCGGCGAGCTCACCTTCGACGACGTCCACTTCCGGTACGGCTCGGGCGACACCCCCGCGCTGGCCGGGGTCAGCCTCACCGTCCCCGCGGGCCAGACCGTGGCCTTCGTCGGCGAGACCGGCGCCGGCAAGTCCACCCTGGTCAAGCTGGTCGCGCGGTTCTACGACCCGACCTCGGGCGCGGTCCGCGTCGACGGCACCGACCTGCGCGAACTCGACCTGACCGGCTACCGCCGCCGCCTCGGCGTGGTCCCCCAGGAGCCCTACCTCTTCGCCGGCACGGTCCGCGACGCCATCGCCTACGGCCGCCCCGACGCCACCGACGCCGAGGTCGAGGCCGCCGCCCGCGCCGTCGGCGCGCACGCCATGATCGCCACCCTGGAGGGCGGCTACCTCCACGAGGTCGCCGAACGCGGCCGCAACCTCTCCGCCGGCCAGCGCCAGCTGCTCGCGCTGGCCCGCGCCGAACTCGTCGACCCGGACGTGCTGTTGCTCGACGAGGCCACCGCCGCCCTCGACCTCGCCACCGAGGCCGTCGTCAACCAGGCCACCGACCGCCTCGTCGGCCGCCGCACCACCCTGGTCGTGGCCCACCGCCTGACCACCGCCGCCCGCGCCGACCGGGTCGTGGTCCTCGACCGCGGCCGGATCGCCGAGGACGGCAGCCACGCCCAACTCCTCGCCCGCGACGGCCGCTACGCCGAGCTGTGGCGCACCTTCACCGGCGAGGGCGAGGAGGAGCTGGTGGCCTGACCGGGAGGCGCCCCCGGCCCGGCGTCCCCGGCCCGGCAGCCGCGCCCGGCCGCCGAGGCCCGGCCCCCGCCGCCCCGTGCCCCGGCCGCCGGTCCCCGGACGGACCCCGGGGGCTGGTGGTGCCCCCGGTGCGCCGATAGGTTCAGCCCGACCTTTGCAATCCCAAGGGGAGGGTGCATGCGCAAGGCCACCAGATGGCTGCTGTCGCTCGCCGTGCTCATAGGCACGGCCACAGCCGGCAGCGCCACGGCGGGAGCGGCCACCGCCGCCGAGCCGAAGACCAAGGACATCAAGGACCGGATCCTCGCGATACCGGGCATGAGCCTCGTCGAGGAGAAGCCGGTCGACGGCTACCGGTACTTCGTCCTGAACTACACCCAGCCGATCGACCACGAGCACCCGTCCAAGGGGACCTTCCAGCAGCGGCTGACCGTGCTGCACAAGTCCGTGGACCGCCCGACGGTGTTCTTCACCTCCGGCTACAACGTCAGCACCACGCCGTCCCGCAGCGAACCCACGAAGATCATCGACGGCAACCAGGTCTCCCTGGAATACCGGTACTTCACCCCGTCGCGGCCCACGCCCACCGACTGGAAGAAGCTCGACATCCGGCAGGCCGCCACCGACCAGCACCGCATCTTCCAGGCGCTGCACCGCATCTACGGCAAGAACTGGATCGCCACCGGCGGCAGCAAGGGCGGCATGACCGCCACCTACTACCGCCGCTTCTTCCCGCACGACATGAACGGCACCGTCGCCTACGTCGCGCCCAACGACGTGAACAACGACGAGGACTCCGCCTACGACCGGTTCTTCCAGCACGTCGGCACCGCTCAGTGCCGCGCCGACCTCGCCGCCATCGAACGCGAGGCCCTGCTGCGCCGCGGCGAGATGGTCAAGCGGTTCCAGGACTGGGCCGACAAGGAGAAGCAGACCTTCACGAACACCGGCAGCGCCGACCGGGCCTACGAAGTCATGGTCACGGACCTGGTGTTCGGGTTCTGGCAGTACCAGCCCGCCGAGACCGCCTGCGCCGAGGTGCCCAAGCCCACCGTCTCCACCGACGAGCTGTGGAAGTGGATGGACAAGGTCGGCGGCTTCGACAGCTACACCGACCAGGGCATGGAGCCCTACCTGCCGTACTACTACCAGGCGGGCACCCAGCTCGGTGAACCCGGCTACGGCTACCCGAACCTGGCCGGCCTGCTGAAGTACCCCGGCATCAACAACTCCCGCACCTTCGTGCCGAAGGACATCCCGATGCGCTTCGACAAGCGCGCGATGCCCGACGTCGACCACTGGGTGCGCCACCACGCCCGGCGCATGATGTTCGTCAACGGCCAGTTCGACCCGTGGAGTTCGGAGCACTTCGAGCTCGGCAAGGGCGCCCGTGACGCGTACGTCTTCACCGTCCCGGGCGGCAACCACGGCTCCAACATCGCCAAGCTGAAGGACGCCGACCGCACCAAGGCCACCGCCGAACTCCTCGCCTGGGCCGGTGTCCCGGCGCCCGCGGGCACCACCCCGGCTCCGCTGGCCCACCCCGACAAGAAGCTCGACAAGCAGGAGAACCGCCGGATGCCGATGCTCCGCCCCTGACGGGCGGACCGGCTCCGGCTGACGGACCGACGGGCCGGCGCGCTCCCCGCGACCACGGGGAGCGCGCCGCACCCGTACCGGCTCAGTACGACAGGCCGTCCCCGATCTGGAACAGCGCCTTGTCCGGGACGTCGGCGCGCATTATGGCCACCGGCAGCCGGCCCACCGGATCCCGCCGCCCGGCGATCACCCGGGCCGCCGCCCGCAGCTCCACATCCGTCCACGAATAGCTCGCCAGCGCCGCCTTGACCCCGTCCAGCTGCGCGATGTCGTAGGGATTGCGCACCGCCAGCTGCACCACCGGCTTCCCGGTGGCCAGCAGCGCCTCGACCAGCTTGCGCTGCGGCGAGTCGGCGGTCACGTTGTACGTGGCCACCACCACCGCGTCCCGCTCGGCCAGCGCCGCCACCGCTTCGTCGATCTGCGCGGACGTCGGCGACATGCCCGTGGACCGCGCGGTGGCCGTGAAGCCCTGCTCGTCCAGGGCCCGCGCCAGGACCGTGGTGGGCGGACCGCCGGTGCCGGACGGCGCGGCCGCGTCGACGCCCACCACCAGCACCCGCCGCTCCCGCCGGCGGGACAGCGGCAGCACCCCGGCGTCATTGCGCAGCAGCGTCGTCGTACGGTCCGCGATCCGGTCCGCGGCCGCCAGATGGCCCCGCGTCCCGACGACCCGGTCCACCGCGCCCTGGGTGGTGTACGGGTCGTCGAACAGCCCCCGCCGCTGCTTCAGCAGCAGGATTCGCAGCAGCTTCGCGTCGAGGTCGTGCTCGGACAGTTCCCCGTCCCGGAGCGCCTTGAGGACGGCGCCGTGCGCCACCGACAGGTCCGGCGGGTTCAGCAACTGGTCCACGCCCGCCTTGAGCGCGAGGACCGGCACCCGGGCGTCGCCGTACTTCTTGCGTACGCCCTCCATGCCCAGCGAGTCCGTCACCACCACCCCGTCGTAGCCGAGGCGTTCGCGCAGCAGACCGGTGAGGATCGGCCGGGACAGCGTCGCCGGGTCCTCGCTCGCGTCGAAGGCCGGCACGACGATGTGCGCCGTCATGATCGAATCGATCCCCGCGGCGATCGCGGCCTTGAACGGCGGCGCGTCCAGCCGCTCCCACTCCTCGGCGGTGTGGTGGATGTACGGCAGCCCCACATGGCTGTCGGTATCGGTGTCGCCGTGCCCGGGGAAGTGCTTGGCGCAGGCGGCCACCCCGCCGTCCTGATAGCCCCTCACCTGCCCGCCGACCATACGGGCCACCGCCTGCGGATCGGCGCCGAAGGACCGTACGCCGATGACCGGGTTGGCCGGGTTGACGTTCACGTCCGCGTCCGGCGCGTAGTCCTGCCGGATGCCCATGGCGGCCAGCTCCTGCCCGGCGATCCGGCCCGCCGTCCGGGCGTCGTCGCGGGAGCCGCCGGCGCCGAGCGCCATCGCGCCGGGGAACAGCGTCGCGGGCGCGCCGACCCGGGCCACTATGCCGTGCTCCTGGTCCGTGGAGATCAACACCGGTACGGGCACGCGCAGAGCGGCCGCGGCCTTCTGGATGCCGTTGGACAGCTCGGCGATCTGGTGCGGCTCCCGGGTGTTGTGCGCCCAGCCGAAGTAGATGATGCCGCCGACGTGGTACTTCGCGATCAGCTCCGCCGCGTTGGCGACCCCGATCTCCTTCTGGTTGGCGGCCACGTCGGCCGGGTCGGGGTCGGTCGCCGAGTGGCCGTAGACCCGCATCACGAACAGCTGGCCGACCTTCTCCTCCGGGGTCATCCGGGCGATCAGGCGGCGCAGCCGGTCCCGGGCGGCGGCATCGGGGGCGGGCCGGCGGCCGGTGACGGGCGCCGCCACGGCGGGCCCGGCCCCCGCCGCGCAGGCGGCGACGGCACCGGCCGCGGTGGTCAGAACGGTACGTCTGGAGTGCATCCGCGCTCCTTCCGGAGGGCTTCCTCGACCTGGTACAGGACTCGTTGAAGGAAACTTCCAAGGAGACACGGATAGCCGGAAAACTATTGTCGGTCAATCACTCCGGTCGGGGGTGCCGCCCTCCTCTTGCACGCCGGCCGGGGGTGTGGGAGGGACCGCGGCGGCGTCACCCGCTGCGGAGGCACCGGCCGCCACCCCGTCGAGCACCTGCCGCAGATGGTCCCGGCCCGCGGCCAGCAACCCGGGCAGCTCGGGCGCCTCCGGGAACCAGCGCTTCTCGTACTCCCAGCACAGCCAGCCGCCCGTCCCCAGGCCGTAACCGCCCTCCGGCGCGGGCACCGGGCCGTGCGCCGCCGCCGGCTCCGGCCCGAGTGCGGCCAGCGCGGACGCCAGCGGCAGGGCGCCCGCGCCGAGCGGCACCGGACGGGGATCCGCGGCCGACACCACGTCCTTGACCTGCACATACCCCAGATACGGAGCGAGCGCCGCCCGGGTGTCGGCGGGCCGCTCACCACCGCGCCAGGTGTGCAGCACGTCCCACAGCGCGCCGACGCTGCGGTGCCCCACCAGGCCCAGCACCCGCGCGGCGGCCGCGCCCGTGCCGTGCGAGTCATGGGTCTCCAGCAGCACCCGGACGCCCCGCTCGGCCGCGAGCGGCGCCACCGCGGCCAGCCGCCGGGCGGCGTCCGCGTCCGCCCCGTCCGCCGGCCGCTCCCCGCCGCCGGGGAACACCCGCACATACGGCGCCCCCAGATCCGCGGCGAGCAGCACCAGCTCGGACAGCTCCTGCGCCAGCTCCTCCTCACCCGCCGCGTCCCGCTCGGTCGCGACCCGGGCGTACCCGGCGACGGCCAGGATCTCCACCCCGGCCGCCGCGAACTCCGCGCGCACCGCTGCCCGCTCCCGCGCCCCGATCAGCGGATGCACCGGCTCCTCCGGATGGGCCCGCAGCTCCACCCCCTGATAGCCGGCCCCGGCGGCCAGCCGCACCACGTCGGCGACCGGCATGCCCGGCACCCCGAGTGTGGAGAACGCCAGTCGCAGGGGGGGTGCCGCCGCCCGGCCCGGACCGCCGGCCGGGGTGCCGCCGCCCGGACCGCCGTCGCCGCCCGTGCCCTTCGTGCCGTCCGTTCCGGTCATGCCCGCGCTCCTCCTCTTACGTGGCGTCCCTACGTGCCCGCCCCGCGCAGTGACAGCCGCCAGTCCTGGCCGACCAGGTCCTGCCCGAAGCTGTGGTGCGGTGTCTCCGAGACCAGCTCGAAGCCGGCCCGCTGATAGATCCGGCGGGCCGCGCCGAGGACGGAATTCGTCCACAGCACCATCTCCTCGTACCCGGCGTCCCGCGCGAAATCGACACAGGCGTCGACGAGTTGCCCTCCTATGCCATGGCCCCGCGCGCTCGGCTCCACCAGCAGCAGCCGCAACCGGGCCACGCCCGGGCGGCCGTCCCGTACGCACATCACCGCGCCGGCCCGCGCACCGTCCAGCTCGGCCGTCCAGGTGCGGTCCCACCGCGGGTCGAAGCCCTCGGCGTACTCCGCGACTATGCGGGCCACCAGCGCCTCGTAGCTCAGGTCGAAGCCGTACTCGGCGGCGTAGAGCGCGGCGTTCCGCTCGACCATCCAGCCGAGGTCGCCGGGGCGGGTGGTGCGCAGGGTGACCGCGGGGGAGGAGGCGGGAGGTGCCTCGCCGGTGGCCGCCGGGTCGTCGCCGAGCAGGGCGCGGATGGTCCGCATCGCGTCCGTCAGGCGGGCCCGGTCCGCCGCCGGAAGGTGCCGCAGCAGCGAGCCCGCGGCCTCCTGGGAGCGCTCCTCCAGCAGGGCGGCCGCTTCCCGGCCGCCCCCGGTGAGCGTGATCCGCTGGCGGCGCGGGTCCCGCTCGGACCTGCCGCGGCTGATCAGCTCCCGTTCCTCGAACTTGCCGAGCAGCCGGCTGAGATAGCCGGCGTCCAGGGACAGCGAGGCGCGCAGGTCCGCCGCGTCCACCCGCTCCTGGTGGACGAGTTCGTAGAGCACCCGCGCCTCGGTGAGGGTGAACGGGGTGTAAAGGTGCCGGCCGTAGTCGAGCGCGCCGATCAGGTTGGTGTAGAAGCGGTTGAATCTGCGCAGTTCACGGACGTCGGCGGCGGGATCGGACGCCGCGGCGGAGCCATCCGGCCCGCTGCCGGACCGGGGCTCGGAGGGTGCTTGGGTTGTCATCGTCGACCACCTCACCATTGACTGAGTCAAGGATAACGAACCGAGGTCGATCCGCGCACCATCAATTCCGCCGGCAGCGTCGCCAGCCCGCCCGGCGGCCGCTCCTCGCGCCCCGTCACCAGCCGGCCGGCCCGCGCTCCGGCCTCCGCCAGCGGCAGTCGCACGGTCGTCAGCGCGGGCGCCGCGTCCGCACTGAACGGCAGATCGTCGAAACCGGCGACCGACACGTCCTCGGGGACCCGCAGCCCCCGGTCCCGCAGTGCCGCACACACCCCCAGCGCGGCGGTGTCGTTGGCCGCCACGACGGCCGTCAACTCGCTGTCCCGGCGCAGCAGTTCCACCGCGGCGTCGTACCCGGAGCCGCGGTCGTAGGCGCCGTGCACGACGCGCCGCGGCGGGTCCTCGATGCCGTGCGCGGCCAGCGCCGCCCGGTGGCCCGCCAGCCGTTCCGCGGTGGTGGTGCGGCCGGCCGGTCCCGCCACACAACCGATCCGGCGGTGCCCGAGCGCGATCAGATGCCCGGTCAGCCGCTGCGCGCCGCCCCGGTTGTCGAACGCCAGGGCGGTGAGCGGCGCCCGCGATTCCGGTTCCACCCCCGATTCCGGTTCCGCGCCCGCCTCTTGGACGGGGCGCCCGCAGAGCACCACCCGGGTGCCCGCCCCGGACAGCCGCGCCAGCCCGGCCGCCAGCGCCCTCGCGTGCGCCGGGTCCTCCGAGGCGCTGCCGGTCAGGACGACGCCCGCCGCCCGCTGCCGCTGCAGGAGCGTGAGATAGGTCAGTTCCCGCTCGGGCGAGCCACCCGTATTGCAGACCACGGCCAGCTTCTCGCCACCGGGACCGGACGCCCCGCTCAGCTCCGTCTGGACCGCACCGGCGAGGATCCCGAAGAACGGGTCGGCGATGTCGTTCACCAGGATGCCCACCAGGTCCGAACTGGCCGCCGCCAGCGCGCTCGCCGGGCCGTTGACGACGTACTCCAGCTCCTCGACGGCCCGCAGCACCCGGCCGCGGGTGCCCGCCGCGACCGGGTAGTTGCCGTTCAGCACCCGCGAGACGGTCGCCGCCGAAACCCCCGCGCGGGCCGCCACGTCCGCCAGCGTCACCGTCATCGCGCGCTCCCCGAGGCCCCGGCCGCGCTTCCCGTTCCCGCCCCGGTTCCGGTTCCGGTTCCGCTCACGTCCCACCCCGTCATGTCCCACCCGTTCCCGTCCGGCCCGTTCACGTCCCACCCCTTGTCGGCTGTCCGCCGCGCAGGCTGGCGTCCCCCACGATGCCACGATAGAAAGCGCTTACTGCACCCTCCGTTCCACTGCACCACGCCGCTGCTCCACCCGCCACCGAGGAATCCCCCCGTCCGAGGGGGAGAGAGGCCGGGCCGTGACACGCAGGACCGTACGCATCGCCATGAACGGCGTGACCGGGCGCATGGGCTACCGCCAGCACCTGGTCCGCTCCCTCCTCGCCCTGCGCGACCAGGGCGGACTTCCCCTGGACGACGGCACGGTCATCTGGCCGGAGCCGGTGCTGGTCGGCCGCTCCCCGCACGGACTGCGGGCCCTGGCCGAGCGCCACGGCCTCACGGAAACGTCCGTTGACCTCGACGCCGTGCTGGCCGACGACACCATCGAGATCTACTTCGACGCCCAGGTCACCGCCGCCCGCGAGGAGGCCGTGAAGAAAGCGATTGCTGCCGGCAAGCACCTCTACGTCGAGAAGCCCACCGCGAGCAGCCTCGCCGGCGCCCTCGAACTCGCCCGGCTCGCCCAGGAGGCCGGCGTCAAGAACGGCGTCGTCCAGGACAAGCTCTTCCTCCCCGGCCTGCGCAAACTCCGCCGCCTCGTCGAGGGCGGCTTCTTCGGACGGATCCTGTCCGTACGCGGCGAGTTCGGCTACTGGGTCTTCGAGGGCGACTGGCAGCAGGCCCAGCGCCCCTCCTGGAACTACCGGGCCGAGGACGGCGGCGGCATCGCGGCCGACATGTTCCCGCACTGGGAGTACGTCCTGCACGAGCTGTTCGGCCCGGTCCGGACCGTCCAGGCGCAGCTGACCACCCACCTCCCGCGCCGCTGGGACGAGTCCGGCACGCCGTACGACGCCACCGCCGACGACGCCGCCTACGCCGTGTTCCAGCTGGCCGACGGCGTCGTCGCGCAGATCAACTCCTCCTGGGCGGTCCGGGTGCACCGCGACGAACTCGTGGAGTTCCAGGTGGACGGCACCGAGGGCTCGGCCGTCGCCGGGCTGCGCGGCTGCCGGGTGCAGCACCGCTCCGTCACCCCCAAACCCGTCTGGAACCCCGACCTCCCGGCGGCCGAACCCTTCCGCGCGCAGTGGCAGGAGGTCCCCGACAACGCCGACTTCGACAACGGCTTCAAGGCGCAGTGGGAGCTCTTCCTGCGGCACGTCGTCCGCGACGAGCCCTGGCGCTGGGACCTGGCGGCCGGCGCCCGCGGCGTCCAACTGGCCGAACTGGGCGCCCGGTCGTCGGCGGAGGGCCGCCGCCTGGACGTCCCGGAGCTGGGCCGGTGACCGCCCCGGCGCCCGGCAGCGCCACCTCCGGGCCCGCGGCCGCCCCGGTGCCCCAGGCCCGTCCCCCGTTGCGGTCCCGCACCGTCTTCGCCGCCGCCCACGTCGTCGCCGATCCGTACGCCGACACCACCCCGGACGGGCCGGCCGCCCTCGACTGGGACGCCACCCTCGCCTTCCGCCACCACCTCTGGTCGCACGGCCTGGGCGTGGCCGAGGCGATGGACACCGCACAGCGCGGCATGGGACTGGACTGGGCCGTCGCCGCCGAACTCATCCGCCGCTCCGGCGCCGAGGCCCGCGCGGCCGGCGGCCGGCTGGTCTGCGGCGCCGGCACCGACCAGCTCGCCGGCGGATCGCTCGCCGGGATCCGGGCCGCCTACGAGGAGCAGCTCGCCGTCGTCGAGGGGGCCGGCGCACAGGCCGTCCTGATGGCCTCCCGGGCGCTCGCCGCCGCGGCCCGCGGCCCCGAGGACTACCTCGACGTCTACGGCCACCTCCTCCGCCAGGCCGCCGCACCCGTCGTCCTGCACTGGCTGGGCCCGATGTTCGACCCGGCGCTGGCGGGCTACTGGGGATCGGCCGACCTGGACGCGGCCACCGACACCTTCCTGGAGCTCATCGCCGCTCACCCCGGCAAGGTCGACGGCGTCAAGATCTCCCTGCTGGACGCCCGGCGGGAGATCGCGCTGCGCCGCCGCCTGCCGCGGGGCGTGCGCTGCTACACCGGCGACGACTTCCACTACCCCGAGCTGATCGCGGGCGACGACCAGGGCTTCAGCGACGCCCTGCTCGGCGTCTTCGACCCGCTGGCCCCGTTGGCGGCGCAGGCCGTCCGCCTCCTCGACACCGGCGACCCGGCCGCCTTCCGCGAACTCCTGGACCCCACCGTCGCGTTGGCCCGCCACCTCTTCCGGGAACCCACCCGCTACTACAAGACCGGTGTCGTCCTGCTGGCCTGGCTGGCAGGCCACCAGTCGCACTTCACCATGGTCGGCGGCCTGCAGTCGGCCCGCTCGCTGCCCCATCTGCGCCGCGCCCACGAACTCGCCGCGGCGCTCGGCCTGTTCCCGGACCCGGACCTCGCCGCCCACCGGATGCGCCGGCTGCTGTCCGTCTACGGCGCCGAGGACGCCTTCCCGGCCCCGGGCACGGCCCCGGCCCCGGGCACGGCGAAGCGGAGCGGAGCCCCCGCATGACCGACGACCTCACCGATCTCTCCGGCTCCACTGATCTCACCGACCTCACCGGGTCCACCGGTCTCTCCCGCCTGAGCCTCAATCAGGAGACCCTCCGGCAGTGGTCGCTGCCCGAACTCGCCGACGGCTGCGTACGGGCCGGCGTCCCCGCCGTCGGGCTGTGGCGCGCGCCCGTGCAGGCGTACGGCGTGACCGCGGCCGCCCGGCTCGTCCGCGCGGCCGGGTTGCGGGTCAGCAGCCTGTGCCGGGGCGGGTTCCTCACCGCGCTCGACCCCGGTGAACGGGCGGCGGCCCTGGACGACAACCGGGCGGCGGTCGACGAGGCCGCCGCCCTGGGGACGGACACCCTGGTGCTGGTCTCGGGCGGGCTGCCGGCCGGCAGCCGGGACCTGCCCGGCGCCCGGGAGCGGATCGCGGACGCCCTGGGGGAGTTGGCGCCGTACGCCGTGGAACGGGGCGTACGGCTGGCGATCGAACCGCTGCACCCGATGTACGCGGCGGACCGGTGCGTGGTCTCCACGCTCGCCCAGGCGCTGGACCTCGCCGAACGGTTCCCCGCGGACCGGGTCGGGGTGGTCGTGGACACCTACCACCTGTGGTGGGACGACACGGCCGGGGCGCAGATCGACCGCGCCGGGGCGGCCGCCCGGATCGCCGCCTTCCAGCTGGCCGACTGGGTCACCCCGCTCCCGGAGGGTGTCCTGCTGGGCCGCGGGCAGTTGGGGGACGGCGTGGTGGATCTGCGCTGGTTCCGGGAGCGCGTCGAGGCGGCCGGCTACCGGGGGCCGATCGAGGTGGAGATCTTCAACCCGGCGCTGTGGGCCCGCGACGGCACCGAGGCACTGGCCGAGATCGTGGACCGTTTCCGCCGCCACGTCGCCGCCCGGCCGGAGTCCGGACCGGCGGCGCCAGGTGAACGGAATTCGTACAAGGGGTGACGGGGAAATAACTCTGCGGATGCGCGCAACCGTTCGCGGTCCGGAGAAGTCATAGCTGTCGCTGGCCCAGGAGGGGGAGGGATCCGGGGGGATCCGGGGCCGGTGTGGGAGGGGGAATCGAGGGGCCCGACCTTGGGGGGACGGGCCCCTCGATGGTGGTCCCGCCGACGCCGCACCACCGGGCCGCGACGTCCGGACCGCGCGCCGAGGGCGAGGTCCCGGCCGCGTTGTCGGACCCCGGCGGTACCGTCGGGGCATGGTCAACGCAGCCGTGGTGGAAGGGGTCCTGGAGCGGATCACGTACGCCAACGAGGAGAACGGCTACACCGTCGCGCGGGTCGACACCGGCCGGGGCTCGGGCGATCTGCTGACCGTCGTGGGCGCGCTGCTGGGGGCGCAGCCGGGGGAGTCGCTGCGCATGGAGGGCCGTTGGGGTTCGCACCCCCAGTACGGCAAGCAGTTCCTGTGCGACAACTACACCACGGTCCTGCCCGCCACCGTCCAGGGCATCCGCCGCTATCTGGGCTCCGGTCTGATCAAGGGCATCGGCCCGCGCATCGCCGACCGCATCGTCGAGCACTTCGGCACCGACACCCTCGACGTCATCGAGACCGACCCCGGGCGCCTCGTCGAGGTGCCGGGCCTGGGCCCCAAGCGCACGAAGATGATCGGCGCGGCCTGGGAGGAGCAGAAGGCCATCAAGGAGGTCATGGTCTTCCTCCAGGGCGTCGGGGTCTCCACGTCCATCGCCGTGCGGATCTACAAGAAGTACGGCGACGCCTCGATCTCCGTCGTCCGCAACCAGCCCTACAAGCTCGCCGCCGACGTCTGGGGCATCGGCTTCCTGACCGCCGACCGCATCGCCCAGGCCGTCGGGATCCCGCACGACAGCCCGGACCGGGTCAAGGCGGGCCTGCAGTACGCCCTGTCGCAGTCCACGGACCAGGGGCACTGCTTCCTGCCCGAGGAGCAACTGATCGCCGACGCGGTCAAGTTGCTCCAGGTGGACACCGGCCTGGTGATCGACTGCCTGGGCGAGCTGGCCGCGGAGCCGGAGGGCGTGGTGCGCGAGAAGGTGCCCGCCGGGGAGGACGGCGCGGAGGTCACCGCCGTCTATCTGGTGCCGTTCCACCGCGCGGAGATCTCGCTCGCCGGGCGGCTGACCCGGCTGCTGCGCACCGACGACGACCGGATGCCGGCGTTCCGGGACGTCGACTGGGACAAGGCGCTGGCCTGGCTGGCCCGCCGTACGGGCGCCGAGCTGGCGCCCGAGCAGCAGGAGGCGGTGCGGCTGGCGCTGACGCAGAAGGTCGCGGTGCTCACCGGCGGCCCGGGCTGCGGCAAGTCCTTCACGGTCCGCTCCGTCGTCGAGCTGGCCCGTGCCAAGAAGGCCACGGTCGTGCTGGCCGCGCCCACGGGCCGGGCCGCGAAGCGGCTGTCGGAGCTGACCGGAGCCGAGGCCTCCACGGTCCACCGCCTCCTGGAGCTCAAGCCCGGCGGGGACGCCGCCTACGACGCGGACCGGCCGCTGGACGCCGATCTGGTGGTCGTCGACGAGGCGTCCATGCTGGACCTGCTGCTGGCCAACAAGCTCGTCAAGGCGGTCCCGCCGGGCGCCCATCTGCTGCTGGTGGGCGATGTCGACCAGCTGCCGTCCGTCGGGGCCGGCGAGGTGCTGCGGGACCTGCTGGTCCCCTCCGGCCCCGTGCCGGCCGTCCGGCTGACCCGGATCTTCCGGCAGGCCCAGCAGTCCGGTGTGGTCACCAACGCCCACCGCATCAATTCCGGCGTCCCGCCGCTGACCACCGGCCTGACCGACTTCTTCCTCTTCGCGGAGGAGGACAATGAGGAGGCCGGGCGGCTCGCCGTGGACGTCGCGGCCCGCCGCATCCCGGCGAAGTTCGGTCTCGACCCGCGCCGGGACGTCCAGGTGCTGACCCCGATGCACCGCGGCCCGGCCGGAGCGGGCGCGCTGAACGGTCTGCTCCAGCAGGCCATCACCCCCGCCCGCCCCGACCTGCCCGAGCGGCGCTTCGGCGGCCGGGTCTTCCGGGTGGGCGACAAGGTCACCCAGGTCAGGAACAACTACGAAAAGGGCAGCAACGGCGTCTTCAACGGCACGGTGGGCGTGGTCACCGCCCTGGACGAGGTCGAGCAGCGGCTGACGGTCCGCACGGACGAGGACGAGGAGGTCCCGTACGACTTCGACGAACTCGACGAACTCGCGCACGCCTATGCCGTGACGATCCATCGCTCGCAGGGTAGTGAGTATCCAGCGGTGGTGATTCCGGTCACCACCAGCGCCTGGATGATGCTGCAGCGCAATTTGCTGTATACCGCCGTCACCCGGGCAAAGCGTTTGGTGGTGCTGGTCGGCTCCCGGAAGGCCCTCGGGCAGGCCGTACGCACGGTTTCCGCCGGTCGGCGGGGTACGGCGCTGGCTCACCGGCTCGCCGGGGCGATGTGATGTCACTCCTCTTTCCCAATCGGGGCGAACGGGAGCAGGATGGGACACTGGCGCGGCACTGAGTGCCGTAATGAGGCCCTATGGCCGACCCCGAGTGCACATCCAAGGTCCAAATGGGGGAAGGTATAGGCAGTCAGGGCACCTCGAAGAAGAGGCACAACGTCGGTGAGGGATGACGTGAGCGACAACTCTGTAGTACTGCGTTACGGGGACGGCGAATACAGCTACCCGGTCGTCGACAGCACTGTCGGCGACAAGGGCTTCGATATCTCGAAGCTGCGCGCCGAGACCGGTCTGGTGACCCTGGATTCCGGTTACGGCAACACCGCGGCATACAAATCCGCGATCACCTATCTCGATGGTGAGCAGGGAATTCTTCGTTACCGCGGGTATCCGATCGAGCAGCTCGCGGAGCGCAGCACGTTCGTCGAGACCGCGTACCTCCTCATCAACGGTGAGCTGCCCACCGTCGACCAGCTGTCGGCCTTCAAGCAGGACATCACCTACCACACCCTGCTCCACGAGGACGTCAAGCGCTTCTACGACGGCTTCCCCCGGGACGCCCACCCGATGGCCATGCTGTCCTCGGTGGTCAGCGCGCTGTCGACCTTCTACCAGGACAGCCACAACCCGTTCGACGAGCAGCAGCGCCACATCTCCACGATCCGGCTGCTGGCCAAGCTCCCGACGATCGCGGCCTACGCCTACAAGAAGTCGGTCGGCCACCCGGTCGTCTACCCGAGCAACGACCTCGGCTACGTCGAGAACTTCCTGCGGATGACCTTCTCGGTGCCCGCCGCCGAGTTCGAGCTGGACCCGGTCGTCGTCAGCGCCCTGGACAAGCTGCTGATCCTGCACGCCGACCACGAGCAGAACTGCTCGACCTCCACGGTCCGCCTGGTCGGCTCCTCGCAGGCGAACCTCTTCGCCTCGATCTCCGCCGGCATCAACGCCCTGTGGGGCCCCCTGCACGGCGGCGCCAACCAGTCCGTGCTGGAGATGCTGGAGCGCATCCAGCGCGACGGCGGCGACGTCGACGCCTTCATCCGCAAGGTGAAGAACAAGGAAGACGGCGTGAAGCTCATGGGCTTCGGGCACCGCGTCTACAAGAACTTCGACCCCCGGGCGAAGATCATCAAGGCGGCGGCGCACGACGTCCTCTCCGCGCTCGGCAAGTCCGACGAGCTGCTGGACATCGCCCTCAAGCTGGAGGAGCACGCGCTCTCCGACGACTACTTCGTCTCGCGCAAGCTCTACCCCAACGTCGACTTCTACACCGGTCTGATCTACCGGGCCATGGGCTTCCCGACCGAGATGTTCACGGTGCTCTTCGCGCTCGGCCGGCTCCCCGGCTGGATCGCCCAGTGGCACGAGATGATCAAGGAGCCGGGCTCCCGCATCGGCCGCCCGCGCCAGATCTACACCGGCATCGTCGAGCGCGACTTCGTCCCGGTCGAGCAGCGCTGACACCCTGGGCTCACTCTCTCGGGCAGCACGCCGGGAAGTGAGCCACAAAAAAGCAGGAAGCGCCCCGCCTCCGGATCCCCCCACGGGTCCAGAGTGCGGGGCGCTTCCCTTGTCCCGGTTGGATTCCCCCCACGGGATCCGTCCGGGCGTTCCGGGTTGCACCGCGCTCCGCCGGGACGCGCACATCGGGAGGGCCGCTCAAAGCTCCCCGGGCACGTCGCCCCGGCCACGCGTAGCCGTGGCACGGTCCCCCAAGACCGACACGGCTGGTGCAGTGCAAGCCCCGCCGGGGTGCCTGCACTGCCCGGTTAGACTCACGACCCCCCTCAATGGTTACGTTCAGATGAGTGTGATCTGGGTCTCTTGCCATATGGGGGCGAATGCGGTCAAGGCCCTCGATCTGGAGATCGGGGCCCTGGGGTATGGGTGGTGTGTCCCGGAGTGTGGACATTGTGTCGACTGTAGGGATTATGTGAAGGTTTGAATGGTTGCGCGCGCCGGCGCGGGCCACAACCCCCGAGGGTGGCGACCCGCGCCCGCACCCGCGGGCCGGCGAACCGGAATCAGGCCGCCCGGCCCACCAGCTCGTAACCCGCCTCGTCGACGGCCGCCCGCACCGCCTCCTCGTCCAGAGGTGCCTTCGAGGTGACCGTCACGAGCCCGGTGGCCGCGACCGCCTGCACCGCGCTCACGCCCGGGATCTCCGAGATCTCCGACGACACCGCCCCCTCGCAGTGGCCACAGGTCATGCCGGTGACCTGGTACGTCGTGGTGACCGCGCCGGCCTGGACGTCGGTGGCGCCGGAGTGGCAGGAGCCTTCCGGGGTGCAGCAGGAGCTGTTCTCAGTCATGGGTTCTCCTCGTGATGCAGATGCCGAGCTTCTGTCCGAGCTTCGACCGACCTTGGTCACCCTATACCCCTAGGGGGTATATATCCAAGTGAGGGCACGCCGGTTTCCGGCGGGGGCACGCCCGCCGCGTTGCCGGGTACCCCGTCGCGCGTCAGCCTTGGGATACGGACTCGGAGCCGATCCGAGGAGGCGGCGCATGGCCGTACTCGCCTTCTACGCCCTGCTGGCGCTCACCACCCTGCCGCCGTTCGTCCCCAACTCCGCCCTGCTCGTCTCCGCCGGCGTCCTCGCCTCCCGGGGCACGCTCTTCCTCCCCCTCGTCCTGCTCACCGTGGCGGGCAGCGCCCTGACCGGGGACCTGCTGATGTTCCTCGCCGCCCGCCGCTTCGGCGCGCCCGTACGGGACTGGATGCGCCGCAACCCGCGCCGCCGCGCACTCCTGGACTGGACCTCCCTGCGCATCGAGCGCTACGGCGTCCCGTTCGTGATCGCCGTACGGTTCCTCCCCAGCGGCCGGGTCGCCGGCGCGCTGGCCTCCGGCGTCCTGCGCTACCCGCTGCACAAGTACCTCCTCGGCGCCGGCATCGCCGAGGCGTCCTGGGCGGCGTACTCGGTCGGCCTCGGCTACCTCGGCAGCGCCACCGCCGGTCGCCCGCTGTACGCCGCCGCCCTCGGCCTGGGCGTCTCCTGCGCGGTCGCCGCCGTCGCCAGCGTCCTCCAGTGGGCCTCCCGCCGCCGGGCGGCCCGCCGCGCGGCTACCGCTCCCGGCCCGCCGTGCCCGCGTCCGCCCGACCGCTCGGGGCTGCCGGACCGGCCGTAGCGCGGACCTCGGCGAGCGCCACCGGCGCACCGGACCGCCGGGACCGCTCGCACGCCTCGGCCACGTACAGCGCCTCCAGCGCGTCCGCGGGCGGGCACGGGTTCGCCGCCCGGCCCGCGGCCACCTCGGCGAAGACCCCCAGCTCGGTCACGTACGCATCGTGGAAGCGCTCCATGAACGTCGCGTACGGGGCGGCCGCCCGCCGCCACGACAGCCGCGGCTCCGCGGACGGCAGCGGCGCGCGGTCGTCGAGCCCCACGATCCGGGCGCCCCGCGAGCCGCACACCTCCAGGCGGACGTCGTGCCCCGCGCCGTTGTAGCGGGTCGCGGTGACCGTCGCCAGGGTGTCGTCGTCGAACCGCAGCAGCGCCGCACAGGTGTCGACGTCGTCGCCGTCGGCGAAGAAGGACGCACCGCGGTTG
This sequence comes from Streptomyces bugieae, assembly GCF_036352915.1. Lineage (NCBI taxonomy): Bacteria > Bacillati > Actinomycetota > Actinomycetes > Kitasatosporales > Streptomycetaceae > Streptomyces > Streptomyces bugieae. The sequence goes on from NZ_JAZBJP010000005.1 coordinate 35,375, forward strand.
GCGCCCTGCGCGTAGACCGAGACCACCTCGCGGCCGGTGAGCCAGCGCAGCACGTCGAAGTCGTGGATGGAACAGTCCCGGAACAGCCCGCCCGAGGTGGGGATGTACCCGGCCGGCGGCGGGCTCTGGTCGCTGGTGCAGGCGCGCAGCGTGTGCAGCCAGCCCAGCTCGCCCGAGCGCAGCGCCTCACGGGCGGCCCGGTAGCCCGCGTCGAAGCGCCGCTGGAAGCCGATCTGGACCGGCACCGAGCCCGCCCGGGCCCGCTCCACGACGCCGATGGTGCCCGCCACGTCCAGGGCGACCGGCTTCTCGCAGAAGACCGGCACGCCGGCGTCCAGCGCCTGATGGATCAGGGCGGCGTGCGCACTGGTCGCGGCGGTGATCACCACCCCGTCCAGGCCGTCCGCGTACAGCTCCGGGATGTCCGCGGCCGCGCGCACGCCCAGCGTCTTCGCCAGCGACGCGGCCCGCGCCGGGTCGGCATCGGCGACCACCAGGTCGGTGACGCCGGGAACCTGCTGAAGGGTCTTGGCGTGGAACGCGCCGATGCGCCCGGTGCCGATGAGGCCGATCTTCACTTCTCGGTCCTTCCAGGAGGTGGCGGTGACGGCCGTGGTCGGACACGTGTTGGAACGGTCCAACGGTGGTCGTTCCGCGCACCCTGCATGTCCTGATGTCCGCATGTCAACCCTCCGCGCAGGCCGGATGGCCCTCGTCGGGGAGGTCGAAGGGGGGCCGACCGTCCGGACGTTGACGGCCACCTGCGGCGATGGCAGGATCCCGGTCCATGGAACGGTCCAACGAGCGCGGTGACGACCCGCGGGCGGCCGCCGGCCGGCCCCCGACGATCCGCGGCGTCGCCGAACGCGCCGGCGTCTCCAAATCCCTGGTCTCGCTCGTCCTGCAGGGCTCACCGCGGGTCAGCGACGCCAAGCGGCGGGCCGTCCAGGACGCCATCGACGAGCTCGGCTACCGGCCCAACGCCGCCGCCCGCAGCCTCGTCGCCCGCCGCACCCACACCGTCGGCGTGCTCCTGAACGACCTGCGCAACCCCTGGTTCGTCGACCTCCTGGACGGCCTGAACTCGGTCCTGCACGCCCACGGCCTGCGCATGCTGATGGCCGACGGCCGGCTCGACCGGCGCACCGGCCAGGACGTCGCCCGCACCTTCCAGGAACTGCGGGTCGACGGCCTCGTCGTCGTCGGCACCCTCCCGGACACCGACGGCCTCGCCGAGGTCGCCGAGCGGCTGCCCACCGTCATCGCGGGCAACCACGAACCCCGGCTCCCGCACGTCGACATCGTCGCCAACGACGACGAACGCGGCGCCCGGCTCGCCACCGAGCACCTGATCTCCCTCGGCCACCGGCGGATCGCCCACATCGCCGGCCGCGGCGTGGTCGGGACCCTGCGCCGCCGCGGATTCGAGGCCGCCGTACGCGCCCACGGCCTGCACACCGCCGCCGTGGTGGAGAGCGCCGACGGCACGGAGGAGGGCGGCTACCGCGCCGCCGTACGGCTCCTCAACCCCGCGCGCCGCACCGAACGCCCCACCGCCGTCTTCGCGTTCAACGACATCTCCTGCGTCGGTGCGCTCTCCGCGGCCCAGGAACTCGGGCTGACCGTGCCCGTCGACCTCTCCCTCGTCGGCTACGACAACACCTACCTCGCCCGTATCCGCCACCTCTGGCTGACCTCGGTCAACAACGCCAGCCACGACGTCGGCCGGCGGGCCGCCCGCTGCCTCCTCGACCGCATGGCGGGCAAGGGCGCCCCGGCCGGTCACCAACTCGTCGCCCCGGAACTGGAGATCAGAGGGTCCACGGCGCCGCCGCCCGGAGCCGCGTAGGCACCCGGATTCCCACGGCGCGACACGCCCGCCGGCGTCCGGCTACTCCTGCCGCCCCGCCCGCAGGTCGCGGTCCACCGCCCGCAGCAGCACCAGCAGCATCCGGTTCAACGGCGTCTCGATGCCGTGCCGTTCGGCCGCCCGCACCACCGCGCCGGTGAGGTACTCGTGCTCCAGCGGACGGCCCGCGAGCCGGTCGTACAGCATCGACGAACCACCGTCCGGAGGCGCGTGCGCGTACAGCTCCAGCGTCCGCGCGATGTCCGCCTCACCGATGTCCGCCCCCTCCGCGCGGGCCACCGCCGCCGCCTCCCGCAGCAGATCGCGGCTGAGCGCCGCCATCTCCGGATCCGCGAAGACGCCGATCCGCTGCTGGAGCAGCGCCGTGAGGGGGTTCGCCGCGAGGTTCGTGAACAGCTTGCGCCAGACGGCCGTGGTGAAGTCCGGCACCGGATGCACCCGCAGCCCCGTACCGGCCAGCAGCGCGGCGAACCGGTCCGCCAACGGGCCCTCGGGAACGTGCAGTTCACTGGCGACGTGGTGGCGGACCCGGCCGGGCGCGATGCGCTCGGCGGAGATGTAGACCACGGTCGGCAGGACCGCGGTCCCACGAGGAACGAGCGGCACCACCCGCTCCTCCTGGTCGATGCCGTTCTGCAGCACCGCGACGACGGTCTCGGGGCCGCACAGCCGCCGCAGCCAGCCCTCGGCACTCGCGGTGTCCTGCGCCTTGGTGGTCAGCAGCACCCAGTCGACCGGTGTCACCCGCGCCGGATCGGTGACGATCCGCACCGCGGCGGCGCGGACCTCGCCGCCGCTCTCGACGGCGAGGTCCCGCAACGGACTGCGGACGCACAGCGTGACGTCCAGACCCGCCCACCGGGCGAGGGCGGCGACGTACCCGCCGATCGCACCGGCCCCGATCACCGCGACCCGCGCGGGCGCGGCGGCGGCCCGGTCCGGCACGGAGGCGGCCTGGGGTGTCTGGGCCATACCTCGATCGTAGCCACGCGGCCGGGCGTCACACCCGTACCGCTTCGGGTGGCGTCACTACCGGCCGCCCCGGCCCGGCCGCTGCGCCACCCACGTTCTGACCGTGTCCGCGAACCAGTACGGTTTCCCGCCCTCCACCAGGTCCGGTTCGGGCAGCAGCCCGTGCTTGCGGTACGAGCGCACGGTGTCCGGCTGCACCTGGATGTGTGCCGCGATCTCCTTGTACGACCAGAGCCTGCGGTCGGTCATCTCTGCCACCTCCTGAGCGCCGCACGCGGGGCCGGCCCGGGGTGAGCCGGACGGAGCCGCGCACGGCCTGGTGATCACTGAGCCTGTGCCCGGACAACGACACTCGGTGACCACCGGCGAGGGGCTGTCGAGCGGTTGTGACCGAAGGCCCGGCGAACTGTGACAGCCGTGACGCACGCCGTACGCCTGTGACGGGAGGGAGATACCGGTCCCCACGGGGACCGTGGCCCTCACGGGACCCGTGCCCCCCACGGAGACTTATGCCTGCTCGCCCGCCGCCCTGCGCAGCTCGTGCTCCAGGTCCTCCAGGGCCAGCCCCTTCGTCTCCGGTGCGTAACGCCGGCAGAAGACCCAGGACAGCACGCACATCGCCGCGAAGAACCAGAACGTGCTGCTCGCGCCGACCGCGTCCAGCAGCACCGGGAAGACCAGCGCCACCGCGAAGTTGACCATCCACATCACGAACACCGCGGCGCCCATGGCCAGTCCGCGCACCCTGAGCGGGAACATCTCGGCGAGCAGCAACCACACCCCGGTGTTCAGCGTGGCCTGCATGAACGCCATGTACAGCACCATCAGGCCCAGCACCAGCACGCTGACGGCCGGCGAGTGCGGGAGGTGGAAGGCCGCCCCCAGCAGCGCGAGCGCCACCGTCATCCCCGCCAGCCCGCAGAGCAGCAGGGGACGCCGGCCGACCCGGTCGATCAGCGACATCCCGATCGCCGTGGCCACTACGGAGACCGCCCCGACGGCGATCGTGGCGGTGATGGCGGCGCCGGTGCCCAGACCGGTCGACGCGAGGATCTTGGGCGCGAAGTACACCACCGCGTTGACGCCGGTGATCTGCTGCACCGCCGCCAGCCCGATGCCGACCAGCAGCAGCCGCCGCACCCACGGCGTGCGCAGCTCCCGCCAGGCGCCGCGCCGGGCGTCCGCCTCCAGGCTGCGGGCGTGGTCGATCCGGGCCAGCTCGGCGGGTACGTCGGCGGCCGGCAGCGTACGGCCGAGCACCCGTGCCGCGTCCTCCCGCCGCCCCCTGCTGATGTACCAGCGCGGGGTGTCGGGCAGGAAGAACAGCCCGGCGAACAGCGCCACCGCGGGCAGCGCGGCGAGCCCCAGCATCCAGCGCCAGGCCGCCCACTGCGCCAGGACCGCGTTGAGGAGATACGCGAGCAACTGCCCGCTGACGATCATGAGGGAGTTGAACGAGACCAGCCGGCCCCGGATGTGCGGGGGCGCGATCTCGGACAGATACAGCGGGGTGATCACGGAGGCGCTGCCGACGGCCAGCCCGAGCACGAACCGCGCCACCGTCATGAACGGCACGGTGGGGGAGAGCGCGACGGCCACCGCACCCCCGATGAACACGGCACCGGCCCACAGCAGCGCATCGCGCCGGCCCAGCGCATCGGACATCCGCCCGCCGATCAGCGAACCGAACGCGGCGCCGATCAGCAGGGCACTGGTGATGACGCCCTCACCCAGCGACGTCAGGCCGAAGTGGCTCTCCATGAAGGGCAGCGCGCCGGAGATCACCCCGGTGTCGTAGCCGAACAGGGCGCCACCGAGGGCGGCGATGGCAGCGATGCCGACGATGAAGCGTTTGGCGTTCCGGTCCGGTGCGGCAGGACGCTGACCGGCGGGCGCCACCTGGCTGGTCACGGCGCCCATCGTCAGCCCCGCCGCGCCGTGGGGCCCGGCCGTGCCACGGCACCGGCGACGGGGACCGCATCCGCCCCCTCAGCGGGTGCTATGAGCGAGAGCGGAACGGCAACGGCAACGGCACGCGCGACATACGCGGGCGCGACATCCATGAGAACGGGGGCCTTTCGGTGCGGGTACGGGTACGGCGGGTACGGGTACGCGGGGGCGGGCGCGGCGGGTACGGGCACGCGGGGGCGGGCGCGGCGGGTACGGGTACGGCTACGGCCGCCGGCTCAGCGATACATCGCCGGGCGCTCGACCAGCTCCACCGTGACGCGCTCACCGGTGGCCTGGGCACGCACACCGGCCTCGCACACCGCGGCCGCGGCATAGCCGTCCCAGCAACTGGGGCCCTCGACCTCGCCGCGGCGGGTCGCGTTCACCCAGAGCTGCACCTGCCGGTCGTACGCGTCCTCGAAGCGCTCCACGAAACCGGGCGGAATGGCGCCGCCCCACCGGCCGGCGGTGTTGCTGAAGACGCCGCGGTCGTCACCGATCCGGGCGGTGCCGCCCTCGCAGACCGCCTCGCAGCTGACCTGGTAGCCGAAACCGCAGTTGACGAAGATCTCGGTGTCCACGACCTGGCCGCCGGCGGTCTCGAAGAGGACCAGCTGCGGGTCGCTGAGCCCCTCGGGCGCGTTCCCGGTGGGGGCGGGGCGCAGCACGCGTACGGCGGTGATCTCGTCGTCCAGCAGCCAGCGCGTCACGTCGATCTCGTGCACCACCGAGTCGTTGATCATCATCGCGTTGGTGAAGCCCGGCGGTGTGTCCGCGTTCCGGTGCCGGTTGTGCAACATCAACGGGCGACCGTAAGTCCCTTGCGAGAGAAGGGACTTGAGGCTCCGGTAATCCGCGTCGTAACGACGCATGAAGCCCACCTGCACGCGGCGGTGGCCCAGCGCCTGCTCGGCCTCCAGCACGCGCAGCGCGGACGCGGCGTCCGGCGTCAGCGGCTTCTCGCACAGCACGGGCAGATCGCGCGCGAACGCCTCCAGCAGCGCCGCCTCGTGCGCGGGACCGGGCGAGGCGATCAGCACCGCATCGACGGCCGGGTCGTCCATGGCGGCCGCGGGATCGGTGTACGGGGTGCACCCCTCGATGCCGTCCGCCAGACGCTTCACCCGCGCCGCGTCGATGTCCACCACCGCCGCCACCCGGGCCCCGCTGATCACCTCATCGATCCGCCGCACATGGTCCGCCCCCATCCGCCCGGTACCGATGACCGCCACCCCGAGCGTCCCGCGGGAACCCGCGCCACTGCGCTCACTCATACCGTCCTCCGTGCCGCTGCTGTGCTCCATGCCGTCCTCCATGTCGTCCTGCACTCCTCACACCCTGGCTCAGGCGCCGCAGGAGCGCAGGAAGCGGCGGGTGCGTTCGGCGATGGGGAACGGGCGGTCGGGCGGGCAGGGGTACATGTCCTGCTCGACGATGGCGAAGAGGTCGACGTTCAGTTCCTGCGCGGCTTCCAGGACGGGCGGCAGCGCGGGCACGCCGAGCGGCGGTTCGCACATCACGCCCTGCTGGACGGCCGGGCCGAACGGCGTGCCCTTGGCGACGACGTCGCTGAGGATGTCCGGGTCGACCTGCTTGAGGTGCAGGTATCCGATCCGTTCGCCGTAGGTGCGGATCAGCTTGACGCTGTCGCCGCCGCAGTAGGCGTAGTGGCCGGTGTCCAGGCACAGGTTGACCAGGTCGGAGTCGGTGACGTGGAGGAAGCGCTCGACGTGCTCCTCGGTGTCGATGTGGGTGTCGGCGTGCGGGTGGACGACGATGTCGAGCCCGAACTCGTCACGCACCCGCTTGCCCAGGCGCTCCATGCCCGTCGTGAGGTGCTTCCACTGCTCGACGGTCAGCTCGCGGGGTTCGAGCTCCTCGGCGGTCTTGTCGTCCCGCCAGAAGGACGGGATGACGACGAGGTGCCGGGCGCCCATGGCTTGGGTGAGGGTGGCGACCTCGGAGACGTGGGCCCAGGTCTTGTCCCATACGGACGGGCCGTGGTGCAGGGAAGTGAAGATCGTGCCGGCCGAGACCTTGAGGTCGCGGCGGGCGACCTCGTCGTGGAGCACGGCGGGATCGGTGGGCAGGTAGCCGTACGGGCCGAGTTCGATCCACTCGTAGCCGGCCCGGGCGACCTCGTCGAGGAAGCGCTGCCAGGGCACTTGCTGGTCGTCGTCGGGGAACCAGACTCCCCACGAGTCGGGGGCCGAACCGACGCGGAGACGGTCCAGGACGGGCGGGGCGGCATGGCGTGCGGGCATGCTGCGGCTCTCCTCTCGCCGGTCGGCGGTGACCGGGAAGGCGCGGGGTGGGGTTGTGGGGCACAGCCTCTCTGCCGCCCCGGGGAGTGTCAAGACTTCGTCCTGACATAAGGACGTAAGGACTTGTGGGCCGGATGAGGGTGCCGGGTGGGGGTGGGTGGCCGGGCCGGGGTTTCGCTTTGACGTCAGAATGTAAGGACAAACTGTTGACAGGGTCTGAGGGTCACCGTTAGACCTTTCCTCGGACGGGAGGGCGGAACCCCCGGTCCCGCTGAGCGCAAACCCGCTGAGCGAAGCGAATCCTTTTGCGTGAGAAGCAGGATGTGGCGCGCTGAGCCGAAGGGGCGTGTATGACCGAGTCGTACGACCTGATCACGATGGGCCGGATCGGGGTGGACCTCTACCCGCTGCAGACCGGTGTGTCGTTGGCGCAGGTGGAGACCTTCGGGAAGTTCCTGGGGGGCTCGGCCGCGAACGTCGCGGTGGCGGCCGCCCGGCTCGGGCGGCGGAGCGCGGTCATCAGCCGGACCGGCAGGGACCCGTTCGGGGACTTCCTGCATCAGGCCCTGCGCGGGTTCGGGGTGGACGACCGGTGGGTGACACCGGTCGCGGCCCACCCGACGCCGGTGACCTTCTGCGAGATCTTCCCGCCGGACGACTTCCCGCTGTATTTCTACCGGCGTCCCAAGGCCCCCGACCTCGACATCCGTCCGGAGGAGCTCGACCGGGAGGCGATCGCGGCCGCGCGGATCTTCTGGGTCACCGGAACGGGGCTGTGCGAGGAGCCGAGCCGCAGTGCCACCCTGGCCGCGCTGGAGGCCCGCGCCAAGTCCGGGCCGACCGTCTTCGACCTCGACTGGCGGCCGATGTTCTGGGGCGGCGAGGGGGGCGCCTCCGGGGACGGCGGGGCGACCGGCGCCGCGGCGCGGGCCACCGCCCGGCCGTATTACGAGGCCGCCCTGCGGCACGCCACCGTAGCGGTCGGAAACGTGGACGAGGCCGAGGTCGCCACCGGGCTGCGCGACCCCAAGGCGTGTGCGCAGGCGCTGCTGGACATGGGCGTCGAGCTGGCCGTCGTCAAACAGGGGCCCAAGGGGGTGCTGGCCGTGCACCGGGACGGCCGGGTCGCCGAGGTGCCGCCCACCCCCGTCGAGGTCGTCAACGGGCTCGGCGCCGGGGACGCGTTCGGCGGGGCGCTGTGCCACGGCCTGCTCTCCGGCTGGGAGCTGGAGCCGATGATGCGGTACGCGAACGCGGCCGGGGCGATCGTCGCCACCCGGCTCGCCTGCTCCTCCGCGATGCCCACGCGGGAGGAGGTCGAGGAGTTCCTCGCCGCCCGGTGAGTTCCTCGCCGGCCCGGTGAACCGGGGGTGACTCCCCGCCGTTCTCCCTGCCACCGCTGCGCCTCCCCGCCCCGCCGTCCCTCCCCGCCCCGCCCCCAGAAGGTGAGTTGACCCTTGTCCCCTCGGATCAGTGATCTCGCGACGTTGCGGGCGCGGCAGCCCGGAGCGGTCGCGGAGGCCGCCGCCCGGCGTACCCGTCGACCGCTCATCGGCGACAGCGGGCGGCTGATGATCGTGGCCGCCGACCACCCGGCCCGCGGTGCGCTCGCCGTGGGTGATCGGCGGCTCGCCATGGCCAACCGCCTGGACCTGCTCGAACGTCTGGTGCTCGCGCTGTCGCGGCCGGGGGTGGACGGGGTGCTGGCCACCGCCGACATCCTGGAGGACCTGCTGCTGCTCGGTGCCCTGGAGGGCAAGGTGGTGATGGGCTCGATGAACCGCGGCGGGATCGCCGGCGCGTCGTTCGAGATGGACGACCGGTTCACCGGGCACCGGCCGCAGGACCTGGCCCGGCTCCGGTTCGACGCCGGGAAGCTGCTGCTCCGCATCGACTACGACGATCCCGGGTCGCTGACCACGATGGAGGCCACCGCCCGCGCCATCGACGCGATGGCCGAGCGGGAACTGCCCGTCTTCGTCGAGCCGTTCCTGTCGTCCCGAATAGACGGCCGGGTCCGCAACGACCTCCGCCCGGAGGCGGTCATCCGCTCCGTCGCCATCGCCTCCGGCCTCGGCGGCACCTCCGCGTACACCTGGCTGAAGCTGCCGGTCACCGACGACCCGGAGGCGATGGCGCGGGTCTGTGAGACCACCACGCTGCCGGCGGTGCTGCTCGGCGGCGACGTCGGCTCGACCGTCCGGGAGCAGGAGGCCGCGTACGAGAAGTGGGCCAAGGCGCTGCGGCTGCCGACGGTGCAGGGCCTGGTCGTCGGGCGGTCGCTGCTCTATCCGGCCGACGGCGATGTCGCGGCCGCCGTGGACACCGCCGTCGGCCTGCTGTAAACGCCGCGATATCCGCAGGAGACTTGAGACATGACTGCTGAATTCCCCCCGAAGGGCAGGCCCCACCCCGAGGCCGGGACCGGCCCCGACGGCAGGCCCCACCCCGAGGCAGGGTTCCTCACCGGGCCCGGGGCCCCTCCCGGGGCAGCGCCCCGCCCGCCGGCCGATCTCCACCTCAAAGCCGGCGGAGCCGCCCGCGGTCCGTACGCCGTGGACATCGACCCGGAGCGGGCCGGCTGGGGGTATTCCTCGTTGCGGGTCCTGGAGCTGGCGCCCGGGGGGCACCACGCGTTCGACACCGGGGACAGCGAGTGGATCGTGCTGCCGTTGTCCGGCGGGTGCACGGTCGTGGTGGACAGCGGCGAGGAGTTCGAACTGCTCGGCCGGGACGACGTGTTCAGCGGGGTCACGGACTTCGCGTACGTGCCGCGGGACGCGCACGTGGGCATCGCCAGCGAGGCCGGTGGCCGGTTCGCGCTGACCGGCGCCCGGTGTGAGCTGGCGCTGCCGGCCCGTTACGGCGCCGCCTCCGACGTGCCGGTGGAGCTGCGCGGCCGCGGGAACTGCTCGCGGCAGGTGAACAACTTCGCCGCGGCCGGCACGTTCGCGTGCGACCGGCTGATCGCGGTGGAGGTGCTCACCCCGGGCGGCAACTGGTCCTCCTACCCGCCGCACAAGCACGACGAGTGCCGCCCGGGCGTGGAGTCCGAGCTGGAGGAGATCTACTACTTCGAGATCGCGTCCGCGCGCGGCACGGAGGGCGTCGGTTACCAGCGCGTCAGTCCGTCCGGGAACGGCCGCGGCACGGACGTGCTCGCCGAGGTGCGGGGCGGCGACGCGGTGCTGATCCCGGACGGCTGGCACGGGCCGTCGATCGCGACGCCCGGCCACGCCATGTACTACCTCAACGTCATGGCCGGCCCGGGGGAGGAGCGGGAGTGGCTGATCTGCGACCACCCCGAGCACGGCTGGATCCGTGACACCTGGCCCGACCAGCCCGTCGACCCCCGCCTTCCGCTCTACGACGCGCCCGTAGGAGACGTCTGATGAACGCCGCCCCGACGACCCGCCGCCTGACCGTCGCGCAGGCCCTGGTCGAGTTCCTCGCCCACCAGTACACCGAGCGGGACGGCCGGCGGCAGCGGCTGATCGGCGCCTGCTGGGGCATCTTCGGCCACGGCAACGTCGCCGGTATCGGCCAGGCGCTGCTGGAGTCCGGTACGGCGCTGCCGTATCTGCAGGGCCGCAACGAGCAGGCGATGGTGCATGCCGCGGTCGGCTACGCCCGGCAGTGCGACCGGCTGTCCGCGCACGCCGTCACCACGTCCATCGGCCCGGGCGCGACGAACCTGGTCACGGGCGCGGCGCTGGCCACCGTCAACCGTCTGCCGGTGCTGCTGCTGCCGGGTGACACCTTCGCCACCCGGCCCGCGGAGCCGGTGCTGCAGCAGCTGGAGGTGCCGCACGCCGGTGATGTGTCGGTCAACGACGCGCTGCGTCCGGTGTCGCGGTATTTCGACCGGGTGACCCGGCCGGAGGCGCTGATCCCGGCGGCGATGCAGGCGATGCGGGTGCTGGCCGACCCGGTGGACACCGGGGCGGTCACGCTGGCGCTGCCGCAGGACGTGCAGGCGGAGGCGTACGACTGGCCGGAGGAGTTCTTCGCCGACCGGGTGTGGCGGGTGCCCCGGCCGGCCCCGGACGCCGCCGCGCTGGCGGAGGCGGTGTGGGCGGTCCGCGGGGCCCGCCGGCCGTTGGTGATCGCCGGTGGCGGGGTGCACCACTCGGAGGCGGAGGAGGCGCTGCGGGAGTTCGCCGACGCGACGGGGATCCCGGTGGCGTCGACCCAGGCCGGGAAGGGCTCGCTGCGCCATGACCACCCGTGTGACGTGGGCGGGATCGGGCACACCGGTACGGCGACGGCGGACACGCTGGCCCGTGAGGCGGATCTGGTGATCGGCGTGGGCACCCGCTACACGGACTTCACCACCGCGTCGGCGACGCTGTTCGCGGACCCGGGGGTGCGGTTCGTCAACCTCAACATCGCCGCCTTCGACGCGCACAAGCTGGGCGCGCTGTCGCTGGTCGCCGATGCCCGGGCGGGCCTCGCGGCGCTGACGGGCGCGCTGGCCGGGCACCGGGTGGCGAAGGAGTACGAGGCGGCGTACGGGGCGGCGAAGGAGGAGTGGGAGCGGCGGGTGGACGCGGCGTACGGTGCCGCGGACGCGTCGGCGCGGCCGTCCCAGACGCAGGTGCTGGGGGCGCTGGACGCGCTGGTGGACGACTCCGACATCGTGATCAACGCGGCCGGGTCGCTCCCCGGTGATCTGCACAAGCTGTGGCGGGCCCGGTCCCGCCGGCAGTACCACCTGGAGTACGGGTACTCCTGCATGGGCTACGAGATCCCGGCGGCGATCGGGGTGCGGCTGGCCGCGCCGGACCGTCCGGTGTGGGCGCTGGTCGGCGACGGTACGTATCTGATGAATCCCACCGAGATCGTCACCGCGGTGCAGGAGGGCATCAACTTCACGATCGTGCTGATCCAGAACCACGGGTACGCGTCGATCGGCGGGCTGTCCGAGGCGACCGGCGGTGAGCGGTTCGGGACGGCGTACCGCTTCCGGGCCGGGGACGGTACGTACACGGGGGCGCCGCTGCCGGTGGATCTGGCCGCGAACGCCGCCTCGCTCGGGATGCGGGTGATCCGGGCCGCGACGGTCGGTGAGCTGCGGGCGGCGCTGGCCGAGGCGCGTGGCGCGAACCGGCCCACATGTGTCTATGTCGAGACCGAAACGGCCGACACTGTGCCGGGCGCGCCGGAGGCGCAGGCCTGGTGGGATGTTCCTGTTGCCGAGACCGCGACGCGTCCGGCGGCGGTCGCCGCGCGTGCGGCGTACGACCGGCAGGCCGCCGGGCGCCGCCGCCACCTCTGACCCACGTTCCCCATCGTCACAGCGAAGTCGTCACAGCGAAGTCGTCACCCCAGAAAGGCCCCTCGCATGAAGACCATCAGCCACTGGATCGGCGGTAAGCCCGTCGAGGGCGTCTCCGGCAACTTCGGTCCGGTCTACAACCCGGCCACCGGCGCCCAGGAGAAGCAGGTCGCCTTCGCCTCGGCCGGAGAGGTGGACGCGGCGGTGCGTGCCGCGAAGGAGGCGTTCGCGACGTGGGGCACCAGCTCCCTGGCGAAGCGCACGTCGGTGCTGTTCAAGTACCGGGAGCTGGTCGACGCACACCGTGAGGAGCTGGCCCGGCTGATCACGGCCGAGCACGGCAAGGTGCATTCGGACGCGCTCGGTGAGGTCGCCCGCGGCCTGGAGATCATCGAGCTGGCCTGCGGCATTCCGGAAAAGCTGAAGGGCGAGCTGTCCACGCAGGTGTCCACGCGGGTGGACGTGGCGGCGATCCGCCAGTCGCTGGGTGTGGTGGCGGGCATCACGCCGTTCAACTTCCCGGCGATGGTCCCGATGTGGATGTTCCCGATCGCGATCGCCTGCGGGAACACGTTCGTGCTGAAGCCGAGCGAGAAGGTGCCGAGCGCGGCGTTCAAGCTGGCGGAGCTGGCGGCCGAGGCGGGTCTGCCGGACGGTGTGCTGAACGTCGTCAACGGCGACAAGGTGGCGGTCGACGCCATCCTGGAACACCCGGACATCGCCGCGGTCTCGTTCGTCGGTTCCACGCCGATCGCCCGGTACATCCACACCACCGGTACGGCGAACGGCAAGCGGGTGCAGGCGCTGGGCGGCGCGAAGAACCACATGCTGGTGCTGCCGGACGCCGACCTGGACCTGGCCGCGGACTCGGCGATCAACGCCGCGTACGGCTCGGCCGGTGAGCGCTGCATGGCGATCTCCGTCGTCGTCGCGGTGGGGGACACCGCCGACCCGCTGATCGGCAAGATCAAGGAGCGGGCCGACAAGCTGCGGATCGGCCCCGGCGACGACCCGGCGTCCGAGATGGGCCCGCTGATCACCAAGGTCCACCGCGACAAGGTCGCTTCCTACGTCTCGGGTGCCGCGGCGCAGGGCGCGGACGTGGTCATCGACGGCACGGGCTACACCGTCGAGGGCTACGAGGACGGCCACTGGATCGGCGTCTCGCTGCTGGACAACGTCACGCCGGAGATGGACGCCTACCGTGACGAGATCTTCGGCCCGGTGCTGTCGGTCGTGCGGGTGGAGACGTACGACGAGGCGATCGCGCTGATGAACAACTCGCCGTGGGGCAACGGCACCGCGATCTTCACGCGGGACGGCGGCGCGGCCCGCCGCTTCCAGCTGGAGGTGGAGGCCGGCATGGTCGGCGTGAACGTGCCGATCCCGGTGCCGGTGGGCTACCACTCGTTCGGTGGCTGGAAGGACTCGCTCTTCGGCGACCACCACATCTACGGCAACGACGGCGTGCACTTCTACACCCGCGGCAAGGTCGTCACGACCCGCTGGCCCGACCCGTCGGACGGCGGCATCAACCTGGGATTCCCCAGCAACCACTGACAAATACCGCATGCCCCGACCCCCTGCCGGCCCGTTCCCGGCGGGGGGTCCGGTGCGTTCGGGGCCCTTGCTAACGTGCTCCCTCGCACATCGATGGGACGAGCGGCGCGCCGGGTTGGCGGGGCACCGGGAACAACGGGGGACGAATGCAGTCATCCATGGCGCTCACCAAGGGCGCCCGCATCACGGGCGGGGCGTTCTGCCTGCTCTTCTTCCTCTTCACGGCGTACTGGCTGGCCGTCGATCTGGGCGAGTTCGGCATCGACGGGATGTGGGGGTACTGGACCTTCCAGCGTCCCGCCGGCCTGAATCAGGTGACCGGGCCGTTCCATCTGGGGCTGGCGCTGGTGCAGTTGGCGGCGGTGTTCACGGCGTTCGCCGGGCAGCGGGTGGCCGGCGGGCTGCTGGCGGTGGCGACGACGCTGACCTTCGCCACGACGCTGCAGGCGATCGTCAGCGTCGGCAACCACACCAGTGACGACAAGTGGTTCCAGCACGCGGAGACCGGCACCTCGACCTTCGACGGGGTGTTCATCAGCAGCGGTCTGCTGTTCCTGCTGACCTTCGTCGCCGGGGTGGTGCTGCTCGCCGGAATGCGGGCGTGGCCCCGCCCGAAGCCCAGTGAGCCGCCGCTGCGGCCCGCCGGGCAGGCCGGTGTGGTGGCCGGGCTGGTGCTCGGTGCGATGGCGCTGTGCCTGGTCATCTGGCACGTCTACATGCTGGTGCAGAACGGCACCGGGTCCTTCGAGATGCTCTACCTCGGCCGGGGCGCGCTGCCGTCGCTGCTGAGCCTGGCGCCGGGCTGGTCGGGGCTGGTGTTCCTGGTCCTGACCGCGCTGGCGGCGCTCAACAGCCTGATGCGGGGCGGCGCGGCCCGCGGGCTGGCGATCGGGCTGTCGGTGGTGTCGCTGCCGGGCGCCGTGCTGACGCTGATCGGGCTGGTCGCCAACGGGTCGCTGTTCACGCTGAACGAGTCGATGCCGGGCCTGAGCGTGCTGAGCGATGTGCAGCTGCTGCTCGACCTGCTCGGTTCGGCGGCGCTGCTGGCGCTGATGGCGCGCGGTGAGCCGGTGGCCCCCGGCTGGCATCCGCCGGTCCCGGCGCCGCAGTTCGGGGTGCCCGGCTACGTCCCGCCGGCCGGCCCGCCGCAGCCGCCGGTGCCCGGCTGGCAGCCGCCGGTGCCGCCCGGTCCACCGGTGCCGCCCGGACCTCCGGTCGGCGGCCCGCCGCTGCCGCCCCCGGGCAACCCGCCGCAGCCGCCGGGCGGTTTCGGCCCCGCCCCGTACTGACGTGTCGTTCGCCGGGGTAATTCGCTGGCCAACGGGCGGTGCGGGTGCCACTGTCCGTCTTCTATGACGAACGACACGACGAACGACAACCCGGACGACCAGGACGGCGGCGCCGGCAACGCCATAGTCACCGAACGGCTGGTGCTGCGGTCCTGGCCCGCGGCCGATCTCGCCGCGGTGCTCGCCGGCACCCGGCAGCCGCACTGGGCGGCGGACTTCCCCGACGAGGGCGACCGGGTCATCGCCGGTTTCATCGACGGCAACGCGGACGCCCGCGGCGCGTTCGGGCAGCGGCAGATCCTGGAGCGGGACAGCGGCCTGGTGGTCGGCGCGATCGGGCTGTTCTGGCCGCCGGCCGACGGCTCGGTGGAATTCGGCTACGGCGTGGTGCCGTCCCGCCGGGGACGCGGCTACGCGCCCGAAGCGGTCCGCGCGCTCGCCGCGTTCGCGCACACCGCGCCCGGGGTGGACACGGTGTACGCCAACGTCGAGCTGACGAACCCGGCGTCCGTCCGGGTCCTGGAGAAGGCCGGGCTGGAGCACTGCGGCGGCGACGGCGAGCTGGCCCGGTACCGGTGGAAGGAACCCACGGGCTGACGCCCGCCGGTCGCGGACGCCTCCTGCCGGGGGTTCGCGCGTACGGCCCCCGCGTACCGCATCCGTGGTAGTCGGGGACGAACCGTACTCCCCTTGGAGACCCCCGGGTTCACCCCGGGGTACCGGCCGCCCGCACCGCCCCGTACCTAGGATCGCGGTATGGATCTGAGGGGTTTCGGGCGGCGGGCACGGTCGCGTGCGACGCTGCGCGGGCGGCGCCTGTACGCCGCCGTGGGCGCGCTGGCCGTACTGACGGGGGGCGGCACCTGGGCGGCCGCCTCCTCGGACGCGGCGCCCGCCGTGCACCGCGAGGACCGGCTGCTGTCCCTGCCGGAACGTCCCGGCGGCTCGAAGGAGGTGCGGATCGACACCTCCTTCTTCACGTCGGGCCCGGCGTCCGGCCGGCGGCCCGCGGTGCTGCTCGGCCACGGCTTCGGCGGCAGCAAGGCCGACGTCCGTCCCGAGGCCGAGCGGCTGGCCCGGGACGGTTACGCCGTACTGACCTGGTCGGCGCGCGGATTCGGGAAGTCCACCGGGAAGATCGGGCTGAACGACCCGGACGGCGAGGTCGCCGACGTCCGCCGGCTGATCGACTGGCTGGCCCGGCGGCCCGAGGTGCGGCTCGACCGGCCCGGCGACCCCCGGGTGGGCGTGGCCGGCGCCTCGTACGGCGGGGCGGCATCGCTGCTGGCCGCCGGGTACGACCGGCGGGTGGACGCGATCGCCCCGCAGATCACGTACTGGAACCTCGCCGACGCGCTCTTCCCGCACGGTGTGTTCAAGAAGCTGTGGGCCGGGATCTTCTTCACCACCGGCCAGTCCGGCGCCCCCACCGGCGCGCCACGCACCCCGCCCGCCTCGTCCGGCGGCTGCGGGCGCTTCGAGCCGGCGCTGTGCCGGATGTACGAGCGGACCGCGGTCTCGGGCAAGCCGGATGCGGAGGCCCGCCGGCTGCTGGCGGCCCGCAGTCCGTCCGCCGTCGGTGACCGCATCAAGGTGCCGACGCTGATCATGCAGGGCCAGACCGATTCGCTGTTCACCCTGGACCAGGCCGACGCCGCGCAGCGGGCGATCCGCCGCAACGGGGCGCCGGTCGCGGTCGACTGGATCGCCGGCGGCCACGACGGCGGCGACCGGGAGACCGCCCGCCTGACGGGCCGTACGGCGGCGTGGTTCGACCGCTACCTCAAGGGTGACAAGGGCGCCGACACCGGGCCCGGGTTCCGGATCAGCCGGACCGGGGGAGTGGACTCCACCGACGGCGCGGTGCGGCTGCGCGGGGCGAGCGCGGACCGGTACGCCGGGCTGGCGCACGACCCGCGACGGATCCGGCTCACCGGCCGGACCCAGACCTTCCGCAATCCGGCGGGCTCCGGGCCGCCGGCGATCTCCGCGGTGCCCGGCGTCGGGGCGCTCGGTGATCTCTCCTCGCTCGGTTCCGGCGGGCTGTCGCTGGACTTCCCCGGCCAGTACGCCCGGTTCGAGTCGGCGCCGCTGTCCTCGGCGGTCCGGCTGACCGGCCGCCCCGAGGTGACCGTGCACGTACGGTCCGGCTCCCGGGACGCGGTGTTCTTCGCCAAGCTCTACGACGTCACCCCGGACGGCCGCCGCCAGGTGCTGCCCGCGCAGCTCGTCGCCCCGTACCGCATCGCGGACGCCCGCGCGGGCCGCACGGTGCGGCTGCAACTGCCCGCCGCGGACCACGAGTTCGCGGCCGGGCACCGGCTGCGGCTGGTCCTCGCGGCCACCGACCTCGGCTACGCCTCACCGACCGAACCCGCCGCGTACACCGTCTCGTTGAAGGGCGGCGGGGTGCTGGACGTGCCGACCGTGCCGCAGGTGCGCAGCGCGGCCGCGCCGCTGCCGGCCTGGACCTGGGTGCTGCCCGCCGCGGCCGCCGTGCTGGCCGGGCTGCTGCTGTTCACCGCCCGCCGCCGGACCGCGGCGCCGCCGCCCGAGCCGGCGCTCGCCGGGGTGCCGCTGGAGATCCGCGGCCTGAGCAAGCGGTACGCGGGGTCCGAGGACCGGTACGCCGTGCGGGAGTTGTCGTTCCGGGTGGAGCGGGGCCAGGTGCTGGGGCTGCTGGGGCCCAACGGTGCCGGCAAGACGACGACACTGCGGATGCTGATGGGCCTGATCGCGCCGGACGAGGGCGAGATGAGGATCTTCGGGCAGGCGGTGCGGCCGGGCGCGCCGGTGCTGTCGCGGGTCGGCGCGTTCGTCGAGGGCGCCGGGTTCCTGCCGCATCTGTCCGGCCGGGCCAATCTGGAGCTGTACTGGCAGGCGACCGGCCGGCCCGCCGAGGACGCGCACCTGGACGAGGCGCTGGCGATCGCCGGCCTGGGGGAGGCCCTGCAGCGGGCCGTCCGCACGTACTCGCAGGGCATGCGGCAGCGGCTGGCGATCGCCCAGGCCATGCTCGGCCTGCCCGACCTGCTGATCCTCGACGAGCCGACCAACGGGCTGGACCCGCCGCAGATCCGCGAGATGCGGGAGGTGATGGTCCGTTACGCCGCGGCCGGGCGCACCGTCATCGTCTCCAGCCATCTGCTGTCCGAGGTCGAGCAGAGCTGTACGCATCTGGTCGTGATGGACCGCGGGCGGCTGGTGCAGGCCGGGCCGGTCGCCGAGATCACCGGCTCCGGCGACACCCTGCTGGTCGGGGTCGCCGGGGAGGTCACCGACGCCGTGGTGGAGAAGGTGGCCGCGCTGCCGGGCGTGACGTCGGCGGTCCGCGCCGACGGCGGGCTGCTGGTGCGGCTGGCGGACGCCGCCGGCACGCCGCGGCTGGTGGCCGAACTCGTCCGGCTGGACGTCCCGGTGGACCGCGTGGCCCCGTACCACCGGCTGGAGGACGCCTTCCTCACCCTGATCGGAGGCGACGCAGGATGACCGCTGACCGGAGGGGACCGACGATGACCACCGACGACGGGGAACGCGCCACGACCGCGACCGGGCGCGGCACCGCGACGGCGACCGGGCCGGGGACGCCGCCCGGGGACGGGCGGGCGGCGGACTACCGGCCGCGCCGCACCCTGCCGCTGCGCGTGGAGGCCCGGCGGCAGCTGCTGCGCCGGCGCACCCTCGTCGTCGCCGCGGTGCTGGTGCTGCTGCCGTTCGTGCTGGTCGCGGCGTTCGCGATCGGCGGCGACCCGTCCACCCGCAGCGGCGGCGGCCGGATCTCGCTGATGGCCGCCGCCACCGCCTCCGGCGGGAACTTCGCCGCGACCGTGCTGTTCGTGTCCGCCGGGTTCCTGCTGGTGGTGCCGGTGGCGCTGTTCTGCGGTGACACGGTCGCGTCGGAGGCGAGCTGGTCGTCGCTGCGCTACCTGCTGGCCGCGCCGGTGCCGCGGGCCCGGCTGCTGCTGGCCAAGCTGACCGTGGCGCTGCTGTTCAGCGCCGCCGCGATGGTGCTGCTGCCGCTGGTCGCGCTGGGCGTGGGCACCGCCGCGTACGGCTGGGGGCCGCTGCAACTGCCCACCGGCGGGGCGCTGTCCGCGGGCGACGCGGTGGGGCGGCTGGCGGTCGTGGTCGGCTATGTCTTCGTCAGCCAGCTGGTCACCGCGGCGCTGGCGTTCTGGCTGTCGACGGTCACCGACGCGCCGCTGGGCGCGGTCGGCGGCGCCGTCGGACTGACCATCGTCGGCAACGTCCTGGACCAGGTCACCGCCCTCGGTGGCTGGCGGGACGTGCTGCCCGCCCACTGGCAGTACGCCTGGGCGGACGCCCTCCAGCCGACGGTGGAGTGGTCCGGGATGGTGCAGGGCGCGTCGGTGTCGGTGGCGTATGCGCTGGTGCTGGTGGCGCTGGCGTTCCGGGGGTTCGCGCGCAAGGACGTGGTGTCGTAGGGGCGCGGTGCGCGGGCGGGGGCCGGCCCGCGCACCGCTACCACCATTTGGTGCGAACGGCTGTCTGTCCGGGCACAGTGCTCATACGCATCGGCAAGGTGACCACCGCCCAGTCCGCCGGGGTCGGCTGGGCGACCGTCACCACCGTGTGGGGCGGCGGGAGCCGTAGCTCCTTCACCGCCTACGTGGGCCTGGATTCCCACCCCGTCGTGCTGCAGGACGTCGACTGCGGGCAGTGAGCCCGCGGCCGGCGCCCCGGCCCGGCCGCCGGGTCAGGCGGTCGGCCCCTGCATGTGCGCGCTGACCCAGCGCATGGTGCCCTCGCCCAGGCCCTGCACGTAGGTGGACGCGCTGTGCGTGCCGTTCGGCACTATCTGGAGCCGGGTGCGTACCGGACCGTGCCCGTACCGGGCGATGAACTTCCGGACCTTCGGCAGCACGGTGTACTCCTTCGAGCCGTCCTGGAAGGCCAGGTAGACCTCCGGTCCGCCGCGTGCCGTCAGGCGGCGGGCCAGTTCCTCGGGGTTGTTCTCCCGCTCCTCCCTGGCGTGGCCGTTCCACAGCGGGGAATCGGGCACGATGTCCGGCCCGTTGGGGATGGCCACCTTGAAGGTGCCGGGGTTCTGCAGGACGTTCTTCAGGGCCGCGAAGCCGCCCGAGGAGGAGCCCATGATGGCCCAGGCGTCACGGGTCTTGAGGGTGCGGAAGTTCTGCCGCACGAGGTCGGGCACGTCCTTGCTGAGCCAGGTGCCGATCTTCGGCTGGCCGGGTATGTCGCTGCCGTCGTAGTACTGCTTGTCGTTGGGGTTGAGGACCGGCATGACGACGATGAAGGGCAGGCTGGTGCCGTTCTTCGACCACCGGGCGAGGCTCTCCTCCAGCTTGAGGTCGGAGCCGATCCAGTAGTTGACGGGGTAGCCGTACGAGCCGGGCAGCGCCTCCATCACCGGGAAGCCCTTGTCGGCGTTGCGCTTCTCGTAGTACTCCGGCGGCGCCCAGACCCACACCTTGCCGGTGAAGCCGGACTTCGGGCCGTGCAGGGTGGTCACGCCGATCGGGGTGTTGCCGCCGGCGCCGCCGACCCGGCTCTCCTCCTGGAAGGTGATCGGCTTGCTGGGCCACTGCACCAGGGAGCGCTTCCCGTGGGGCGTGGTGTGCAGCGCGGCGCCCGTCTTGGGGCCGCCGCCGAAGCGTACGGGGGAAGGTGGGGAGGAGCTGGTGCCGCAGCCGGCGGTGGTGACGAGCACGGTCAGGGCGATCAACGCGACCACCGGACGGAACAGGGCTTTGCGCACGGGCCTTCTCCTTGGCGAACCTGCCGGGATGCGTCCCGGCCGACCAGCAAGAGGGCGCGGGGGCGCGCCCGGGTTTCCCCCGGTGGGTGTCGGGTTGCTCGCACCCTCGCCCGGAATTCGGCCTTCCCCTTCCTGACCTGGGGTGTTTTACGCCCGGCGGAAGGGCGGTTTACCAGGATTTTCCCGGTGGGCGGGGCGCTCGGGACGGGTCCGCGCGCGGGGGCGGACCCGCCGGGCCGCCGCGGGACGCCGGCCCGCCGCCGCCCCGGTACGCCCCGCCCTGCCCCGTATCCTCTCGTTATGACCTGGTCGCGTGCCCTGAAGGACGCCGCCCGCTCCGGGCTGACCATCGAGCGGACCAAGCTCACCCCGCTGATCGCGGTCCGCGGCACGGCCGGTGTCGCCCTCGTCATCGGCCTGTGCCTGTGGCGCGGCAACCCCACCCTCGCGGTCTCCTCCGCCTTCGGCGCGTTCTCCTCCGGCATCGTCACCTTCCAGCGCAGCATGCGGCCGCGCCCGGTGCTCGCGCTCGCCGTCGCCGGCGCGCTGGCGGTCTCCACCTTCCTCGGCTATCTGGCCGCCGCCCATGTCGCCGCGTTCGTCCTGCTGCTCGCCGGCTGGACCCTGCTGGCCGGGATGGCCTGGGCGATCGGCCCGATCTCCGGGCTGGCCGGCACCCAGACCGTGGCCATCATGCTGGTCACCGTCACCCTGCCGACCTCCGTCCTCGGCGCCCTGGAACACGCCGCCCTGATCTTCTTCGGCGGGCTCGTCCAGGCCACCCTGATCATCGTCTTCCCGGTCCGCCCCTGGGGCACCCAGCGCGACGCGCTCGCCGACGCGCTGGCCGCCGAGGCCGACTACGCCCGCCGGCTGCGGCACGACCCGGTCGCGCCCTTCGACCCGGCGCCCCTGATGGACGCCCGGCTCGCCGCCACCGTGACCGCCCGTCAGGCCCGCCGCCGCCCCGTCCAGCTGCACGGCCCGCGCGGCCTCGCCGAACGCGTCCGGCCGGTCCTCGCCTCCCTGGCCGACCCGGTCGTCGGCGCACCCCTGGAAGGCCCCGAACGCGACCGCGCCCGCGACCTGCTGGCCGCCGCGGCCACCGTCCTGGACGCCGTCGCCCACGCCGTACGGCACGCCCGGCCCGTACGGCTGCCGCCGGAGGCGATGGCCACCCTGGAGGTCCCGGCGACCGGCCCGATGCTGCACGGCCCCGCCCGGCGCTCCGCCTACCGCCTGATCTCCCTGCTCGCCGACGCCGTCGAGCTCACCGACGAGCCGGTACGCGCCACCCGCCCCACCACCGAGGCCGAACGCGGGCACCTGCTGCGCCCCAGCGTCCCCCGGCTCGTACCGGTCGCGCTGCGCTCCCTGCACCGCGAGGCCCGCTGGTCCTCGCACATCTTCCGGCACGCCCTGCGGGTGGCCGCGGTCGCCGCCGCCGGCTATCTGCTGGGCACCGCGCTGCCGTTCGGCCACGGCTACTGGGCGCCGCTGGCCTCCGTCATGGTGATGCGCCCGGACTTCGCGCAGACCTACTCCCGGGGCGTGGCCCGTTTCTGCGGCACCCTCGTCGGCGTCGCCGTCGGGGGCACCGTGATGGCCCTGGTGCATCCCGGCGAATACGTCAGCGCCGCGCTCGCCGTGGTCTGCGTCTGGCTGATGTACCTGCTGATGCGCACCGGGTTCTCGGTGACCTCGGCCTGCGTGGCCGCCTACGTGGTCTTCCTGCTCGGCATCGCCGGCGCCGGCTGGGAGCAGACCGTCCAGGAACGCGTCGTGCTCACCCTCCTCGGCGGGCTGCTGGCGATGCTCTCCTACGCGCTGTTCCCCGCCTGGGAGACGCCCCGGCTGCGCGACCGGCTCGCCGACTGGCTGGAGGCCAACGGCCGCTACGCGCTCGCCGTATGGGAGGCCTGCGCCCGGCCCGCCGCCCGCCGGCCGCGGCAGGTCCGCGAGGCCCTGCTGGACGCCCGGGCCGCCCGCGTCGCCTGGGAGAAGAGCGAGGACCGCGCCGAGAAGGAGCCGGTGCGCCACCGCGGGTTGTCGCCGGGCGCGGCGAAGGCGGCGGGCGCCGCGCTCGCCACCATGGGCCGGGTCACCATGATCCTGGAGGCCCATCTGCCCGCCAAGGACGCCGAACCCTCCACCGGCGCCGCCGCGTTCGCCGCCGCACTGCGCCCCGGCCTGGAGCGCGCCACCAAGGCCGTACGGGAACGCGGCCCGCTGAACTGGAGCGCCCTGCGCACCGTATGGGAGAGATGGGACGCCGAAACGGGCAGCGAGGGCGTCGCACCGCGCGCCGCCGGACTGCTGGTCGACGCCCTCGACGAGCTGGCCGAGGCGCTGTCCGGCGACCCGGAAGCACGCGAGGAGGGGGTACGGGGAACCATCCCACGCCCCCAGTAGTCTTATTAATTGCCCGCAATGAACCCCATTGGTGACCAATGGGGTCATCTGCGGCCCGCCGCCCCCCGTCCCCGTCAGTTCCGTCCCCGTCGCGAGAGAGCAACCCCACTCCCCATGGCGTCCAGCACTTCGTCCGGTACGTACGACATAGGCATCGACCTCGGCACCGCCAACACCCTGGTGTACGCGCGCGGCAAGGGCGTGGTGCTGAACGAGCCGTCGGTGGTCGCCGTCAACGCCTCCGGCGAGGTCATCGCCGTGGGCGAGGACGCCAAGCGGACCATCGGCCGCACACCCTCCGGCATCACCGCGATGCGCCCCCTGAAGGAGGGCGTCATCGCCGACTTCGAGGCCGCCGAGCAGATGCTGCGCGCCCTGATGAAGAAGGCCCTGCCCAGCCGCCGCTTCTCCCGGCCGCGGGTGGTCATCTGCGTCCCCTCCGGCATCACGGGCGTCGAACGGCGCGCGGTCATCGACTCCGCCCGCGGCGCCGGGGCCCGCGAGGTGCACCTGATAGAGGAGCCGATGGCCGCCGCGATCGGCGCCGGCCTCCCGGTGGACGAGCCGGTCGGCTGCATGGTGGTGGACATCGGCGGCGGCACCACCGAGGTCGCCGTGGTCTCCATGGGCGGCCTGGTCACCGCCCAGTCCCTACGGGTCGCCGGTGACGCCCTGGACGCCGCCATCACCGCGTACGTCAAGAAGAAGCACTCCCTGGCCATCGGCGAGCGCACCGCCGAGGACATCAAGATCGCCATCGGGTCGGCGGTGTGGACCCCCGTCGACGTCGACGAGGACGGCGAGCCGGACCGCCGCTCCTCCTACACGGTCCGCGGCCGCGACCACATCAGCGGCCTGCCCCGCCTCCAGGAGATCGGCGAGGAGGAGATCCGCCGGGCCCTGGCCGAACCGGTCGACGCGATCGTCCGCGCCGTCCACCAGACCCTCGACGCCTGCCCGCCGGAGCTCTCCGGCGACATCATCGAGCGCGGGATCGCCCTCACCGGCGGCGGCGCCCTGCTGCGCGGCCTGGACCGGCGGCTGCACCAGGAGATGGGCGTGCCCGTACGCGTCGCCGACCAGCCCCTGGACTGCGTCGTCAACGGCACCGCCAAATGCGTCGACGAATTCGCCAGCCTGCACGGCCTGTTGACGGGGGCGAAGGAACAACCCCGCAAGACGGTGCGTTTGTAAGGTGACCGCTGCAGGACTGCACCCTGCGGGGCCGAACCCCGCAGGGACGGTGCTGCGGAGGAGACCGCCCCACTAGGAGGACGCATGCCGCTGACCACGGAAACGGCCGAGCACCCCGCCGGCCCGGTCCACCGCTTCGCCGAGATCCCCGAAGGCCGCATCCACTTCGTCGAGCAGGGCACCGGCCCGGTGGTCCTCCTGGTCCACGGCTTCCCCGAGTCCTGGTACTCCTGGCGCCACCAACTGGCCGCGCTGGCCGCCGCCGGCTATCGGGCGGTCGCCATCGACGTCCGCGGCTACGGACGTTCGTCCAAGCCGAGCGAGGTGTCGGCCTACCGCATGCTCGCCCATGTGGCCGACAACGTCGCCGTGCTGCGCGCCCTGGGGGCGGAGACCGCGATCATCGCGGGCCACGACTGGGGCGCTCCCATCGCCGCCCACACCGCGCTGCTCCGGCCCGACCTCTTCACCGCCGTCGCCCTGCTGAGCGTGCCGTACGCGCCCCGCGGCGCCACCCGCCCCACCGAGGCGTTCACGCGGCTCGGCGGCGACGAGGAGTTCTACGTCAGCTACTTCCAGGAGCCGGGCCGCGCCGAGGCGGAGATCGAACCGGACGTCCGCGGCTGGCTGGCAGGCGTCTACGCCGGCCTCTCGGGCGAGGCGAAGCCCGCCGCCGACGACCAGGACGGCAACGGCCTCACGCGGATGACCGTCCCCGCGGGCGGCAAACTCTCCGACCGCTTCCCGGCCGACACCACCCTGCCGTCCTGGCTCACCGAGGCCGACCTCGACTACTACACCGGCGAGTTCGAGCGGTCCGGACTGACCGGCGCCCTCAACCGCTACCGCAACGTCGACCGGGACTGGGCGGACCTCGCCGCCTGGCAGGGCGCCCCGATCACCCGGCCCGCCCTCTTCATCGGCGGCGACCGCGACGCCCCCACCCACTGGATGGCCGACGCCATCAAGGCCTTCCCGGTGACCCTCCCGGCCCTCTCCGGCTCCCACATCCTCGAAGGCTGCGGCCACTGGGTCCAGCAGGAACGCCCCGACGAGGTCAACCGACTCCTGATCGACTGGCTGCACGGCCTGCCGGCCTGAGGGGACCACGGCCGGGGGCTGTGTCCTCCACGGGCCGCCTCGCCGCCGGGGGTTGCGCCTTCTACGGGCTGCCGGCCTGAGGGGATCACGGCCGGGGGGTCTTCTACGGGTCGCTTTCCTGCCGGGGGGTGCGCCTTCTACGGGCTGCCGCCCCGCCGAGGGCCGCGCCCTCCACCGGCTGCCGCCCCGCCGGGGGCGCGCCCCTTACCGGCTGCCGCCCATGTAGGCCTCCAGCCCGTCGAGGATGCGCTCCAGGCCGAACTCGTCCGCCCGGTCGCGCTCGGCCGCATCGGCCTCCGTGGCCGCGAGGGCCGCGGCGACCGCCGGATAGCGGTCGGCGCGGCCCACCAGCAGCTCGTTCAGCGCCGCGCTCATCACCTGCTCGGGCTCCGTCGCCCGCGCACTGCCCAGCCCCATCGAGGCCGACACCTGCGCGAGGGCCCGTACGTGGCCGCTCACCACGACCACGGCGTCGAGCTGCTCCCCGCCGCTCAGCCCGGTGTCCGCCAGCGCGGCCACCGCCGCCTCCGTCCAGCCGAGTTCGTTCGGCCCCATGACGCGTGGGCCGGTGGCCGCACCCAGCAGCCAGGGGTGCCGGTGGTAGACGGCCGTCAGCGTCTCCGCCCAGGCCCGCAGCCCGTTCCGCCATCCCCCGGGCAGCTGTGGCGGTTCGCCCATCGCGCTGTCGATCATCAGCGCGACCAGCTCGTTCTTGCCCGGCACATAGCGGTACAGGGACATCTTCGTGAAGTCCAGCTCGCCCGCGACCCGTTGCATCGAGACCGCCCCGAGCCCGCCGGCATCGGCGAGCGCGATCGCCGTGCGGGTGATCAGCTCCAGGCTCAGCGCGGGCCGCGGCCCGCGGCTGGGCCGCTCACGCCCGCCCCACAACAGCTCGACACTGCCCGCCTGATCCCCGAACACACTGCGCTTCTCGTCCTCGCCCACCATCCCCGCATCCTAAAACTGCGTCCGGGGTACACAAAAGCGTGTCCGCCGGATACAGTTTCTTTCGTCGGCCCGATGACCGCGGACCGACCGACCATCCGATGACGGGGGAAACAGCGATGTCTCGACGCATGACGCACGACCTGGCGCACGGCCTGGCGTACGGCCTTACGCACGGCCTGGCGCACGGGCTTACGCGCGGCCTGGCGCACGGGCTTACGCGCGGCCTGACACACGAAACGACCCGCGCGCAGGTCGTGAAGGCGGAAGCGGGCGCGGAGGCCCGCCCCGACCGGGCTGACGGCGTTCCCGGTGACCGGCCCGAGGGCCGCTCCGCCGGCGGAGGCGGTAGCGGCCGGAACCGCACGGTCCTCATCTCCGGCGCCAGCGTGGCCGGCCCGGCCCTCGCGTACTGGCTCTGCCGTCATGGCTACCGCCCCACCGTGGTCGAGGTGGCCCCGGCCCTGCGCGGCGGCGGGTTCGCCGTCGACTTCCGGGGCGCGGCACACCTGACGGTCCTGGAGCGCATGGGGCTCCTGGACGAGATCGGACGCCACGGCACCGGCGGCGGCTCCGCCATGAGCTTCATCGACGGCCAAGGTCGCCAACTCGCCACCCTGCCACCCGAGTTCACCGGCGGCGACCTGGAAATCCTCCGCTCCGACCTCTCCCGAATCCTCTATCACCACAGCCTGACCCCGGCGGCCGACGGGCACCCGGCGCCCGAGTACCTCTTCGACGACACCCTCACCTCCCTCACGCCCACCCCGGACGGAGTCCACGCCACCTTCGCGCGCACCCCGTCCCGCACCTTCGACCTGGTGATCGGCGCGGACGGCCTGCACTCCACCGTGCGCAGACTGGCCTTCGGCCCCGAGTCGGACTTCGTCAGCCACCTCGGCTATTACGTCGCCGCCTGGGACCTCCCGGAGTCCGCCGGCGACCTGGCCGCCGCACCCGTCGGCTACTCCGAACCGGGCCGCACGGCGACCGTCGGCCGCACTCCGCGCCGCAGTGCCGAGCCGGGCTACGTAGGCGAGGCGTTCTGCGTCTTCGCCTCCGCTGAGGAGCTGACCCACGACCGCCGCGATCTCCCTGCCCACAAAAAGGCGATAGCCCGCGCCTACGAAGGAGCCGGCTGGCGCACCCCGGAACTGATCGACACCCTCCGGGCCGCCGACGAGCTCTACTTCGACTCCATCAGCCGCGTCGACGTCCCGTGCTGGTCCACGGGCCGTACCGCCCTCCTTGGCGACGCCGCCTACGGCGCCACCCTCGGCGGGATGGGCACCGGCTCGGCGATCATCGGCGCCTACGTCCTGGCCGCCGAACTGGCCGCGTCCCCCGACGACCACACAGCGGCCTTCGCCCGCTACGAACACCGACTCCGCCCGTATGTGACCCAGTGCCAGGAAGGCGGCCGCGGCACCGGCGCCTTCCTCGCCCCCACGACCCAGGAGGCCATCGACGCCCGCAACGCCGCCCTCAACGACCCCGCAACCCGCACCGCCATGCTCCAACAGGGCCACGACCTCTCCACAGCCATCACCCTCGACGACCAGCCCCCGGGCGAGCCGGCCCTCCACGCGACCGGCACGGCAATAGCCACGGCACCAGGCACGGCACCAGGCACCGAGTAGCGCGTCCACGAGTCGATCGCCGCCGCACCCTGCCGGCCCCTGACCACCCGACTCACGGCCCCCGAGCCACACAATTCCGCGTCACAACGACCCGCCCCCCGGCAGCCGGCGAGCACGACCACTCGCCCCGTACGGACCGCCCCCGTACGGACCGCCCCCTCCGCGCCCCGTCAACGACCTACGAAGATCCCGAGGGCCCCACCGAGGTCAGCAAACGCCCCCGCAACCCGCCCCCCAACGAAAAAAGACCCTCCCGTTGGGAGGGTCTGGCCTGGCGCCCCCGGCAGGACTCGAACCTGCGGCCAAGTGCTTAGAAGGCACCTGCTCTATCCACTGAGCTACGGGGGCCGGTGTGGGCGTGGATCACGGGCCGCGGACCAGGATAGAGGCCCGGGTGCCTCGTCCCGGTTGCTTCACCTCCGTGGCACGTTGTGGAGGTTCGGTGAAGCGGTCCCGATAATCGCAGGCAGGTACGAATCCTGCACCGCTTTTGACGCGCGGCGTGGCGGGTGTTGTGCACTCGTTATGCCTGCGTCTCAGTTGTCGCGAGCGTCTCATGCGCCACTCGTCCCATTCTGTGCGGGTTCTTGCGGCGCGCACGAGGGGTTATACGCTTCAAAAAGCCAACGAAATTGGGCATTCTGCACATGTGGCGACCTTGGACGTACGACCCCGCCTGCTCGACGCACTGTCCGTACTGCGCGACCGCGTCGAAGCCGCACGCTTTCCGCTGCCACTACGGGGCGCCGCCCGTGCCCGGTGCAACCGGGCCGAGCTGCTCGCCCAGCTCGACGACTATGTGATTCCCCGCCTCCGGTCGCCTCAGGCGCCGCTGCTGGCGGTGATCGGCGGCTCCACCGGGGCCGGCAAGTCCACCCTGGTGAATTCGCTGGTGGGGCGGCGGGTCTCGGAGGCCGGGGTGCTGCGTCCGACGACGCGTACGCCGGTCCTGGTGTGCCATCCCGATGACGTCCACTGGTTCTCCGGACGGCGGGTGCTGCCCCAGCTCACCCGGGTCTGGGGGCCCGAGGAGGACGACGGAGCGGAGGGAACTCATCCGGAGCACGAGGAATATGGGGAACGTGGGGAGTGTGGGGGATACGGCGGCGGGAGTGGCCCGGGTAAACCGGGTAAGGGAGGAGCGGCCGGGGGCGGGGAGCCGTTCGCGGTGCGGATCGAGGTGGAGGCGGCGCTGCCCAGTGGGCTGGCGTTGCTGGATGCGCCGGACATCGATTCGCTCGTCGCCCGGAACCGCGAGCTGGCCGCGGAGCTGATCTGCGCCGCGGACGTATGGGTGCTGGTCACGACGGCCGCCCGGTACGCCGACGCGGTGCCCTGGCATCTGTTGCGCGCGGCGAAGGAGTACGACGTCACGCTGGTGACCGTGCTGGACCGGGTGCCGCACCAGATCGCCACCGACATCTCCGGGAGGTACGCGGAACTGCTGCAGCGCGCCGGCCTCGGCCATGTCCCGCGGTTCACCATCCCCGAGCTCCCCGAGTCGGCCGGCGGCGGCAGCGGGCTGCTGCCCGCCACGGCGGTCGCCGGGTTGCGCGAGTGGCTGGAACGGCACGCCCAGGACCCGGCCGCCCGTAGGGCCGCCGCGGACCGTACCGCCACCGGGGTGATCGCCTCGTTGCGCAGCCGGCTGCCCGCCCTGGCCGGGGCCGCCGCCGCTCAGCACGCCGCGGGGCTCCGGCTCGCCGGCCGGGTCGAGGAGGCGTACGAACGGGCCGCCGAACGCGTGCGGAGCGAGGTCGCGGCCGGTGAGGTGCTGGCCGGGGACGCCCGCGCCTACTGGCGCGACCACGGGACCGGCGGCCGGTCGGACGAACTGCTCGACGCCCTGACGGAGGGGCTGACCTCGTTGCTGACCTGCGCCGTGGAGGAGGCCGACGAACGGGCCGCGGAAGCCTGGCGGCGCGATCCCGCGGCCGCCGACCTCTCGTTGACGGCCTCCTCGGGAGCCTCCGAGGCGTCGACCGCCTCGGATGCCGCGGAAGCCGCGGAAGCCGCGGGGGCGGCCGGCCGGCTGGGCGTGCTCGTCCGGCGCTGGCGGCGCTGCCTGGAGGAGCTGGCCGAGGAGGAGACCCGTGAGGCGCGTGATGCCCGTGACGCGCGCGGTGGACCGGCCGGTGAACGCGTCGCCCAGGTGGAGCCGGAGGAAGCGGCCGCCCTCCTGGCCGCCACGCTGCTCGGCGGCCGGCGCGCCCGTACGGCGGGCGAGAACCTCGCCGACCTCCTGGGTGCCCAGACCGCACTGCGGCTCCGCGACCGCGGCGGCCGGCTGCTGGTCACCTATCTGGCACGTGCGCTGGACGGGGAGCGCGAGCGGCGGCTGGCGCCGCTGGACCGGCTGACCGTACCGCCGGACCAGCAGGCCGAGCTGATCGCCGCGCTGTCCGTATTGCAGCGCGAGCGGCAGCCGGAGCAGAAGAGGACGGCGGCGGATGCCGTACGGGCGGAGGCGGTAGCGGCGGGAGCAGCGGCGGCGGACGCAGTAGTGGTGGAGCGGGAGCGAGAGCGGGAGAAGGCGGAGGTGTCGGGGTGAGCGGTTCCGGAACGGCGGATTCGGGTGTGGGGGAGGGGGCGCCCGCAAGGCCGACTTCAGGCGCGGGCAACGGGGCGGGAGAGGGGGGCGCGGAGAGAGCCGGTGGCGTGGAGAGGACCGGTGACGCAGGGAAGGCCGGTGGCGTGGCGAGAGCCGGTGACGAGCCGGGAACGGGGGACCAGGAGAGCGGCGCGCCCGGATGTGGCGAGTCCTGGAGCGGGCAGCCGGGGAGCGCGCGTACGGCGGTGGGGGAACCGGGCCCGGGCGGGGCGTGGGACGACGGGTTGATCGCCCGGCGGCTGCCGGAAGGCGGTGTTCCGCGGCCGGGCGCACGGCGGGGGACGGGCGGGGGGCGGATCGAGCCACGGGTCGAGCCGCAGTCCGGTGCCCCGGAGGTCGCTTCGGGCGCCGGCGCCGAGGAAGCGGGTGGTGGGTCATGCGTCGGGGCATATCCCGGGGCCTACGCCGAGGTCTACGCCGAAGCGCACGCCGGGACATACGGAGGGGCGTACGGCGAGCCGGGTGGCGCGCCGCGCGCCGTATCGGGTGGCGAGTCGGGTACCGCCTCTTCTGGCGCTGCCCCTACCGCGTCCTGTGGCACTACCCCTACCGGGGCATACGGAGCCGACCGGCCCGCTTCGTCCGGCGACGGACGGTCCGGTTCGTTCGCCGCCGAACGTTCCGGTTCGTTCGGAGAGGCGCGGGGCGTTTCGTTCGCAGAGGGGCGGGGCGGGTCGTCCGGCGAGGGGCGGGGTGGATCGTTCGGCGAGGGGCGCGTGGGGTCGTCCGCCGCGGCCTCCCTCGGCGCTTCAGGTGACAGGCCGTATGAGGGGCAGCGCCGCACCGCGCAGCCGTACGGCGGGCCGTTCGACCAGCCGGCTGACGGGCCGTACGACGAACCGTGCGGTGGGTCGCCGCAGGAGTCGCCCGCGGAGGCCATGGTGCAGCCGCGTCCACCGGTGGAGGGCTATCGGTGGGTCGCGGACGGGGGCCGGCGGGCGCCGGGGGGCGGGTTGCGGGCGCGGCTGGAGGCGTTGCGGGAGCTGATCGCGCTGTCGCGGTCACGGCTGGACGGGCGGACGCTGGCGGCGGCCGGGCGGGTGCTGGCGGCCGCGGACGAGCGATACCGGCTGTCCGGCGAGCACACCGTGGTTGCCATCGCCGGAGCCACCGGCAGCGGGAAGTCGTCGCTGTTCAACGCCCTGGCGGGGGCGAACCGTTCGCAGGTCGGGCCGCGGCGGCCGACCACCGCCGAACCGGTGGCGTGCGTCTGGCCCGGCGGCAGACCGGGCGCCGAGGGGCTGCTGCGGCGGCTCGGGGTGTCCGCGCACCGTCGGCACATCGCCGCGGACGGCAGCCCCGAACTGCGCGGACTCATCCTGATCGACCTGCCCGACCACGACTCCTCGGCCACCGAACACCGCGCCCAGGTCGACCGGATGCTGGAGTTGGTGGACGCGGTGATCTGGGTGGTCGACCCGGAGAAGTACGCGGACGCGGTGCTGCACGAGCGCTATCTGCGGCCGCTGGCGGGCTATGCAGAGGTGATGTTCGTCGTCCTCAACCAGGTGGACCGGCTGCCCGGCGAGGCCGCCGACCAGGTGGTGGACGATCTGCGCCGGCTGCTCGACGAGGACGGGCTGGCGCTCGGCGAACACGGGGAGCCGGGCGCGGCGGTGCTCGCCCTCTCGGCGGCGACCGGCAAGGGCGTGGCGGAACTACGGGAGTCACTCGGCCAGTTCGTCGCCGAACGGGGCGCGGCGGACCGGCGGCTGGCGGCGGACGTGGATGCGGCGGCCGAGCGGCTGCGGTCGGTGTACGTGGCCCGGAGCCAGGTCGGACTGACCGAACGGGCCCGCGAGGAATTCGCCGACCGGTTGGCCGAGTCGGTCGGCGCGGTCGCCACCGGGCGGGCGGCGGAACGCGACTGGCTCCGGTACGCGGAACGGGCCTGCGGGTCCCCCTGGGCGCGGATGCGGGGCCGCCGGCCCCGTGGCGCGCGGTCGACCCACGGGCCGGGAGGCGCCACGACCGGAGCGGGGCACGCGACGACCGGGGTAGGACACGCGACGACCGGTGTGGGAGACCGGTCGACCGGCGTGGGACGCGGAACGACCGGGGTGCGCACCCCGGAGCCGACGGGCACTCAGCAGGACACGGTCGCCGGGTGTACGAGCCGCAAGGGCGCGGCCGGACCTCCTTCCGTGGGGCGGCAGGTGACGGCGGGGCACCGGAGGACGTCCGGGGCCTGGGGCGGCGACGCGACCGGGGAGCCGGTGGTGGTCCGGGCGGCGGCCCGGCCGGTGGTGGAGCAGGCCGTACGGGGCGTGGCCGCGGAGGCGGCGCACGGGCTGCCGACGCCCTGGGCGCAGGCGGTGCGCGAGGCCGCGGACCGGGGCGCGTGCGGGCTGCCGGAGGCGCTGGACAAGGTGGCGGCCGATGCCGAGGAGGCGCTCCGGGGCGGGCCGGCCGTCAAGCCGCGGTGGTGCACGGTGGCCGCCGCGCTGCAGGGGACGCTGTCCGTCCTGCAACTCGTCGGGGTGCTCTGGCTGGTGGCGGCGCTGACCGGTCTGGTCGATGCCTCGACCTGGGTCTCCGGGCTGCTGCCCGCGGTCATCGGGTCGGTGGGCGGCCCGGCGCTGGGGTGGCTGTGCCGGGTGGTGGCCCGCGGTCCCGCGCGGCGGTACGGGCAGGACGCCGAGCGACGGCTGCGGAACGCGGCGGCGGCCTGCGGCCGGGGCCGGGTGCTGGAGCCGGTCGCCGCCGAGTTGCTGCGCTACCGCGAGGTGCGGGAGCAGTACGCGGTGGCGTCGGGGGTCTGAGGGCGGACGGCGCGGGGCTGGGGCGGTGTGCCCCAGCCCCCCTTGCGGGTGGCCGAGTTGTCCACAGTCGGCAGGTTGTCCACAGGCCGCGGCGGGGCTTGCCGGATCCGTGCAGCATGAGGTCGACGCGGCGCGAGCGACCCGGCGAGCGCGCGGAGGACGGGGGAGTGGATTTCCGTGAACGAGACGATGGTGACGCTGGTGGGCAACGCCGCGACGGCGGTGGAGCACCGGCAGACCACGGCGGGCGTGACGGTGGCGAGGTTCCGGCTCGCGGCGACGTCCCGGCGGTGGGACAAGGCGCAGGAGCGGTGGACCGACGGGGAGACGAGTTTCTACACGGTCCGGTCGTGGCGCGGTCTGGCCGACAACGTCGCGGCCTCGGTGGCGGTGGGCGAACCCTTGGTGGTGCAGGGGCGGTTGCGGCTGAGGGAAGGGGAACAGCCGCCGGAGAAGGGCGGACAGCGCTGGTTCTCGGCCGAGGTCGACGCCGTCGCGATCGGACACGACCTGTCGCGCGGCACGGCGGCCTTCCGCAGAGTCACCCGCGTGAGCCGTATGAGCACGACGGACCAGGAACCGTCCCCGGCCCCGCGCGTGGACCCGGAGCAGGTCCCGTCCGAGCGCCGGGACCTCGGGCCCCAACCACGGGCGAGCGCAGGGAGGTTGGGATCGCGGCCCGACGGGAGGCCGGAGGTGGCGGTAGGGGTCGAAAAGGAAGCCGTCGAGCCAGTCGCAGAGGCAGTCACCAAGGCAGTCACCAAGGCGGTCACCGGGCCCATCACCAGGGGGAATTCGCCCCAGAAGGCCGCAGTGCCCTGAAACGTTCCGGGGATTTGTCGATAATGCCAGGTCAGGGTGCCTGTGTTCGGTAACGATTGCGATTCGGATCGCTTATGGGATGCCATTAGTGGGGACCCTGATGCGCCTGCTCCATAAGATCCGACGAGTACTCACGGGGGCTCACGGGGGCTGACGTTCGGCTTTTGAGTTCTTTGGATCTTTCCGGCGAGGCAACTTCCCCACCCGACCGCCTCGCCCAGAGGGGAAATTCATGCTTTCGATGAAGAGGCGGGGCGCAGCCCGCCTTGCCGCCGCGGTCGTGGCCTCCGGCCTGGTCGCGGCGGGTGCGATAGCCACCGCGGGGACCGCAGTGGCGGACGAGACGACCCCGGCCCACGGGGGTGCCACCGCCACGCTCGGCGGCCTGAAGATCTTCGACCAGGCGGTCGTGCACAACGACGGCGGCGACCAGCGCGTCGGCGCGGGCCTCTTCGAGATGTCCGTCGACAACGGCGGCACGCTCCAGACGTACTGCATCGACATCCACAACCCGACGCAGCAGCAGGCGAAGTACCAGGAAGTGCCCTGGAGCGCCTCGTCGCTGCACAACAACGCGGACGCCGGCAAGATCCGCTGGATCCTGCAGAACTCCTACCCGCAGGTGAACGACCTCGCCGCCCTCGCCTCCAAGGCCGGTGCCGGGAACCTCACCGAGAAGACCGCGGCGGCCGGTACCCAGGTCGCGATCTGGCGCTTCTCCGACCACGTGAAGGTGGACGCGGTCGACCCGGCGGCGGAGAAGCTCGCCGCCTACCTCGAGAAGAGCGCGCAGAGCGTCGAGGAGCCCAAGGCGTCGCTGACGCTGGACCCGCCGGCCGTCTCCGGCAAGTCGGGCAGCAAGCTCGGCCCGGTCACCGTGCACACCAACGCCGACAGCGTGACGATCTCCCCGGCCGCCGGTGCGCCGGCCGGCGTCAAGATCGTCGGCAAGGACGGCAAGCCGGTCACCAGCGCCGCCGACGGCACCCAGCTGTTCTTCGACGTGCCGAAGGGCACCGCGGACGGCAGCACCTCGCTGACCGCGCAGGCCGCCACCAAGGTGCCGGTCGGCCGGGCCTTCACCGGCATCGGTGAGCACGCCAAGAGCCAGACCCAGATCCTGGCCGGCTCCAGCGAGTCCACCGTCTCCGCGGCCGCCACGGTCTCCTGGAAGAAGCAGGGCGCCATCCCGGCGATCACCGCCGAGAAGAACTGCGCCAAGGGCGGCGTGGACGTCACGGCCAGCAACAAGGGCGATGAGGCGTTCCACTTCCAGCTGGCGGGCAAGGACTACGAGATCGCCCCGGGCAAGTCGCAGACCGTGACCGTTCCGGTTGCCGAGGACCAGCCCTACGAGATCACGATCAAGGGTGCGGGCGGCTTCAAGAAGACCTTCTCCGGGGTCCTCGACTGCAAGACCGCCGGCAGCGGCGGCGGTAAGCCCTCGCCCAAGCCCAGCCCGGCGTCGGTCGGCGGCAACACCGGTGGCGGCCACGGCACCGACCTCGCCGAGACCGGTTCCAGCAGCGCCACCCCGATGATCGCGGGCGTCGCGGTCGTCCTGGTCGTGGTCGGCGGCGCCGCGGTGTTCTTCCTCCGTAAGAAGAAGACCGGCACCCCCGCCCAGTAAGGGCCTCAGCAGTAGGCGCCCCGTTTTCGTGAGCGGCCCGACGCCTGCGACCAGCGGCAACGAGGCGATCACCGAGCCGAGCACCGGGGTGATCAGGGCCGACCACCGAGCTGACCACCGAGGCGATCAGCGCCGACCACCGAGCTGACCACCGAGGCGATCACCTCGTCGATCAACGAGGCGATCAACGAGGTGATCGACGAGGCAATCTGCGCGCGGCGGGAACAAAACGTGGACCCGAGCGGTTATCGCTCCGGGGCCACGGACGTGCGGTCCCGGGGCGCGCCCCCCAAGTGCCCCGACGCCGCATGACGCCGTCTTCGGCCCCTCGGCATCCCGCACCCCGCCCGCCGTGCCCGCACCCCCTCGCGGGCGTCCGCCCCTCGGCACCCGTTTCCTTCCGGGGACGGACGTACGGCAAGATGGGTGTATCTGCCCTCCCACGGTCGCGACGGACGTCACGACGGCCGCATGGCGCTCGCGCGGCGCACGCATGACGGACGGACGACGGTCGATGGCCCGGGGCGGTGCCGTACAGACCCTGATCGATCCAATCTGCCGGACGGTTTCTCTTGGCTGAGTACATCTACACGATGCGCAAGACGCGCAAGGCGCACGGCGACAAGGTCATCCTCGATGACGTGACGCTGAGCTTCCTGCCGGGCGCGAAGATCGGTGTCGTGGGTCCCAACGGCGCCGGTAAGTCCACGGTGCTGAAGATCATGGCCGGTCTCGAGCAGCCGTCGAACGGCGATGCCTTCCTCTCGCCCGGCTACACCGTCGGCATGCTCCTGCAGGAGCCGCCGCTGGACGAGTCCAAGACCGTGCTGCAGAACGTGCAGGACGGCGCCGCCGAGATCATGGGCAAGCTGCACCGCTTCAACGAGGTCGCCGAGCTGATGGCGACCGACTACAGCGACGAGCTCATGGAGGAGATGGGCAAGCTCCAGGAGGACCTCGACCACGCCAACGCGTGGGACCTGGACACCCAACTGGAGCAGGCCATGGACGCGCTGGGCTGCCCGCCCGGCGACTGGCCGGTCACCAACCTCTCCGGTGGTGAGCGCCGCCGCGTCGCGCTGTGCAAGCTGCTGCTGGAGGCCCCCGACCTGCTGCTGCTCGACGAGCCCACCAACCACCTGGACGCCGAGTCCGTGCAGTGGCTGGAGCAGCACCTCGCGAAGTACCCCGGCACCGTCGTCGCCGTCACCCACGACCGGTACTTCCTCGACAACGTCGCCGGCTGGATCCTGGAGCTCGACCGCGGCCGCGCCCACGGCTACGAGGGCAACTACTCCAAGTACCTGGAGACCAAGCAGGCCCGCCTCAAGGTCGAGGGCCAGAAGGACGCCAAGCGCGCCAAGCGCCTCAAGGACGAGCTGGAGTGGGTGCGCTCCAACGCCAAGGGGCGGCAGGCCAAGTCCAAGGCCCGTCTGGCGCGTTACGAGGAGATGGCCGCCGAGGCCGACAAGATGCGGAAGCTGGACTTCGAGGAGATCCAGATCCCGCCGGGCCCGCGCCTGGGCAACGTCGTCGTCGAGGTCGACAAGCTCAACAAGGCCTTCGGCGAGAAGGTCCTCATCGAGGACCTCAGCTTCACCCTGCCGCGCAACGGCATCGTCGGCGTCATCGGCCCGAACGGCGCCGGCAAGACCACGCTGTTCAAGATGATCCAGGGCCTGGAGACCCCGGACTCCGGCGACATCAAGGTCGGCGAGACCGTCAAGATCTCCTACGTCGACCAGGGCCGCTCCAACATCGACCCCAAGAAGACGCTGTGGGCCGTCGTCTCCGACGAGCTGGACTACATCAACGTCGGCCAGGTCGAGATGCCCTCGCGGGCGTACGTCAGCGCCTTCGGCTTCAAGGGCCCGGACCAGCAGAAGCCGGCCGGCGTGCTCTCCGGTGGTGAGCGCAACCGCCTCAACCTGGCGCTCACCCTCAAGCAGGGCGGCAACCTCCTGCTCCTCGACGAGCCGACCAACGACCTCGACGTCGAGACGCTCTCCTCGCTGGAGAACGCGCTGCTGGAGTTCCCGGGCTGCGCCGTGGTCGTCTCCCACGACCGCTGGTTCCTCGACCGCGTCGCCACCCACATCCTGGCGTACGAGGGCGAGTCCAAGTGGTTCTGGTTCGAGGGCAACTTCGAGTCTTACGAGAAGAACAAGGTCGAGCGCCTCGGTGCGGACGCGGCCCGTCCGCACCGCGCCACGTACAAGAAGCTCACCCGGGGCTGACCTCGTGCGACACCTCTACTCGTGCCCCCTGCGCTGGTCGGACATGGACGCCTTCGGCCACGTCAACAACGCGGTGTTCGTCCGCTACCTCGAAGAGGCGCGGATCGACTTCATGCGCCGGCTCGCGCCGGGGGACGGCAGCCCGTCGTTCACGGGCGGCTCGGTGGTCGCCCGGCACGAGATCGACTACGTGCGGCCGCTGGTGCACCGGCCCGCACCGGTCACCGTCGAGTTGTGGGTGACGAGGATCAGCGCCGCGTCGATGACGGTCGCCTACGAGGTCAAGGACGAGGACACCCTCTACCTGCGGGCCTCGACCGTCGTCGTGCCGTACAACTTCGCCGAGGAGCGTCCGCGCCGCCTCACCGCGGAGGAGAAGGCGATCCTCAAGGAGTACCTGGCCGACGCGTCGCACCAGGAGGGGGCCGTCGCGGTATGACGGTGCTCGCCCTCGTCGACGCCGGGGAGGCGGCGGACCTCGCCGCCTTCCTCGCCCGGCTGATCCACTACGACCGGGCCGCCGCGGTCCGGCTGCAGACCGGTGGCGGGGTGCTCGCCGTCTTCGGCCGGCCGCCGTCCTTCGAGGTGCTGGCGATCCGTACGGCCCGGCTCGCCGCGCCCACGGGCCCCGGCGACGACCGGGCCGGCGGCCGCTCCGGAGCTGCGGGCCCCGCTCGGGACGGTGGTCCGGACAGCGCCCCCGCCGAAGGACCGGCCTCCGGCCTCGACATCACCGTCTCCGCCGGTGACCTCCTCGAAGGCGTCGACGAGGAGCAGGGCACGCTGACCGTGCCCGCCGCCGTCACCGGCCCGCCGTGGGCCGGGCTGCTGCCGCCGCGCGGCGGCTGGCAGCGGGTGCCCGGACTGCCCGCGCCGGAGGCGCTGCGGCGCGCGGTGGCCGCGGCGGTCGCCGAGTTCCGGGCCCGGGACGAGGCACTGCCGCCCGAGCGCCGGACCCGCGCCGAACGCGACCGTATCGGCCGGGAGATCTGGTCGCGCACCCTCGGGGACACCCACCTCCCGCTGCGCGCCGCGCACGCCGCCCAGTCGCTGGGCTTCCTCCGCCCGGTCCGCACGGCCGTGCTCGCCTCCGGCGGCGGCCCGCACCCCACCGAGCCGCCGGCGCTGACCCTGCTGTCCGCGGGTGGCTGGCTGCGGCTGCGCACCCCGTACGGGTCGGTCGCGGTGCGCACCGGCGGGCCGTCCGGGCTCACCGGCCTGTCGGGGCTCACGGTCACCCCCGTCTGAGCCGCGGCCTAAGTCGTCGCCCCGTTACCGGACTTCGGGCCGTCACCGGCGCCGCGGTCGGTGTTGCCGTCCGCCGTCGGGTCCGGCCACACGCCGATGTGGTCGCTCTCCAGCTCCAGCAGCACCCGGTGCGCCATGCCCAGGCTGCTGGTGTAGTCGGCCGGCAGCTGGAGCCGGCCGGCCCGGTCGAGCATCGCGTACTCCCGCGCCACCAGCGCCTCCCGGCCGGTCGCGGCGTCCCGTTCGGTGCGCCGCAGCACCTCCGACGACGTCCGGCCGTCGCGGATCGCGACCGTGCGCCGCACCTCGTCCGCCACCGCCTGGTCATGGGTGACGATCACGATCGTGGTGCCCAGCTCCTCGTTGGCGGTGCGGAACGCGGCGAAGACCTGCTCGGCGGTGTGCGAGTCCAGTTCGCCGGTGGGCTCGTCGGCCAGCAGCACCGACGGGGTGTTGGCCAGCGCCACCGCGATGGCGGTGCGCTGCTGTTCGCCGCCGCTCAGCTGGTGCGGCCGGCGGTCCCGGCAGTGGTCCAGCGACAGCATCGCGAGCAGCCGCTCGGCCGCCTTCGTACGGGCCGCCCGGCGCCGTCCGCCGCGCAGCTGCATCGGCAGGGTGACGTTCTGCAGCACCGTCAGATACGGCAGCAGGTTGCGGGCGGTCTGCTGCCAGACGAAGCCGACGACCTCCCGGCGGTAGGTGAGCCGGGCCCGGGCGTCCATGGTCAGCAGATCGCGACCGGCGACCGTGGCGGCGCCCGCGGTCGGCACGTCCAGGCCGGCGAGGATGTTCATCAGCGTCGACTTGCCGCTGCCGGACGCCCCCACCAGCGCCATCAACTCGCCCTCGGACACCAGCAGATCGAGGCCCTGGAGGGCCTGCACCTCGACGCCGTCCGCGGAGAAGACCCGCACCAGACGGTCGCAGGCGATCAGCGCGTCGTGCCCGTAGGCGGGCCGCTCGCGCCGGGCCGCCGCCCGCGCCTCCAGGTCCGCCAGGCTCACCGGCGCGCTCGTGGCGTCCTCGGGCCGTGTGCTCATGAGGGGTCCCCCGCTCTCAACTCGGTGCTCTCCCGCCGCCGTTCGCCCACCCACGCCTGGACCAGGGCGACCGCCAGGGCCAGGACGACCACGCCCGCCGACGGCAGCAGCAGGGACGCGGGATCGGTCTGCAGCCGTACGGTGCCCGGCCCGCCGCCGGCCGTGCCGGGCAGGGCGAGCGGGGTGAGGTCCGTGCCCGGGCCCAGCAGCCGGATCGCGGCGGCCCCGGCCAGCACCCCGCCGACCGCCGCGAGCAGCGCCGGCGGCAGCGCCTCCAGCACCATCAGCCGCCGTCCCCGGCCCGGGGGCAGCCCCATCGTGCGGAGCCCGGCCAGGAGACGGGTGCGTTCCGGTGCGGTCCGCAGCAGGGAGAGGAGCAGGGCGAGCAGCGCGAACCCGGCACCGGCCACCACGGCGGCGGTGTAGAGGCGTTCGGCGCCCTGCTGGAGCGGCGAATCGGCCAGCTCGGCGCGTTCGGCGGAGCGCAGCGACACCTGGACGGCGAGGGACGCCGGGGCGTGGGCGCGGACCGCGGCCCGCAGCGCCCCGGCGTCCAGCCCGCGGCCGGACAGCAGCATCGTGGTGGGGCCGTTGTCCGCCTCGGCGTAGGTGTCGGGGTGCACCCGGGCCACGCTCCGGGCGTTGATCAGCACGAAGTCGCCGCCCGGCTGGGCCGGGGTGTCGGCGCGCACCGCCCGGGGCCGGACGACGAGTTGGCCGAAGTCCGGTTGCAGCGCCATCGGGGCGTCGCCGAACCGGGTCCGTACGCGCGGGGAGACGATCGCGGGCAGCGGCCGGTCACCGCCCGGGTCGGCGAGGTCGGCGGCGGGGAAGGCACCCAGCCCCATGGCGCGGGCGAGCCGGGCGTACGCCTCGGGTTCGGCGATCACCAGGTAGAGGGGCGGGCCGCCGTCGTCCGCGGTCAGCGCGCTGATCCGCAGCGGTACGGCGTCCTCGACGCCCGGCACCCGGGCCACGGCGTGCTGCAGCGCGGCGGGCAGCGGCCGTTCGGCGGAGATCCGGGCCTCGGCGCCGGCCGCGGTCAGCGCCGCACGGTCCCGGGCCGTGGCGACCCCGGCGAGCACCGAGCCGCCGAACGACGCGGTGGTCAGCGCGACCAGGAGGGCCAGCAGCGGCAGGCCCGCGGTGGCCGGGGCGCGGCCCGCGCGGGCCAGGGCCAGGAAGCCGGTCAGTCCGGACGTGCGGGCGGCCGGGCGGGCCGCCAGCCGCAGCGGCAGCGGCCACAGCCGCAGCAGCACCAGCGCGGCGATCACGGCGACGAGCACCGGGGCCGCGCTGACCAGGGCGTCCACGCCCCCGCCGGCCGTGGTGCGGCGGCGCAGCGCGACCACCGCGGCCACCGCCAGGACCAGCACGGTCAGTTCGGCGACCGTCCGGCGCCGGGAGGGGCGGGCGCCGGCCAGATCGGCACGGGCGGCCGGGCGGGGACGGCGGTGTGCGGCGGCGGCCCGCAGCGGCAGTGCGAG
The DNA here is from genome assembly GCF_036352915.1 of Streptomyces bugieae. Lineage (NCBI taxonomy): Bacteria > Bacillati > Actinomycetota > Actinomycetes > Kitasatosporales > Streptomycetaceae > Streptomyces > Streptomyces bugieae. The sequence continues at coordinate 77,430 of NZ_JAZBJP010000005.1, forward strand.
CGTGCCCAGCAGCCCGGCCCCGGCCGCCGCCAGCAGCGCCGGCACCACCCGCTCACCGGGCACCAGCAGCAGCGCCAGCCCGCCGCCGGCCGCCGCGGCGGGCAGTGCCACCACCGCGGTCTCCGCCGCCAGCCGCCCGGCCAGGCCCGTCAGCGACGCGCCGCGGGCCCGCAGCAGCGCCAGTTCCGGGCGGCGGCGGTCCGCGGTCAGCGCACCGGCCATCAGCAGCACGATCCCCGCGACGGTGCCGAGGCCGCACGCCGCCACCGCGATGACCGGGGCGATCGCCGCCCGGGTCCGTGCGTAGCCGTCCAGCAGACCGTCCACCGCGCTGTCGGCCAGCGCGCCGGTACCGGCCACCGCGCGCAACTTGGCCAGCGTCGCGCCGTGTTCGGCGGACGCCACCCGCTCCCGCAACAACGGGGCGTCCGCGGCGGTCAGCGCACCGGCGTCGACCGGATAGTGCCAGAACTTCTCCGGCTCCCCGGCGGTGGCGGGCAGCGCCGGCCCGTCCCCGGGAGCCAGCAGCAGCCCGGCGCGCCAGAACCGCTGCGCCGGCACCCCCTCGGTCACGGCCCGGCGCGGCGCCGCCCGCAGCGCATCGGCGGCCCAGTAGTCGCCGTCCGGCTCCCGCGGCGCGAGCAGTCCGGAGATCCGTACGGTCAGCCCGTTCAGATGCAGGGTGCGGCCGGTGCGCAGGTGCAGGGTGCGGGCGGTGGCCGTGGTCACCGCGGCCTCCAGCGTGCCCGCCCCCGGGGCGCCGGCGCGCGGCAGCCGGCCCTCGGTGACGGTCGCGTGCCGGCCGAGGCCGGAGGCCGCGTACAGCGACAGCTCCGGATCGACGCCGTCCGGCCGCGGCAGCCAGGGGTCCCCGGCCGTCAGCGGCTTCGTGGTGCGGACGCCGTGCACCGCGTCCGCCGCCGGGGTCCGCAGCGGGGCGTGGAACAGGCCCCGGATCGCCCGGTCCTGACGGTCCAGCGCCGCCGCCGTGTAACCGGCCGCCGGGTCCGCGCCGGTGACGTCCGCCCGGCCGACGGAGACCTCCACCGCCCGCTGCTCGGGCGGCGCCGAGCCGAGCGCATCGCGCAGCCCCGCCGTCTCGTACGCCGTCACCCCGCGCGGGAACGCCGCCGCGAGGAACGCCGTGACCAGCACCAGCGCGCCCAGCGCCAGCGCCGCGGCGCGCGCGGACCGCAACCGGATGCCCAGCCAACCCGGCCGGGTGAGCGCCTTCACCGGTCCTCACCCGCCCGCCGCGCCGTCGCCGTCACTGCCGCCACCGTCACCGCACCCCCTGCCCGCGCAGCGCCGCCACCGGGTCGCCGCGGCGCAGCCCGAGGGCCGCGACGACCAGCAGCGGCCCGGCCGCGACCGCCGCCAGCAGCCCGGCCACCTGGCCGGCCGGCAGCTCCACCAGCACCGGCGGCACCGGGCGGGTGGCCTGCCCGGTCAGCACGACCAGCGGCACCACCGCCCGGGTCAGCACCGCCCCCAGCACCCCGCCGACGGCCAGCGCCAGCACGATCAGCACCCCCTGCTCGGCGGCGAGCATCCGGGCCAGCTGCCGGCGCGGCGCCCCCAGCGCCCGCAACACCGCGAACTCGCGGTCGCGTTCGCGGACCGATCCGGCGGCCCCGACCGCGAAACCGACCGCCGCCAGCGCCACCGCGACCACCGCGGCCGCGGTCAGCGCGGTCTGCGGACCGAGCCCCAGCGGATCGTCGTGCAGTTCCCGGGCGATCTCCGCGCGCACCAGGACCTGGCCGGGGTCGGTGTCCGGGCGGGCGCGCAGCGCCTCGACGACCCGGTCCACCGCGCCCGGCCGGGGCCGCAGCCACCACTCGGTGGCGGTCAGCGGCGCGGCGTCGAGGTCGGCCAGCGCCGCGTTGACGGCCCCGAAGTCGACCAGCAGCCCGCCACCGGCCGGCGGGCCGTCCGCCGGGCCGGGCAGCGCCCGCACCGCCCGCACGATCCGCGCCTTCACCTGCTGCCCGCCGACCGGCAGATCGACCACCGACCCGACCCGGGAGCCGCTGTCGCGCAGATACGCGTCGGTGGCCACGGCGGCGAGCGGCGGCAGCGGCGGATGCGCGACGGTGATCCGCACGGTCGTCACCGCCGCGCTCCACTCGTCGGGCCGGGCACCGGTGTCGTACGTCTGCGCCAGCAGCCCGCCGGCGGGCACCTCGGCCCGGCCCGCGCGCGGCCCGAACGGCTGGCCCAGGTAACTGCTCTTCTCGGTGATGCGGGCCCGCCAGCCCAGCCCGGCCGGCGCGGTGCGCGGGCGGACGGTCCCACCTGCGGTGACGGCCTGCGCGGCGGAGACGGTCAGCCGCTGACGGTACGACACCGGCGACTGGTCCATGTCGGCCAGCAGGCCGGTCACCCGCAGCGGCCCGGCCGGGCGCCCGGCCGGCGGACCCGCCGCGGCGGTCAGGTCCGCGCGCAGGGTGTGCGGCCGGCCGTCGGCCGCGAGCCGGCCCAGCGGCAGCGTGTACGGCACCCCGAACCGGTCGGTGACCTGGACGGAGAGGGTCGCGGGCACCGGCCCGGTGTCCTTCCCGGGATTGCCGAGCCGCGGGCCGTCGGCCACCGGCGGCAGCGCCTTGACGGACCGCAGCTCCGCCGTCACCCGCAACGCGGCGGTATCGGAGGGGAGTTGAAGCCCCACGGTCCGGTCGTCCTCCGGCGCCACCGCGCGCAGCACCCCGTCCGCGGCGCCCGCCGAGTCCGCGGGACCACCCGCCAGGTCGCCGCGCAGCAGCAGCGCGCCCGCCGACCTTCGGGAGTCCACCGCGAGCAGTGAGGAGGACCGCTCGCCTGACAGGTCCAGGTTCACGATCCCCACCGGCAGCGCCGCGGCCACCCCCGGCACCGCCGCGTAGCCGCCGCCCTGCCCCATCTCCGGTGTCCTGCTGGTTAGTACGCGCACCGCCGCGCCCGCCCGGAAGTCGGCCTGGTTGTCCTGCGAGCGCTGCCAGGACGCGCGCTGGCCGATCGCCAGCATGCCCAGCGCGGTGGCCAGCACCAGCAGCAGCACCGGTCCGGCGCCCCGGCCCGCGTACCCGCCGCCCGTGCGGAGGCCGGTGCCGGGGGAGGTGCGCCGGCTGATCTGCCAGCCGGCCAGCGCCGCGGCCAGGCCCCGGCCGCGGGCCGCGCCCCGCTCGGCGATCCGGGCCGCGAGCGGCAGCAGCCGCAGCGTCAGCACCGTACCGGCGAGCAGCGCCAGCGCCGGGGCGGCCACCAGCACCGGGTCGACGCCCAGCGCGCCGGTCCCGTCCCCGGTCAGCACCCCGCCGCCCGCCCCGCCGTTCGCGGTCCGCTGCCGCAACTGCCAGTACGCCACCCCGGCGATCACCAGCAGCCCCACATCCGCGCCGGCCCGTGCGGCACCGGGCAGCGCACCGGCCCGCCGCCGGCGCGGCGCGTCGGACCCGGTCCCGAGCAGCGCGGGGGCGGCGACCGCGAGGGCGCAGCCCAGGGCCACGGCGGCGCCGGTCAGCCAGGTCGCGACGGTGAGCCGGGTGTCCAGCGGCAGCCCGATCCGGGCCAGGGCGCCGTGGGAGGCCAGCAGCCGGATCAGCGGTCCGGACAGCAGCGGCCCGGCGACCGCGGCCGGGACGGCCAGCAGCAGCGACTCGGCGAGGGCCAGCCCGGCCAGCTGCCGCCGGGCGGCGCCGCGGGCCCGCAACAGGGCCGTCTCGCCGGCCCGTTCACCGCTCAGCATCCGGGCGACCAGCAGCAGCGCGTACCCGGCGAGCAGGACCAGCTGGAGCGCGACGATCAGGATCGCGGCGCGGTTCACCAGCAGCGCCCGCCGCAACTGCCCCAGCGCCGCGGGCAGATCGGTGCTCGCGGTGGCATGGCCGGCGAACGCCGGATCGGCCATCAGCGCCTTGGGGGCCCGGCCGGCCGCGGCGCCGAGCGCCGGCAGCCGGTCTGCGGTCAGCGTGCGGAAGTCGGCGGTGGCGAGCCAGCCCACCGAGTCCTGCACCAGCCGTCCGTCGCGGAACGCCGCCGGGTCGGCCAGCAGCGGCCCGTAGGTGGTGAAGCCGACCGTGCGCACCCCTCGGCCGCCGAGGTCGTCGAGGTTCCAGTACGGGTCGGTGCGGTCCTCGGGCCGGTAGACGCCGGTGACCTGGACGGTCAGATGCGGCGGTCCGGACAGCCGGTTGTCCAGCGTGAACCGCCGTCCGGGCCCGGCCCCGAGCCGGGCGGCCGCGGCCTCGGGCAGCGCGACCGGCAGCGGACCGTGCCGTTCCGCCGTGGGCCAGCGGCCCCTGACGAGGGTGAGCCGGGAGCGGTCGAGGGCCGCGAGCTGGGTGAGGTCCGGTTCACCGGTGCGGCCCCGGGACGGCGGGCGCGTTCGGGGCAGTGCGTACGGCCCGGAGCGGGTCAGCGTCCGCACCGTGTACGGCAGCCCGTCGAACGCCCGCCGGGCCGCCGCGGCCACCGCCCGGTCCGCGGACTGCCTTGCTTCGGGCGGGAGTTGGGCCTTCACCTGGAGCGCGGCGGCCGCTGCCGACCTGGTCCGCAGCGCCTGCCGGAGCCCGGCGTCGCCGACCGACTCCGAGAACGCCGCCAGTGTCGCCAGCACCGTCCCGGTCAGCAGCACCGACAGCAGGGCGGCGGCCAGCAGCAGGCGGTGCGCCCGCACGCGCAGTACGGCATAGCCGGCCACGGTCCCCCCTGCCGTGTTCGGCGTCGAACCCATTCGGTCGTACGCAGTCCTCTGAACGCACCCGGCCGGGCGGAGTCAGCCGCCCGGATTCACACGAATGATCGACGCAACGGATGAAACGGATGCTGTCAGAGTGCGGGGCGTCCGGTAAGCGGTTTCCGGGGTCCCTTGACCGGATCGTGACGGGAGGTGTCCGGGAGTACACCCCGGGGCGCGACGGGGTGTGGGAGGTGTGACGTATCTCTCGCGCCGGCGTCAGTCCGCGGTGTTGATCATCGACGCGGCCGCGTACGTGAGGTAGTCCCACAGCTGCTTTTCGTGTTCCCCGGCCAGGCCGAGCGAGTCCACCGCGTCCCGCATGTGCCGCAGCCAGGCGTCGTGCGCGGCCCGGTCGACGGTGAACGGCGCGTGCCGCATCCGCAGCCGGGGGTGCCCGCGGCCGTCGCTGTACGTGCGGGGGCCGCCCCAGTACTGCATGAGGAAGAGCGCCAGCCGCTCCTCGGCCGGCCCCAGGTCCTCCTCCGGGTACATCGGCCGCAGCAGCGGGTCCTCGGCGACTCCCTGGTAGAAGCGGTGCACCAGGCGCCGGAAGGTCTCCTCGCCACCGACCTGTTCGTAGAAGGTCTGCTCCTGCAGCGTGCCGCGTGGAATCTCGTTCACGGCTCCATGGTGGCATGGGGCGCCCCACACGTATTTGCTGCGCCTCCCACGTACCTCGCCGTCCCGCCGTCGGGCTTGTTCGCCGTTGCGCCTGGCGGCGGGCGTTTGTGTGTCGGGTGCGGTGCCGGCCCTCCAGACTTCGTCCTCCGGTCCAGCCCCTCCCGTGAGTGGGTGGTGAGAGGCCGGTGGGGGTGATTGTGGTCACTTCACTGCCCGTGCGTGACCAGTGACGCCCGCCCCCACCCACCCGCACCCTTCCCCAACGGGAGGGGACGGGCCGGAGGGGCCTGGTGTGTGGACGTAAAGCGTCAGCAGTCCACACACCAGGCCCCGGAGGTCCGTCACCGCACCCACCACAACCCAGCCCGCCGCAGGCGCCACGGCGAACAACAACCGCGGCGGGACAGACGGGTACGTACGGGGCGCCGCAAAGCGCGCAACGGCGAGAACAACCGCGGCGGGACGGCCAAGTACGTGGGAAGGAAGCTCAGCCGCGCCGCACCGTGAGCGTCGTCCAGGCGCCGACGTGCACCCGGTCGCCCTCGTGGAGCGGCACCGGCACGTACGGCTGGATCGGCTCCTCGGCGAGGTTGATCGTGGTGCCGTTGGTGGAGTTCTGGTCCACCACCGCCCAACTGCCGTCCTGCTGCTGCACCAGCAGCGCGTGCTGGTGCGAGACGCCCGGGTCCTCCGGTGCGCTGCCCAGGTCGATGTCCGGGGACTCGCCGGTGCTGTTGCGGCGGCGGCCCACCGCGAGCTGGCCGTTGGCGAGCGGCAGCACCTGCTCCGGGGAGTACGAGGGCAGGTTGAGCCCCGCCGCCTCCGGGCCGCTGCGGCCCATCATCGCCATGAAGTACTCGCGGTCCGGCGCGATCGCCACCACCCAGCCGTCACCGACGACCGGCGGCGGACCCTGCGGCGGCGCGGCGGGACCCTGGCCGGGGCCGGCGTTCCACTGCTGGTCCGGCCCGGGCCCCTGCGGCGGCATCTGCTGCTCGAACGGGGGCGGCGGCTGCTGGTCGTACGGACCGGGCTGCTGGTCGTACGGGCCCGGCTGCTGCGGCGGGAACGGTGCGGGCGGCTGCTGCTCGAACGGCGCCTGCGGGCCGGGGCCCGGCGGCGCGGGGGCCATCGGCGGCGGCGCGCCCTGGGCCGAGGGCGGGCTCAGGGGCCAGTCGTCGGCCTGCGGCGGCGGGCCGGGCTGGCCGGCCGGGCCGGGGCCGGGCATGCCGGGCGGCGGGCCGGGCTGGCCGGGGAAGCCACCGGGGCCGGGCTGGCCGGGACCGGGCGGCATGCCCTGCGGGGCCTGCGGCTGCTGGTGCTGCGGCGGCGGGAAGCCGTAACCGCCCTGGCCGTCCTGGCCGGGGGCGCCGGGACCGGGCATCGGCTGGCCGGGACCGGGGCCACCGGGACCCGGGCCGGGGCCGCCGGGGCCGGGTGCGGGCGGTGGGAAGCCGTAGCCGCCCTGGCCGCCCTGGGTACCGGGACCGCCGGGGCCGGGGGCGCCGGGTGGCGGGCCGGGCTGGCCCATGGGCTGCCCGGGCGGGGCGTAGGACATCGGGGAGTTGGTGAGGAAGTTGTAGCGGCACTCGGCGCAGAACGGTGCCATCCCGTCCCGCGGCGTACCGCACTGCGGGCACGGCTCACCCGGTGCGCCGGGACCGGACTGGTCGGGTCCGGGGCCGGGCATCGGCTGGCCGAGGCCGGGACCACCGGGGCCCGGACCGGGGGCACCGGGGCCGGGGGCCGGCGGCGGGAAGCCGTAACCGCCCTGGTCACCCTGGGGGCCGGGGCCACCGAAACCGGGGCCACCAGGGCCGGAGCCGGGGCCGCCGGGGCCGGGTGCGGGCGGCGGGAAGCCGTAGCCGCCCTGGCCGCCCTGGGTACCGGGACCGCCGGGACCGGGACCGGGGGCGCCGGGCGGCGGGCCCGGCTGGCCCGGCGGCGGACCGGGCTGGCCGGTCGGCTGGCCGGGCGGTGGCGTGTTCAGGAAGCCGGCAGGCAGGGAGGGCGGCGGGGGCACAGCACCCGGCATCCGCTGGCCGCACACCTCGCACCAGTCTTCGGCCACCGACTGGTGGCCGTTCGGGCAGGTCGGCATGTCGGTTCTTCCCCCTCCGTACCGTTTTCTGTCGCTGGTACTGCTCGGTACTGATCGTGGTTCTCTGTCGCTTTTTCCTCGCGCGAACGGTGCGCGCGGCGCGTGCGGCGGGAGTCATCCCGCCGGCCCCGGCACCCTTCGCCTTCGTCGCACAGTACCGGGCGCCGCATTGACGACGCCCACCACCTTCGCAAGGAGTTTCGCACTCTCCTTCTTCCGTGCGACGTCGGACGGCCGGTCAGTGCCGCCCGAAGTCCCCGTGCCACGACCGGAATCGGGCCGAACCTCCGCTAAGCCGTCATCCCTCCCTTGATGACTGGCTTGTGGTGATTCAGCCGGTCCGGTCGGGGGCCGGTGCAGGGAACGGCACCACCGCCACGGTGACGTTGTCGTGCCCGCCGCCGGCGAGCGCATGGGCGACCAGCGCCCGGGCCGCGGGCAGCGGCCGGGCCGGCGCGTCGTACGGCAGCACCGCGGCCATCTGCTCCGCGGTGTCGGCGTAGTTCCACAGCCCGTCCGTGCACACCACCACGACGCCCGGGCCGTCCGGCTTGAACGACGCGGTGTGCGGCTCGACCTCGTAGGCGTCCGCGCCCAGCCAGCCGGTGATGGCGTGTGCCCGCTGGTCGGCGTTGGCCTCTTCCTCGGACATCAGGTTGTTGGCGACCATCTGGGCGGCCCAGGAGTCGTCCTCGGTGAGCCGTACGGGCGGCGCCGTGCGGTCGTTGGGGATCCAGTACGCGCGGCTGTCGCCGACCCAGCCGACGGTCAGCAGCTCCCCGCCGACCAGCACGCCGACGATGGTGCAGGCCGGGGCGTTCTGCTGGCGGTGCTCGTCGTGTGCGATCGAGGGGTCGGAGGCGAGTGCGTCCACCGCCGTGGAGGCGGTCAGCACGGCCTCGTGCATGGCCTGCTGGGGGTGGGTGCCGCGCGGCAGCGACGCCGCCAGGGCCTCGCCGGCCGCCTCGGACGCCGCCCGGGACGCGTCGTCCGGGCGGGTCGCCGAGGAGACGCCGTCACAGACCACGGCCACCACGGCGGGCGCGCCGTCCGGCAGCGCGGCGGCCCGCAGCGCGAAGAAGTCCTCGTTGCGGTGGTGGCGGTGGCCCCGGTCGCTGACCGCCGCGACGCCCGCCAGCTCCCGCTCCATGTGGTCCCGTTCCGGTCCCGTGGCGGCGGGTTCCGGGGCGGCCTCCGGGGCGGGCGCGGCGACGGGCGGTGCCGGCGCCGGCGGGGGATCGAAGGGCGAGCCGCCCGACGGCGGGTCGAACGGCGACCGCTCCGACGGGGGATCGAAGGGCGTCTCCTCCGGGGCGGTCGCACCGGCCCCGTCCGCGGTCGCCCCGGTCGCGCCTGCCCCGTCGGCGTTCGCCCCGGCCGCGGCGTCGGCGACCGCCTCGTACCCGGCGACCCGCGGATCGGCCGGCGGATCGGCCAGCGGACCGGCAGGCGGACCGGCCGGCGGGCCCGCGTCCGCACCCGGCAGACGGGTGCCGGGGTCGGGCGGCGGCGGCCCGGCCGGGGAACCGCCGGCGGGCGGTGCGGGAGGTACGGGAGGTGCGGGCGGCACCGGGGGCCGTGGCGGCACCGGAGGCGCGGGCGGCGCCAGTTCGTACACCGACGGCTCCGACGACTCCGACGACTCCGGCCCCTCCGGCGCCTCCGACGTCCCCGACGGATCCGAAGCCGCCTGCGTCGTCGGCGCCGCCTGCGCCCCGGCCGCCGCTGCCGGCAGGACGGCGCCGCACCGTCCGCAGAACCTGTCCGCCGCCTCGTACGGCTCGTCGCAGCCCGCACACCGGAACGGCCCAGTCACACCCATGTCACACCCATGTCCTGGGGCGGAAGCGGTTGGCCCGTTCCACCAGTTCGATCCTTCTCTCACCACGTTCCGCCAGCCGCGCCAGCAGGCGGTACGACCGTTCCAGGCCGAACCGCAGCCCGCGCTCGTCCAGCGGGCTGCCGAGCAGCACCGGCGGTCCGCCACCGTCCGCCGTACCGTCCGGTCGGGCACCGTGGCTCCCGGAGAGTACCCAGTCCAGGGCCGCGCCGAGTACCTCCGTGGCGAGTTGTTCCCGCCGTCCGGCGTCCAGGCCGAAGTCCGAGAGCGCCTCGACCTGTTGGGCGGCCGCCCGCAGGTCCGGCAACAGCGGATCCTCGGGCGGGCGCTGCCGCAGCCGCGCGCGGACCGCCGCGATCCGCGCCGCGGTGTAGTGGATGGACGACGCGGGCACGGACTCCAGGGCCTCGACCGCGCCCGCCCGGTCGCCCGCCGCCAGCCGCACCCGCGCCAGCCCGAACGCCGCACTGACGTAACTGCGGTCGGTCGCCCACACCAGGCGGTAGTACTCCACCGCGTTGTCCCACTGCTCCAGCAGCTCGGCACACAGGCCCAGCGCCAGCTTGGGCGCCGGCTCGCCCGGGAACGCGTCGTAGACCGCGTCGAAGGCCAGCGCCGCGGTCTCCCGGTCGCCGGTCGCCAGCGCCAGCAGGCCGCGGTGCCACACCACCCGCCAGTCGGCGCCCAGGTCACCGGGCCCGTCACCGGACGCGTCACAGGACCGTACGGCGGTGTCCCACGGCCCGGCGAGCGGGCCCGCCACCTCGTCCAGTACGGCCCGCGCGGCCGCGCCGTCGCCGTTCTCCAGATGGGTGCGCAGCTCCCGCAGCCGTATCTCCGGGGAGGCGACGGGCGCGGCGCGCAGCGCGGCGAGGAGTTCGGCCGGGGCGGCGGCCGGCAGCCCGGCCAGCAGCCCCGCGCCGGCGTCGTCCGGGTCCACCCGCGGCACCGGCAGCGCGAGCGCCGCACCGGCCACGTCCAGCGGCCGCAGCACCGGCCCGACGTCCGCCGCCTCCCCGGCCCGGCCCGGGGCCGCGCGGCGCGCCCCCAGCAGCGAACTGTCGCCCTCCTGCGGCGCCAGCAGCTCGGTGTCCGCCGCCCGGAGCTCCGGCCCGAACAGCTGCGACAGCGCCGGCCGCGGCTCGCCCGACCGGACCGCCACCACCTCCCGCAGCACCCCCGTCAGCTGCTCGGCCATCTCCTGCGCCGACCCGAACCGGCGGTCGCGGTCCGGGTCCGTGGCGCGCACCAGCAGCCGGTAGAACGACTCGTAGGCGCGGAACACCTCGATGTGGTCCGGATCGGGCAGCGAATCGGCGAAGACGTTGGTGTAGCCCTGGAAGTCGAAGGTGAGCACGGCGAGGGTGCGCGCGACGGTGTACAGGTCGGAGGCGACCGACGGGCCCAGCGCGGCGATCTCCGGCGCCTGGTAGCCGATCGTGCCGTAGATCGGGCTCTCGTGGTCGTCCATCCGGCGCACCGCGCCCATGTCGATCAACTTGAGCTGGTCGTGCTGCTGGATGGCGTTGTCGACCTTGAAGTCGCAGTACAGGTAGCCGCGGCTGTGCAGATGCCCGAGCGCCTCCAGCGCCTCGATGCCGTACGCGCAGGCCTGCTCCACCGGCAGCGGATCGCGCCTCCCCTCCGGCGTCCGCCGGTCGTTGGCGATGTCCTTCAGCGACTTGCCGCCGACGTACTCCATGACGATGTAGCCGTCGAGGCTGCCCGTCTCCCGGTCGAGGTGCTGCACGAAGTTGTAGATCCGCACGATGTTGGCGTGCTCGATCTCCGCCAGGAACCGCCGCTCGGACATCGCGACCGCCAGCGCCTCCTCGTCGCCGGTGTCCAGCAGCCCCTTGAGCACCACCCAGCGGTCCGACACCGCCCGGTCGATCGCCAGATAGATCCAGCCCAGCCCGCCGTGCGCCAGACAGCCCACGACCTCGTACTGGCCGTGCACCCGCTCCCCGGGCCGCAACTTCGGTACGAAGCTGTACGGATGGCCGCACTTGCCGCAGAACCCCTCCGAGCGGCCCGTCCGGCCCTCGCGCGAACGGCCCACCGGCGCACCGCAGTCCGCCCGGCTGCAGAACCGCTTGCGCTCGGGCACCTCCGGATGCGCCAGCACCGCCGTCCGCGGATCGGGCCGCGGCACCTGCGGCACCGTCACCAGGCCCGCGCCCAGCCGCCCCCGCGCCGACCCGGACGACGCCCCGCCACCGGACCCGCGCACCGACACCGCCGCCACCCCGCGCGCCGGCGCCCCGCCGGACCCGCCGCGCGGCAGCCGCCCGGACACCGAACGCCGCGACACCGGCCGCCGGGACCCGGGGACCCGCCCGGACGTCCCGGCACCGGAACCCGGGCCGGGGGAGGGGACGGTCAGCAGCGCACCGGCCGCCTCCCGCTCCTCCGGGCCGGCCAGGAACGCCCGGCCGGTGACGCCCGTCGGCGGCGCCGCCAGCAGCCCGTCCGGCGACACCACCGGCGGCAGCCCGCACCCGTCGCAGTACCGCTCACCACCGCCGACGTCCTCGTAACCGCCCGCACAGTCCCGCCGCTGGCAGCGCTCGCCGGCCCGCTCCGTCACGAATCCCCCCTGCTCTCCGGCTGCTGCGGAACCAGCACCTCCGCCGCCGCCTGCTGATACCGCCACACCGCCTGCTCGGCCGCCCGCAGATCGCACGGCGCGCTCCACAGCATCCGCCGCGCGATGTCGTACCGCTCCACCAGCAGCGGATCCTCCGCCAGGCCGTACCGCGCCACCCGCGCCCGGCACGCGTCCAGCCGGCCGCGCAGCTCCGCCCGTACGGCCAGCGGCGCGGTCACCGCCGTCAACGACTCGCGGGCCCGCTGCAGTTCGTCCTCCGCCCGCTCCTCCAGGCTGTCCAGCAGCGGCGACAGCCGGTGCCACTGCGCCCGCCGGCGGTACTCCGCGGCCGCCGCCAGCTGCTCGTGCAGCGCCGTCGACGGGCCGCTGACCGCCGGCACCTCCGACGCGGCGATCTTCGCCAGCACCTCGCCGCGCGCCTGCCGCGCCTCGGTCAGCGTCCGGTCCGCCCGCGACAGCACGTCCCGCAGCCGCATCAGCCGCCGCTCGGCGTCCTGCCGGACGTCCAGCACCGCCGCCACCTCCCGCCGGATGTCCTCCAGCGCCCGCGCCGCACGGTCGTAGCGCACGGTGTCCGGACGGCCGCCGCCCGGCGCCGAACTCCCCGTCGACGACGACACCCAGAACGCCAGCGGATCGGCGATCACCTGCGCCCGCAGCCGCGCCAGCTCGCCCGTGATCCGCTCCAGGTCGTCGCCGGCCGGATGCTCACCGGGCCGCACGCCCACCGAATGCGCCAGCGACCGGGTCCGCTGCAACTCGGCCGACAGCAGGTCTATCCGGGCCGGCAGCGCCGACCACACCGCGTCGGCCGCCACGATCACATCGAGGGAACGCGCGTACAGCCCGGTCATCCGCGCCACGAGCTCCTCCAGGCAGTACCGCTCGCCCGGCCCGCTCACCCCCGGCACCGTCACGCCCGCGCCGTGCAGCAGCTCCGTCAGCGCCGCCAGGTCCTCCGGGGACGGCCAGCGCCGCCGCGCCCGCAGCTCACGCGCCGCCGCCAACGCCCCCGTATACGCGTCGAACAGCGCCCACAGCACCGTGAGGGACCCCTCCGTGGCGGCCCAGCGCTCCTTCGTGGTGCCCGACAGATCCGCGCCCTCCAGCAGCCGGCGCCCCGCATGGTCCTGCAGCGCCAGCAGCGAGGTCTCGAGCGCCTCGTACTCGGCGCCGAGCCGCGCCAGGGCGCGGTCCACCTCCTCCAGGCCCAGCACCGGGGCATCGGAACTCCCCGCGGAACCGGGGACAGGTCCAGGGACCCCCATCGATCACCTCTCCAATACGCGTACGCTGCACGGCGATTGCTGCGACCGAGTCCGCGCGGCTGCTGCGGTCCGGCTCCCTCCGCCTCCTGTTCTGTCCGCTTTCCATAGTGACGCCATCGGGCACTGCGTGGGGCGATCGCCCGGGTGACACCGCTCCCGGGGGCCTCTTGACTTTCGCCGGGCCGTTGTCGACGCCCCGGGGGTGTTGTGGCCGCCCCGGCCCGTCTTGGCGGCTCGGTGCGGCGCGCCGGGGGAGTCAGTCGCTGTACTCCGGCGACGGCGGGCCCGATATGTCCGGCAGATCGGCCTTCAGCCACTTGCGGTACGCCCGCATCCACGGACCGTCGGACGCCCCGCCGGCCCGGTAGTCGTCCAGGACCTTGTTGACCCGGCGCACCAGATCCGTGTCCGCCTCGTTCATCGCCACCCCGTACGGCTCGTTCGTGAACGGCCGGCCCTTCAGCTCCACCGCCGGATCCTGCGCCGCCTGCGCCGCGGCCAGCGCATTGTCCGTGACCACCGCGTCCGCCTGGCCCAACTGGAGCCGCACCAGGCAGTCGAGCTGGTTCGGCACCGTCAGCACCTTCGCGCCGTGCGGCCGCGCCGCCAGCTCCGCCTCACCCGTCGAACCGGCCGCCGTACACACCCGCTTGCCGCGCAGCGAATCGTCGAACGCCTTCACGGCCGACGTCTTCGGCGCCAGCACCTGCTGCCCGCCCTGGAAGTACGACGTCGAGAACGCCACCAGCTTCTTGCGCGCGCAGTTGATGGTCATCGTCCGCACCACCATGTCGACCCGGCGCTTCCGCAGCGCCGGAATCCGCTGGTCGGTCGGTACCGCCTTGAACACCACCTTCGCGTCCGGCCCCAATATGTCCGCGGCGATCGCCCGTGCCAGATCGATGTCGAAGCCCGCCAGCTTGCCCGTCGCCGGATCGCGGTAACCCCACCGGTAGGTGTTCTGGTCGACCCCGACGACCAACTGGCCCCGCTCCTTGATCCGCGCCACCGCCGGCCCGTCCTCCGACGACGGCCGCAGGCTCTCCGCGGCGTTCTCCGGCGTGCACCCCGCCGCGGGGGACCTGGCCGACGCCGACCCCGGACCGTACGCCCCGTGCGTCACCACGGGCGACGAGGCACGGCCCGCGCCGCCACCCACGGCACCGTCCCCGGGCCCGCCGGCCAGCGTCGGCACCAGCACCGCCGCCGCGGCCGCCATCACCCCCATGCCCGCCGCGACCGGCGCCAGGACGGCCCGCAGATTCCCCAGCACCCGCCGGCGCACGCTCATGCCCCCCTCACCACGCCTTCTCCCCGACGCCCCGCCGCCCACCGGCACTTCACCACCCACCGGCACGCTGCGCACCGGCCCTCCACCACTCACCGGCACGCCGCGCACCGGTGGTTCGCCGCTCGCCGGTAGTCCGCCCACCGGTCGTTCGCCGCCTGCCGGTCGTTCGCCGCTGGCCGGCACTCCGGGCACCGGCACGTCGCCCTTGACCGGCAATCCGCCGCTCGCCGGTACTCCGCCCACTGGTGGTTCGCCGCTCGCCGGTACTCCGCGCACCGGTCCTCCGCCGCCTGCCGGTCGTTGGACACTCATCGGTACTCCGCCAGCCTGCGCCCGATCCCCAGCACCGCACCCAGCGCCCCCACCAGTGTCAGCGCCCCGGCCCCCTCCGGCAGCCCGCCCAGCGCCCCCCGCCCGGCGTCCGCCGCCGTGCGGAACTCCGCCTGCTCGTGCACCAGCGCCCGGGACAGCCCCGACGCCACCCGGTCGCAGGACTCGCCCGTCGAACCCGCCCCGCCGACCACCTTCGCCAGCGCCCGCTCGTAATCCCCCTTCTCGTCCGCCGCCCGCGCCTCGGCATGCCGCACCTGCCACTGGCGTACGGACGCCAGCGCGGCGCGCACCGGCGCCCGCCCCGCCTCGTCGTCCGCCAGCGCCAGCGCCGACCCCAACCGGCTCCGCGCCGCCGCCGGACCCCGCTCACCCGCCCCCGCCAGATCCGTCATCCGGCTGCGGAAACCGGCCTCGTAGAAGTCCTGCTGATCATCCGTGAGCACCGCACCGCGCGCCACCAGCGTCAGATTCTCGTCCCCGCGCGCCTGCAACGCATCGATCCGCGCCTCATTGAGCACCCGCAACGACCGGGCGCCGTGCTCGTACGACGCCGTCAGCTCCGCGCGCGCCACCGCATGCCCCACCACGAGCCACAACAACACCGCCACCGACGCGGCCGTGGCCGCCACCAGCCCGCGGTTGAACACGCGGTTCGTCCGCCGGTAATGCCGCCGCTGCGCCCACCTCAGCGCGGCCACCGCCAGCACCCCCGCCACCAGCGCCGCCCACGGCCAGGCCTTCGCATCGGCGTAGTCCGCCGCCAGCCGGTCCGTCTCCGCCTCGTACAACGCCCGGGCGGCCGGGAGGAGTTCCGTCCGCATCCGCTCGTTCGCATACCGCAGATACGCCCCGCCCAGCGGCAGCCCCTGCCGGTTGTTCGCCCGCGCCGTCTCCACCAGGCCCGTGTACTGCGGCAACTGGCGGTTGAGCCGGGCGATCTGCTCACCCGCGCCGTCCGAACCCCGGGCACTCTGCGCCGCCTTCGTCAGCAGCTCCGCCGCGGTGGCGATGTCCTTGCCGTAACGCTGCCGGGTCGCCGCATCGCCCTTCCCGCCCGCCAGGAACCCGCCGGCGGCCGTGGTGTCCGCGTCCGCCAGCGAGCGGTAGATGCTCGCCGCGTCCGCCGTCAGCGGCTGACTGCGCTCCACCACGTCCTCCGCGGCCGCCGCCCGGTCCGCGACCTGCCACGCCGCGGCCGCCCCGAAGACCAGCACCAGCAGCGCCAGCACCGCCCCGATCACCCGCAGCCGCCCCGGCTCGGTCGTCGCCGCGGCCCGCAGCTCGTCCAGCCCCTCGGCCCAGGCCGGACGGCGCGCCGGAGCGGGCGGCGCCGCGCTGCTGGTCGGCACGGACGACACAGATCCTCCCCCTGGGTCGCTGATACGCCACCGGCCGTCCGTCCGCGGCGCCCGAACGCGCTCACGACAAGGACCGGTGCATGGGCAGCAGTATGTCCGCCACCACCGACACGCACACCGCGATTGGCTCGATCTTGCCCCGATCGCCCTCGCCACCGGCGCACAGCGGCCCCACGAGCCGGTGCTGTCGGTGGACCGGCGCACGACCCCGGCCCGCCGCCACCGCACTAAAGTGACGGCCGGAGCCCGCCCCTCCTCGTGACCTGGACGGACACCGAACACATCAGACATCAGAAGACGCCAGAAGACATCAGAAGCGGCCAGAGGACGCCAGAAGAACGCCGCGAGACGCCAGCAGAAACCCACGAGGCGCCAGAACAGGCCGGACCCACCACCGACCACCCACCACCCACCATCGACCACCGACCACCGACCACCCGAAGGGAAGTGATCTCATGCAGCCCGTCCGCAAGGGCAGGGTGTCGCTCGTGGAGACCGCGACCGACGAGATCCGCTCCCAGATCGTGAACGGCACCTGGCCGGTGGGCAGCCGCATCCCGCCCGAGAACGCCCTGTCCGAATCCCTCGGTGTCAGCCGCGCCTCGGTCCGCGAGGCCGTCCGCTCGCTCGTCCACTCCGGCCTCCTCGAACCCCGGCAGGGCGACGGGACCTTCGTGATCTCCGACGACGACAGCGCGGTCGCCCTCCGCCGCCGGCTCGAACGCGCCGAGCTCAGCCACGTCACCCAGGTCCGCCAGGGCCTCGACGTGGTCGCCGCCCGCCAGGCCGCCAAGCACCGTACGGACACCCAACTCGCCGGTATCGAGGCCGCACTGGCCCGCCGCAAGGCCGCGCTCGCCGCCCACGACGCCGAGACCTTCACCGCCGCCGACGCGGAGTTCCACGTCCTGGTCGCGGAGGCCAGCGACAACCCCGTGCTCGCGGACATCTACCGCTCCCTCAGCGCCGCCCTGCGCGAGGAACTCCGCCGCGCCGCCTGCCTGGACACCGCCACCGCGGCCGCCACCGATCCGCACGCCCGGCTCGCCGACGCCATCCGCGCCCAGGACCCCCAGGCCGCCGTCGACGCCGCCGTCCTCCTCCTCGCCGGCCACGTACGCGACCTGGCTCTTCCGCTCGAGGACTGAGCGCCTGCCGACGACTGAGGGCCTGTCGACGGCTGAGCGCCTGTCGACGGCTGAGTCCCCTCGGCGAAGGAATCGCCCCAAGGGGGAGCGTGAACCTCACCTCCACGCCCCCTCCTCGCTCCGCGCGCCGCTACCACCCCCACCCTCATTCGACTACTCTCAGTGACGAAAGCAAGAGCAGTCGAGCGCGGAGCCAGACGACCTGACCACCGCGCCCCAATGTCCGGAGGTCACCATGCACCGCATCCGCACACTCCTCGCCCCACTCGCCAACCGCACGCAGACTGACGCATCAGCACCACTGACCAACCCCTCTGCCAGCGGTTTCCTCACGATCGGCACCACCACATACATCGACCCGCACGGCACCTACCCCCTCGACCACCGCTCGGACGGCACCCCGAGCGTCATCATCAACGACACCACCCACCCCATCACCATCCTCACGGAGAGCAACCACTCCCACCCCGCCACCGCACCCCCGACCGACCCACTGCCACCCCTCGTCCTGGCCCCAGGCGAGCGCACGGAGACCCGCCGGGGGGACGGGGTGCGGGTGGGCTGAGTCGGAGGCCTGGAGGTTTGGGGCTCCGGAGGCGCGGGGGCGGAGGCCCGGAGATCCGGAGACCCGGAGGTGTGGGGGGCCCAGGGGGGCTGGAGCCCCGGGGGTTGGAGGTCCGGAGCCCCCGAGTCCCGGGGGGGAGGCCCCAAGGGGAGGGGGTGCGGGTGGGCTGCCGGCTGGAGGTCGGGGCACGGGCGTCGGGTGGAACCCGGGCTCGGCTCAGGGGCTCGGGTCCGGAGAGCTGGTGGGTCAGGGCCTAGGCCAGGAGCTGGCCAGGCTGGGAGCTGACCAGTTCAGGATCCGGCCGGTTCAGGAGGTGACCACTTCAGGAGCCGGCCCGTTCAGGAGCTGGCCGGTTCAGGAGCTGGCCGGTTCAGGGGCCGGCCAGGCCGGGAGCCGTTGCGTCCGTTGCCTCTCCGCCAACCGAACTGCCCGCCAAGGCATTCCCCGCCAAGGCATTCCCGGCCAAGGCGTTCCCGGCCGGACGAACCTCGGCCGTAATGCCATAACGCCGCAACGCCGCAACGCCGCAACGCCGCAACACCCCCACTTCACCCGCTTCCCCCGGAGCGACGAGCCCACCGCCGGCGCCGGTCACCCATAAGCCCCCCGCAGGCGCCCGTAAGCGCCTGGTGGGGCCGCTGCCTGGTCCAGGGTGGCGAGGGCGGCGCCGAGGACGGGTGGGGCGGTGAGGACGTGGGGGACGGCCTTGGGGGCGCGTTCGGACAGCAGGCGGGTGAGGTGGTCGTGGAGGAGGGGGTGGCGGGCGGCCAGGACGCTGCCGCCGAGGACGACGGGGGTGGGGTCGGCGAGGAGGTCCAGGCGGCGCAGGGCGACGGTGGCCATGGCGGCGATCTCCTCGGCCTGCCGGGCGACGAGGGTGCGGGCCAGCGGGTCGCCGTCGGCCGCCACGGTGAAGAGCAGCGGGGTGAGTTCGTGGCGGCGGTGCGGGGGGATGCGGCCCAGGTGGAGGGCCTCGATCAGTTCGGCCATGGTGGTCAGCCCGAAGTGGGCGGGCAGGGCGCGGGCGAGTGCGGTGGGGTCGCCGCGGCCGTCCTCGGCGCGGGCCGCCGACCACAGTGCCTCGTCGGCGAGGTGCGCACCGCCGCCCCAGTCGCCGGAGATCCGCCCGACGGACGGGAAGCGGGCGGTGGCCCCGCCGTGGCCCAGGCCCGCGCAGTTGATGCCGGCCCCGCACACCACCGCCACCCCCACCGGCTCCCCGTCGTCCGGCAGTCCGGCCCGCAGCAGCGCGAAGGTGTCGTTGCGGACGGACACCGTACGGGCCCAGCCGCGGGCGGTGATCTCCGTGGCCAGTGCCGCCTCCTCCGCCGGGAAGTCGGCGTTGGCGAGGAAGGCGGAGAGGTGGCCGACGGGGCCGGACAGTCCGGCTTCCGCGAGGGCGGCGGCCACCAGGGGCGCGAGGGTGTCGACCGCGCGGGCGGTGCCGACCACCGGTGGCTGGAAACCGCCGCCGCGCGCCGAGCCGAGCAGCCGGCCGTCGGTGGTCACCAGCGCCACGTCGGTCTTGCTGTTGCCCGCGTCGATGGCGAGCGCCGTGCCGGTCAGGCCCACGTGAGGTGCTCCCGGTTGTGCGCGATCAGCAGGTCGGTGAGCCGGTCGGCGTGGTCGATCTGGCCGATGAGGGGGTGGGAGAGGAGCGCGGCGAAGACCCGGTCGCGGCCGCCGTGCAGCGCGGCGTCCAGGGCCAGTTGCTCGTAGGCGGTGACGTGGGCGATCAGGCCGGCGTAGAGGGGCTCCAGGGGGCGTACGGGGAGGGGGGTGGCGCCGGTTGCGTCCACGGTGGCGGGGACCTCAATGACCGCGTCATCGGGGAGGAAGGGCAGCGTGCCGTTGTTGCGGGCGTTGACGACCTGGGTGTCGCCGGTGTCCGCCAGCAGGGAGGAGGTCAGCGCCACCGCCGCCTCGGAGTAGTAGGCGCCGCCGCGCCGGGACAGCAGTTCCGGCTTCTCGTCGAGCGCGGGGTCGGCGTAGAGGGTGAGCAGCTGCTGCTCGATGGCGGCGACCTCGGCGGCCCGGGACGGTTTGCCGCGCAACTCCTCGACCACCGCGTCGTGTTGGTAGTAGTAGCGCAGGTAGTAGGAGGGGACGGTGCCGAGGCGGTCCAGGACGTGCCGGGGGAGGCGCAGATCGGCGGCGAGGGCGTCGGCGTGCTCGGTGAGCAGTTCGGGGAGGACGTCCTCGCCGGCGACGCGGACCGACCGCTCCCAGGTGAGGTGGTTGAGCCCGACGTGTTCCAGGACGACCTGGTCGGGGGCGACGCCCAGCAGTGCGGCGAACTTCCGCTGGAAGCCGATCGCCACGTTGCACAGGCCGACCGCCTTGTGGCCCGCCTGCAGCAGTGCGCGGGTCACGATGCCGACCGGGTTGGTGAAGTCGATGATCCAGGCGTCCGGGTTGGTCCGGCGGACCCGTTCGGCGATGTCGAGGACGACGGGCACGGTCCGCAGCGCCTTGGCGAGGCCGCCGGCGCCGGTGGTCTCCTGGCCGACGCAGCCGCACTCCAGCGGCCAGGTCTCGTCCTGGTTGCGGGCGGCCTGGCCGCCGATGCGCAGCTGGAGCAGGACGGCGTCGGCGCCGTCGATACCGGCGGCCAGGTCGTCGGTCCAGGTGATCCGGCCCGGGTGGCCCTGTCTGGCGAAGATCCGCCGGGCCAGGCCGCCCACCATCCGAAGCCGGTCCGGGGCCGGGTCGACGAGGACGAGTTCCGCCAGCGGCAGCACGTCCCGCAGCCGGGCGAAGCCGTCGATGAGTTCGGGGGTGTAGGTCGAGCCGCCGCCGACCACTGCGAGCTTCATATCCGTTCTCAGCCCTTTACTCCGGTGAGGGTGACGCCTTCGACGAAGGCCTTCTGCGCGAAGAAGAAAACGATGATCACGGGTGCCATGACCAGCAGCGTCGCGGCCATGGTGAGGTTCCAGTTGACGCTGTGGGCGCTCTTGAAGGACTCCAGTCCGTAGGAGAGCGTCCAGGCGGCGGGGTTCTGCGCGGCGTAGATCTGCGGGCCGAAGTAGTCGTTCCAGCAGAAGAAGAACTGGAAGAGCGCGATCGCGGCGATGCCCGGTCTGGACATCGGCACGACGATCCGCAGCAGGGTGCGCAGTTCGCCGCAGCCGTCGACCTTCGCCGATTCCAGGTACTCCTGCGGGATGGTCAGCAGGAACTGCCGCAGCAGGAAGATGGAGTACGCGTCGCCGAACGCCATCGGGATGATCAGCGGCCACAGCGAGCCGGCCAGGTGGAACTGCTGGGCCCACACCAGGTACATGGGGATCACGACGACCTGTGGCGGCAGCATCGTGGTGGCGAGGACGAGGACGAGCGCGGTGCGGCGGCCGCGGAAGCGGAACTTGGCGAGCGCGTAGGCGACGGGGACGGCCGAGCACACGGTGAAGAGGGTGCCCAGGCCCGCGTACATCAGGGAGTTCTTCCACCAGTCCAGGAATCCGGGGGTCTCGAAGACCGTCACGTAGTTGGACCAGTGCCAGGTGTCCGGCCAGAGCTCGCCGCTCATGGCCTGGCGGTCGCTCATCACGGACGTCAGGAAGACGAAGACGAAGGGGAGCACGAAGGAGAGGGCGGCGGCGACGGCGACGGTGTGCACCGCGATCCAGTGCAGCAGCCGGGTGCGGCGGGCGCGGGTACCGGCGATGCCGTCTCCGGGGTGGCCGGTGCGGGCCGGCGCGGTGGGGGCGTTGAGGGTCGTGGTGGTCATCGGTCAGTCCTCCGCCGGGAGCAGGCCGGCGCGCTTGCGCATCAGCAGGGTGGTGACGGCCATGGCGATGACGAAGAGCACGAGGGAGAGCACGCACGCCGCGCCGGTGTTGAAGTTCTGGAAGCCGAGGGAGTAGACGAGCTGCGGGACGGTGAGGGTGGAGTGGTCCGGGTAGCCGGGCTGGATGACGGTGCCGGGTCCGATGGAGACGCCGGAGGCGAGCTTTCCGGCCACCAGCGCCTGGGTGTAGTACTGCATGGTCTGGACGACGCCGGTGACCACCGCGAACAGCACGATCGGGGTGATCGACGGCCAGGTGACGTACCGGAACCTCCCCCAGGCGCCCGCACCGTCCAGTTCGGCGGCCTCGTACTGCTCCTTCGGCACGTCCAGCAGCGCCGCCATGAAGATCACCATCAGGTCGCCGATGCCCCACAGCGACAGCATCACCAGTGAGGGTTTGGCCCAGGCGGGGTCGTTGAACCAGGACGGCGCGGGAATCCCGAGCGTGCCGAGGATCTCGTTGACCGGTCCGGTGCCGGGATTGAGGAGGAAGACGAAGGCGACGGTGGCGGCCACCGGCGGCGCCAGGTAGGGCAGGTAGAAGGCGGTGCGGAAGAATCCGACGCCGGTTTTGAGCTTGGTGACGAGCAGGCCGATGCCCAGGCCGAACACCACCCGCAGGGCGACCATCACGACGACCAGCCACAGCGTGTTCCACAGCGCCGGGCCGAACAGCGGCATCTGCGTGAGGACGTATCTCCAGTTCCGCAGGCCCACGAATTCGGGCGGTTCGATCTGGTTGTAGTGCATGACGGAGAAATAGCCGGTGGCGAGCAGCGGATAGCCGAAGAACACCGAGAACCCGACCAGCCACGGGGAGAGGAAGCCGAGGAGGCGCAGCCGTTCGCGGGCGCGTTTGCGCCGGAGTGCGGGCGCCGGTGCGGGGGCGGTGGTCGTGGTTGCCATGGCGGTTCTCCGTCGGTTCACCGGCCGTCCGTCCCGGCCGTCATCGCGCGGACCGGAGGGTTTTGGCCGTCAGTTCTCGGACTGGAGGGTGTCGGCGTCGATCTGGGCGTCGAGTGCGCGCAGGCCCTTGCCGATATCGGGGACCCTTCCGGCCTCGACGTCGTAGGAGAAGTCCTGCAGGGCGGTGACGTACTGCCCGCCGTTGGCGGACGGCGGGAGCGCGACGCTGCGCGGGTTCTGTGCGATGCGCAGGAAGGTGCGGAACGTCGGGTCGGCGTCCAGCTCCGGGGATTTCAGGGCCGCTTTCGTGGACGGCACGTTGTGGATGGCATTGGCGAACCGGACCACCTGATCGGTGTCCGTGGTCAGGAATTTCACCAGTTCCCAGGCCGCGTTCTGGTGGGTGCTGCTGTGCGCGATACCGATGACGGTGCCGGTCAGATATCCCTTGCCGTAGGTGTCGGCCCGGTCGTCGGGCACCGGCATCGGCGCGGTGTCCCAGCCGAACGGGGCCTTGGCCTGCCGCAGCATCAGTCCGCGCCATTCACCGTCCAGGTGCATGGCCACCTTCTGTGTCAGGAAGGCGTTCTGGGAGGACATCTCGTCGCCGAAGGTGGTGCGGAATCTCTCCAGCGGTCCGTAGCCGCCCTGGGCCTCGATCAGGTCCCGCTGGAAGGTGAGGAACTGCCGGGTCGACGGGTCCTTCGCCAGCCGGGATTTCCCGTGGGCGTCGAAGTAGCGGGGTTCCCACTGCGCGAACAGCCGGTCCGGACTGTTCTGGTAGAGGCGGAAGTCGGGCATGAATCCCACCCGTCGGTAGGAGCCGTCCTTGGTGCGCCGGGTGAGTGCGACGGCGTCCCGTTTCAGTTCGGACATGGTCCGCGGGGGCCGGGTGATGCCCGCCTCCTTGAAGGCGTCCTTGTTGTAGTAGAGCCCGTAGGAATCGGCGAGCAGCGGCAGCGCGCACTGCTTGCCCCGGTAACTCGTGTAGTCCAGCAGGGTTTTCGGGAAGACCTTCTCCTTCACCACCCCCGTTTTCGCGAGGAACGGGTCGAGGTCCGCCCACATCCCCGACGAGCAGTACTGCCCGACATTGTTGGTGGTGAAGGACGAGACCACGTCCGGTGCGTCGTCCCCGCCGGCCCGCAGGGCCTGGTTCATCGTCTCGTCGGTGACGTTCGGGACGACCTTCACCGTGATGTTGCGGTGCCGTTTCTCGAACCGGGTGACCGAATCGTTGATGGCCTTCATTTCGCCCGGCGTCGACCAGCCGTGCCAGAAGGTGAGGGTGACCGGCTCGGTCGGGTCGTCACGGTCACTGCCGACGCTCGGATGGGCGCAGCCGGACAGGAGCAGCCCGGCACCGGCCAGCGCCACGGAAAGCCGGTCGCGCAGACGGGTAAGCGGCATGGCGGACTTCCTTTGCGGCGAGAAGGACTTCCCGCACGGCGGGAGACTTCCGGGGGAACGGTCCGGCCGGGCGGCTCAGCCCGTCGTGTCGAACACCGCATCGCGGGCCTCCGCGAGCGCGGTGCGCAGCGCGCCGATGAGAATGGGATTGCCGTCGATGTCGCTGAGCCGCAATTCCGGGCGGGGCAGCGCGAGTCCGGTGAATTCCTCCTCGACCAGGGCGCGCAGCGCCTCTCCGCCGGCCTGCGGGACCTCCCCGGAGAGCACCACCAGCCGCGGGTCGACCACCGCCACCACGGCGGCCAGCCCGGTGGCCAGCCGCCGCGCGACCTCTTCCCGTACGTCGTCCCTGGCCAGCGCCTCGTCGACGGTGCGGACCTCGGGCGCCCCGTACGCATGGGCCAGCTCGATGACGCTGGGGGAGCCGACCAGCCGTTGGAAGCCGCCGCCGGCGTCCGGTCGTGCGGCGCTGCGGTCACCGCCCCGGGACAGCGGCGCGCCCGGCAGCGGCATGTAGCCGATCTCGCCGGCGCCTCCGGTGGCCCCCCGCAGCAGCCGGCCGCCGAGCACGATGGCGGCGCCCACGCCCTCGTCGGCCCACACCAGCACGAAGTCGTCGAAGTCCTGGGCCGCACCGTCGTGTTGCTCGGCGACCGCCGCCAGGTTCACGTCGTTCTCGATGGTGATCGGCGTGCCCAGCACCTCGGCGAGCTCTTCCTTCAGCGCGCGCGAGTGCCAGCCCGGCAGGTGCGGGGCGTAGCGCAGCCGGCCGGTTCCCGGGTCCAGGGCGCCGGGCGTGCCGATCACCGTCCCGTGCAGCTGCTCGCGGCCCAGTCCGGCCTTGGCCAGCGCCCCGTCGACGGCCTCGGCGACGAGCCGCGCCGTGCGGTTCGGTACGTCCGCGCCGACGGCGTCGGTGCCGACCCGCTCCTCGCCGAGCACCCGCCCGGTGATGTCGGCGACCGCGGCGGTGATCCCCAGCTGGTCCACGGCCAGCGCGGCGACCTGCGCGGCCGCCGGATCGACCTCGTAGAGCTGCGCGTTGGGGCCCGGCCGCCCGGTCACGTTGCCGGTCGTGCGCACCAGTCCGGCCGCCTCCAGCCGGGCCAGCAGCTGCGAGGCGGTGGGCTTCGACAGCCCGGTCAGCTCGCCGATCTGGGTACGGGTCAGCGGGCCCTGCGACACCAGCAGGTCGAGCGCCGCCCGGTCGTTCATGGCGCGCAACACCCGTGGCGTTCCGGGCGTTCCCTGTGCCTGCTGCCCACCGGCCAAGACCGTCACCCCGTTCACCGGTGGCCGACCGGCCACCCATCTGTTAGGAAACCTTCCAATCGATGAACAGGAAGGTAGGCGGCCCGCCCGGCGGCGTCAATGGGTGCGGCGGGGTGAGTTGGCCGAACGCGGCCGGCGCAGCGCCCGCACGCGGAGGGCGCGCGTGCGGCGGCCGGCGTGAACGCAAGGGAGGGGCGCACCGCACGGCAGCGGTACGCCCCTCCCGGAATGCGCGGGGAGCGGCCTACTTCACCGACTTCGGCGCCGCCGCCAGCGGCTCCGTGGCCTGGGCCTGCGGCGACGTGGGGTTGTTGAGCGCCGAGGGGGCGGCGATGGCGGCGGTGGGATCCGCGGCGGGGAGCTCTTCCTCCTCGTCGGGGGCCGGGCGCGGGGCGAGGTGGACACCGGCGGCGTCCAGGGCCCGCTTGATGCGCCAGCGCAGTTCGCGCTCCACGCCCGCGGCCTTGCCCGGCATGGTCTTGGCGGCGACCGAGAGGGTGACCGTGTCGAGGTGCACCTCGCTGAGGCCGAGGACCTCCACCGGCTCCCACAGCTGCTCGTTCCACGGCTCGGACTTCGACATCTCCTCACCGGCCGCGGTGATCGTGTCCCGGGCCCGCTGGAGGTCCTGGTCGGCGGCGAGGACGACGTCCACGGCGGCCGTGGACCAGCCCTGGCTGAGGTTGCCGATCCGCTTCACCTCGCCGTTGCGTATGTACCAGATCGCGCCGTTCGGGCCGCGCAGCTTGGTGACCCGCAGACCGACCTCGATGACCGTACCGGTGGCCACCCCCGCGTCGATCTCGTCGCCGACGCCGTACTGGTCCTCAAGGATCATGAAGACGCCGGAGAGGAAGTCCGTGACCAGGTTGCGGGCGCCGAAACCGATCGCGACGCCCGCCACGCCCGCGCTCGCGAGCAGCGGCGCCAGGTTGATCTGCAGGACCGACAGGACCGTCAGCGCGGCCGTGCCCATGATCACGAAGGAGGCGACGCTGCGCAGCACCGAGCCGATCGCCTCGGACCGCTGCCGGCGGCGCTCGGCGTTGACCAGCAGCCCGCCCAGCGCGGTGCCCTGGGCGGCGGCCGCGGTGCGGTTCATCCGCTCGATGAGCTTGGTGATCGTGCGGCGTATCACATGCCGCAGCACGACCGCGATCACGAGGATGAGCAGGATCTGCAGGCCGGACGTGAGCCACGTCCCCCAGTTCTCCTGCACCCAGCCGGCGGCGTTGGTGGCCTTCTCCGTGGCCTCGTCGAGCGAGGACGGGCCGGAGGAACCGGCGGGGGCGGCGCGCAGGTGCGCGGCGGCGACCGTCGAAGCGGACCAGAACACAGTCGAACCTTCCGTGTGGGACAGCAGACCCGGGCCGTTGTGGGGGCCGGCGACCGGGCTGACCAACCACACTAACGGGGCAACCTGGGTGGCCCGCGCCCGTGTTCGACCGGTCACGTCCGCGGAAGGCCGTAATGAGCCGTATCCGGCGGGACCGGCGGGGGTGTGGTGGAAAACACCTCCGGGCCGTTACCCGGTCATGGTGGCGCTCCGACCAGGCACCGGGGGACACTGTGGAGAGATCGTCCCGGCGCGAGCCACGCGCCGCCGGCGTACAAGGAGGCACCCGTGCCGCATGTCCTGGTCCTCAACGCGTCGTACGAGCCGCTCGGCGTCGTACCGCTCCGCCGCGCGCTCATCCTCGTCCTCAATGAGAAGGCCATCAGCCTCGAGGAGTCCGGCGCCCTGATGCACAGCGCGACCCGTGTCATTCCGGCCCCCAGCGTGGTCCGCCTGAAGCGGTTCGTGCGGGTGCCCTTTCGTGGCCCCGTGCCACTGACCCGCCGGGCGCTCTTCGCGCGTGACGGCGGTCGCTGTATGTACTGCGGTGGCGTCGCAACCAGCGTCGACCACGTCATCCCGCGCAGCCGCGGAGGTCAGCACACCTGGGAGAACGTCGTCGCCGCCTGCCGGCGCTGCAACCACGTCAAGGCGGACCGCCACGTAGCCGAGATCGGCTGGCGGCTGCGCCATCAGCCCGCCCCGCCGTCAGGACTGGCGTGGCGGATCATCGGCACGGGGCATCGTGATCCGCGCTGGCTGCCTTATTTGCAGCCGTACGGCGCGGACGACGCCTTGGCCCGGATCGATGCCGTGTCGGCATAGGCCGGGCCTTCGTCGTGTCCGGGCGGGCGGAACTCGGTTCCACCCGCCCGGACACGACCAGCAGTCACCTGCCGTCGGTCTTCGACGACAGTCATCTGCGGTCTTCGACGACAGTCATCTGCGGTCTTCGGCAGTCATTTGCGGTCTTCGACAGTTAGTTGCGGTCTTCGACAGTCATTTGCGGTCTTCGACCGCGTAAGCCTCCACCGACCACAGCGAGTAGCCGAACCGGGTCGCTCGCTTGTCGCCCTGGATGCGGACGAAGCGGGCGTCCTTCGCGTCCATCCTGATCGACTCCCGGCCGCCCTTGCCGTCCCGTACGGTCGCCGCCGTGCGCCAGCTGCGGCCGTCCGGTGAGACCTGGATGCGGTAGCGGGCGGCGTAGGCGTCCTGCCAGTGGAGGACGAGCCGGCCCAGGCGGGTCGGGTGGGCCAGCGCGAACTGCAGCCAGGCGCCGTCCTCGGCGGGGGAGGACCAGCGGGTCGCGGGATTGCCGTCGGTGGCGGCGGACGCCGGGAAGTCGGGGGTCTCGTCGCCGGAGGAGGTGGCGACCGTGCCGCGCGCCAGGTCCTTGCCGCCGGTGCGCGGATAGGCACGCACGGTCAGGGTCTGCTCGGCGCCGTCGAACTCCACCGGGATCCGGTACGTGCCGGAGGGGGTGCCCTCGGGGACGTCGACGGTGAGCGGGACCGTCGCGGTGCCGCCGCGCGGCGCGGTGACCTCCTCGGGCGCGTGCACGGTGAAGCCCTTGGGAGCCTTGACCGTCAGCTTGCCGCGGACGTCCTCGGGGCGCCGGGAGAAGATCCGGGCGTCCACCCGGGCGCTGCCGCCGGTCTGCGCGTCCGACTCCGTGCGGGAGAGTTCCAGACCGGCCGCCGGGGTGTCCGCGAACCACGGGGTCAGGGCGTGAACGGACGGTGCCTCGGCGCCGTTCGCCCAGGTCAGCCGGACCGCGTCGGCGCGCAGCCGGGGGGTTGCGGACTCCGTCCAGCCGGTCGCGGACAGCCGGCCGAGGCGGCGCCAGCCCTCGCCGGGGACGTGCGCCTCCAGGGAGACGGCGCCCGCGGACGGGCCGGGGTCGGTCAGCGCGGTGACCGCGGCCAGCGGGCGGACCCGGCCGAACGGCACGGTCAGCGCGGTCGGGTCGGCGCCCTCGTCGGGGCGCGGGGTGTCGCGCCGGGCGCCGGTCCAGGCGTCGGCCTCGGTCATCGCCCGGTCCAGGAACGGGGCGAGCACCCCCTTGCCGACGGTCGCCGGGCTGTGCGCGATCTCCTTGCGCAGCCGCTGCACCTCCCGCTGCGCCGACCAGGCGGCGTCCCCGTCCTCCCCGGCCTGCGCCACGAGCGTGTCCACGGCCTGCTCGCCGGCCCGGCCGTAACGGGCCAACTGCGCGGCCCACGGCCGGATTTCGGCGGCCAGGTCGGAACGGAGGTCGTCGGGTGCGGTGCTCATGGTGTGGAAGGCGGCCCGCAGCGCCTTGGCCGCCTTGGCGTAGTCCGCGTCCCTGCCGGGCCGGCCGGTGTTGACCGCGGCCTCGCGGGTCTCCCAGAAGCGGTCGATCAGCGGCCGCAGATAGCCGGACTCGCTCGTGTTCAGCAGCGAGGACGAGGCGTTCCCGGCGAGGGCGCGCAGCGCCGCCCGGCCCCGCGGGGCGCCGCCCGCCAGGTCGTCGATGGCCGCGTCCCAGGATTCCGCCGGACGGTAGGCGCGCGGGTTCCAGGCGTAGTCGGCGGCGGTGAACAGCGGGATGCGGGACGCCAGCGGCTGCTCCATCGCGTTGGCGAGCAGCGCCGCCGACCCGGTGGCCACGGCCGGTTCGCGGCCCCGGTACGGGCCCAGGAAGATCCGGTCCTGGGCGTAGTCGTTGACCGGGTAGTTGTCCATGGTCACCAGGGGGTGGCCGAACGCCTGGCGGGCCGTGACCAGCTCCCCGCCGGTGATGGTCCGCGGGACCACGCCGACGCCGGTCCAGGCCACCTCGACCCGGTCGCCGAGCGCCTCGGCGAGCGCGTCGCGGTACGCCGTCGAGCCGTCCTGGTAGTACTCGGTCGGCATCAGCGACAGCGGCGCGGCGTCCGGGTGCCGTTCGTGGAGGTGGTCGGCGAGCGCGCCCGCGACCTTGGCCTGGGCCCGGGCGGCGGCCTGCGGCCCGGTGCCGAAGGCGTCCTCGTCGGCGCCGCAGTGCCATTCGTCGTAGGCGACGTCCTGGAACTGCAGCTGGAAGGAGCGCACGCCCAGCGCCCACATCGCGTCCACCTTGCGGCGCAGCGCCCGCAGGTCCTCCTGTGAGGAGAAGCACAGCGCCTGGCCGGGGGCGAGGGCCCAGCCGAGCGTGACGTGGTTGGCGCGGGCCCGCTCGGCCAGCGTCCGGAACGCGGCGCGCTCCTCGGCCGGGTACGGATCGCGCCAGCGGGCCTGGCGGTACGGGTCGTCGCCGGGCGCGTACAGATAGCGGTTCTGCTTGGTGCGGCCCATGAAGTCCAGCTGGGCCAGGCGCTGCGCCTGGCTCCACGGCTGCCCGTAGAAGCCCTCGGTGGTGCCGCGCACGGCCGTACCGGGCCAGTCCCGGACGACCACGGAGGCCAGCTGCCGACGGCTGTCCGGGCCGTCCGTGACGAGCTGCCGGAGGGTCTGCGCGGCGTGGAAGAGGCCGTCCGGGCCGACGCCGTCCAGGGCCACCGTGTCGCGGCCGTCGACCTGGCCCACGGCGAGGCGGTAGCCGCCGGCGGGGAGGTCGCCGCGAGCCGGTGCGCGCAGGGCCCGCAGGGCGTCCTCGGCCGGTGCGCCGCCGATGCGGATCACCGGCCCGGACGCGGGCAGCCGCTCGCCGGGCGCCACCTGGTGCACCGTGCGCACCCCGGCGTCCCGCAGCAGGCCGCGCACCACGTCCAGTGCGTAGGTGTCGGTGCCGGGGGCGGCCACCACGACGGCCGCGTCGCCGAGCGGGACCGGGTCGCCGAGCGCGCGCAGCGACTGCGGCCGCGGCCAGACGGCGGGCAGCTGCCCGGCCCCGGCCGGCCGGTCCGGCTGGTCGGGACTCCCGGCGGCCGGGTCGGCCGGTGCCGCCTGGGCGCTGGGCACCCCGCCGAGCAGGCCCCCGATGACCGCGGCGGCCAGTGCGGTGGTCCCCGCCACCCGTGCCCGGGTGCCCGCGCCGCTCCCCCTGCCGTTCCTACCGATTCTTCCGACGCCCCACACGCCCCGGCCTCGCACGGCTGCTCCTCGTCCGCGTCCGCATGCTCGCCGGCTCGCGCCGGCCCCCCGTATGTCCCCTGAACTTTCCGCTGGTCTCCCCGCCCGAGGTCCGTTCGGACAGACCTTCGGCCGTGAGCCCACCATTGTGGCGGTGAGGGTGTCAACCGGGCGATGGCGGGGGTCCCGGAGCGGAGGCTTTGCGCCGGTTACGGTCGCTGCCGCAAGGCGGATCCGCCGGGTCCGCCGGCCCGCAGAACTTCCTGTGCCGGCCCGCTCCCACCGCGTTCTTCGCGTACCGCGGCGGTGTGCGCGGGGAAATCGCCTGCGTACGGCATACTGTGACGTGAGTCACGTTTCGTGGGTGATTGCGTCTGCGATCGTGCCGACTGGGTAGGGCCAACGTGTCCCACTACCGATGAACGGGAGGCCTTCGTGGCCGCATCCGCTCAGCTGCTCCTCGACGCCCTGTCCTCCAAACCGGGAGGTGCGACCGTGGAGCGCGATCTCTTCGACGGGGTCTCCGACCCCGATTCCGGCCTCGACGGCTCCGGCTCCTACAGCTTCGCCGAGCCGCCCCTCACCAGCGAGCCGCCGCTCGCCGACGCCGCGCCCCTGACCAGCGAGGTCCCGATCGCCGCCGAGCTGCCGCTGACCAGCGAGCCGACAGCCGCCGGCCTGGGGACGGAGTCCATGGAGGTCTGACGACCCATGGGCCGCGCGCGGCTCGCCCGGTTGCACGGCATCGCGACGTCGTACGAACCGGCACCGGGCAGAAGCGTCCAGATCACCGACGACACCGTCGTCGCCGTGCTCGCCGCACTGGGGGTCGACGCCTCGACCCCGGACGCCGTACGCACCGCGCTCGCCGCGTACGAGGACGCCGCGGGCCGCGCCCTGCTTCCCCCCGCGGTCGTCGCCCGCCCGGGCCGGCCGCCCGACCTCACCGGCCTCCCCGAAGGCACCGCCCTGCGGGTGGAGGCCGAGGACGGGCAGTCCCACGACGTACCGCGGCATCCGCACGACGGGCCGCACGAGGGCGCCGGACCGGCGCTCGCCCGGCTGCCGCTGGGCCTGCACACGCTGCACGCCGAGGCGCCCGACGGCCGCAGCGCCCGCGCCCGGCTGATCGTCGCCCCCGACCGGGTGCCCGCCCCACCCGCCCGCAGTCACGGCTTCCTGGTGCAGCTCTACTCCCTGCTGTCCCGGCACTCCTGGGGCATGGGCGACCTGGGTGACCTCGCCGACCTCGCCGCCTGGTCCGGGCGCGCCCTGGGCAGCGGATTCGTCCAGCTCAACCCGCTGCACGCGGCCGTCCCCGGCCCGCCCACCGACCCCTCGCCCTACCGCCCCTCCTCGCGCCGCTTCCCCGACCCGGTCCATCTGCGCATCGAGCAGATCCCGGAGTACGCCCAGCTGACCGGCGCCGCCCGGTTACGCGCCGACGAACTGGCCGCGCGGGCCCACGCGCTGCGGGACGGCGTATTGGAGCGGGGTGCGCTGATCGACCGGGACGCGGTCTGGGAGCTCAAGCGCGAGGCCCTGGAGCTGCTCTGCGCGGTCCCGCTCTCACCGGGCCGCCGGGCCGCGTACTGCGACTTCCTCGCCGAAGGGGGCCAGGCGCTGGAGGACCACGCCACCTGGTACGCCCTCGCCGAGCGGCACGGCCCCGACTGGCGGACCTGGCCGGCCGGGCTGCGCGACCCGAGGTCCGCCGGCACCGCCCGGCTGCGGCCGCGGCTGATGGACCGGATCGACTTCCACTGCCGGCTCGCCTGGTTCACCGACCAGCAGCTCGCCGCCGCCCAACGGGCCGCCAAGGAGGCCGGGATGCCCATCGGGCTGGTGCACGACCTCGCCGTCGGCGTGCACCCCTCCGGCGCCGACACCTGGGCCCAGCAGGACGCGTTCGCCGCCGGCATGTCCATCGGGGCGCCGCCGGACGCCTTCAACGCCCGCGGCCAGGACTGGGGCCTGCCCCCGTGGCGCCCGGACGCACTGGCCGCCACCGGCTACGCCCCCTACCGCGAGCTGCTGCGCGGACTGCTGCGGCACGCCGGCGCCCTGCGCATCGACCACGTCATGGGCCTGTTCCGGCTGTGGTGGGTCCCCGAGGGCCGGCCGCCGACCGAGGGCGCCTACGTGCGCTACGACGGGGAGGCGATGCTCTCGGTGCTGGCCCTGGAGGCGCACCGGGCCGGCGCCGCGGTGATCGGCGAGGACCTGGGCACCGTCGAACCGGGCGTGCGCGAGGCGCTCGCGGAGCGGGGCGTCCTCGGCACCTCGGTGCTGTGGTTCGAGCGGGACTACGCCGGTGTGGACCCGGCGACCGGCGGCGAGGCCCGCATCCTGGCCCCCGACGAATGGCGCAGCGACTGCCTCGCCACCGTCACCACCCACGACCTGCCCACCACCGCGGCCCGGCTGACCGGCGACGACCTCGCCCTGCGCGAACGGCTCGGACTGCTCGCCGGGTCCCCGGAGCGCGAACGGTCCCGCGCGAGGGGTGAACTCGCCGCCTGGTTCGGGGAGTTGACCCGCCGGGGCCTGCTGCCCGAGGGGGCCGGCGACGAGGAGGCGGTCATCAGGGCCGTGCACCGCTTCCTGCTGCGCACCCCGGCACAGCTGGTCGGGGTCTGGCTGCCGGACGCGGTGGGCGACCGGCGTCCGCAGAACCTCCCGGGAACATGGGAGGAATACCCGAACTGGCGGCTTCCGGTGGCCGGTGCGGACGGGCGGCCGCAGACCCTGGAGGAGCTGGCCGCCTCACCGCGGCTGCACGCCTTGCTGCGCGAACTGGCCGACGGCCAGCGGTAGTCGGGTTTCCGCCGGCCCTTCGCCGCCGTCGCTGTCGTGGCCGCGAGGACCCTTCCGGTCCGTCGTGCCGTCCGGCACCATGCCGTGGACACCATCCAGACATCCGACCACTGCCCGTGCGTGGTCGGCGAGTTGGAGGGAACCATGGCACTTCGCAGCACCCGGCGGGCGCTCTGCGCGCTCGCACTGACCGCGGCCGCCGCGCTCCTGCCCGCCCCCCGCTCCCTGGCCCAGCCGCCGCCCGCCGCCGGCCCCTGCGACCGCCCGGTACGCCCCGCCTCCCAGATGACGGTCGAGCCCTGCGACACCCCCGCCCGGATCATCGACAAGGCCGCCCACATCGTCCCCACGACGGGCCAACTCGCCTGGCAGCAGCGGGAGATCACCGCCTTCACGCACTTCGGCATGAACACCTTCACGGGCCGGGAATGGGGCTCGGGCGCCGAGGACGAGAGGCTGTTCGCGCCCGCCCGGCTCGACGTCGACCAGTGGATGCGCGCCTACAAGGCGGCCGGTGCCGAGCAGGTGATGCTCACCGCCAAGCACCACGACGGCTTCGTCCTCTACCCGAGCCGCTACACCCCGCACTCCGTCGCGGCGAGCCCCGGGCGCCCCGATGTCGTCGGTGCCTACGTGCGGGCCGCCCGCCGGGCCGGCCTCAAGGTCGGCCTCTATCTCTCGCCCTCCGACGGGGCCGAGCTCCCGCACGCCTGGCACGCCCGGTGGGTCGCGGAGATCCGCAAGAAGCAGCAGGAGGGCAAGGAGCTCACCCTGCCCGAGCGGGTCGCCCTGGAGGACGGCGACCACGCACCGCGCGGCCTGGGCCGCTTCGGCAACGGCAGCGCGGTCACCGCCCGGACGATCCCCACCCTGGTCCCCGGCGACGACCGCGCCGCCGCCGTCCGCAGCGGCAGGCTCCCCACCTTCCACGTCCTGGCCGACGACTACGACGCCTACTACCTCAACCAGGTCTACGAGCTGTTCACCCGGTACGGGCCCCTCGACGAGCTGTGGCTGGACGGCGCGAACCCGTGGTCCGGCTCGGGGATCACCGAGCCGTACCACCTCGCGCAGTGGTTCCGGGTGATCCACGCGCTCTCCCCGGACACCGTGGTCTTCCAGGGGCCGCAGGGCGTGCGCTGGGTCGGCAACGAGAACGGCGTCGCCCGCGAGACGGAGTGGAGCGTCACCCCGCACGCCCAGGACCCCTGGACCGTCCTCGGCGGGCTGCCGAACGACTCCACCGACCCCGACATCGGCTCCCGCGCGAAACTGCTCGCCCCCACCACCAGGTACCTCCAGTGGTATCCGGCCGAGGCGGACGTCTCGATCCGGCCCGGCTGGTTCCACCACCCCGGCGAGCGCCCGAAGACGCCGGCGCAGCTGATGGACCTGTACGAGAGGAGCGTGGGCCGCAACGCCTCGCTGCTGCTGAACGTGCCGCCCGCCCGGGACGGCCGGGTCGACGCCGGGGACGTCGCCTCGCTCACCGCCTTCGGGGCCGCCGTGCGCGACACCTACGGACGGGACCTGCGGGCGGCCGGGCGCGGGCCGTGGACCTTCGACCGGATCGGGCTCGCCGAGGACATCCGGCACGGCCAGCGGGTCGAGCGGTTCACCGTGCAGGCGCGCAGCGGCGGGCACTGGACCGCGATCGCGCACGGCACCACGATCGGGCACCGGCGCATCCTGGCCCTCCCGGGGCCGGTGACCGCGGATGCCGTCCGGGTCGTGGTCGAGGAGGCCCGCGGGCGGGCTCGTCTCGCACCGGTCACCCTGCACCGCAGCCGGGGCCCGGCGGGCTGATCGGCCCGTCCCCGGCCGTCCGGTCCGCGGCCGCCCGGTGGGCCGGTCCGTCGATGCCCACCCCGGGCGCGCGGGGCGGCGAGGCGTCCGATACGTTGATGTTCGTGAGCAACAAGGTCAAGAAGAATGCCCTGCGCGCCGGAACCGTCACCGCCGGCACCGCGCTGATGCTGCTGATGTCGTCCCCCGCGTTTGCGCTCACCCGCGACGATGGTGACGACCCGGGTCCCGGTCTGAACGTCGCCCAGACGCTCGGCCTTTATGTCGTTGCCCCCATCGTGCTCTTCCTCGTCATCGCCGGGCTGGTCATTCTGACCGACAAGTCCCGCAAGGCGAAGTCCCAGGGCTGAGCCCCGGCCGTACCCCGGGCCCCGCACGGGCCCCGGCGACCTTCCAGGGCGCCGCTCGGTTACAACAACCGAGTGGCGCCCTTTGTCGTACCCGGCTATTTCCGCAGGTGAAAAACGGGTTGCGAAACGGCTATCGCGCGATTTTCGGCCGATTTGCGCGAGCGGATCACTTAACCGGAGCACACCTACGATGACGTAACCTACGCAGCCGTAGGTTCAACCTACGGTCCCGTAGCTCATCGTCCCCAGGAGTTCCCCGTGACCATCGCCCCCGCCCACAACGGAGAGCTCGGCCAGGCCGCGTGGAGCGACGCCAAGCTGCTCTACGCACTCGAAGAGGTCGTCGAGAAGGAGCTCAACCGGCACCTGAAGGTCGCCAAGGAGTGGATGCCCCACCAGTACGTCCCCTGGAGCGACGGCCGGAACTTCCCCGGGGTGCTGGAGGACGGCGAGGAGTGGGCGCCCGAGCAGTCCAAGGTCAGCGACATCGGCCGGACCGCCCTGGTGGTCAACCTCCTCACCGAGGACAACCTCCCCAGCTACCACCACGAGATCGCCACCCTCTTCGGGCGCGACGGCGCCTGGGGCACCTGGGTGCACCGCTGGACCGCCGAGGAGGGCCGGCACGGCATCGTCATGCGTGACTACCTGCTCACCAGCCGGGCCGTCGACCCGGACGAGCTGGAGCGGTTCCGCATGGCCCACATGTCGGAGGGCTTCGAGTCCGACAACTCGCACAGCATGCTGCACTCGGTGGCCTACGTCGCCTTCCAGGAGCTGGCCACCCGGATCTCGCACCGCAACACCGGCCACCACTCCGGTGACCCGGTCTGCGACCGGATGCTGGCCCGGATCGCCGCCGACGAGAACCTGCACATGCTCTTCTACCGGAACCTGCTCGGGGCGGCCTTCGAGATGGCCCCCGACCAGACCATGTGCGCGGTGCGGGACGTGGTCACCGGCTTCCGGATGCCCGGCCACGGCATCCCCGGCTTCGAGCGGGCCGCGGCCCGGATGGCCCTCGGCGGGATCTACAACCTCCGGATCCACCACGACGACGTGCTGCAGCCCGTCCTGCGCTTCCTGAAGGTGCTGGAGATCAGCGGCCTGGGCCCGGCCGGTCTGGCGGCCCAGGAGGAGCTCGGGCTCTACATGGACGGTCTGGACGCCCAGGCCCGCAAGTTCGAGGAGCGGCAGGCGGCCATCCGTGCCCGCCGCGAGGCCCGCCGCTGAGCCGGGCCGGCCGCAGGGTGGGGCCGGAGGTCAGGGGTCGCGATCTTTCAGATTTCCTGCAAGGAATGATGGAAAATATTCGATGGACCTGATGGTTCCAGGGCTGTCACGGTGGAACTCCACCAGCCCCGAGGAGAGGAAACCGTGGCAGTCCTGGAAGAGGTCCGCGACCGTCGTACGCCGCTGTCCGCGCAGGGAGCCGGGCTGACGCTCGCCCTGACGGCGACCGTCGTCTGGTCGGGCAACTTCGTCATCGCCCGCGCCCTGCACGACACCGTCCCGCCCGTCCAGACCGCCTTCTGGCGGTGGATCATCGCGCTGCTCGCGGTCGCGCCGTTCGCCGTCGGGCGGGTCCGCCGCGAGGGGCCGGTCATCCGCCGCCACCTCGGCTTCCTGACGCTCGCCGCGCTGCTCGGCGTCACCCTCTTCAACACCCTCATCTACCAAGCCGGACGCTCCACCTCGGCCACCAACATGGCCATGATCGCGGCCGCCTCGCCGGTGCTGATCGCCCTGTTCGCGCGCGGCGGGGAGCGGCTCGGCGGGCGGCGGACCGCCGGGATGGCGCTCGCGCTGGCCGGTGTGGTGACGCTGGTCGGCAAGGGCTCGCCGGCCGCCGTCCTCGGTCTCGGCTTCGCCGGCGGCGACCTGTGGATGCTCGCCGCGACGGCCACCTTCGCCGGCTACAGCGTCCTGCTGCGCCGCCGCCCCGAGGGGATCGGCGGGGTGTCGTTCCTCTTCATGACGTTCGCGCTCGGCGCCGCGATGCTGCTGCCCGCGTACGGCGTCAGCCTCGCGGCGGAGGGCGGCTTCGCGCCCACCGCACGGACGGTCGGACCGCTCCTCTACATAGGCGTCTTCTCGTCCGCCGTCGCCTACTTCACCTGGAACAAGGCCATCGCCCTGATAGGCGCCGCGCGGGCCGGGGTCGTCTACTACCTCCAGCCGGTCTGTGTCGCACTGTTGTCGTTCGCCGTTCTGGGTGAGGCCGTGACGCCGGTGCAACTGCTCTGCATGGCCCTGATCGTCGCGGGCGTCGCGCTCGGTGCCGGCGGCCGCCGCTGACTGCGTACGCTGCCGGCATGGCCGACTGGGACATCAAGAAGCTGCGGATCCTGCGCACCCTCCAGGAGCGGGGCACGGTCACCGCGACCGCCGAGGCGCTGCACATGACGCCGTCGGCGGTCTCCCAGCAGCTGACCGGACTGGCCAAGGCGCTCGGCGTGACACTCCTGGAGGCGCACGGCCGGCGGGTGCGGCTGACCGGCGCCGCCCAGCTGGTGCTGCGGCACGCCGAGGCGGTCTTCGCCCAACTGGAGCGCGCCGACGCGGAGTTGCTCGGCTACCTCCAGGGCGACGCCGGCCAGGTGCGGGTCGGGGCGTTCTCCACCGCCATCCCCGCGCTCGTGGTCCCCGCCGTCCAGGAGCTGCGCCGTACGCACCCGGGACTGTCGGTCGTCGTACGCGAGGCGGAGGCGGAGGCCGCGTACGAGCTGCTGGCGGAGGGCAGCGTCGATCT
Organism: Streptomyces bugieae; assembly: GCF_036352915.1. Taxonomy (NCBI): domain Bacteria; kingdom Bacillati; phylum Actinomycetota; class Actinomycetes; order Kitasatosporales; family Streptomycetaceae; genus Streptomyces; species Streptomyces bugieae. The sequence continues at coordinate 115,748 of NZ_JAZBJP010000005.1, forward strand.
GGCGCTCTCGCTGGCGGCGCACGCACCCACCCCGCGCGACCCCAAGTTCAGCCGGGTCTCGCTGCTCGCCGATCCGCTGGACGTGGCGCTGCCGGCCGGGCACCCGCTGGCCGGCGAGCCCGGGCTGCGCCTCGCCGACCTGGCGGGCGAGCCGTGGATCTTCGGCAGCAGCGGGCCCTGGTCCCAGATCACCACCACCGCCTGTGAGAACGCCGGGTTCGTGCCCGAGCGGGCGCATGCCGCGGCCGACTGGAACGCGATCTGGGCGATGGTCGCGGCCGGGATGGGCGTCGCGCTGGTGCCCCGGATGGCGATGGCGGGCGGCATCGGCGCCCTGGAGCGGGGCGGCCCCGGTGACGGCGAAGGGCGTGGCGGGTCCGGCTCCGGGGTCGCGCTGCGGGTGCTCTCCGGCGACCAGCCGCGCCGCCATGTCGTCGCGGCCGTCCGGCGCGGCTCCGAAGGGGCGCCGGGGCTGGCCCGGGTGCTGGCCGCGCTGCGCCAGGCGGCGGTCGAGCAGGCGCCGGGCGAGGCCGGTGCCGACGGTCCCGGCTGGCACACCCAGACCATTCAGCCCAGCTGAATACATTCCTCAAAAACTTTCGATGGACCTGTGGGGTGGCCGCTGCGACCGTGGAGTGGTCCGCACCTCCTGCCACGAAGGGCAACGATGACCACCACCCCGGCCGCCCACTCCACTGATCCGCACGCCAACGACGCCCAGCCGTACGCCGGCGGCGACCCGTACGCCGACTACCGCGGCGGGGACTTCGCGTTCACCTCGCTCGTCGACCTCGCCGACCGCCGCTTCGGCGCCGGCGTGATCGCCGCGAACGACGAGTTCTTCGCCGAGCGCGAGAACCTGCTGAAGTCCACCCCGGCGGTCTTCGACCCCGAGCACTTCGGCCACAAGGGCAAGATCATGGACGGCTGGGAGACCCGGCGCCGGCGCGGTGCCGACGGCGACCACCCCTTCCCGACCGACGACGAGCACGACTGGGCGCTGATCCGCCTCGCCGCCCCCGGCGTGATCCGCGGCATCATCGTCGACACCGCCCACTTCCGCGGCAACTACCCCCAGCAGGTCACCGTCGAGGCCACCTCGCTCCCCGGCAGCCCCGGCCCCGAGGACCTGCTCGCCCCCGACGTGAAGTGGGAGGAGCTCGTCCCGCGCACCCCCGTCCGCGGGCACGCCGCCAACGGCTTCGAGGTCAGCACCGAGCGCCGCTTCACCCACCTCCGCCTCAAGCAGCACCCCGACGGCGGCATAGCCCGCCTCCGGGTCCACGGCGAGGTCGTACCGGACCCGGAGTGGCTGGACGTGCTCGGCACGCTCGACCTGGCCTCCGTGATGCACGGCGGCACCGTCGAGGACGCCTCGGACCGCTTCTACTCCTCGCCCACCCAGATCATCCAGCCCGACCTGTCCCGCAAGATGGACGACGGCTGGGAGAACCGCCGCCGCCGGGTCAGGGGCACCAACGACTGGGTGCGCTTCCGCCTCGCCGCACAGGGCGAGATACGCGCGGTGGAGATCGACACCGCCTACCTCAAGGGCAACTCCGCGGGCTGGGCCGCCCTGTCGGGGTGCGACGGCGACCCGGCCGACGAGTCCTCCTGGTTCGAGATCCTGCCGAAGACCAAGCTCCAGCCGGACACCCCGCACCGCTTCACGCTGCCGCAGACCGTCACGGCCACCCACATCCGCCTGGACGTCTTCCCCGACGGCGGCCTCGCCCGCATGCGGGTGCACGGCACCCTCACCGAGGCCGGCCGCGCCGAGCTCGGCCGCCGCTTCGACGCGCTGAACGGCTGAGCGGCGCAGCGGTCCAGCGGCCGAGCAGCCCATCGCTCGGGCGGTTGGGCCACTGAGCCGCACCTCGCTCGCCCACCGGGCCCGTAGGAGGGGCCCGGGCCCGGGGGCCACGGCTCGCCCGGCGGACGGCAGCGCATCAGGCGCCCTCCCCCAAGCTCTCAAGGAGCAGGGGGGACCCCCACGCCGGGCGTCACCAACTCCGGCGGAATGACCGGCCGGTCACTCCGGCCGGTCGTTCCGCCGGTGACGTCGGCCGGTCACCCCGGCCGATGACGTCGCCGGTTACGCCGCGCCGGTCGCCGCGTCCGCCGCCTGGGCCTTGAGCGCCCGCTCGATCCCGGCCCGGGACTCGGTGACCAGCCGGCGCAGCGCCGGGCTCGGGTCGGCCGCGTCCAGCCAGGCGTCCGTGGCGTCCAGCGTCTCCTGCGAGACGTGCAGCGACGGGTAGAGACCGACCGCGATCTGCTGGGCCATCTCGTGGCTGCGGGCCTCCCAGATCTCCTTCACCGCGGCGAAGTACTTCATGGTGTACGGCGCCAGCAGCTCCCGCTGGTCGGTCTGCACGAAGCCGCCGATGACGGCCTCCTGCACGGCGTTGGGCAGCTTGTCCGACTCCACGACCGACGCCCAGGCCTCGGCCTTCGCCTCCGCCGTCGGACGCGCCGCGCGCGCCGTCGCGGCGTGCTGCTCGCCCGCCGACGTCCGGTCCCGCTCCAGCTCCGCCGCGATGGCCTTCTCGTCCGCCCGGCCGGTCGCCGCCAGCCGGTGCACCAGCGACCAGCGCAGCTCGGTGTCCACGGCCAGCCCGGCGATCTCCTCGGAGCCGTCCAGCAGACCCTGCAGCAGGGCGAGCTGCTCGTCCGTACGCGCCGCCGCGGCGAACGCCCGGGCCCACGCCAGCTGGTGGTCGCTGCCCGGCTCGGCCGCCCGCAGGTGCGTGAGCGCGGCCTCGGTCCAGGCGGCCAGGCCCGTCTCGCGCCACTCCGGCGCCGCGTACAGGTCCAGGGCCAGCTTCACCTGGCGGTGCAGCGACTGGACCACGCCGATGTCGGACTCCTTGCCGATGCCCGACAGCACCAGCGACAGGTAGTCACGGGTGGCCAGTTCGCCGTCCCGCGTCATGTCCCACGCCGACGCCCACGACAGCGCCCGCGGCAGCGACTCGGTGAAGTCCCCGAGGTGCTCGGTGACCACCTTCAGCGACTCCTCGTCGAGCCGCACCTTCGCGTACGACAGGTCGTCGTCGTTGAGCAGGACCACGGCCGGGCGCCGCTGGCCCACCAGCTGCGGGACGGCGGTCAGTTCGCCGTCCACGTCCAGCTCGATCCGCTCGGTGCGGACCAGCTTGCCGGCGCCGTCCAGCTCGTACGCGCCGATCGCGATCCGGTGCGGCCGCAGGACCGGCTCGCCCTTGGCGCCGGCCGGCAGCGCCGGGGCCTCCTGCCGCACCGCGAACGAGGTGATCACGCCGTCCGCGCCCACCTCGATCTCCGGCCGCAGGATGTTGATCCCCGCGGTCTCCAGCCACTTCTTCGACCAGGTCGCGAGGTCCCGGCCGGAGGTCTCCTCCAGCGCGCCCAGCAGATCGCTCAGCCGGGTGTTGCCGTAGGCGTGCCGCTTGAAGTAGGCCTGCACGCCCTTGAAGAACTCCTCCATCCCCACGTACGCGACCAGCTGCTTCAGGACCGAGGCGCCCTTCGCGTAGGTGATCCCGTCGAAGTTCACCAGCACGTCGTCCAGATCACGGATCTCGGCCATGATCGGGTGGGTGGACGGCAGCTGGTCCTGCCGGTACGCCCAGGTCTTCATGGAGTTGGCGAACGTGGTCCACGAGTGCGGCCACTTCGAGCCCGGCGCGTACGCCTGGCAGGCGATCGACGTGTAGGTGGCGAACGACTCGTTCAGCCACAGGTCGTTCCACCACTCCATGGTGACCAGGTCGCCGAACCACATGTGCGCCAGCTCGTGCAGAATCGTCTCGGCGCGCACCTCGTAGGCCGCGTCGGTCACCTTCGAGCGGAAGACGTACTGGTCGCGGATGGTCACCGCGCCCGCGTTCTCCATCGCACCGGCGTTGAACTCCGGCACGAAGAGCTGGTCGTACTTCGCGAACGGGTAGGCGTAGTCGAACTTCTCCTGGAACCAGTCGAAGCCCTGCCGGGTGACCTCGAAGATGGCGTCCGCATCGAGGTGCTCGGCCAGCGACGGACGGCAGTAGATGCCCAGCGGCACGGTCCGCCCGTCCTTCTCGTACGTGCTGTGCACACTGTGGTACGGGCCCACGATCAGCGCGGTGACATACGTCGAGATCCGCGGCGTCGGCTCGAACCGCCAGATGTTGTCGGCCGGTTCCGGCGTCGGCGAGTTCGAGATCACCGTCCAGCCCTCCGGGGCCTTCACGGTGAACTGGAACGTGGCCTTCAGGTCCGGCTGCTCGAACGACGCGAACACCCGCCGGGCGTCCGGCACCTCGAACTGCGTGTACAGGTACGCCTGCTGGTCCACCGGGTCGACGAACCGGTGCAGGCCCTCGCCCGTGTTGGTGTAGGCGCAGTCCGCGACGACGGTCAGCTCGTTGCGGCCGGCCCGCAGCCCCGGCAGCACGATCCGCGAGTCCTCGAAGACCGAGGCCGGATCCAGCAGCTCGCCGTTGAGCGCCACCTTGTGCACGGCCGGCGCCACCAGGTCGATGGACGAGTCCGCGCCCGCCCGGGCGACGTCGAACCGCACCGTGGTCGTGGACCGGTACGTACCACCCTGCTGCGCGCCGGAGAGGTCGAGATCGATCTCGTACGCGTCCACGCTCAGCAGCTGCGCCCGCTGCTGCGCCTCGTCGCGGGTCAGATTCGTGCCAGGCACCAGGTCATCTCCTCGTAAGCGTCCTCGTATGCGCGTATCCCGCCATCCTTCCACGGCAGGGGCGCCACCCGATCGTGGACAGTGGCGAACATGCCGGCCCGGTCGTCCGGGCGTCTCGTCGGAGCGGACGACGAGGCGTGGTGCCGGGCCCCGGGGACGTCGTCCGATACCCGCCGGCGCCCGGCCGGTCCGCGCGGGAGCGTGGACCCATGACGACCTACACGCCGCTGCCCATCCCGCCCGCCGCGCTCAAGGAACTCCGCGAGACCGATGACGCCGGGCGGGCCGCCGAGCCGTACACCGCCCGGGAGGACGGCGTCCCGGTGGACTGCGTCGGCAGTCCGCTGCGGTGCTGTCTGCGGGCCATCCGGGCCGGGGAGCGGGTGGCGCTCGTGTCGTACGCGCCGCTGCGGCGGTGGGCGGCGGGCACCGGGGCCCGGCCCGGGGCGTACGACGAGCAGGGGCCGGTGTTCATCCACGCGGAGGACTGCGGGGGACCGGACGCCGGCGCGGACCGGTACCCCTTCGACCGGCCCGGCGCCCTGCGCACCCTGCGGCGCTACGACGCGGCCGGCCGGATCGTCGGCGGGCGGCTCCTGGAGATCCCCGAGGACGCCACGGCGGGCTTCGACACCGCCCTGGACGAGGCGTTCGCCGACCCGGAGGTGGCGCTGGTGCACGTCCGGGCCGTGGAGTACGGGTGCTTCCAGTTCGAGGTGCGGCGGGGCTGACCGGCCCGCGAGCGGACGGGTCAGCCGCGCAGCTCGGCGGCGACCAGCTCCGCGATCTGCACGGCGTTCAGCGCCGCGCCCTTGCGGAGGTTGTCGTTGGAGACGAACAGCGCCAGGCCGTGCTCGACGGTCTCGTCGGCGCGGATCCGGCCCACGAAGGAGGCGTCCTGGCCGGCGGCCTGGAGCGGGGTCGGCACGTCGGAGAGGGTGACGCCGGGGGCGCCGGCCAGCAGCTCCTGGGCGCGGGCCGGGCTGATCGGCCGCGCGAAGCGGGCGTTGATCTGGAGCGAGTGGCCGCTGAAGACCGGCACGCGGACGCAGGTGCCGGACACCTTCAGGTCCGGGATCTCCAGGATCTTGCGGCTCTCGTTGCGGAGCTTCTGCTCCTCGTCGGTCTCGCCCAGACCGTCGTCGACGATCGAGCCGGCCATGGGGAGCACGTTGAAGGCGATCGGGCGGACGTACTTGTCCGGCTCGGGGAACTCCACCGCGGAGCCGTCGTGGGTGAGCTTGGTGGCGTCCTGCTCGACGGCCTTGCGGACCTGCCCGTCCAGCTCCTCCACGCCCGCCAGGCCGCTGCCGGACACCGCCTGGTAGGTCGCGACGACCAGCGAGACCAGGCCGGCCTCGTCGTGCAGCGGGCGCAGCACCGGCATCGCGGCCATCGTCGTGCAGTTCGGGTTGGCGATGATGCCCTTGGGGCGGTCCGTGATCGCCTGCGGGTTGACCTCGGAGACGACCAGCGGGACGTCGGGGTCACGGCGCCAGGCCGAGGAGTTGTCGATCACGACCGGACCGGCGGCGGCGACCTTCTCCGCCAGCGCCTTGGACGTCGCACCGCCGGCCGAGAAGAGGACGATGTCCAGTCCCGAGTAGTCGGCGGTCGCCGCGTCCTCGACGGTGATCTCGGTGTCCTGCCACGGCAGCGTCCGTCCGGCGGACCGGGCCGAAGCGAACAGCCGCAGCTGCTCGACCGGGAAGTTCCGCTCGGCGAGAATGCCCCGCATCACGCCGCCGACCTGTCCGGTGGCTCCGACGATTCCGACCCTCATGGGACTCCTTCTTTCTGACCTGACTTAGGTGTCTGCTCGGAACACCTGCTCAGTAGTGCCTCCATCATGTGTGTGACACCCGTCGCCTTGTCCAATCCATTCCATTCTGTGGCGGTCGAGGTACGGGAGCGTGACGGTACGCATACGTAGCCGCGCGGTGTGTCGCGACTGCGAAGGGTGCGGCGCCCCGGGGGGTGGGATCGGCGATCACGGAAAGTGATGAGTGCGTGCGGTGCGTGGCGGCGACGGGCGGTGATACCCCGTGCGGTGAACGCGCGGTGACCGGCGGTCGCACCGCGGGACAGGGGGCCGTGGCGGTCCCGTGACCGGCAGATCCCTGTGCGGTGATGGGTTCCCGGCGTTGCGATGGCGTTCACGCGCAGGTCATTCCCGCTGCCAACGATCCCAGGTGACAGGGCAGTTGTGCCGCCGGAGGGCCGCGGGGAGTCCCACCCCCGCCGGCCACCGGTCCCGGCCGCCTTCGCGTTCGCACTCGGGGAGCTCGCGCATGTCCCGCATCCGGTCCACCGCCCGCATCGACCGCCGCACGTTCCTCACCGCCACCGGAGCCGCCGGCGCCGCCACCGGGCTCGGCCTCGCCTTCGGCATCGGCCCCGACCGGGCCGCCCAGGCCGCCACCACCGTCACCCCGGGCCCGGCCCCGGTCTCCGTCGAGGCCCCGGCCGTCCCGCGCGTCCCGTACACCAAGGGCACCACCCTCGGCGGCGTGGCCACCCCGCGCGGCAGTGGCGGCTACCGGCGGCTGGCCGACGGCCCGGGCTGGGGCCGGGTGGTCCGCACCGAGCTGGCCGCCGCCCACGGCGGACGCGACCGGCGCCGCACCGCCCTGGCGTCGTTCGTGCAGCTCACCGACCTCCACCTGGTCGACGTGCAGAACCCGCTGCGCTACGAGTACCTGCGCGCCCAGACGGCCAGCGCCTGGCGTCCGCAGGAGGCGCTGTCCGTGGCCGGCGTCGTCTCGCTGATCGAGCGGGTCAACGCGCTGCCGGGCGGGCCGGCCACCGGCGCCCCGCTGGCGTTCGTGATGACCACCGGCGACAACACCGACAACAACTCCAAGCTGGAACTGGAGTGGTTCCTCACCGCGATGAGCGGCGGGCGGATCACCCCCAACTCCGGCGACCCGCGCCGCTACGAAGGCGTCCAGGACAGCGGACTGGCCCTCTACTGGCAGCCGGACAGCCCGCTGCGCGACGCCGACAAGAAGCTGGGCTTCCCGCGGCTGCACGGCTTCCTGGACGCGGCGATCCGCACCGTCCACAGCCCCGGGCTGCGGCTGCCGTGGTACTCCACGGTCGGCAACCACGACTCGCTGCCCGGCGGCTGCTACGCCCCCGGTGACCCGTTCTGGACGGAGATCGCCACCGGGCACCGCAAGCTGGAGACGCTGCCCGCCGCCGAGGCCGCCAAGGTCTGGAAGGCGGTCAAGGACGGCCTCGACCCCAAGGGCGCGGACTTCAAGCGGCTGCTGAAGGCGCACGCGAAGCAGGCCAGGACGGTCACCCCCGACGAGCGCCGCGCCCCCTTCACCCGTGCCGAGTACCTCCGCGCCCACCTCGACCCGGCGCACACCGGCCACGGCCCGCACGGCCACGGCTACACCGCGGCCGCCCTGGAGGAGAACCGCCTCTACTACACCTTCCGGGTCTCCGACGACGTACTGGGCATCAGCCTGGACACCACCGATCCGGGCGGCCACTACACCGGCTCGATAGGCGAGACCCAACTGCGCTGGCTGGAGCGGACCCTGAAGGCGAACGAGCGGGGCGAGAAGGCGCACGTGCTGGTCTTCAGCCACCACACCGGCAAGACCATGACCAACACCCGGCCCGACCCGGCCCGTCCGCACGAGAAGCGGCACGGCGGCGCCGAACTGATCGAGCTGCTGGCCGCCCACCCCCGGGTCGTCGGCTGGATCAACGGCCACAGCCACAAGAACGAGATCGTCCCGCACGGCACCTTCTGGGAGGTCTCCACCGCCTCGCACATCGACTTCCCGCAACTGGCCCGGGTCATCGAGCTGGTCGACAACCACGACGGCACGCTGTCGCTGATCGCCACCCTCGTCGAGTCGGCCGCCCCGCACCGCACGGACTTCACCGACCTCTCCCAGACCGGCCTGGCCGCCCTCTACCGCGAACTGTCCTTCAACGCCCCCGAGGCCCGCACGGACCTGGCCGGCACGGCCCGCGACCGCAACGTCGAACTGCTGCTGAAGCGGGCGTGAGGGGCGGGAGTCGGGGGGCGGACCGGGCGTGGCCGGCCGGCGCCTGAGGGGCGGCGCGGCCTTGCGGGACACCGGGCCTCGGGACACCTAGGGCCTGGCCGAACGGATCCCGTAGGGGACACGAGCACCCCCTACGGGGCCACAACGAGGCGGGGTGGGGCGGGTATTCCGGGAGCGGGGACGCACCTGTCCCGGGGTCGCACCGCGAGGGGCCGGACCGCGAGGGGCCGGACCGGGCGGGGACGGCGTACGACGAGGGGCCGGGCCGGGCGGGGACGGCGTACGACGAGGGGCCGGACCGGGGCGTGGGACGGCGCACCGGGGCGAGGCCGCATCGGGAGCGTGGCCGGGTCGGGGCCGTATCGGGAGCGTGGCTGGTTCGGGGACGGCGTGCCGGGACGGGGCCGTATCGGGCGCACGGCCGGGGTCGGGGACGGCGTATCGGGGCAGGGGCGCACCGGGAACGTGGCCGGGCCGGGGACGACGTACCGGGAGCGTGGCCGGGCCGGGGACCGCGTACCGGGGCAGGGCCGGACCAGCCGCGCGGCCGGATCGAGGACCGCGTACCCGGGCAGGGTGCACCGAGTGTGTGGCCGGAGCGCGAGTTCAGGTGTCGGGTCGGGACGGCCGCTCAGCGTGGCAGTGCCACCACGTACGCGCTCGGTTCGCGGTCCGGGGCGGCCATGAGGGCCGTGCGGACGACGGCGGCCTGGTGGGCGGGGGTCTCGCGGAGGGTGCGGGGGAGGCAGCGGACGACGGTGATGCCGAGGCGCTCCAGGTGTTCGCGCTTGTGGTCGAAGGCCGAGTGGAGCGGGTCCTCCTCGGGGCGTGGTGCGCGGGTGTCGATCTCCAGGGCCACCCCGTGCTCGGGCCAGAAGGCGTCCACCCCGCCCAGGTGCGGTCCGCCCGGCAGCCGCAGGTCGACGTTCCACAGCGGGTCCGGCAGGTCGTGGTCGCGCACCATCGCGTACAGCCGCTGCTCGGCCAGCGCGCGGCCCTCGGCGAGCAGGGTGTCGACCGCGTCCACCACATGCGGACGGGTCAGCAGCCGGGCCCGGCTCAGCTCGCGCACCACCACCGGCGCCTCGCAGTGCCCGCCGCGCACCGCCTCGGTCAGCAGCCGGCGCACCGCCGAGGCGTCGGTAAGCCCGGCGACCGCGTCGGCCAGGGCACGCGCCACCGGGGCGGTCGGCACGCCGGTGACCTGCTGCGGCACCGGCAGCTCCACGGTCCGGACGATCTGCGCGAAGCCGGTCGAGCGCAGCCGCCGGGTACGGGCGACCAGCACCTCGATGCGGTCCAGGGCGAGCAGCGGGGGCGCCTCCGAGAAGCCGTGCAGGGCGAGCGCCGCCAGGCCGGTGATCATCGCCTCGGCGGGGGCGTCGGAGGAGCTCTGCCGGGGCACCGTCGGCCCCCGGTGACTGGCGTACAGCAGCACCGCCTGCAGCCGTTCCTCGCTGGTGGGCGGCCCGGGATGGAGCAGATAGATACCGGGGAGCACCTGCTGCCAGCAGCCGCCGGGGCGGCAGCGCTCGGTGGTCTCGGCCGCTGTCACACCGTGCTGGCGGAGCTGATGGGTGGTCAGGACCTTGCAGCGGACATCGGAGAGGTGACGGAGGGGAAGGGGCGAGAGCGGGGTGTCGTGGTTCATGCCGTGGCGATTCCCGCGCCCGCTCCGCCCCCTAACCGCTGTTACACGCCCGTGCCAGGAACCGGACAATCCTGGGCTAAAGTACGGGCGTTCGACTGCCGAAAAGAGCTGGTCGGCAGGGAGGTTACGGCCTCGCCCCGGCCGCCTCGTCACAAGCCTGTGCGCGCAGCGCCCGGGCCAGGTCGTCCCGCTCCTCCAGCACGATCCGGCGCAGCGCCGGCGCGGCCTGCGGATGCCCGTCCAGCCAGCCGTCCGCCGCCTCCAGGGTGGCGTGCTCCACCAGCCAGGCCGGGAACAGCCCGCGCACCACGTCCATCGCGATCTCGATGGACCGCTCGCGCCACACCCGCTCGATCGCGGCGAAGTAGCGCGGCGCGAACGGCGCCAGCAGCTCCCGCTGGTCCGGCTGCGCGAACCCGGCGATGGTCGCCTCCACCAGCGCGTTGGACAGCGCGTCGGACTCCACCACGTCCGCCCACGCCTGCTCCTTGACCTCCGCCGACGGCCGGGCCGCCAGGCACCGCACCTGGTGGCGCTTGCCCGACGCGGTGTCGTCGCGGGCCAGCTCCGCGGCGATCACCGCCTCGTCCGCCACCCCGTGCGCGGCCAGCGGCGCCAGGAGTGCCCAGCGCAGCTCCTGGTCCACCTCCAGCCCGTCGATCGTCCCGGTGCCGTCGAGCAGCCCCTGGAGCAGCGCGAGGTCCGCCGGCGAGGCGGCCACCGCGGCGAAGTGCCGCGCCCAGGACAGCTGATGGCCGCTGCCCGGCTCGGCCCGCCGCAGCTCCGCCAGCGCGCCCTCGGCCAGCTCGCGCCCGGCGGCCTCCTGGTGGTCCGGCGCGGTGTACTGCTCCAGCGCCGCCTGGGCCTGCCCGTGCAGCGACTGCAGCACGCCGATGTCGGTCTCCCGGCCGGCGAACCGCCGCACCAGGCCGAGGTAGTCCCGGGCCGGCAGCAGCCCGTCGCGGGTCAGCCCCCACAGCGCCGCCCAGCACAGCGCCCGCGCCATCGGGTCGGTCAGTTCGCCGAGCCGGCTCCGCAGCGTCGCCAGGGAGTCCGCGTCGAAGCGGACCTTGCAGTACGTCAGGTCGTCGTCGTTGACCAGGATCAGCTCGGGCCGCTCGGCGCCGGCCAGCTCCGGCACGGCCGTCCGCGGCCCGGCGACGTCCACCTCGGCCCGGGCGTACCGCACCAGCGCCGGGTGGCCGCTCCCGGACGAGGCGTCCTGCCGGCGGTAGAGGCCCACCGCGACCCGGTGCGGCCGCAGTTCGGGCTGCTCGGGCGCCGCCTCCTGGCGGACGGCCAGCTCCGCGATCCGCCCCTCGGCGTCGTAACGCACCTCCGGGGTGAGGGAGTTGACGCCCGCGGTCTCCAGCCAGGCCCGCGACCAGGCCGCCATGTCCCGGCCCGAGGTCTCCTCCAGTACGGCCAGCAGGTCCGTGAGCCGGGTGTTGCCGTACGCGTGGCGCTTGAAGTAGCGCCGGGCGCCCTCCAGGAACGCCTCCTGCCCCACGTACGCCACCAGCTGCTTGAGCACCGCGGCGCCCTTGGCGTACGTGATGCCGTCGAAGTTGAGCTTGGCGTCCTCCAGGTCACGGATGTCGGCGGTGACCGGGTGGGTGGACGGCAGCTGGTCGGCGCGGTACGCCCAGGCCTTGCGGCGGTTGGCGAAGGTGATCCAGCCGTTCGCGAAGCGGGTGGCCTCCACCAGCGCGAAGGCGCCCATGAAGTCCGCGTAGGACTCCTTGAGCCACAGGTCGTCCCACCACTGCATGGTCACCAGGTCGCCGAACCACATGTGCGCCATCTCGTGCAGGATGACGTTGGCGCGCCGCTCGTAGGACGCCTCGGTGACCTTGCCGCGGAAGATGAACTCCTCGCGGAAGGTGACGCAGCCCGGGTTCTCCATCGCGCCGAGGTTGTACTCCGGCACGAACGCGGTGTCGTACTTCCCGAACGGGTACGGGAAGTCGAAGTGGTCGTGGAAGAAGTCCAGGCCCTGCTTGGTGACGGTGAAGACGTCGTCCGCGTCGAAGTGCTTGGCCAGGCCCTTGCGGCAGAGCGCGCCCAGCGGGATCTCCAGCTCGGTGCCGTCGTCGAAGGTGCGGTGGTAGCTGTCGGAGACGTAGTGGTACGGCCCGGCGACCACGGCCGTGATGTACGTGGAGATCGGCTGGGTCGTGGCGAACCGGTGCGCCCCGCCCTCGGCCTCGCCCTCCTGGGCGCCGTTGCTCAGCACCACCCATCCCTCGGGGGCGGTCACCTCGAAGGTGAACGGCGCCTTCAGGTCCGGCTGTTCGAAATTGGCGAAGACCCGGCGGGCGTCGGCCGGTTCGTACTGGGTGTAGAGGTAGACCTCGCCGTCCTCGGGGTCCACGAAGCGGTGCAGGCCCTCGCCGGTCCGGCTGTAGGCGCACCGCGCGTCGACGACGAGGGTGTTCTCGGCGGCCAGGCCGTCCAGCGCGATCCGGGTGCCGTCGAAGACCTCGGCGGGGTCCAGCTCCCGGCCGTTGAGGGTGACCGAGGTGACCTCCGGCGCCAGCAGATCGGCGAAGGTGGCGGCGCCCGGCTCGGCGCAGCGGAAGCGGATCGTCGTGCGCGACCGGAACGTGGCCGCGGCGTCCCCCTCGGCGACCGCTGAGCGGACGTCCAGCGCCACGTCGTAGGCGTCGACGCTCAGCAGCCGGCCCCGCTGACGTGCCTCGTCCCGGGACAGATTCTCACCTGGCACGACGTGACTCCCTCGTCCTCGTCTCGAATATCGAACACGGGGAATCATGGCACGCCCGCCCGCGGTTGAACCGTCCGCGGCAGAACACCACCGATACACCATCGATCACACCGCTCTCACGAGGAGACGACGACGTGTCCGACACCCCGAAGACCCCGGCAGACTTCTGGTTCGACCCGCTGTGCCCCTGGGCCTGGATGACCTCCCGCTGGATGCTGGAGGTGGAGAAGGTCCGCCCGGTGGAGGTGCGCTGGCACGTGATGAGCCTGGCGGTCCTCAACGAGGACAAGCTCGACACGCTGCCCGAGGAGTACGCCGAGAACATGCGCCCCGGCGGCAAGGCGTGGGGCCCGGTCCGCGTGGTGATCGCCGCGCAGCAGCTGCACGGCGACGAGGCCGTCGGCCGGCTCTACACCGCGCTCGGCACCCGCTTCCACAACGAGGGCCTCGGCGTGACCCCCGAGAGCATCGCCGCCGCCCTCGACGACGCCGGCCTGCCCGCCGAGCTGATCGAGTACGCCGACAAGGACACCTACGACCAGGAGCTGCGTGCCTCCCACAAGGCGGGCATCGACCTGGTCGGCCAGGAGGTCGGCACCCCGGTCATCGCCGTGCCCGGCTCCGACGGCGAGCAGATCGCCTTCTTCGGGCCGGTGGTCACCCCCGCTCCCAAGGGCGAGGACGCCGCGAAGCTCTGGGACGGCACGCTGATGGTGGCGTCCATCCCCGGCTTCTACGAGATCAAGCGCACCCGCACCCAGGGGCCGATCTTCGACTGAGCCGCGGCACCCGACGTACCGCCCGCATGGGCGAGGCCCCACGAGTCACGTCCTCGTGGGGCCTCGCCGTTTTTCCGCCTGCCAGGTGAAGGGTGAGAAGACGATCACGAGGCAGGAGCCTGCCGGGTGTTACGGCGCCAGCAGCAGGTTGTGCGCGCGCTCCTTGGCCGACGCGTACCGCTTGGCCACGTCCTGCCAGTTCACGACCCGCCACATGGCCTCGATGAAGTCCACCTTCTGGTTCTTGTACTGCAGGTAGAACGCGTGCTCCCAGGCGTCGAAGACCAGGATCGGCACCGAGCCCTGGCCGACGTTGCCCTGGTGGTCGTAGATCTGCTCGACGATCAGCCGGCCGGTGACCGGCTCGTAGGCCAGCACGCCCCAGCCGGAGCCCTGGGTGGTCGCCGCGGACTTCGACAGCTGCGCCTTGAACTTGGCGAAGGAGCCGAAGGACTCGGCGATCGCGTCGGCCAGCTCGCCCACACCGTCCTTCTCCAGCGGCTCACCGCCGCCGTCACCGGTCATGTTGTGCCAGTAGATGCTGTGCAGGATGTGGCCGGAGAGGTGGAACGCGAGGTTCTTCTCCAGGCCGTTGATGCTGCCCCACTGGTCCTTGTCGCGGGCCTCGGCGAGCTGCTCCAGGGTGTCGTTCGCGCCCTTGACGTAGGCCGCGTGGTGCTTGTCGTGGTGCAGCTCGATGATCTCGGGGCTGATGACCGGTGCCAGCGCCGCGTAGTCGTACGGAAGTTCAGGAAGTGTGTAGGTGGCCATGCCGATCCCGCCTCCAAGCTGCGTCAAAGCAGTAGTTGCAATCAATGTGCAAGAGCACGCTACCAGCAGGAGCGATCTTCGGCCGGGTACGGGCACGGACCCGGTCCCAAAGACGTAAGGCGGGGCGGGACCTCGGATGGAGGTCCCGCCCCGCCTGCGCGGAATGCCGGGATGGGCGCCGGTGCGCGGCCGTTGGGCCGGCCGGGCCGGCTAGAAGTCGGCCGGCTCGCTCCGCCTGTTGCCGAGCGACTGCTGCCGCAGCAGCCCGACCAGGGTCAGCACGACCCCGAAGCCGCCGGTGAACAGCAGCTGGATGCGCTGGTTGTCGTCCCGCAGCATCAGCAGCAGCACGGCGACGATGCCCGCCAGCGCCACCCACGTCAGCACCGGGAAGGCCCACATCTTCACCACGAGCTTCTCCGGCGCCTCACGCTCCAGCTGACGGCGCATCCGCAGCTGGGCGACGGCGATGAAGCCCCACACCACCAGGACGGCGGCGCCGACCATGTTCAGCAGCCACTGGAAGACCGTGGTCGGCCACAGGAAGCTGAACAGCACCGCGAGGAAGCCGAACGCCGAGCACAGCAGCACCGCGCGGCGCGGCACCCCACCGCTGACCTTGCCCAGCACGGCCGGGCCCTGTCCGCGGGAGATCAGCGAGTACGCCATCCGCGAGGAGCCGTAGATGTTGGCGTTCACCGCGGACAGCAGCGCCACCAGGATGACCACGTTCATGATCTGGCCGGCCGCCGGGATCTTCAGGTAGTCCAGGACCGCCACGTACGGGCCGGACTTGGCGATCGACGGGGCGCTCCAGGGGATGACGGTGACGATGACGGCCATCGAACCGACGTAGAACAGGGCGATCCGCCACATCGCGGTGCGCACCGCGCGGGCCACCCCGCGCACCGGGTCCTTGGACTCGGCGGCCGCGATGGTCACCGTCTCCAGACCGCCGTACGCGAACACCGACGCCAGCAGACCGACCATCAGGCCGTCCACGCCCTTGGGCAGGAAGCCGCCGTCACCGGTGAGGTGCGAGGCGCCGGGCGCCTGGGTGCCGGGCAGCACGCCGAGGATCGCCAGCACGCCCAGGACCAGGAAGATGCCGATCGCGGCGACCTTCAGGGCGGCGAACCAGAACTCGAACTCACCGAAGTTGGAGACCGCGGCCAGGTTCGTCCCGGTGAAGATCACCATGAACAGCAGGACCCACATCCACGGTTCGGTGGACGGGAACCACTGGTGCATCACGTCCGCGGCGCCCAGCGCCTCGGCGGCCACCGCCACGCACAGCAGCGCGGTGAACATCCAGCCCACGGTGAAGCCGGCCCAGGAGCCGATGGACCGCTCGGCGTGCACGGAGAAGGAGCCGGAGGCCGGGTTGGCCGCGGCCATCTCGCCGAGCATCCGCATGACCAGCATGACCAGGGCGCCGGAGACGGCGTAGGCCAGCACGATCGAGGGGCCGGCCGCCGCGATGCCCTCACGCGAGCCGACGAAGAGGCCGGCGCCGATCACCCCGCCCAGGGCGATCATCGAGAGGTGGCGCTGCTTGAGGCCGTTGGACAGCGAGGGGCCGCCGTCGGCGCCCGCCGCCAGGTCGGTCTGCTCGCGCGCGGGTGCGGCGGACGAGGGTGTCCGATTCATGTCGTACCTGTCCCAGTAGATGAGAGCGGAGCAAGAGCGTTACTGCGTTCTCCCGGTGCCGCGACCGGCGCGACGTGCTGCCGGGTCCCCGGGCGGGCCCCTGCCGGGGCAGGCGGTCGCGCGGGGGCCGCCGACGGCTCAACTCCGGGGTCCTCGGCAAAGCTGGCTCAGTTTGGGTGCCGGTGTCCGCTCAGGGCAACAGTCGTGCAGCGAATGTTCGGTATTCAGACGTGATCGTCACCGTGCGTGCCTGAATCAGCGTCGATTGCGACACCCGGTGAAACCGGACCGGTGGCTTCACGGGTCCGCCGGCGCCGCTCCCGCAGCTCCCGCCCGCCGGCCACCAGCAGCACCGCCGTGGTCGCCCCGGCCGACCACAGCAGCTGCGGCCGGGCCGTGTCATCGGTCAGCATCAGCACCACGACCCCGCCCATGGCCAGCAGCGCCACCCACGTCAGATACGGGAACGCCCACATCCGCAGGGTCAGCTTCTGCGGTGCCTCGCGCTCGATCCGCCGGCGCAGCCGCAGCTGGGAGACGGCGATCAGCCCCCACACGAACAGCAGTACCGCGCCGACCGCGTTGAGCAGATAGAGGAAGACCGAATCCGGCCACTTCAGATTCAGCAGCACCGACACGAACCCGAACGCCACCGACGCCAGCACGGCCCGGCGCGGCACCCCGCCCGACACCGCCAGCAGCCAGCGCGGCGCCTCGCCCCGCTCGGCCAGCGAGAACACCATCCGCGACGAGCCGTAGAGGTTGGCGTTCAGCGCCGACAGCAGCGCCACGAACACCACCACGTTCATGATCTGCCCGGCGCCCGGCACCCCGATGTGGTCCAGCACCGCGACGTACGGGCTCTGGCCCGGCCGGATCGACGACCACGGCAGCAGCGCCACGATCACCAGCATCGAGCCCACGTAGAAGAACAGGATCCGCCACACCGCGCTGCGCACCGCCCGGCCCACCGCCCGCGCCGGGTCGTCCGACTCGGCCGCGGCGATGGTGACGACCTCCAGCCCGCCGAAGGCGAACACCACGGCCAGCACGCCGGAGACCACCCCGGCCCAGCCGTGCGGCAGGAACCCGCCCTGCCCGGTGAGGTTCGACGTCCCCACCGGTGCGGTCCCGGGCAGTACCCCGAAGACCGCCAGCAGGCCCAGGCCCAGGAACAGCACGATCGCGAAGACCTTCAGTGCCGCGAACCAGAACTCGAACTCGCCGAAGTTCTTCACCGCCGCGAGGTTGGCCGCGGTGAAGACGACCATGAAGAGCAGCACCCAGCCCCACTGCGGCACCGCCGGCAGCCAGCCGTGCGCGATCTGCGCCGCACCGGTCGCCTCCACGGCGAGCACCACCACCAGCAGGAACCAGTACAGCCAGCCCACGCTGAACCCGGCCCAGCGCCCCAGCGCCCGCTCCGCGTGCACCGAGAACGCCCCCGACGCCGGCATCGCCGCCGACATCTCGCCGAGCATCCGCATGATCAGCATCGCCAGCGCGCCCGCGATCAGGTACGACAGCACGATCCCCGGGCCGGCCACCGCGATCCCCGCGCCGGACCCCACGAACAGGCCCGCGCCGATCACCCCGCCCAGCCCCAGCATCGTCAGATGGCGCTGCTTGAGCCCGCCGGACAGGGGCTCCTTCTCGCCGGCGCCCGCGCCGGACGCGGTCGGCCCGGCGGTGGTCGGTGTCTCGTGCATGGGTGCGTAACTCTCACAGGGGCGAAGGCGGCCGGGCACACGCTCCGGGCCGCCGGCGGGTTTGGGGGAACTCCACAGGTCACCGCGGGGCGGACCCAGTGTCGCCGCACCTCGCGCGCTACCACAAAACCGGCGCCCGGAAGCCGCCCGCTCCGTGATGAGCATCACGTGACCTGCAAAGACGCCGCGCGCCCCAACTGAGGCGGGCATTCTGGCGGTTGTTCGGAAGTCTCCAAGCGGGCCCCCGCGGCTTTGTCGCCGCCACACGATGATCGCCGGCGGCCCGCTGGACTAACGTCACAGCGTCCCCACCCGTCCCGATCCCTCTCACACCCGCGGAGTCCCGATGAGCACCGCCGCCCTCACCCGCCCCGGCACCGTCCTGGCCGACCTGCTGCCGGCCGCCACCGCCTCCCGCGCCCGCGCCCGCGACGCAGCCCTGGTCGCCGGCGGCGCCGTGCTCACCGGCCTCGCGGCCCAGATCGCCCTCCCGGTCCCCGGCTCCCCGGTCCCGGTCACCGGCCAGACCTTCGCCGCCCTCCTGGTCGGCACCGCGCTCGGCGCCCGCCGCGGTCTGCTCTCCCTGGCCCTGTACGCCCTGGCGGGCATGGCCGGCATGCCCTGGTTCGCCGACGGCACCTCCGGCTTCGCCGGCCCCACCTTCGGCTACATCGTCGGCATGCTGCTCGCCTCCGGCCTGGTCGGCGCGCTGGCCCGGCGCGGCGGGGACCGCGGGGTGCTGCGCACCGCCGCCACGATGGCCGCCGGCACCGCCGTGATCTACGCCCTCGGCGTGCCCTACCTCGCGCTGAGCACCGGCATGTCGCTCGACAAGGCCGTCGCCGTCGGCCTCGTTCCCTTCCTGTTCGGCGACGCCCTCAAGGCCGCGCTGGCCATGGGCGCGCTGCCGACCGCGTGGAAGCTCGCCGGCCGCCGCGACTGACCGCCGGCCGGACGACGACGAAGGGCGGGGCCCGCACCGATCCCGGTGCGGGCCCCGCCCTTGCCTGTTCCCGCGGTTACCCGCGGTCGGCGGCCTCGACTGCCTCGGCGGCATCGCCGGGTACCACCGTCGGCTTCTCCCGCCCCCGCCGCCGCTCCAGCACCAGCCCGACCGCCAGCACCACCACGGCCGCGACCACCGAGAGCACCATCTGCTCCCGGCCGTCCGGGTCGTAGAACATGTAGCCCACGACGAACACGATCAGCGCGATCGTCGCGTACGTCAGCCAGGGGTACAGCCACATCCGCACGGTCAGCCGCTCCGGCGTCTCGCGCTCCAGGGTCCGGCGCATCCGCAGCTGCGAGAAGCAGATGACCAGCCACACGAACAGCGCCACCGCGCCGGACGAGTTCAGCAGGAACTGGAAGACGGTGTCCTTCGACGTGTAGCTGAAGATCGTCGCGATGAAGCCGAACGCGACCGACGCCCAGATCGCCACCGCCGGCACCCCGCCCTTGTTGACGGAGGCGAACGACTTCGGCGCATCGCCGCGCTGCCCCAGCGAGAACGCCATCCGGGAGGCCGTGTACAGCCCGGAGTTCAGACAGGACAGCACCGCGGTCAGCACCACGACGTCCATCACGGTGCCGGCGTACGGGATGTCCAGCGACTTGAGCACCGCCACGTAGGGGCTCTTGTTCACCGCCGGGTCGTTCCACGGCAGCAGCGTCACGATCACCGCGATCGAGCCCAGGTAGAACAGCGCGATCCGCCAGATCACGCTGTTGACGGCCTTGCGGACGGCCTGCACCGGGTTGGGCGACTCGCCCGCCGCCAGCGTGACGATCTCGCTGCCCATGAAGGAGAAGACCACCAGCAGCATGCCGGAGAGGATCGCGCCCGGCCCGTGCGGCAGGAACCCGCCGTGCCCGGTCAGGTTCGTCATCCCCACCGCGCCGTCCCCCGGCGGCAGCCCGAAGATCGCCAGCGCGCCGACCACGATGAACACCACGATCGCCACGACCTTGATCCCGGCGAACCAGAACTCGAACTCGCCGAACGAGCCCACCGAGATCAGGTTGGTGCCGGTCAGCACGATCATCACCAGCAGCGCCCAGGCCCACTGCGGGACGGCCGGGATCCACCCGGTGAGGATCGCACCGGCCGCGGTCGCCTCGACGGCCAGCACCACCGACCAGAAGAACCAGTACAGCCAGCCGATCGTGAACCCGGCCCAGCGGCCCAGCGCCCGGTCCGCGTACGCCGAGAACGACCCGGACGTCGGTGAGGCCGCGGCCATCTCGCCCAGCATCCGCATCACCAGCACGACCAGCAGCCCGGTCAGCGCGTAGGAGAGCAGGATGCCCGGCCCGGCGGCCGCGATACCGGCGCCCGAGCCGACGAACAACCCGGCTCCGATCACCCCGCCGATGGCGATCATCGACAAATGGCGGTTCTTCAGACCGGCCTGCAGCCCGTCCGGCGGGTGCGCGCCCATGGGCACCGTCCTTCGTGGTTGGCGGATGCAACCCCCGCATTAGATCTTCGTTGACCCGATGATTGGAAGGTCCAATCCGGGATTGTTGTCCGAAACACTGGGCAGTTGCGCCTTGAGCATGCGTACGGAAGGCGGGGGGCGGTTCCCTGCGCGATTTCGGGGGCACGACCACCGGCGGACCCGGCGGCGCCTACCCCGGGCGGCGCGTGTCACACTCATCGCATGCGCGTGTACCTCGGTTCCGACCATGCCGGCTTCGAACTCAAGAACCACCTCGTCGAGTGGCTCAAGGCCAACGGCCACGAGCCCGTCGACTGCGGTCCTCACCTCTACGACGCCCAGGACGACTACCCGCCGTTCTGCCTCCGCGCCGCGGAGAAGACCGCTGCCGACCCGGACAGCCTCGGCATCGTGATCGGCGGCTCCGGCAACGGCGAGCAGATCGCCGCCAACAAGGTCAAGGGCGTACGCGCCGCGCTGGCCTGGAGCGAGGAGACCGCCAAGCTCGGCCGCGAGCACAACAACGCCAACGTCATCTCCGTCGGCGGCCGGATGCACACCCAGGACGAGGCGACCAGGTTCATCGAGGTCTTCCTCAACACCCCGTACTCCGGCGAGGAGCGGCACACCCGCCGCATCGAGATGCTCTCCGCGTACGAGACCACCGGCGACCTCCCGGCCATCCCCGCACACCACCCGCAGGGCTGACCCACCCGTTCGTCGCCGCCGCCCGCCCGCCCCGCCGCCCCGGGGCGGGCGGGCGCGCCCACCGGAGGACACCGCGTGCCCGAGGGCCACACCATCCACCGCCTCGCCGCGGACTACGCCGAGCGCTTCCTCGGGCAGCAGGTCCGGGCGACCAGCCCCCAGGGCAAGTTCTCCGACGGCGCGGCCCTCGTCGACCGCCAGGTGCTCGACACCACCGAGGCGCACGGCAAACACCTCTTCCTCGGCTTCGGCCCGGACCGCTGGATCCACATCCACCTCGGTCTCTTCGGCAAGGTCGGCTTCGGCACCGCCCCGTCCCCCAAGGACCTCCGACAAGCTCCGGTCCAGGGGGGACCCCCCTCGCCGCCCACCGACACCGTCCGGCTGCGGCTGGCGAACCCGGACGCCTACGCCGACCTGCGCGGCCCCACCACCTGCGCACTGATCACCGACGCCGAGAAGCAGGCCATACACGACCGGCTCGGCCCCGACCCGCTGCGCCCCGACGACGACGGCGGCCGCGCCTGGCTGCGGATCTCCCGCAGCCGGACGACCATCGCGGCGCTGCTCCTCGACCAGAAGATCATCGCCGGGGTCGGCAACGTCTACCGCGCGGAGGTCCTCTTCCGCCACGGCATCGACCCGTACCGCGCCGGCCGCGACCTCACCCGCGCGCAATGGGACGCCATCTGGTCGGACCTGGTCGCCCTCCTGCGCGAAGGCGTCCGCCACAACCGCATCGACACCGTCCGCCCCGAGCACACCCCCGAGGCCATGGGCCGCCCGCCCCGCGTCGACGACCACGGCGGCGAGGTCTACGTCTACCGCCGCGACCGGCAGGGCTGCCACATCTGCGGCACCGAGATCCGCACCGCCGGCCTCGCCGCCCGCAACCTCTTCTGGTGCCCGGGCTGCCAAGGGCCTGGCGGCGCCGCGTAATACCCGCGATCGCACCGCCCCACACCCCCTCCGACCACGGCTCATCGGACGATCCCCGGCCGCGCGACCGCATTTCGAACGGGGTTTCCCGGCAATTGGCCGGCGCGACGTGCGGCGAATCGACGCGCCGCCGAACGGGTGGATAAGGTCCCAGAGCGATGACGAGTGGCCCGGGAACCGAAACCCTGACGGCCCGGGTGCACAAAGGTCTGCACCGGGCCCGCGTCGGCGTGCGCAAGGCCGGGGTCGACTACTTCCGCGGCGAGGGCTCCGACCACTTCGCACTGGCCGCCCTGCTGTTCGCCATCCCCGCCATCGCCGCCGGCACCCTCTGGCGCCCCGAATGGATCGCCCCGACCGCCCTGGTCCTCCCCGTCATCGCCGGCGGCCTGCTCCTCCGCCCCGCCAACCTCCTCGTCCTCTACGGCGCCTCCGCCGCCGCCCTCGTCGTCGAGGCCGCGCTCTTCGGCCCGTACGAGGAAGGCCCCGACCGGATCACCCCGGGCACCGTCCTGGTCGTCGCCGCGGTCGGGCTCTTCGGCCTGCTCATCGCCCAGTTCCGCAGCCGCGTCGGCGTGCCCTGGCGGCGCGGCGGCACCATGCTCTTCGACCTGCGCGAACGCATCCGGGTCCAGAGCAAGCTGCCCCGGCTCCCGAAGGGCTGGCACCACGAGATGGCGCTGCGCCCGGCCGGCGGCCAGTCCTTCTCCGGCGACTTCGTCGTGGCCTCCCGCACGCACGGCGGCAACATCCTCGAAGTCGTCCTCACCGACGTCTCCGGCAAGGGCATGGACGCCGCCTCCCGCGCCCTGCTGCTCTCCGGCGCCTTCGGCGGACTGCTCGGCTCCCTCCCGCCGCACGGCTTCCTCCCGGCGGCCAACGGATACCTCCTCCGCCAGGACTGGGACGAGGGCTTCGCCACCTCCATCCACCTCGTCCTCGACCTGGAATCCGGCGACTACGAACTCCTCTCCGCGGGCCATCTGCCGGCCCTCCAGCTCAGCGCCGGCAGCGGCCGCTGGGAGGAGAAGCCCGGGGACGGGCCGCTGCTCGGCGTCTACGACGGCGCCCAGTTCGACCCGGTCAAGGGCACCCTGCGGCCCGGCGACGTCCTGATGCTCTTCACCGACGGGCTGGTCGAGGCCGCCGACCGCGACATCGCCGAGGGCATCGACCGCCTCACCGGCGAGGCGGACCGCTACGTCGCCAGCGGCTTCGCCGGCGCCGCCTGGCACCTCATCGAGGCCGTCGCCAAGGACGTCAACGACGACCGCGCCCTGCTCCTCATCTGCCGCGACGCCTGACGCCCACGAGGCCCGTCCGGGGGCTCCCGGTGGGGTTTCCCCCAGTCCGGCCCGGCGGCCCTCCCCATGGCCCGCCCCGCCCCCGGCTCCCTACCGTGAATCCGACGCCGGGCCGCCACGACGGCCGGGCCGAGCCCCCACCGGACACCACGGAGCGCCCCGCCATGCCCCCGACCGCACCCGCACCCACCTCCGCACCCACGTCCGCGCCCGCCGTCGAACTGCGCGGCGTACGGCGCCGGTACGGCCGCGGCCCGGCGGCCGTCGACGCCCTGCGCGGTATCGACCTGGCGCTGCCGCGCGGCTCGTTCACCGCCGTCACGGGCCCCTCGGGATCCGGCAAATCGACCCTCCTGCAGTGCGCGGCCGGCCTGGACCGCCCCACCTCCGGGTCCGTACGGGTCGCCGGCACCGAAATCAGCCGAATGAGTGAGCGCCGCCTCACCGCCCTGCGCCGCAGCCGGCTGGGCTTCGTCTTCCAGGCGTGCAACCTGCTGCCGGCCCTCACCGTCGAGGACAATGTCCTGCTGCCGATGCGCCTGGCCGGACAGCGCCCGGACCGCCGCCGGGCGGCCGACGTCCTCGCCCGGGTCGGCCTGGCCGACCACGCCCACCGCCGCCCCGGCCGGCTCTCCGGTGGTCAGCAGCAGCGCGTCGCGCTCGCCCGGGCCCTGGTCACCGCGCCCGACGTGCTCTTCGCCGACGAGCCCACCGGCGCCCTGGACACCGCCACCGCCGCCGAGGTGATCGGCCTGCTCCGGCACGCCGTCGACACCCTCGGCACCACGGTCGTCATGGTCACCCACGACCCGGTGGCCGCCGCCCGCGCCGACCAGATCCTCGTCCTCACCGGGGGCACGCTCACCGACCGCCTGCTCCCCGGGACGCCTCAGGCGGGGGACTGAGGCTGCTGCTGCCGCGGCACCGCGGGCGCCGGCTCGCCGGCCGGCTTGCGGAACGCCCAGTCCATGGTCGGTTCCATCGCGAACCGGAAGAGCCGGCGGACCGGCGGCGTGCACAGCGCCGTCACGATGCCGCCCGCGAGCAGCGTGACCGCGATCTCGCCGAGCGGCGAGTGCAGCCAGTCGTAGTCGTCGAACCAGCCCCAGAACCGCGAGCCCTTCGCCAGGAAGCCGTGCAGCAGATAGCCGTACAGCGTCCCGGCGCCCAGCACCGTGAACCAGGTCCGCCGCGTGGGCACCCAGGAGAAGAAGCAGGCCACGAGCACCATCGAGCACCCGAAGAGCGCCAGCGTCATCACGATGCCGACCCACCAGGTGGTGCCCAGCTCCTGGGCGCTGTCGCGGTGGTAGAACCACGCCGAGCTCATCCGCGGCGCCGCCCAGTAGGCCATCACCAGCGCCGCCGCGAAGATCGGCACGGAGGCGATCCGGACCGCCCGCCGCTGGACGAGCCGGAAGTGCTCCGGCCGCAGCGACAGTCCCAGCACGAAGAACGGCAGGAACTGCAGCACCCGCTGGAGGTCCAGGTCGTCACCGATGTCCGGCGAGATCGACGCGAGGACGGCGATGACCACCGCGAGCGGAATCGGCCAGCGCACGACCTTCCACAGCGGCGTGGTCAGCCGCCAGATGAACAGGGCGATCAGGAACCAGGTCAGGAACCAGGGGTCCAGCAGGCTGATCGGGTGCCCAGGATCGTCGTCCGCCCAGCGCTTGAAGAACGCGTACGCGGTCTCGAAGAGCACGTACGGGACGGCGACCCCGGTGACCAGGCGCTGCAGCCGGTCCCGGCGCATGTCGAAGCTGCGGGAGAAGTAGCCGGAGATGATGATGAACGCCGGCATGTGGAAGGTGTAGACGGTCATGTAGAGCGCCTCGGCGGCGCGGCTGCCGTCGGTCAGCGGCTCCCAGGCGTGCCCCATCGCCACCAGCACGATGGCCAGGTACTTCGCGTTGTCGAAGAAGGGGTTCCGCCCCCCGCTCTTCGCCGGAGGCGCCGGTACCCCCTCCGACTGCTCGGCGGCCTCCGTACGGCCGGAGTTGTTTGTACCCGCCGCCTCCCGGGCAGGCGGGAGCACGCGTCGCGGTGTGGGGGCAGCGGGAAACATTCCAGGCACGATAGCGGCGCCCGGCGAATGCGTAAAACCGCCGCCATGGCCTTCGCTATTTCATCCGGGGGGCCCGTCGATATGACCTGGATAAATGCTGCACGGGCGAGCGGTTGACGGGACGTCGCCGGCCACTCCGTTGCCCCTTTTGCGGCACTTGATACCTTCAAATCTGGTCATATCCCCTGAGAACGACGCCGAGGGAATGTCCACTTTCATGGTGTTGTGCGACGTCACACGTTCCCCCGTAGTGATGCTTTCCACTGCGCCCGTAAAACAGTGGCGGAGCTCACGGATAAACAATTGCCGGAGTGCGCGGCGAGTGATCGTTAATGGTCACGGAATGCGCGCGAGGCGTTAATTGCGGGGGAGGGGCGACGGGAGGAGGGTGCGGGAGTCGTCGCCGGCCCGCGGTGGCCCGGCCGCCCGCCGCCGCACCGACGGCCGGAATCGGGCAAAGCGTTGGCCGATGATTCGTCACCGGCCTGCAGTGGGCATGGAGTTGGTGGCACGATGGGTGCCGGGGGGTGTGCGCGGCATGCTCCCGGGCCGGTGAGGCGTTCCGACCAAGGGTGTGATCAGTGTGGCTCTGTCGCTGTCAGTTGTGCTGCTGTTGGGGATCATCCTGATCGTGCTGATCAGAGGAAAGTCGATCAAGGCGGGCCCGGCGCTCGTCGCCATACTGTTCGGCTTCTTCCTCGCCTCCACGGGCATGGCGCCGTCCATCAACAGGTTCCTCAACTCCCTGGCGGACACCATCAACCACATCACCTTCTAGGCGTCCGGACGCCCGGACATCGTCCGGCTGACCGGCCGCCCGGACGTCCCTCCGCCCACAAGGCTCCTCACGGCTCACGACGTTCAGAGGTCCTGTTCGCGCCCGGTCCGCGCCACCGCCTCGCGTACGGCTTCCGCGCTGCGGCCCACCACCGCCGAACCGTCGTCCGCGGTGATGATCGGCCGCTGGATCAGCCGGGGATGACCGGCCAGCGCCGCGATCCACCGCTCGCGCGCGGCCTCGGTGCGCTCCCACCCCCCGAGCCCCAGCTCCTTCGCCTCGGCCTCCTGGGTGCGGGTGATGTCCCACGGCTCCAGGCCCAGCCGGGTCAGGACCGCGCGCAGTTCCTCCGCGCTCGGCGGATCGTCGAGGTACCGGCGGACCGTGTACTGCGCGCCTTCGTCGTTCAGGATGTCGACCGCGGAACGGCACTTGGAACATGCGGGATTGAGCCAGATCTCCATGCGGCCACTTTATGGAAGCCGCCGCGCCGGGGGCGTAAAGGTCCGGCCGTTCCGGAATGCGGAAAGCGAAAGGCCCCGGCCGGAGGGGCCAGGGCCTTTCGTCGAGAGCGGGCGACGGGAATCGAACCCGCGTAGCTAGTTTGGAAGACTAGGGCTCTACCATTGAGCTACGCCCGCAGGCGCCACAGGTCGTCGGACCGCGGCACGCAGTGCATCCTAGCGGGTCGCGGCGGTGTCCCGCACACCCCTTCCCGCGGACGGCGCCCCGTGCCGCGTACGCCGGCGCAGGTGTTCCGCGCGCCGCGCGCCGGGCGTCCGCCTTGCCGCTGCCCGGGCCTCGCAATAACTGGCAGCCGTACCGCGTCCGGCCATGTACCCTACGTGTCGCACCGACGGGGTGTGGCGCAGCTTGGTAGCGCGTCCGCTTTGGGAGCGGAAGGTCGTCGGTTCGAATCCGGCCACCCCGACCAGCAGGACCCTTCTCCGGCAAGGGCCCGTCCGGTCTCCGGCGGGGCCCGTCCAGCGGAACCCGGCCGGCCGGTCGGTCCGCCCGAGCGCCGGGCGTGCAAGATCACGTTGTCGGCGTCATCCTCCTTGCGGTTACTATGCAAACTGCGTGCCCGTGTGTCTGTGTACCGGGCGGATCGGCAGGGCCCGGATCAGCCGGGTGCCGGCGGATCTCAAGCAGAACCCCAGAAGTCAGCCCCAAGGAGACCGAACCGTGAAGAGCGCCGTGGAGACCCTGAACCCGACTCGGGTTCGGCTCACTGTCGAGGTGCCCTTCGAGGAGCTCAAGCCCAGCCTCGACGCGGCGTACAAGAAGATCAACCAGCAGGTCACGGTGAAGGGCTTCCGCCAGGGCAAGATCCCGGCGCGCGTCATCGACCAGCGGTTCGGCCGTGGCGCGGTGCTGGAGGAGGCCGTCAACGACGCGCTCCCGAAGTTCTACACCGAAGCGGTCAACGAGGCCGAGCTGAACGTCCTCGGCCAGCCCGAGGTCGACATCACCGAGCTGAAGGACGGCGAGACGCTGAACTTCACCGCCGAGGTCGACATCCGCCCCACCCTGGAGATCCCGGACTACTCCGGCATCGAGGTCGAGGTCGACGCCGTCGAGGTGTCGGACGAGGACGTCGACAAGTCGGTCGAGCAGCTGCGTGAGCGCTTCGCGACCACCAGCCCGGTCGAGCGCGCCGCCCAGGACGGCGACGTGCTGACCGTGAACCTCGAGGCCAAGGTCGACGGCGAGGTCCTGGAGGACGGCGTCGCCGAGGGCGTCACGTACACCGTCGGCTCCGGCGAGCTGCTCGACGGCATCGACGACGCGGTCACGGGCCTGGAGGCCGGCGGCAGCGCCACCTTCACCTCCGAGCTCAAGGGCGGCTCCGCCCAGGGCAAGGAGGCCGAGGTCAAGGTCGAGGTCACCGAGGTCAAGGCCCGCGAACTCCCCGAGCTGGACGACGACTTCGCGCAGCTGGCCAGCGAGTTCGACACCCTTGAGGACCTCAAGGCGGACAGCCGCAAGCGCCTCGCGCAGATGAAGAAGTACGACCAGGCCACCCAGGCCCAGGAGAAGGTCCTGGACGAGCTGCTGAAGCTCGTCGAGGTGCCGATGCCGGAGAAGCTGCTCGCGGACGAGATCCAGACCCGCAAGCACAACCTGGAGCACCACCAGCTCGGCCAGATGGGTCTCGACCTCGCGAAGTACCTGGAGATCCAGGGCAAGACCGAGGAAGAGTTCGACGCCGAGACCAAGGAGCAGGCGGAGAAGGGCATCAAGACCCAGTTCATCCTGGACGAGCTGGTCAACAAGGAGAAGCTGAACGTCAGCCAGGAGGAGCTCACCGAGCACCTCATGCGCCGCGCCCAGTCCTCCGGCATGTCCCCCGACCAGTTCGCCCAGGCCGTCGTCGAGGGCGGCCAGGTGCCGATGCTCGTCGGTGAGGTCGCCCGCGGCAAGGCCCTCGCGGTCGTCGTCGAGGCCGCCACGGTCAAGGACACCAACGGCGAGGTCGTCGACCTCGACGACGAGGACGAGACGGCCGAGACCGTCGAGGCCGAGGGTGCCGAGGCCGAGGCTGCGGACGAGAAGCCCGAGGCGTAAGCCCCGGCCGGTCCGCGACCCGCGCAGAACGACTGATCAACGGGCCCGAACACGCACGTCCGCGTGTTCGGGCCCGTCCGTCGTACCGGTCGGTGAGCCTGCGCTCACAGCGAACAGTTGACAATGCGGGATGGCGTTGTCCGACCTGCGCGTTAGGGTCCGTAGATACGAGGGCAGGGGAGTCCCTGAAACCGCGCCGGGGCGACATACGGCGCCCGATCCCCGCGCCCCAGAAGACGACGCTGTGACGGCCCCGAGCCGTCCGACAACGAGCAGGTGGACACGTGACGATCCCGATGCCTTCCGCCGCCGCTGAGCCGACCTTCGGTGGCCTCGGCGACCAGGTCTACAACCGGCTGCTCGGCGAGCGGATCATCTTCCTCGGCCAGCCGGTCGACGACGACATCGCCAACAAGATCACCGCGCAGCTGCTTCTCCTCGCCGCGGACCCGGACAAGGACATCTTCCTCTACATCAACTCCCCGGGCGGCTCCATCTCGGCCGGCTTGGCGATCTACGACACCATGCAGTACATCAAGAACGACGTGGTGACGATCGCGATGGGCCTCGCCGCCTCGATGGGCCAGTTCCTGCTGAGCGCCGGCACCCCGGGCAAGCGCTTCGCGCTGCCGAACGCCGAGATCCTCATCCACCAGCCCTCCGCGGGTCTGGCCGGCTCCGCGTCCGACATCAAGATCCACGCCGAGCGGCTGCTGCACACCAAGAAGCGGATGGCGGAGCTGACGGCCTTCCACACCGGCCAGACGGTCGAGCGGATCACCCAGGACTCCGACCGCGACCGCTGGTTCTCCGCCGATGAGGCCAAGGAGTACGGCCTCATCGACGAGGTGATGACCTCCGCCGCCGGCGTTCCGGGCGGGGGCGGCACCGGGGCCTGAGCCCCGTACCACTCGCCCCTCAGCCACCCCAGCCCACTTGATCGCCACCAGGACGGTGAACACCACGATGAACAACTTCCCCGGCAGCGGCCTCTACCAGCGCCCGGAGTCCGAGTTTTCCGGCCCGCGCGCGGAGTCCCGCTACATCGTCCCGCGCTTCGTCGAGCGCACGTCCCAGGGCGTGCGCGAGTACGACCCGTACGCGAAGCTGTTCGAGGAGCGAGTGATCTTCCTCGGCGTGCAGATCGACGACGCCTCGGCCAACGACGTCATGGCGCAGCTGCTGTGCCTGGAGTCGATGGACCCGGACCGCGACATCTCGATCTACATCAACAGCCCCGGCGGCTCGTTCACGGCGCTCACGGCCATCTACGACACGATGCAGTTCGTGAAGCCGGACATCCAGACGGTCTGCATGGGCCAGGCGGCCTCCGCCGCGGCCGTGCTGCTCGCGGCCGGTACGCCCGGCAAGCGGATGGCGCTGCCGAACGCCCGCGTGCTGATCCACCAGCCGTACAGCGAGACCGGCCGCGGTCAGGTCTCCGACCTGGAGATCGCCGCCAACGAGATCCTGCGGATGCGCACCCAGCTGGAGGACCTGCTGGCCAAGCACTCCTCGACGCCCATCGAGAAGATCCGCGATGACATCGAGCGTGACAAGATTCTGACCGCCGAGGAGTCCCTGGCGTACGGTCTGGTCGACCAGATCGTCTCGACGCGCAAGTCGTCCGTCTCGATCGGCTAGCGGTTCTGCGCACAACGCGCCGGAGCGTTGCCTCCTTGGACCGGTTCGGGATCGAGTGAACCGAGTCGGTCCAAGGGGGGCCCGTACGGGGGGCCCGGCAAGGTACCGTCGATAGGCAAGCACCCGGGTCCGTTGGAGCAATGCGGATCCCAGGCGAAGGGGAAGCACCTCGTGGCACGCATCGGTGACGGCGGCGACCTGCTCAAGTGCTCATTCTGCGGAAAGAGCCAGAAGCAGGTGAAGAAGCTCATCGCGGGACCTGGTGTGTACATCTGCGACGAGTGCATCGACCTCTGCAACGAGATCATCGAGGAGGAGCTCGCCGAGACCTCCGAGGTGCGGTGGGAGGAGCTCCCCAAGCCCCGGGAGATCTACGAGTTCCTGAACGGCTACGTCGTCGGCCAGGAGCCCGCCAAGAAGGCGCTGTCGGTCGCCGTCTACAACCACTACAAGCGGGTCCAGGCGGGCGAGAACGGCCCCGGCCGCGGGGACGACGGCATCGAGCTCGCCAAGTCCAACATCCTGCTGCTCGGCCCCACCGGCTCCGGCAAGACCCTGCTCGCGCAGACCCTCGCCCGGATGCTGAACGTCCCCTTCGCGTTCGCCGACGCCACCGCGCTGACGGAGGCCGGGTACGTCGGCGAGGACGTCGAGAACATCCTTCTGAAGCTGATCCAGGCCGCGGACTTCGACATCAAGAAGGCCGAGACCGGCATCATCTACATCGACGAGATCGACAAGGTCGCCCGGAAGAGCGAAAACCCGTCGATCACCCGTGACGTCTCCGGCGAGGGCGTCCAGCAGGCCCTGCTGAAGATCCTGGAGGGCACCACCGCCTCGGTCCCGCCCCAGGGCGGCCGCAAGCACCCGCACCAGGAATTCATCCAGATCGACACGACGAACGTGCTGTTCATCGTGGGCGGTGCCTTCGCCGGCCTGGAGAAGATCATCGAGGCCCGGTCCGGCGCCAAGGGCATCGGCTTCGGCGCGACGATCCGCTCCAAGCGGGAGATCGAGTCCAAGGACCAGCTCCAGGACGTCATGCCGGAGGACCTGGTCAAGTTCGGCATGATCCCCGAGTTCATCGGCCGCCTCCCGGTCCTCACCTCGGTCCACAACCTCGACCGCGAGGCGCTCCTGCAGATCCTCGTCGAGCCGCGCAACGCGCTCGTCAAGCAGTACAAGCGCCTCTTCGAACTCGACGGTGTGGAGCTCGACTTCGACCGCCCGGCCCTGGAGGCCATCGCCGACCAGGCCATCCTCCGCGGCACCGGCGCCCGTGGCCTGCGCGCCATCATGGAGGAGGTCCTCCAGGCGGTGATGTACGAAATCCCGTCCCGCAAGGACGTGGCCCGCGTCGTCATCACCGAGGACGTCGTCCACTCCAACGTGAACCCGACCCTGGTCCCGCGCACCCGCGGCGACTCGGGGGAGCCGCAGGAGAAGAGCGCGTAGGACGCGCCCTCCGCGACGGACATACGAGAGCCGCCCGGCAGCTGGTGCTGCCGGGCGGCTCTGTGCTTACTAGATGTGACCCGAGGGGCCGTCGGTACCGAGTTCACAGGCCCTCTGGGAGATCACCCACTTGATCCCGAGTGACGTCAGGGAAGCTGCGCAGAAGGGGACGTTGTTATTCCGTACTATGAAGCCACCCTCTCCCGTCATCTTGCATGCTGCGCGGACCTTCGGCCCCACCTTGTACCCGCCTTCGGCAATGAATGACGTGCACTGCTTCGTCGTGGCTTGAGCCGATCCGGTCGCCACGAGCGGAAGTGCCGCTGCCGTCAGCAGCACCCCTGTGGCCGCGGCCAGGCGGCGGGTTGTCTTACGCATGGCAAACCCCCTTGTTGTTGATCTTGGGTCGGCATGAACATATCAGCCGATAGGTCAGCCCTCCGGACTTAAAGGGGATTTCCGCCATTGATTGGCCAGGGTGCATAGTTTCGGCGACCGACAAAGAAAAAGCGCTCGACGGGGGAGATCCCCGTCGAGCGCCGTGAAGGAGCCAGCGCCGAGCGCACAGCTACTTCTCCTTGCGAACCTCGTTGCGTACCTTGGCCGCCTTCTCCGACAGCTGCTCGGCGCTCAGGGCCTCGGAGGACGGGACGCCGCCAGACGCCGACGGCGGCGCGGCGTGCGATTGCACGATGCCGATCGCGCTGCTGTCCCCCCAGATGCACATGGAGAACTTCTGTGACGCGGTGACACCGCCCATCGAGGCGGTTGCCTTCTGCACCTTGCACTTCATCACCGCGCCGTCGAAATCGTCGGGTGAGTACTCGGTCTCGGGCGTGACGGTTTCGATCTTGGCGTTGCCTGCCGACTTCTTCTGGTTCTCGTCGAGCTTGGCGTACAGCTGGTCCACTGCGCTCTCCGGGTCGTTCACCTTCCCGTAGATGCCCGCCACGCCGAGGATGAGCTTGCTGTCGTTGGCGTAGGCGCCCTGCACGAACTTGCCGTCCACGATGCCCATGGCTCGGAGTTCCTTGTCGTTGGAGAAGTCCTCCGGCGTCTTCCCGGCAGCGTTGCCCGGCGCCTTGCTGTACTCGTTGTTCAGCAGCTTCTCCGGCAGCGAGATCGTGTACGGCTTCACGTCGCCGCCCGAGCCGAAGACGAAGTACGCGCCGACGCCGATGGCGGCGACGACGGCGACGGCGCCGATGATGAGGCCGATCTTCTTGCCGTTGCCGCCGGACTCCTCGGGGCCCTGGGGGATGACGCCGTAGGGGGTCTGCTGGCCGCCGTACGGGGCCTGCTGGCCGTAGGCGGGCTGGGCGGGCTGCTGGGGGTAGCCGTAGCCCTGCTGAGGGGCCTGCTGCGGGTAGCCGTAGCCCTGCTGACCGGGCACCTGGCCGCCTTGCTGCGGGTAGCCGTAACCGGGCTGGGGGGCCGGCGGCTGCTGCGGCTGGCCGTACGGACCGGGCTGCTGGGGCTGCTGGCCGTACGGGCCGGGAGGCGGCTGGTTGAAGCTCATGGAGCGGTTCCCCTCGTGACAACTGAGAACAGTTGAAGTCCTGCGATGTTTATGCGCTGCCGACATCCTGTACGACGGCACCGACAGCCGTTGCCCCGGGGGCGAAACCGATTCGAAGCTGGTACACGGGCGCCCGTACACTGTCCGTCGTGACCGAGAACACTCAGCAGAGCAAGCACAGCGCCCCCGAACTGCCGACTCAGTACACGCCGGCCGATGTAGAGGGGCCGCTGTACGAGCGCTGGGTAGAGCGGGGCTACTTCGAGGCGGACGAGAAGAGCGACAAGCCGCCGTACACGATCGTCATCCCCCCGCCGAACGTCACCGGCAGCCTCCACTTGGGCCATGCCTTCGAGCACACCCTGATCGACGCCCTCACCCGCCGCAAGCGGATGCAGGGCTACGAGACGCTGTGGCAGCCGGGCATGGACCACGCCGGCATCGCCACCCAGAACGTCGTCGAGCGCGAGCTCGCCAAGGAGGGCGTCTCGCGGCACGACCTCGGCCGGGAGGCGTTCGTCGAGCGCGTCTGGCAGTGGAAGAACGAGTCCGGCGGCCAGATCTCGGGCCAGATGCGGCGCCTGGGCGACGGCGTAGCCTGGTCGCGTGAGCGGTTCACGATGGACGAGGGCCTGTCCAAGGCCGTCCAGACGATCTTCAAGCGGCTCTACGACGACGAGCTGATCTACCGCGCCGAGCGCATCATCAACTGGTGCCCGCGCTGTCTGACCGCCATCTCGGACATCGAGGTGGAGTACCAGGACGACGACGGCGAGCTCGTCTCCATCCGCTACGGCGAGGGCGACACGTCGATCGTCGTCGCGACGACGCGGGCCGAGACGATGCTCGGTGACACCGCGGTCGCCGTCCACCCCGACGACGAGCGGTACGCCCATCTCGTCGGCACCGAGATCGAGTTGCCGCTGACCGGCCGCCGGATCCCGGTCGTCGCGGACGAGCACGTCGACCCCGAGTTCGGCACCGGCGCCGTCAAGGTCACCCCGGCGCACGACCCGAACGACTTCGAGATCGGCCGGCGGCACGACCTCGCCAGCCTGGCCGTCCTCGACGAGCGCGGCGTCATCACGGCGCACGGCCCGTTCCAGGGCCTGGACCGCTTCGAGGCCCGTTCCGCGATCGTCGGGGCGCTGCGCGCCGAGGGCCGGATCGTCGCCGAGAAGCGCCCGTACACGCACTCCGTCGGGCACTGCTCGCGCTGCAAGACGACCATCGAGCCCCGGCTGTCGATGCAGTGGTGGGTCAAGGTCGGCCCGCTGGCCAAGGCCGCGGGCGACGCCGTCCGGGACGGCAAGGTCGCGATCCACCCCAAGGAGATGGAGTCGCGGTACTTCGGCTGGGTGGACAACCTCCACGACTGGTGCATTTCCCGGCAGCTGTGGTGGGGTCACCGCATTCCGGTCTGGTACGGGCCGAACGGCGAGGTCGTCTGCGTCGGACCGGACGAGGAGCCGCCGAGCGGTGCGGGCTGGCACCAGGACACCG
Source organism: Streptomyces bugieae (assembly GCF_036352915.1). Lineage (NCBI taxonomy): Bacteria > Bacillati > Actinomycetota > Actinomycetes > Kitasatosporales > Streptomycetaceae > Streptomyces > Streptomyces bugieae. Next base: position 150,669 of record NZ_JAZBJP010000005.1, read on the forward strand.
ACGTCCTGGACACCTGGTTCTCGTCGGGCCTGTGGCCGTTCTCCACGCTCGGCTGGCCCGAACAGACCCCGAGCGTCGAGAAGTTCTACCCGAACTCCGTCCTGGTCACCGGCTACGACATCCTGTTCTTCTGGGTCGCCCGGATGATGATGTTCGGCCTGTACGCGATGGACGGCACCCCGCCGTTCCACACCATCGCGCTGCACGGCATGGTCCGTGACCAGTTCGGCAAGAAGATGTCCAAGTCCTTCGGGAACGCGGTCAATCCGCTGGACTGGATGGACGCGTACGGTTCGGACGCCGTCCGGTTCACGCTGGCCCGCGGGGCCAACCCCGGCGTCGACGTCCCGATCGGCGAGGACTGGGTCCAGGGCTCCCGCAACTTCGCCAACAAGATCTGGAACGCCACCCGCTTCGCGCTCATGAACGGCGCGACCGTGGAGGGCGAACTCCCGCCCGCGGAGGCGCTGTCGGCGACCGACCGGTGGATCCTCTCCCGGCTGAACTCGGTCGTCGCCGAGGTCGACGCGTACTACGACGACTACCAGTTCGCGAAGCTGTCGGACACCCTCTTCCACTTCGCCTGGGACGAGGTCTTCGACTGGTACGTCGAGCTGTCCAAGACCACCTTCATGGCGGGCGGCCCGGCCGCCGACGCGTCGCGCCGGGTCCTGGGCGAGGTCCTGGACGTCACGCTGCGGCTGCTGCACCCGATCGTCCCGTTCGTCACCGAGACGCTGTGGACGACGCTGACCGGCGGCGAGTCGGTCGTCATCGCCGACTGGCCGAAGGACTCGGGCTTCCGCGACGCGGCAGCGGAGCAGGAGATCGGGACCGTTCAGCAGGTCGTCACCGAGGTCCGGCGGTTCCGCTCCGACCAGGGCCTCCAGCCCGGCCAGAAGGTCCCGGCGCAGCTGGACCTGTCCGGTACGGCGCTGGCGCCGCACGAGGCCGCGATGCGGGCGCTGCTGCGGCTGCAGCCGGCCGGTGACGGCTTCCACGCCACCGCCTCGCTGCCCGTCGCGGGCGCCACGGTCGCGCTGGACCTGTCCGGCGCCATCGACGTCGAGGCGGAGCGCAAGCGGCTGACCAAGGACCTGGCCGCCGCCGAGAAGGAGAAGGCGCAGGCCACCGCCAAGCTCGGCAACGAGGCGTTCCTCGCCAAGGCGCCCGAGAAGGTCGTGGACAAGATCCGCGGCCGGCTGGGGGCCGCGGAGGCCGACATCGAGCGGATCACCGCGCAGCTGGCGGCTCTGCCCCAGGCGTAGCACCGTTCCACGTCGCAGGCCCCTCGTCCGTACGGGCGGGGGGCCTGCGCCGTCCCCGCCCCCGTCCCCGCTGCCCCCGTTCGCGGACCGGCCAGAGCAGGACATACGCCGTGGAGACCGCCACGAAGCCCAGACGGATCAGGCCGCGGGCCGAGTCGTCGGGGACCGCGAAGACACTGCCGTAGAGGATCAGCAGCGCGAGCCAGCTCCACCAGGGGACCAGACGGCGCTGCCCGATCACGTCCCACAGCAGGGTGCCGAGCAGCACCGACGCCGTGTAGTACGTGTAGACGCTGGGGTCGAGGACGATCCGGGCGTTGGCGCCGAGCAGGACCACGGCCGCCCAACGGCCCCGCCAGACGGCGATCGAGCCCAGGGCCAGCCCGAGGGCGGCCTGTGCGGGGCGGTCCCAGCCGGGAGTCTCCGGGTCGCCGACGCCCAGCCAGCGCAGCGCGGACGCCGGGTGGTTGGGGATGGCGAACTTCGCCGCGGCGAACGACTGCGGGTCGCCCAGGAAGAACGGCAGCCAGGCGACCGCCACCAGGCCCGCGCACCACAGGCCGGCCCGCAGCCACTTCTCCCGCGGCAGCGCGAGCAGCAGCGGGACGAAGGCCAGGGCGGTGGGCTTGGAATCCATCGCCAGGGCCAGGAAGGCGCCGGTGAGGGCGGCGTCGCCGCGGGTGACGGCGCGTACCGCGAGGGCGGTGAAGAACAGCGCGAGGACGTCGTCAAGGTGCCCGAAGCGGACCGCGACCTCGATCCACATGGGGATGAAGGCCAGCCCCGCGATCAGGACGCGCTGCCGCAGCCGCTGGTGGTTGGTGCCGGTGCCCAGGAAGTGGTGGGCGGCGCTGCGCCCGGCCAGGACCACGATGACCAGGCCGAGCAGCGACATCAGGGCAGCGGCGAGGAACTGGCCGGTGGCCTCGGGGAACGGGTTGAACAGCCCGGCGGTCAGGAAGCTGAGCGGGCCCATCTGGAGCTCGGGGTGGTGCGCGTAGAGGTTGAGGCCGCCGGTGCCGTCGCCCGCGGCGCCCTGGTAGATCAGCTCACCGCCGGTGCGCAGGTAGTGCCAGGAGAACCCGCCGTGCGGCTCGACGACCGCGAACCACAGCACGGTCCAGGCGGTGAGCAGTACCAAATGCATCCGCTGACTGATTGCCGGCACGCCTGTTCAGCTCCTGCTTTCCCGTTCGCCGTCGTCCTGTGGTGCGTTTCCGGAGGACGTGCTGGCGCCTCCGGGGTGCGGGGGAGCCGCACAGCCCGCCGTGGAAGAGGGCGGAGCGGGGCAGAAAGTTGTCCCGGCCGGGCAGGTGCGGTCGATTCGGACCGTTAAGACCGTTCTCATGGCGTTCTCATGAAGCCGAGGCACGGTGGACCGGAATGCCGGGCTCCTGCCTGCCGGACCGCCGGAGCGCCGGCCTGCCGGCGGGCAGGAGTCCGGCGGAAACCGCCCGTCCCGTCCCAGGAGCCGCGCCCCATGAACAAGCCACTGCGCCGGGTCTCGGTGTTCTGCCTCGCCCTGATACTCGCGCTGATGGGCTGGGCCACCTGGATCCAGGGCGCGAAGGCCAGCGACTACAAGGAGGACTCGCACAACCCGCGGGTGACCATCGGCAAGTACGCGGCGCCGCTGGGCAACATCCTCGTCGACGGCGAGCCGGTCACCGGCTCCGCCGCCACCTCTTCCACCCTCAAGTACAAGCGCACCTACAAGGACGGCCCGCTCTACGCCCCGGTGACCGGCTTCACCTCGCAGATCTTCGGCAGCAACCAGCTGGAGAGCCTCTACGGCGACCTCCTCGACGGCTCCGACAGCCGGCTGCAGAGCCCCGCCGACGCCCTGACCCGCACCCGGGCCAAGGGCGGCGACGTGGCCACCACCATCGACGCCGCGGTGCAGAAGGCCGGCTATCGGGCGCTGGACGGCAAGAAGGGCGCGGCCGTCGCCCTCGACCCGGCCACCGGGCGGATCCTCGGCATGGTCAGCACCCCGTCGTACGACCCGGGGAAGTTCGCCGGGTCCTCCGCCGCCGACCAGAAGGCGTGGCAGCGGATGTCCGGCGACGGGGACCACCCCGAGGTCAACCGGGCGCTGCGGCAGCCGCTGCCGCCCGGTTCCACCTTCAAGCTGGTGGTCGCCGCGGCCGCGCTGGAGAACGGCCTGTACTCCTCGGTCGACGAGCACACCGACAGCCCCGACCCGTACACCCTCCCGCACACCCGCACCACGCTGAAGAACGAGAACACCGCCGCGCCCTGCAAGAACGCGACCATCCGCACCGCGCTGCGGTACTCCTGCAACACCGTGTTCGCGAAGATGGCCGTCGACCTGGGCAAGGACAAGGTCAAGGCGCAGGCCGAGAAGTTCGGCTTCAACGACGGCAAGGTGGACACCCCGGTGCGCGCCGCCAAGAGCGCCTACCCGGACGACATGGACGAGGCACAGACCGCGCTGTCCGGGATCGGCCAGTTCAACGACCAGGCGACCCCGCTCCAGATGGCGATGGTCACCTCCGCGATCGCCAACGGCGGCGAGCTGAAGACCCCGCAGCTGGTCGACCGGCTGACCGACGGCGGCGGCAACACCGTCCAGCAGAACGAGCCGGCGGCCTACCGGGACGGCCGGACCATGTCCGGTCGCACCGCCGCACAGCTGCGGTCGGCGATGCAGACGGTGGTGGACCAGGGCACCGGCTCGAACGCGAAGATCGGCGGACTGACCGTCGGCGGCAAGACCGGCACCGCCCAGCACGGCGTCGACAACAGCGGTACGCCCTACGCCTGGTTCGTCTCGTACGCGGAGGACGGCAACGGGCACCAGGTGGCGGTGGCCGTGATGGTCGAGGACGGCCACGCCGCCCGCAACGAGGTCTCCGGCAACGGTCTGGCGGCCCCGGTGGCGCGGGCGATGATGAAGGCGGCACTGCGGTAGTGGGGGACTTCCCGGTGGGCCGGCGCGGCGCGCGGCGGGCGGGGGCGACGCAGCGCGGCGCTGTCACAGGTGCCTCGTAGACTTGTCGTCGTGAGCGAGCGCCCCCGAAACGACGACCCCGACCCGACCGACGCCTTCGACGAACTGGTCGAGGCGGAGACCGACAGAGACCCCGACCTGGCGGTGATCGAGGCCGGCAGCCGGACCCTGCGCGCCCAGGCGGGACCGCCGCAGGGGGACCCGATCCCCACCCGGCCGGCCGATCCCGAGGTCGACCGCGGGCTGCGGGCCGTCGAGGAGGAGCTGGCGGGCCGCTGGGGCGAGACCAAGCTCGACCCGTCGGTGAAGCGGATCGTGGCGCTGCTGGACGTCCTGGGCTCGCCCCAGCGGGCGTACCCGTCCATCCACATCACCGGCACGAACGGCAAGACCAGCACCGCCCGCATGATCGAGGCGCTGCTGGGCGCCTTCGACCTGCGCACCGGCCGGTACACCAGCCCGCACGTCCAGTCGATCACCGAGCGGATCAGCCTGGACGGCAGCCCGGTCTCGGCCGAGCGCTTCATCGAGACGTACCGGGACATCGCGCCCTACCTGGAGATGATCGACGCCCAGCAGGAGTACCGCCTGTCGTTCTTCGAGGTGCTGACGGCCATGGCCTTCGCCGCCTTCGCGGACGCCCCGGTGGACGTCGCGGTCGTCGAGGTCGGCATGGGCGGCACCTGGGACGCGACGAACGTGATCGACGGCGACGTCGCCGTGGTCACCCCCATCTCCCTCGACCACACCGACCGCCTCGGCGAGACGCCCGAGGAGATCGCCGGTGAGAAGTCCGGGATCATCAAGAAGGACGCCACGGTCGTGCTGGCCCAGCAGCCGGTGGACGCGGCGTCGGTGATGCTCAAGCGCGCGGTCGAGGTGGACGCCACGGTCGCCCGTGAGGGCATGGAGTTCGGGGTGCTCTCCCGCGAGGTCGCGGTCGGCGGGCAGATGCTGACGCTGCGCGGGCTCGGCGGCGAGTACCCGGAGATCTTCCTCCCGCTGTACGGCGCCCATCAGGCGCACAACGCCGCGGTGGCGCTCGCCGCGGTCGAGGCGTTCTTCGGCGTGGGCTCGGACCACGCCCGCACGCTCGACATCGACACCATCCGCTCCGCGTTCGCCGCGGTCGCCTCGCCGGGCCGGATGGAGGTCGTCCGCCGCAGCCCGACGGTGGTGCTGGACGCCGCGCACAACCCCGCGGGCGCCCGCGCCGCGGCCGAGGCGGTCACCGAGGCGTTCGGCTTCAGCCGGCTGGTCGGCGTCGTCGGCACCAGCGACGACAAGGACGTCCGCGGCCTCCTGGAGGCGTTCGAGCCGATTTTCGCCGAGATCGTGGTGACGCGTAATTCCAGCCATCGTGCGATGGATCCGGACGAGCTCGCGGCCGTCGCGGTGGAGGTCTTCGGCGCCGAGCGGGTCCAGGTGGAACCGCGCCTGGACGACGCGCTGGAGGCGGCGATCACCCTCGCGGAGGAAGAGGGCGAGTTCTCCGGCGCGGGCGTGCTGGTGACCGGCTCGGTGATCACGGTCGGCGAGGCCCGACTGCTGCTGGGAAGGAACTGACCATGCGCACGCTCTGCGCGGGCACTCTGATAGGCGAATTCTTCGTGATCGGCTTCGCCGGCCTGGTCGCGATGCAGCTGACGGACATCCCGACGGCCACGATCTGGACGGTCAGCGGCATCGCGATGCTGCTCAGCCTCCTGCTGTGCGGCATGCTGACCCGCCCCGGCGGCGTCCAGCTCGGCTGGGCCCTCCAGATCGCCCTCATCGCCAGCGGCTTCGTCATCCCCACGATGTTCTTCCTCGGCGCGGTCTTCGCAGCCCTGTGGTGGGCCTCGGTCCACTTCGGCCGCAAGGTCGACGCCGCGAAGGCCTCTGCCTAGTTCGCCCCACGTACTCGGCTGCAGCGCCGTGGTGGTACCTCGCCGTTGCGCTTCGCGGCGCCCCGCACGTAGCCGTCTGTCCCGCCGCGGTTCGTCTCGCCGTTGCGCCTGGCGGCGGGCGTGGTGTTGTCGGGTGCGGTGCCGGCCCTCCAGACTTCGTCCTCCGGTCCACCCCCTCCCGTGAGTGGGAGGTGAGAGCTGGTTGGGGGCGTGCATTGTCTGTTGACCGCACGCGTGTGGGCATTACGTGCACCCCCACCGCCGTTTTCTTTCCCTCTCACGGGAGGGGGCGGGCCGGAGGGGCCGGTTGTGTGGACGTAAAGCGTCAGCAGTCCACACAACCGGCCCCGGAGGTCCGTCACCGCACCCAACAACCCACCTGGCCCGCCGCAGGCGCAACGGCGAGCAAGCCCCGCGGCGGGACAGGCAGGTACGTGGGAGGCGCCGCAAAGCGCGCAACGGCGAGAAGCCCCGCGGCGGGACAGCCAAGTACGTGGGGGTAGCCTCAAGCGCATCGCAACCCACACCCCCAAGGAGCCGTACCGTGAGCCAGCGCACCCTCGTCCTTCTCAAGCCCGACGCCGTCAAGCGCGGCCTGGTCGGCGAGATCATCGGCCGGATCGAGCGGAAGGCCGGCTGGACGATCAGCGCGCTGGAGCTGCGTACCCTCGACCGGGCCATCCTGGAGCAGCACTACGCCGAGCACGTCGGCCGGGACTTCTACGAGCCGCTGGTCGCCTTCATGTCGTCCGGCCCGGTCGTCTCGATGGTCGTCGAGGGGGAGCGGGTGATCGAGGGAGTGCGTGCGCTCGCCGGTCCGACTGACCCGATTGCCGCGCCGAGTGGGTCCATTCGTGGGGACTTCGGAACGATCACCCGGGAGAATCTGATCCATGCCTCGGATTCCGAAGAGTCCGCCGAGCGCGAGATCAAGATTTTCTTCCCCGGCATTTCCTGACGATTCATCAGCTGTACACCCCTCGTGACCAGGGGCGACCGAAAAATTCATCGGTCGCCCTTTGGTGTATGCGACACGATCGGGGGAACGCATCACCGCGACACGACGTCACCATTCAGGGGGGCGGGTACGTGTACGGCTGACAATGGCGAAACAGCCTCCCGACGTGTTCGAGTGGGTGCACTACGAACTACGATGGAGGCTTCCGCGCCGTACAGCGCATCACCTCCTGCCGACCTCCAGTAAGCATTCGCTCCAGTTGGGAAGGCCAGACGTATCCTCATGGGGAACAACATGTCGTTCATCGGCCGTGACATGGCTGTCGACCTCGGGACCGCCAACACGCTGGTGTACGTCAGGGGCCGCGGAATCGTCCTCAACGAACCGTCGGTCGTGGCCATCAACACCAACACCGGCGGGATTCTCGCGGTGGGCGCCGAGGCCAAGAAGATGATCGGGCGCACGCCCGGCAACATCGTCGCCGTACGGCCCCTGAAGGACGGCGTGATCGCCGACTTCGAGATCACCGAGCGGATGCTCCGCTACTTCATCCTGAAGATCCACAAGCGTCGCTACCTGGCCCGGCCGCGGGTCGTGGTGTGCGTTCCCTCCGGTATCACGGGAGTTGAGCGCCGCGCCGTCATCGAGGCGTCGACCCAGGCCGGCGCGCGCCAGGTGCACATCATCGAGGAGCCGATGGCCGCCGCCATCGGGTCCGGTCTGCCGGTCCACGAGGCCACCGGCAACATGGTGGTGGACATCGGCGGTGGCACGACCGAGGTCGCCGTCATCTCGCTCGGCGGGATCGTCACCGCCCAGTCGATCCGGGTGGCCGGCGACGAGCTCGACAACGCGATCATCCAGCACATCAAGAAGGAGTACAGCCTTCTGCTGGGCGAGCGCACCGCCGAGAGCATCAAGATCACCATCGGCTCGGCGTACGACCTGGAACAGGACGAGCACACCGAGATCCGCGGCCGCGACCTGGTCTCCGGCCTGCCCAAGACCGTGGTCATCTCGGCAGCCGAGGTCCGCAAGGCCATCGAGGAACCGGTCAACTCCATCGTCGACGCGGTCAAGACGACCCTCGACAAGTGCCCGCCGGAGCTGTCCGGTGACGTCATGGACCGCGGCATCGTGCTCACCGGAGGCGGCGCCCTGCTCCGCGGCCTCGACGAGCGGCTGCGCCGCGAGACCGGCATGCCCATCCACATCGCCGAGGACCCGCTGGACTCGGTGGCCCTCGGTTCCGGCAAGTGCGTGGAGGAGTTCGAGGCGCTGCAGCAGGTCCTCGACTCCCAGCCGCGCAGGTAACACCCCGGTTCCCGGCCCCGCCGCGGCCGTCCTGCGGCGTCCGCGGCGGTCGGGCACCATGGCGAGTGCGGCCCGTCCGCCCGGCGGGCCGCTACGCACCGGCGGTCCCGGTCGTTGATCCGGATCGTGGCTGCGAATCGCTGATATACAGGCACAACATCCCGACAGACACGGTGCCCTGACGCTTCACCACCGGGCCCGTCACAGCAAGGCACAACGCTCAACTCCCGAACGAGACCGGCGGGGCCCGCAGCCGGCCGGTCCTACGAGGAAGGACACGGCCGCCGCACGTGAGGGACACACGAGAGAGCCGGCTGTTGCTGGTGCTGCTGGTCGCGATCGCGTTCGCGCTGATCACGGTCGACATCCGCGGCGGCGAACAGTCCCCGCTCGATGGCGCCCGGCAGGCCGCGGCCGCCGCCTTCGGGCCGGTCGAGGCCGGTGTCGCCCGCGTCGTCGACCCGATCGGCAACGCCGTCAGCGCCGTACGGGACTCCGGCGGGCGGCACAGCAGGATCGCCCGGCTGCAGCACGAGAACGAGGCGCTGAAGGCCAAGCTCGGCTCCTCCGACCGCAACCGCAACCGCGCCGCGGAACTCGACAAGATCCTCAAGACCGCCGGCACCGGCCAGTACGCCATCAAGGGCGCCCAGGTCATCGCCATCGGCTCGGCCCAGGGCTTCTCCTGGACCATCACCATCGACGCCGGCAGCCGCGACGGCATCGCCCGCGACATGACCGTCCTCAACGGCGACGGTCTGGTCGGTCGGGTCACCACCGTCGGCCCCGACACCTCCACCGTCCTGCTGGCCGCCGACCCCGACTTCACCGTCGGCACCCGCATGGAGAAGACCAACGAGATCGGCTTCGCCAACGGGCAGGGTGTCCGCTCGCTGCGCGTCCAGCTGCTCAACGGCCGGGCCACCGTCAAGAAGGGCGACCGTCTGGTCACCTTCGGCTCCAGCAAGGACAAGCCCTTCGTCCCCGGCGTGCCGGTCGGCCGGGTCGTCAAGGTCGAGCCGTCCAACGGCGATCTGACCCGCACCCTCCAGGTCCGTCCGTTCGTCTCGTTCTCCCAGCTCGACATCGTCGGCGTCGTCGTGCAGCCGCCCCGCCAGGACCCGCGGGACACCGTCCTGCCGCCCGCGCCGGCCAAGCCCAAGCCCACGCCGACGGTCACCGTCACGGCCACGCCGTCCGCGAGCGCCTCCCCCAGGAGCTGACCGATGCGCATCAACCGGATCCTGCTCTCGGCCCCGCTGGTGGTCGTCGCCCTCATCATCCAGGTCAGCATCCTCGGCAGACTCCAACTGCCCGGCGCGGTACCGGACCTGCTCCTGCTCGTCGTGCTCGGCCTGGCGCTGGTGTACGGCCACGTCGCCGGCTCCCTCGTCGGCTTCTTCGCCGGGCTGCTGGCCGACCTGGCCCCGCCGTCCGACCACGCCATCGGCCGCTACGCGCTGGTCCTGTGCGTCATCGGCTACATCGCCGGGCTGACCAAGCCCGACTCCGGCCAGCACCGCTCGGCGACCGTGCCGCTGATGGTCGTCATCGGCGCCGCCATCGGCTCGACCCTGATGTACGCCGGCGTCGGCTCGCTCGTCGGCGACACCGCCGCCCGGCACGTCGGCCTGGTCGGACTGCTGCTCAGCGCCACCCTCTACGACCTGCTGCTGGCGCCGTTCACGGTCCCGCTGGTGATGGCGCTGGCCCGCCGCACCGAGCACGACTCGGTGGTCGGCGACGGTTCCCCCAGCCCGAGCGGCACCGCCACCCGTGACTCCGCGTACGGCTGGCTCACCACCGGCACCGGGCTCAAGGCCAGCCGCGGCGCCATGAAGTCGGTCCGCACCAAGGCCCACATCGGCAGCCAGCGCGGCGGGCTGCTCGGCAAGTCGGCCCGCGACAAGGCCGGCCGGATCAAGGGGGTCAAGCGGCTGTGACCCATCTGCCCGAAACCCGCACGTCGCGGGTGAGCGTCCGGCTCATCGCGATCCAGATCCTGGTCTTCTCCCTGCTGCTCACCCTCGGCGGCCGGCTCTGGTACCTGCAGATCCGCAACGGCCGGGAGTACGCCACCGAGGCGCGCAACAACCACGTCCAGCAGGTCGTCGACCCCGCCACCCGCGGCTCCATCCTCGACGCGCGCGGCGTGCCGCTGGCCGACAACCAGACCCGGCTGGTCGTCTCCGCCAGCCGCACCGACCTGCTGAAGATGAAGGACGACGGCAAGGCGGTGCTCGGCCGGCTCGCCAAGGTGCTCGGCATGTCCGAGAAGGAGATCCGCAACAAGGTCCGGCTCTGCGACTCCAAGACCCCGCAGCCGTGCTGGAACGGCTCGCCGTACCAGCCGATCCCGATCACCGACGAGGCCACCACCCAGCAGGCCCTGCAGATCCGCGAGCGGTCCGAGGACTTCCCCGGCATCATCGCCGAGCCCACCGCCGTCCGCCGCTACCCGGCCCCGGTCGGCGCCAACACCGCGCAGGTGCTCGGCTATCTCTCGCCGGTCACCGACGAGGAGATCAACAAGGCCAAGAACACCCACTCGCCGCTGCTCCGCTCGGACCAGATCGGCCGCTCCGGCCTGGAGCGCACCTACGACAAGTACCTGCGCGGCAAGGCCGCCGTCACCCGCTACGAGGTCGACAACCTCGGCCGGGTCATCGGCCAGGCCAAGAGCGAGAAGGGCCAGGCAGGTTCGTCGATAGTCACCAGCATCGACGCCCGGGTGCAGGCGCTGGCGGAGAAGCAGCTGGACCAGGCCATGAAGGACGCCCGTAAGGTGCACGACAAGAACACCGGCACCAACTACAAGGCGGACTCCGGTGCCGTGGTCGTGATGGAGGCGAAGACCGGCCGGGTGGTGGCGATGGCCTCCAACCCCAGCTACGACCCCAACGCCTGGGTCGGCGGCATCTCGGGCAAGGACTACGCCCGCCTCACCGGCAAGGACTCCAACTACCCGCTGCTGAACCGCGCCATCCAGGGCCAGGCCGCCCCCGGCTCGATCTTCAAGGTCATCTCGACCACGGCGGCGGTCAACGCGGGCTACGACTTCAACGGCCACTACCCCTGCACCAGCTCGTACAGCATCGGCGGCCAGGTCTTCCGCAACTTCGAGGGCGAGGGCCACGGCGACATCAGCCTGGGCCGGGCGCTGGAGGTCTCCTGCGACACCGTCTTCTACCGGCTCTCGCACGAGGAGTGGAAGAAGGACGGCGGCGACAAGCCGAAGAAGGACCCCAACGACTGGTTCTACCGGACCGCCCACCAGTTCGGGCTCGGCAAGGAGACCGGCATCGACCTCCCCAACGAGGTCAACGGCCGGGTCCCCGACCGCCGGTGGAAGCACAACTTCTGGAAGGCCAACAAGGACGGCTGGTGCCAGCAGGCCAAGGCCTGGCCGAAGAAGAAGGACTACACCACCAAGCTCGCCCGTGAGGGCTGCCTCGAAGGCATGAAGCTGCACGCCTACGACTCGATCAACTACGCCATCGGCCAGGGCGACACCCTCGTCACCCCCATCCAGATGGCGACGATCTACGCCGCGATCAGCAACGGCGGCACCCTCTTCAACCCGACCGTGGGCAAGGCCATCGTCAGCCCCGACGGCAAGCACATCCAGCCGATCGCGCCGCAGTCGCACGGCAAGCTGCCGGACAGCCCGCACACCCTCAGGCAGATCGACTCCGCACTGGCCGGCGTCGCCACCCGCGGTACCGCCGCCTGGCGCTTCCAGGGCTGGCCGCAGGACAAGATCCCGATGCACGCCAAGACCGGTACCGCCGAGGTCTACGGCAAGCAGACCACCTCGTGGTTCGCGACGTACACCAAGGACTACACGATCGTCATGACGATCTCCCAGGGTGGTACCGGATCCGGAGCCTCCGGCCCGGCCGTGCGCAACATCTACAACGCCCTGTACGGCGTCGACGAGAAGGGCGGCATCGACCCCAAGGCCGCCCTGCTGCCCAGGCCGCAGGGCAAACTGCCCAAGATCGAGAGCGACGGCACCATCGAGGCCCAGCCCATCAAGCCCTACGCCCCGCCGTCCCCGTCGCCCTCACCCTCGGGGAGCCCCCAGTGACCTCAAGCCACACCTCCCGGGCGTTCTCCATCCGCCGCTACACCCCGGAACTCGGCACCTGGGGAAAGCTGACGGCACGTGACTCCGTGCTGCGCAAGCTGGACTGGATACTGCTGCTGTCCTGTCTGCTGCTGTCGCTCATCGGCTCGCTGCTGGTCTTCTCCGCCACCCGCAACCGCACCGAGCTCAACAAGGGCGACGAGTACTACTTCTTCCTGCACCACCTGCTCAACCTCGGCATCGGCCTGGCGCTGGCCGGCGGCACGATCTGGCTCGGCCACCGCACCCTGCGCGGCGCGATCCCGGTGCTGTACGCCCTGTCGGTGGTGCTCGCCCTGCTGGTGCTGACCCCGCTCGGCGCCACCATCAACGGCTCGCGCTCCTGGCTGGCGATCCCCGGCGGATTCTCCCTCCAGCCGGCCGAGTTCGCGAAGATCACCATCTCGCTCGGCATGGCGATGATCCTGGCCTCCCGGGTCGACGCCGGCGACCGCCCGTACCCCGGCCACCGCACCGTCGTCCAGGCCCTCGGGCTCGCCGCCGTGCCCGTCGGCATCATCCTGCTGATGCCCGACCTCGGCTCGGTCATGGTGCTCGGCGCCGTCATCCTCGGCGTCCTGCTCGCCTCCGGCGCGTCCAACCGCTGGATCCTCGGACTGGTGAGCGCCGGAGTCGTCGGCTGCGTCGCCATCTGGCAGCTGGGGCTGCTCGACGCGTACCAGATCGCCCGCTTCGCCGCGTTCGCCAACCCGAGCCTGGACCCGGCCGGCGTCGGCTACAACACCAACCAGGCCCGGATCGCCATCGGCGGCGGCGGGCTGACCGGCTCCGGGCTCTTCCACGGCAGCCAGACCACCGGCCAGTTCGTCCCGGAACAGCAGACGGACTTCATCTTCACCGTCGCCGGCGAGGAGCTGGGCTTCCTGGGCGCGGGCCTGATCATCGTCCTGCTCGGCATCGTCCTGTGGCGCGCCTGCCGGATCGCCCGCGAGTCGACCGAGCTCTACGGCACGATCGTGGCCGCCGGCATCATCGCGTGGTTCGCCTTCCAGGCCTTCGAGAACATCGGCATGACGCTCGGCATCATGCCGGTGACCGGCCTGCCGCTGCCCTTCGTCTCCTACGGCGGCACGTCGATGTTCGCGGTCTGGATCGCCATAGGGCTGCTCCAGTCGATCCGGGTCGGCCGCCCGATGTCGGCGTCCCGCTGACACCGGGGCCCGGCCCGCGCCGGGTCACCGCCCGGTGTACAGCTCGAACCACAGCGACGCGGACCGCGGCCCGCCGGCGTACGGCGTGCTGCCCCAGTCGTCGGCGAGCTCGCCGGTCAGCCACAGCCCGTGATCGGCGTCCTCGGCCACCGGGTCGTACGGCGGCCGGGCCTGCGACGGGACGGCCGTCGACGGGAGGAGGACCGCGGCCCCGTCGTGCACGCTGATCCGCAGACCGTGCCCGGCCGTGAGCAGCCGCAGCAGGATGTCCGCCGACCGCGAGGTGCGCCGATGGGAGCGGGTGACCGCCTCCGAGGTGAGCAGCACCGCCGTGTCCAGCAGCGGGGCGAGCGGGGTACTTCGCAGGACGGCCCGGACGAAATCGCGGGCGATCTTCGGGCTGGTGGGTTCGCTCGGCGCCGTCAGCAGGAACGGGCGGGCTCCTGCCGAGACGCGGATGGGTGACCGGGCGACGGCTGCGTGGGGATGCACGGGTGTCTCCCTCCCCGAGGGGTCGAGTGAGCGCCGATCGCCACCCTGAGTGGGCGACTAGTAACACACCGTAAGCCACCTTCCCGGGCATGTGCCACCCGCCCTTCCGGATGCTGGAACGCCCCCCACGGAGAGCGATCCTGTCCGGGTGGCTGGTCCCCGTAAGGGCCGCTGGCTACATTCGAGTCATGGCGGACACCGTGCGGGAGATCGAGCGGAAGTACGAGGCCGACGACGACACCCACCTGCCCGACCTGGCCGGCGTCGACCGGGTCGCGACCGTGGAGGAGTGCGGCACCGACAGCCTGGACGCCCTCTACTACGACACCGCCGACCAGCGCCTCGCCGCGGACGGCGTCACCTTCCGGCGGCGCACCGGCGGCCCGGACGCCGGCTGGCACCTGAAACTCCCGGTCGAGCCCGGCGTGCGCGAGGAGATCCGGGCACCGCTCTCGGACGCCCCGCCCCCCGAACTGACCGCCCTGGTCCGCTCCCGGACCCGAGGCCAGGACCTGATCCCCCTCGTACGGCTGCGGACCCGGCGCACGGTCCGGGTGCTGCGCGACGCCGCGGGCACACCGCTCGCCGAGGTCGCGGAGGACGCGGTCACCGCGCGGCGGGTGACGTTCGCGGCCCCGCAGGCGGCGGCGTCCGGGCAGGCCACGGCGTCCGACGCCACCGGCCCGAGGGAGGCCCGCTGGCACGAGATCGAGGTCGAGCTGGCCGACGCCGGCGGCGACGCCACGGGCAAAGGCGGAAACGGTACGGGCAAAGGCGGCACCGGACTGCTGGACGCGATCGGCCGGGCGCTGGCCGACGCCGGCGTGCGGCCCGCCTCGGCGCCCTCCAAGCTGGCCCGGGCGCTGACCGAGACCGGCCTGCGCGCCGAGGGGGCCGAAGCGGCCGCCGGGTACCCCGCGCACGCCCCGTCCGCCCGCTCCGGCGGGAAGCCGCGCACCGCCGCCGACCTCGTCCTGGACTACGCCGCCGCACAGGTGCGCGCGATCACCGCCCTCGACCCGGCGGTCCGCCGCGACCTGCCCGATTCCGTGCACCAGATGCGGGTCGCCACCCGCCGCCTGCGGAGCGCCTTCCGCTCCTACGCCAAGGTCCTCGACCGCGCCGTCACCGACCCGATCGGCGACGAACTCAAGTGGCTGGCAGGGGAGTTGGGAGTGGGTCGGGACCAGGAGGTACTGGCCGAGCGGCTGCGCGCGGGGCTCGCGGAGGTGCCCCGGACGCTCCGGCTCGGTCCGGTGGCCGCCCGGCTGCGGCTGTGGTCGCAGCGCAACCGGGCCGGCGCCCGGGACCGGGTGCTCGCCGTCCTGGACGACCCCCGCTACCTGGCCCTCCTCGACCGGCTGCACGCCCTCCTGGCGGAGCCGCCGCTGCGCACCGCCGCCGAGCGACCCGCCTCCGAGGCGGCGGCCCGGGCCGTCCTCAAGGACTACCGGCGGCTGGCCGGCCGCATGGAGGCCGCGCTGGACGCCCCCGCCGGCCGCGACCGGGACGAGGCGCTGCACAGCGCCCGCAAGGCCGCCAAGCGGACCCGGTACGCGGCGGAGGCGGCCCGCCCGGCGCTCGGCAAGCCGGCGAAGAAGTTCGCCAAGCGGATCAAGAAGGTGCAGCAGCTGCTCGGCGACCACCAGGACAGCGTGGTGGCCCGCGGCGCCCTCCGCGACCTGGCCACCCAGGCCCACCACGCCGGCGAGGGCGGCTTCACCTTCGGCCTCCTCTACGGCCGTGAGGAGGCCCTGGCCGCCGGGCGGGAGCGCGACCTCCCGGCCACCTGGGCGAAGGCGTCCCGCAAGAGGCTGCGGGCGCGGCTGGGGGCCTGAGACGGAGGGTGCAGCGTCCGCCGTGCGATTTCGGGTGCCGCCGAGCGGGTTACGCTTGAGAGTCGCCCCTTGTCAGCCCACGAAGGTTCGAGATGTCCGAGTCGGTTTTCCCGCAACTCGAAGCTCTGCTCCCACACGTGCAGAAGCCGATCCAGTACGTCGGCGGTGAGCTCAATTCCACGGTCAAGCCGTGGGAGAGCTGCGACGTTCGCTGGGCGCTCATGTATCCCGACGCGTATGAGGTCGGGCTGCCCAACCAGGGCGTCATGATCCTCTACGAGGTCCTCAACGAGCAGGAGGGCGTCCTCGCCGAGCGCACCTACAGCGTCTGGCCGGACCTCGAAGCCCTGATGCGTGAGCACGACGTGCCGCAGTTCACGGTCGACGCGCACCGCCCCGTCGGCGCCTTCGACGTGCTCGGCGTCTCCTTCTCCACCGAGCTGGGCTACACCAACCTGCTCACCGCCCTGGACCTGGCCGGCATCCCGTTCGAGTCCAAGGACCGCACCGACGAGCACCCGCTGATCCTCGCGGGCGGCCACGCCGCCTTCAACCCCGAGCCGATCGCGGACTTCCTCGACTGCGCGGTGGTCGGCGACGGCGAGCAGGCCGTGCTGGAGATCACCGAGATCATCCGCGCCTGGAAGAACGAGGGCCGCCCGGGCGGCCGCGACGAGCTGCTGTTCCGCCTCGCGAAGACCGGCAGCGTCTACGTCCCCAAGTTCTACGACGTCGAGTACCTGGCCGACGGCCGGATCTCCCGCGTCGTGCCCAACCGCTCCGGCGTCCCGTGGCGGGTCTCCAAGCACACCGTCATGGACCTGGACGAGTGGCCGTACCCCAAGCAGCCGCTGGTTCCGCTCGCCGAGACCGTGCACGAGCGGATGTCGGTGGAGATCTTCCGGGGCTGCACCCGCGGCTGCCGTTTCTGCCAGGCCGGCATGATCACGCGCCCCGTGCGGGAGCGAAGCATCACCGGCATCGGCGAGATGGTGGACAAGGGTCTGAAGGCCACCGGATTCGAGGAGGTCGGCCTGCTGTCGCTGTCCTCCGCGGACCACACCGAGATCGGTGACATCGCCAAGGGCCTCGCCGACCGGTACGAGGAAGACAAGATCGGCCTGTCGCTGCCCTCGACCCGCGTCGACGCCTTCAACATCGACCTCGCCAACGAGCTGACCCGCAACGGCCGCCGGTCCGGCCTCACCTTCGCCCCCGAGGGCGGCTCCGAGCGCATCCGCAAGGTCATCAACAAGATGGTCTCGGAGGAGGACCTGATCCGTACGGTCGCCACGGCCTACGGCAACGGCTGGCGCCAGGTGAAGCTGTACTTCATGTGCGGTCTGCCCACCGAGACCGACGAGGACGTGCTGCAGATCGGCGACATGGCGGTCAACGTCATCGCCAAGGGCCGCGAGGTCTCCCGCTCCAACGACATCCGCTGCACGGTGTCCATCGGCGGCTTCGTCCCCAAGCCGCACACCCCCTTCCAGTGGGCCCCGCAGCTCTCCGCCGAGGAGACGGACGCCCGGCTCGAGAAGCTCCGCGACAAGATCCGCGGCGACAAGAAGTACGGCCGCTCCATCGGCTTCCGCTACCACGACGGCAAGCCCGGCATCGTCGAGGGCCTGCTCTCGCGCGGCGACCGCCGCGTGGGCTCGGTCATCCGCGCCGTCTACGAGGACGGCGGCCGCTTCGACGGCTGGCGCGAGCACTTCTCCTACGACCGCTGGATGCGGGCCGCGGAGAAGACGCTGCCGGAGTTCGGCGTGGACGTCGCCTGGTACACCACCCGCGAGCGGGAGTACGAGGAGGTCCTGCCCTGGGACCACCTGGACTCCGGCCTCGACAAGGACTGGCTCTGGGAGGACTGGCAGGACGCCCTCGACGAGACCGAGGTCGAGGACTGCCGCTGGACTCCGTGCTTCGACTGCGGGGTGTGCCCTCAGATGGACACCCAGATCCAGATCGGCCCCACGGGCAAGAAGCTGTTGCCGCTGACGGTCGTCAAGTAGCGCTTGCCGTAAGGCGGTTCGGCCCGGTCCCGCGTCCGCGGTGGCCGGGCCGTGGCGTGCTCGGCACAATGATCCGATGTCCGCACCGCACACGCCGACGTCAGGGCGGCTGGTCGCTCCCTCCGTCGAGTTCCACGACTCGTTCCTCGCCGCGATGGACGAGTTCCGGGCCGACGGCGCCGAGCACACTCCGCAGTCCAACCTGGCGCGCGAACTGCGGACCTGGCGCACCCGCTGGCCGACCCCCGAGGGGTTCGCCGCGTATGTCGCCGCGGTGGGCGGCGCCGCGTACGACGAGCGCGCCGACGGCCGGGTGGCGATGTCCACCCGGTGGTGGGTGGTGGACGGCAGCTATCTGGGCCGCGTCACCTTCCGGCACCGGCTCACCCCCTCCCTGCGCACCTGGGGCGGTCACATCGGGTACGGGGTGCGCCCGGGGGCCCGCCGGCAGGGGCATGCCACGGCGATGCTGCGCGCTGCCCTGCCGATCGCCCGCGACGAGCTGGGCATCGATCCGGTGCTGGTCACCGTGGCCGCGGGCAACACCGGATCACGCAAGGTCATCGAGGCCTGTGGCGGGGTCCTCGAGAATCAGCGGGACGAGAAGCTGCGGTACTGGATCGGCGCGACGGCGCCCGCCGGCGGCCCCGGCGGCGGCCCCGGTGGGCAGGGCTGAGGGTGGTCGGGACGCCCTTGGGGAACCTGGGGGCCGTGAGCCACGTACTCTAGGTAGCAGTACGACCGCACTCACGAAGGACTGAACGACACTGGGCAAGCGACAGCCCGAAGGCCCGCCGCCCGCACCGGCGGTGCAGCGCATCCGACTGCGCTACACCAAGCGCGGCCGCCTCCGGTTCACCAGCCACCGCGACTTCCAGCGCGCTTTCGAGCGGGCGCTGCGCCGCGCCGAGGTCCCCATGGCCTATTCGGCGGGTTTCACCCCGCACCCCAAGGTGTCGTATGCGAACGCCGCCCCGACGGGCACGGGCAGTGAGGCCGAGTATCTGGAGATCCAGCTCGCCGAGCGCCGCGACCCGGACAAGCTTCGCGAACTCCTCGACGAGTCGCTGCCGGCCGGGCTCGATGTGATCGAATCGGTCGAGGCGCGCACCAGCGGCCTGGCCGACCGGCTGCAGGCGTCGGTGTGGGAGCTCAGGCTCGACAAGGTCGCCCCCGAGGCCGCCGCCCGCGCCGTCGAGGCGTTCCTCGCGGCCGAGGAGGTGCTGGTCGAGCGCCGCACCAAGAACGGCATGCGGACCTTCGACGCCCGGGGCGCGGTGGCGCATCTGGAGGCGGCCGGTTGCCAGGGCGATAGGCCCGACGGCGATGCCTGTGCGATACTGCGGCTGGTTGTTCGGCATGTGACACCCGCCGTTCGACCCGACGACGTCCTGTCCGGCCTCCGAGCTACGGCCGACCTGGCGCCGCCGGTCCCCGCTGCGGTGACCAGGCTGGCGCAGGGGCTGCTCGATGAGGAGACCGGCGCGGTGACCGACCCGCTTGCGCCCGACCGCGACGCTGCCACGGCCGCCCCACCCACGGCCGCCGGGCAGAGTGCCGCGAAGGCGCCGGGCGGGGCCTCCCCGGCAGCCGGGGACGGTACTGCGTAGGACCGCCGTCGTCGCGTCGCCGATCAACCAGGGCGCCACCCCGGTCCGGCAGACGCACTGACCAGGAGACTTTCGCCGGTCCCCACCCCAAAAAAGGGGCCGGCGAGCGAGACGACAGCTCCCGTGCGGCGCCCACGCCCCGGACAGCGGGCCCGCGCTCATCACGCGGACCGCTACCGGAATCAGGCGCGGCGCCCGGGAGCGTGACGGGAGAACCGCCCGCATGCTCGAGCCCATTGAGCCCACTGAATCCACGTCGTCCCCGGACCGCGGTCCGGACGACAACCACTCACCCAGTGACACGCTGCCCCCGCGCCGCCGGCGCCGGGCGGCGTCCCGGCCGGCCGGTCCGCCGGTCGCCGGCGAGGCCTCCGCGGCCACCGTGGTGAGCACCGAGCCCGCCGCGCCGGGGGCCGCCCAGGCCGCCGCCGAGGAGTCCACCGCGTCCGCGGTGAGCAGCGGTGACGAGGCCAAGCCGGCCCGTACCCGCCGACGGGCCACCCGTAAGGCCACCGCCCCCGCCGGGGCCCCGTCCGCGGCCGCCGAGGCGCCCGCGGAGACGCCGGTGGAGGCTCCTGCCGAGGCCGCTGCCGTGGCCGCCGCCGAGACGCCCGCCGAGGCGCCGCAGGCCGAGGAGGCCGCCCCGCGCCGTACCCGCCGCCGGGCGACCCGCAAGGCGACCGCCCCCGCCGGGGCCCCGCAGACCGAGGCCGCCCCGGAGCCGGTCGTCGCGGAGGCGCCCGTCGCTGAGCCGGCCGAGGAAGCGGAGGAGGCCGAGGAAGCCGAGGAGACCGCGCCGGTCGCGGAGGAGCCCGCGAAGTCGGCCCGTACGCGTCGCCGCGCGACCCGTAAGGCGACCGCTCCCGCCGGTGCCCCCCAGGTGAGCGCCGAGGAGCCCGCCGAGGCCCCGGCCGCGCCGGCCGCCGCCGAGGAGGCGCCCGCGGCCGCGGAGGCCGTCGAGGAGGCCAAGCCGGCCCGTACCCGCCGTCGCGCGACCCGTAAGGCCACCGCCCCCGCGGGTGCGCCGCAGGCCGCCGAGGAGCCCGTCGAGACGCCCGGGGAGGCGGAGGCCGAGGCCCCCGCCGCGCCCGCCGCCGAGGAGACCGAGGGCCCGCGCCGCCGGAGCCGCCGCCGTGGCGAGCGCGCCGCGGAGCCGGTCGCCGAGGCGCCGCGCGCCGAGGAGGAGCCCGCTCAGGAGGCGCCGGTGCGTGGCCGCCGCCGTGCCCAGCGGCCGCCGACCGCGGTCTTCCAGGCGCCGGTCTTCACCGAGCCGATGTTCCAGACCCCCGAGACCGCCGCCGCCGCGCATGCCGCGGCGCGCCAGGAGGCCGCCGAGGCCGAGCAGGTCTCCGAGGAGCAGCCGCCGGCCGGTGCCCGGCGCCGTCGTCGCCGGGGCGCCCCGGCCGAGGCCGAGCAGGCCGTCACCGCTCCCGTGGAGGAGCCGGAGGCCGCCGAGGAGGCCGAGGCCGAGGCCGAGGAGGCCGGCCAGGCCGAGGACGAGTTCGCCGAGCGTCCGTCGCGCCGGCGTCGCCGTGGTGGCCGTCGCCGCCGCCGCGGGGAGGCCGCCGAGGGTGCCGAGGAGCAGCCGGCCGAGGGCGCCGAGGAGGGTGCCCAGGAGGCCGAGGCCGAGGCCGAGGAGGCCGGCCGCCCGGACGAGGAGACCGCCGAGGAGGCGGAGGAGCACGCCGAGGGCGAGCAGGCGGGTGCCGGCTCCAGCAGCAGCCGCCGGCGCCGTCGCCGCCGCCGTCGCAGCGGGGACGCCGCCGAGGTCGAGGCCGGGCAGGCCGACGACCCCGAGCGCACGGTCGTCAAGGTCCGTGAGCCCCGCAAGAAGGAGGAGGGCACCGGCGCGGACGAGGTGCAGTCGATCAAGGGGTCGACGCGCCTGGAGGCCAAGAAGCAGCGTCGCCGCGAGGGGCGTGAGCAGGGCCGCCGCCGGGTGCCGATCATCACCGAGGCGGAGTTCCTCGCCCGCCGCGAGGCCGTCGAGCGGGTGATGGTGGTCCGCCAGAGCGGCGAGCGCACCCAGATCGCCGTCCTCGAGGACAACGTGCTCGTGGAGCACTTCGTCAACAAGGAGCAGGCCACCTCGTACGTCGGCAACGTCTACCTCGGCAAGGTGCAGAACGTCCTGCCGTCGATGGAGGCCGCCTTCGTCGACATCGGCAAGGGCCGCAACGCCGTGCTGTACGCCGGTGAGGTCAACTTCGAGGCGCTGGGCATGGCCAACGGCCCGCGCCGGATCGAGACCGCGCTGAAGTCCGGCCAGTCGGTGCTGGTGCAGGTCACCAAGGACCCGATCGGCCACAAGGGCGCCCGCCTGACCAGCCAGGTCTCGCTGCCCGGCCGCTACCTGGTCTACGTGCCCGAGGGCTCGATGACCGGTATCAGCCGCAAGCTCCCGGACACCGAGCGGGCCCGGCTGAAGCAGATCCTCAAGAAGATCGTCCCCGAGGACGCGGGCGTGATCGTCCGTACGGCCGCGGAGGGCGCGAGCGAGGAGGAGCTGGCGCGCGACGTCCAGCGTCTGCAGGCCCAGTGGGAAGAGATCCAGAAGAAGGCCAAGAGCAGCAGCTCCAGCGCGCCGACGCTCCTGTACGGCGAGCCGGACATGACCGTCCGGGTCGTGCGGGACATCTTCAACGAGGACTTCTCCAAGGTCATCGTCAGCGGTGACGACGCCTGGGAGACGATCCACGGCTACGTCGCCCACGTGGCGCCGGACCTCACCGACCGGCTGCAGAAGTGGACCTCGGACGTCGACGTCTTCGCGACGTACCGGATCGACGAGCAGCTGATGAAGGCGCTGGACCGCAAGGTCTGGCTGCCCAGCGGCGGCTCGCTGGTGATCGACCGGACCGAGGCGATGGTCGTGGTCGACGTCAACACCGGCAAGTTCACCGGCCAGGGCGGCAACCTGGAGGAGACGGTCACCAGGAACAACCTGGAGGCGGCCGAGGAGATCGTGCGCCAGCTGCGGCTGCGCGACCTCGGCGGCATCATCGTGATCGACTTCATCGACATGGTGCTGGAGTCCAACCGCGACCTGGTGCTGCGGCGCCTGCTGGAGTGCCTGGGCCGGGACCGTACGAAGCACCAGGTGGCCGAGGTCACCTCGCTCGGCCTGGTCCAGATGACCCGCAAGCGGGTCGGCCAGGGCCTGCTGGAGTCGTTCTCCGAGTCGTGCGTGCACTGCAACGGCCGGGGCGTCATCGTCCACATGGACCAGCCGACGACGGCCGGCGGTGGCGGCAAGCGCAAGAAGAAGGGCAAGGCGGCGCCGGTCGAGGCCGTCGAGCCGCACGTCCACGAGGTCGAGGCCGCCGAGCCCACCCCGGACGGTGGTGCGCCCGAGCTGGAGCCGGTGGCCGTGACGGAGGCCGAGCTGCAGCCCACGGTGGCCGGTGCCGACGAGTGGTTCAGCAGCCCGGCCGAGGCCGAGGCCGCTGCCGGACGGGGGCGGGGCCGCCGCCGGGTGAGCCGGAAGGTGTCCGCTCCGGCGGGCGCACCGAAGGCCGCCGCCGAGGAGGCCGCCGCGATCGTGCTGCCGGCCGAGCCGGCGCCCGCACAGGCCGTCGAGCCGGAGCCGGCCGCCGAGGTCGCTGCCCCGGAGCCCGCGCCGGCCCGTCCGCGCCGTCGGGTGACCCGTAAGGTGACCGCTCCGGCGGGCTCGCCCGAGGTGTCCGACGACTCCGCGGCGACCGTGGTGATCGCCACGCCGGCCGCCGAGCCGGTGACGGAGCCGGCCGAGGCGCCGGCCGTGTCCGCGGAGCCCGTCGAGGGCGCCGAGGCGGCCGAGCCGGAGGCGGCGCCCGTGGCCAAGAAGACCGCGAAGAAGGCGACGGCCAAGAAGGCCACCGCCAAGAAGACCGCGGCGAAGAAGACCACGGCCAAGAAGACGGTGGCGAAGAAGACCACCACCGCCAAGAAGGCCACGACGAAGAAGACCACCACGAAGAAGGCGACGACGAAGAAGGCCGCGGCCAAGAAGACCGCAGCCGCCGAGCAGCCCTCGGTCGC
Source organism: Streptomyces bugieae (assembly GCF_036352915.1). Lineage (NCBI taxonomy): Bacteria > Bacillati > Actinomycetota > Actinomycetes > Kitasatosporales > Streptomycetaceae > Streptomyces > Streptomyces bugieae. The sequence continues at coordinate 174,348 of NZ_JAZBJP010000005.1, forward strand.
GTCGGTGTCCCTCTCGACGGAGGACTGAGCGTCACGGATCTGCCCCGGGCCGTCACGGCGGCCCGGGGCCGGTTTGACCCCCTGGTCAAGGCCCCGTAACCTTGACCGTCGGTGTCTGAAACTTGAGGCACCACCAACTTCTGAGCAACTACCTCTCGGTCCGCCGAGGGAGGCCGCTCGTCCGATCGGATTCCACGGGACGTCCCGAGCCCGTGAGAGCGGCTGGCATCAGAGGATCCGTTTCTAGCGAAAGAGAGTTCCGCGTGTACGCGATCGTGCGCACCGGCGGACGCCAGCAGAAGGTTTCTGTCGGCGACGTCATCGAGATTGACCGCATTTCCACCAGCAAGGTCGGCGACACCGTCGAGCTCTCCACGCTGCTGGTCGTCGACGGTGACGCGGTCACCAGCGACCCGTGGGTCCTGGCCGGCGTGAAGGTCCAGGGCGAGGTCGTGGACCACCACAAGGGCAACAAGATCCGGATCCAGAAGTACAAGAACAAGACCGGTTACAAGAAGCGGATCGGCCACCGCCAGCTCCACACGGCGCTGAAGATCACCGGCATCGACGCCCCGGCGAAGTAAGGGACTGAGGAGACATGGCACACAAGAAGGGCGCATCGTCCACCCGGAACGGTCGCGACTCCAACGCTCAGCGGCTCGGCGTGAAGCGCTTCGGCGGTCAGGCCGTCCTCGCCGGTGAGATCCTGGTCCGCCAGCGTGGCACCCACTTCCACCCCGGCGCGGGCGTCGGCCGCGGCGGCGACGACACCCTGTTCGCCCTGCAGGCCGGTGCGGTGCAGTTCGGCACCCACCGTGGCCGCAAGGTCGTGAACATCGTCCCGGTCGCCCAGTAATACGGGCCCGGACGTCACACAGCATCACCAGGGGCGGACCGCCTTTTCCCGCGTGAGCGGGAAGGCTGGTCCGCCCTTGGCGTGTTACGACAGAGAGATCCCTGACGTACGCGCCTTCACTGCCGTACGTGCCGCACTGCTCCCGGCAGTTCCGCGGCGCGGCCGCAGTACCCCCGTAGTACGCAGTACCTGACCACCCCGCTCATCTGGAGGCACCCCACCATGACCACCTTCGTGGACCGCGTCGAGCTGCACGTCGCCGCGGGTAACGGAGGCCACGGCTGTGCCTCCGTACACCGGGAGAAGTTCAAGCCGCTCGGCGGACCCGACGGCGGCAACGGCGGCCGCGGCGGCGATGTGATCCTGGTCGTCGACCAGGACGTCACCACGCTCCTCGACTACCACCACCACCCGCACCGCAAGGCCACCAACGGCCAGCCCGGTGCCGGCGACAACCGCGAGGGCAAGAACGGCAAGGACCTAATCCTGCCGGTCCCGGACGGCACGGTCGTGCTCGACAAGAACGGTGAGGTGCTCGCCGACCTGGTGGGCCAGGGCACCACCTTCGTCGCCGGCCGGGGCGGCCGCGGCGGCCTCGGCAACGCCGCGCTGGCCTCCGCCCGCCGCAAGGCGCCCGGTTTCGCGCTGCTCGGCGAGCCGGGGGAGAGCCGGGACATCGTCCTGGAGCTCAAGACCGTCGCGGACGTCGCCCTGGTCGGCTACCCGAGCGCGGGCAAGTCGTCGCTGATCTCGGTGCTCTCCGCGGCCCGGCCGAAGATCGCGGACTACCCGTTCACGACGCTGGTGCCCAACCTCGGCGTGGTCACCGCCGGCGCCACGGTCTACACCATCGCGGACGTCCCCGGGCTGATCCCGGGCGCCAGCCAGGGCAAGGGCCTGGGCCTGGAGTTCCTGCGGCACGTCGAGCGCTGCGAGGTGCTGGTGCACGTCCTGGACACCGCGACCCTGGAGTCCGACCGGGACCCGGTCTCCGACCTCGACGTCATCGAGGAGGAGCTGTCCCAGTACGGCGGCCTGGAGAACCGGCCCCGGGTGGTCGTGCTCAACAAGGTCGACATCCCCGACGGCAAGGACCTGGCCGACATGATCCGGCCGGACCTGGAGGAGCGCGGCTACCGCGTCTTCGAGGTCTCGGCCGTCGCCCATCAGGGCCTGAAGGAGCTGTCGTACGCGCTGGCCGACATCGTCGCCAAGGCGCGCGCCGCCAAGCCCGTCCAGGAGGCCACGCGGATCGTCATCCGTCCCAAGGCGGTGGACGACACGGGCTTCACGGTCACGCAGGAGGGCGAGGGCTTCTTCCGCGTACGGGGCGAGAAGCCGGAGCGCTGGGTGCGGCAGACCGACTTCAACAACGACGAGGCGGTCGGCTATCTGGCGGACCGGCTCAACCGCCTCGGCGTCGAGGCCGCGCTCCTCAAGGCGGGCGCCCGCGCCATGGACGGCGTGGCGATCGGCCCCGAGGACAACGCGGTGGTCTTCGACTGGGAGCCGACGGTGACGGCCGGCGCGGAGATGCTGGGCCGGCGCGGCGAGGACCACCGCTTCGAGGCGCCCCGCCCGGCCGCGCAGCGCCGCCGCGACCGCGACGCGGAACGCGACGAGGCCGCCCAGGAGTACGACGGCTTCCGGCCGTTCTAAGGGTTCCCGAAGCGCCGTTCCAGGGGTTCCCGAAGCGGGGGGCCCGCGCGCATGTACCCGCCCACCCCCCCGAAGGGGGGTGGGCGGCGGGGAAAAACCAAGCGGCAGCCCCCAAGCAAGGCAGCCCCAAGCAAGGCAGCACCCCTCCGCGGCAGTCCCCACCCGCAAGAACCCAAAGCGCAGGCCCCGGGAAGATTCTCTTCCCGGGGCCTGCGCCGGTGCTCAGGGCCGTCCGCGGAGGCCGCAGACGGCGTTCTGCGGGCTAGACGCCGGCCGTCGCGTCCGAGGTGCCGGTGGCCTCGTGCTCGGCCGTCTCCGGGCCGTCCACGCCCTCCTGCGAGCGCTGGCCGGGGATGCCGGAGAGCCGGTTCTCCATGCGGATGCGGCGCTCGTCGGCCTTGGTGCACAGATCCATCGCCGCCAGGTTGAAGCGGACCGATGACGGCGGGTCCGACGGGCCCAGCAGGTGCTCCTTGAGCTCCGCCCGCGCCGCGACGAGGGTGTCCTTCTCCCGGTCGCGGACCGCGTCGAGCAGACCGGCCACCCCGGCCGCGTCCGGCGTGAGGATCGTCGCCGCCCGGACGGTCGGGAAGTTCGCCCGGAAGTCGTCCTCGGTCATGCCCGACGTATTGGCGACCGCGTACGGCTTCTCGCTGGTCAGGTAGTCGGAGACCACGCTGGAGACATCGCTGACCAGCACGTCGGCCTGGTTGAAGCAGCTGAAGATGCCGGGGCGGGCGGTGGTGATGATCTGGTGCTCCCACTCGGGGAAGGAGTTCCAGTACGCCTCCTCCCAGGCGGTGACCGCGTCCGCGACGGCGGCCGCGCGGCCCTCGTCGGGGGTGCCCTGCAGCCGCATCCGCTCCAGCTCGTCGGCGCTCTTGCGGAACGCCGAGGTGGTCAGCGTGTCCAGCTCCTCGGCGCGGCGGGCCAGCTCGGCGGCGGCCTCCGGGCCGGGGCGCGTCCCGCTGCGCCGGCCGTTGGCCTCCGTGATCATCGCCTGGATACGGGCGTTGGCGGCGCCCGCCCGCGGGTCGACGGAACCGGTCATCGGGTGCGGCTTGTACAGCAGCCGCACGTTCTCGTCGGCGAGGAGCTCGCGGACGATGTTCTCGCCGGCCAGGATCACCGAGGTGTTGCCCGGGTTGCCGTCCCAGCCCTCCCAGGTCGGGGCGTACAGCACGGTGGTCGGCCGGCCGGCCGGGGCGCCCTCGTACGCGCGGATCGGGGACAGCTGGGGGCGGCCGACCTCGACGACGTCCTTGTCCTCCACGCCGATGTCGGCGAGCTGGTAGCGGTCGCGGGCCGCCGGGCCCGCCACCCAGACCTCGTCGTAGGCCTTGGCGTACGGGTTGCAGGAGGACAGCTTGTCGCTCTCGCCGTGGTTGATGAACGCGTGCTTGATCGACGGGATCCGGAGGATCTGCGAGGTCTTGCCGGAGTTCGCCGGGTGCAGCAGGACCTTGAGCGTGGAGTGCTCCAGGCGCATCAGGTTGGCGACCTTCGGGATGCAGACGATCGGGATGTCCGTGGCCTCGATCTTCTGCACCATGAAGCGCTCACGGAGCACGATGATCGGGTTGCCGTCCAGGGAGGCGAGCGTGCTCAGCCACATGTTGGCCTGGTAGGCCGAGGACGCGCCGCCGGAGAAGTACATGCCGACCGTCGGCCGGTACCCGGCCAGCCAGTTGTCCAGCCACTCCAGCGCCTGCTGTTCGGCGACCACGCGCTTCTTGGGCAGCAGCCAGGTGCTCAGGTAGAGGGTGCCGCCGGCCGACAGGGCCAGGGAGACGGTCAGTCCGATGCCGCCCCAGTAGGCGTCGGTCGTGATCGCGGTCACCATCATGCCGATGGTGGTGGGCACCGAGAAGCGCAGCAGCCGCCGGCCCGTCTGGCGGGACAGGATCCGCGGCGGGGCGTCGCACAGCCGCAGCTCGCCGGCGTCGATGTTGCGCGTCACGAACGGCAGGCTGCGGGTCCGGCGGACCAGCACCGCGACCGCCTGGCACACGAAGTGGGTGCCGTAGAAGAGGAGCAGCGTGATGGTGAGCGGCGCCTGCTCCTCCAGCGGGTTGATGCCGTCGATGTGCAGCAGGCCGACCAGTATCAGCATGTCGCGCAGCAGCTGGCGCACCGTGACGTCGAACCGGATCCGGCCCAGCACGGCGAGCAGGCCGGGCTGCTTGTGCTGCAGGACCAGGTCGAGGCCCAGGTTGACCACGGAGGCGGCGATGAACAGCGGGATGACGGGCAGCAGCGCACCGACGAGCTGGGCGGTGAACGCGAGCATCATCGCGAGGAGTGCCGCGAGCTGTACGGCTCGGCGGGGAACGATTCCGGCGGAAGGCACGGGGGAGGGCTCCTGGCAGCAAGAAGGTCAGGGGGGAGGCCGAGGTGGGGCGGCCGGGTCCCGCGCTGCGACGCCGCCGGAGCGGCGAAACGGGACCGATGGACACCCGACCGTATGACCTTGTTGGCCTTGGTGACAATCTGCTGTGGCTCTCATCACCGCGAAAGCGGACCAATCGAACGCAACCTCTTGGCCGTTCCGCCCGTCTTAAGGAATTCCGGGTGGGTGGCGGTGAATGCAGGAAATACGGCCGTGGGAAGAAGCCTTCGGCCGTACGGGGCGGGCGGACCGGAGGGCGCTCCTCCGTATTGTTCCAGCCACTTCATGGTGGCGTTCGCCACCCGGACGGCCCGGTCACCGTTCCGCCGGACGTCCGCCAGGCGATATCGGCACGCGCCGGCGGGCCGCACTGCCGTAGATTGCGCCCGTAGGGACGTGTACGGGACGGTCCGGGACCACCCGTACGGCGGCCGGGAAACAGGCGAGCAGTACAGGGGTACAGCAGGTGGCAGGCGCAAGGCAGGACGTCGCTCACGCCCGGCGGATCGTGGTCAAGGTGGGCTCGTCCTCACTGACCACGGCCGCCGGCGGACTGGACGCGGACCGGGTCGACGCGCTGGTGGACGTGCTGGCCAAGCACCAGGACAAGGAGATCGTGCTGGTCTCCTCCGGTGCCATCGCGGCCGGCCTGGCCCCGCTGGGCCTGGACCGGCGGCCCCGCGACCTGGCCCGCCAGCAGGCCGCCGCCAGCGTCGGCCAGGGCCTGCTGGTCGCCCGCTACACCGCCTCCTTCGCCCGCTACGGCCGGCGCGTCGGCCAGGTCCTGCTGACCTCCGACGACACCAGCCGCCGGGCCCACTACCGCAACGCCTACCGGACCCTGGACCAGCTGCTGGCCATGGGCGCCGTGCCGATCGTCAACGAGAACGACACGGTCGCCACCGACGAGATCCGCTTCGGCGACAACGACCGGCTGGCCGCGCTGGTCGCCCACCTCGTCCGCGCCGACCTGCTGATCCTGCTGTCCGACGTGGACGGCCTCTACGACGGCGACCCGGCCACCCCGGGCACCTCGCGGATAGCCGAGGTCCGTGGTCCCAAGGACCTGGAGGGCGTCTCCATCGGGAGCGCGGGCAAGGCCGGCGTGGGCACCGGCGGCATGGTCACCAAGGTCGAGGCCGCCCGGATCGCCGCCGCGGCCGGCGTCCCGGTCATCCTGACCTCCGCCGTGCACGCCGCGGAGGCGCTGGCCGGCGGGCCCACGGGCACGCACTTCCTGCGGACCGGGCGGCGCTCCGCCGACCGGCTGCTGTGGCTCGCGCACGCCTCCACGCCGCGTGGCGCCCTCGTCCTGGACGACGGGGCGGTGCGGGCCGTCGTCGAGCGGCACTCCTCGCTGCTGCCCGCCGGTATCGCCGCGGTGGAGGGCGAGTTCTCGGCCGGCGACCCGGTCGAGCTGCGGGACGGCGGGGGCCGGGCGATCGCCCGCGGCCTCGTCAATTTCGACGCCCGGGAAATCCCCCGATTGATTGGCCGTTCGACCCGCGATCTCGCCCGTGAGCTGGGCCCCGCCTACGAGCGGGAGGTCGTGCACCGCGACGATCTGGTGCTGCTGCACCACTGACGCCGTCGCGCCCCCGCCGGCGGCCGGCACGGCACCGGCACCCGCCCCGCCCGTGGTACGCGGACCGGTCTTTCCCGCGAGAGCTTGGCAAAAACGCCCCCGCGACGGCCCGCGGACTGGTCAACTTTGTTGCGGGGCGCCACAGGGGAGGGGTGCCCGCCGCGCGCAAGCGCACCCGTCGACGTACCACCCAGTCGGCCCCGCAACCGCCCGGGGGCCGAGCAATTCGCAACACAGGAGGCCGCCGGTGAGACGAGGGCGCCCAGGGGCACCGCCCCGAGGGACGGCGGAGCGCGCACTGACCAGCGTCGGACCCGGCTTGGCCGCCGGCCGGCCCGAGGACGAGGACCTGGGGGAGCGCAGCCGGACCGCGCGGCCAACCACGGAGAGTGACCGTGTGGAGGCGTCCCGGCTCTGGCACATCACCCTCAGCGTCTCGGGGGCCGAGGCCCCGCTGCGGGAGGTCCGGCGGGCGCTGGAGCAGCTCGCGCACGACCATCCCTTCCTGCTGACCAGCCGCTACGCCAACGACCACGCCGAGATCCGCTACTGGGAGGAGGCCCGCGACCTGCACGACGCCGCGGCGGTCGCCCTGCGGCTCTGGGGCGAGCACCGCTCGACGGCCAAACTGCCCCCGTGGGAGATCGTCGGCCTGGAGGTCATCGACCGGGAGACGTACCACCAGCGCATCGCCGAGGGCTACGGGCCGCCACCGGCCGCACCCGTGGGCGTGCACCCGTTCTGACCGGTGGCCCGCCGCGTTCCGCGCTGTGAGATACCCCCTGGCCGCGGCCTGCCCGCCCGATAGGCTGCGGCCATGACCAGCAGCGCATCGCAGACCTCACCCGTCCTCGACACCGCCCGCCGCGCGCGGGAGGCGGCCGCCGTCCTGGCGCCACTGCCGCGGACGGCCCGCGACGCCGCGCTGCTCGCCATCGCCGACGCCCTGGTGGAGCGGACCGAGGAGATCGTCGCCGCCAACGCCCAGGACATCGCCAAGGCCCGTCAGGCCGGCACCGCCGAGTCGATCGTGGACCGGCTCACCCTCACCCCGGAGCGGATCGCGGCGATCGCCGCGGACGTCCGCCAGGTCGTGGCGCTGCCCGACCCGGTCGGCGAGGTGGTCCGCGGCTCGACCCTGCCCAACGGCCTCGACCTGCGCCAGGTCCGGGTCCCGCTCGGCGTGATCGGCATCATCTACGAGGCCCGCCCCAATGTGACGGTGGACGCCGCCGCCCTCTGCCTGAAGTCCGGCAACGCCGTGCTGCTGCGCGGCTCGTCCTCCGCCTACGCCTCCAACAGCGCACTGGTGGACGTGCTGCGCGACGCCGTCCGGAGCGCCGGGCTGCCCGCCGACGCCGTCCAGCTGGTGCCCGGCGAGAGCCGCGACTCGGTGCGCGAGCTGATGCGCGCCCGCGGCCTGGTCGACGTGCTGATCCCGCGCGGCGGCGCCTCGCTGATCCGTACGGTCGTCGAGGAGTCCACCGTCCCGGTGATCGAGACCGGCACCGGCAACTGCCACGTCTACGTCGACGAGGCCGCCGACCTCGACATGGCGATCGACATCCTGATCAACTCCAAGGCCCAGCGGCCCAGCGTCTGCAACGCCGCCGAGACCGTGCTGGTGCATGCCGGGATCGCCGAGAAGTTCCTGCCGCGCGCCCTGGAGGCGCTCACCGAGGCCGGCGTGGTCGTGCACGGCGACGCCGCCTGGCAGCAGGCCGGCCCCGGGCTGGTCGCCCCCGCCACGGACGAGGACTGGGCGACGGAGTACCTCTCGTACGACATCGCGGCCGCCGTGGTGCCCGACCTGGAGGCGGCGGTCGCGCACATCCGGCGCTGGTCCTCCGGGCACACCGAGGCGATCGTCACCACCTCGCAGGCCGCGGCCCGCCGATTCACCCAGTTGGTGGATTCCACGACCGTCGCGGTCAACGCCTCGACCCGCTTCACGGACGGCGGCCAGTTCGGTTTCGGCGCCGAGATCGGCATTTCCACCCAGAAGCTGCACGCCCGCGGCCCCATGGGCCTGCCGGAGCTGACCTCCACCAAATACATCGTCACCGGCGATGGCCACACCCGCTGACGCCGGCCCCGGATTTCCCGTCCCCGCAGCCCCGTTCTCTGTGCTTTCTCCCTGCCCAAAATGGCCCCCCGGGGCTAACCTGGACGGGTGCCGTACGACGTGGGGGGCACGCCGTTCCCGGACGGCGAAGAGCCCGACGAGCACCACCACGGGAGCCACGGAAAAGCGGATGAGGAATTCGCTTCCGTGGTCTTCGACGAGGAATTCGTCCGGTCCGCGCGGATCCACGAACCCTCGGCGGTCGAGCGGATGCTGGCCGCCGCCGAGGCGCGCGCCGAGGCCGAGGCGGCCCGCTCGGCCCCCGGTTTCGGCCCCGACGCAGCGGACGACCCCGATGCGTACGGCGACCCGCGGCACCGCGGTGCGTACGGCGGGTACGAGGACGACGACTACGACGACCGGCCGTACGGCCCCTACGGTGGCTCGCTGCGGCCCTACCGCGGCAGCACCCGCTGGCACCGGCCGGTGGCCTGGGTCCTGGCCGTGGTCATGGGCATCGGGCTGGTCGCGCTGGCCTTCAGCGCCGTCTACCGCGGCGCGTCCGGGCGCAACCAGAGCCCGGCGCCGGCACCCACGTCCAGCGGTGTCGACGCCCCGGCCACCGGCGGCGCGGACAGCGTCCGTACGGCGCGCCCCGGCCTGCCGTCGCTGCCGTCCGCCGAGACCGTGCGCCCGTCATTTTCCGCCGGCACCCAGGCACAGTGACACCGCCGCGCGTTGCCCGCATCCGGGGCGCCCGAAACGGAACGGTGCGCTGAAGTTGCCCGCCGCCCCGGCGTTTACCTTTGCCCCGGCCGACCTACTCTTGTTGTATGACCGGGCCTGGTGACCCTCCCGAAGGGACGCCCAACGGCGCCCCGGGAGGCGGTGAGGACGAGTACCGATCCGTCGTCTTCGACGAATCGTTCGTGCGCGCTGCGCGGCTGCAGGAATTCTCCGCCGACGAACGGCTCGGCGAGCACCACGCACCGGCGGTGAAGACCCGGCGCGCCTGGATGCGGCTGGGGGGTTCCCGGCAGGCGATCCTCCTGGTGCTGCTGATCGTGCTGGCCTTCGGCACCGCCGTCTACATGGGCATCCGGCACCCCTACAAGACCCCCGAGCCGGCCCGGGTGCAGCCGTTGCGGTCGGCCGTCGTGCCGCTCGCGCCGAGCGGGGAGGTGCCCGGCGGGACGCCCGAGGACCTCTTCGCGCACAGCCCCGCGGCGAACTACCGGGTCGGCGCCGCGGGCGTGAACCTGCCCACGGTCTCCCGCACCGACCACTTCTCCGACGGCCAGATCGTCTCCGCGCTGACCATCGCCAAGGACTACCTCGTCCGCTCCTCGCTGGACCCGGACACCGTCACCGGCGGTTCCGTACGGCCGCTGCGGCTGCTGCTCGACACCGGCCAACTCGACCAGTTCGACCGGAGCTTGGCGCACCCCGACGACAACGGCCACGACGCCGCCACCGGCTGGCTGGTCCGCTTCGACCCCCGACAGACCCGCCTCGCCGACCGGAACGTACGGGTCAACGGCACGCTGTCCGCCGCGGAGTTGAGCCCGGACGCGCTGGAGGTCACCGCGGACTACACCTTCGTCTACGCCGTCCAACCCGCCCCCGGCGCCCGGCAGGCCGCGGCCGGCCAGGACGTCGGCAAGGCCACCGCGGGCGCCGCCTCGCTGGTCACCGTGCGGCGCGAGATGCACTTCCGGCTGGGCCGCGACGACCTGGCCGACCACCGCCTGGAGGTGCTGCAGAGCAGCCTGCAGGCCGGGCCGCTGGCCTGCTCCTCGCAGCCGGCCGACGCGCTGCACCCGCTCTTCGCGGGACAGCACGCCGGCAGCGACCGCCCGGCCGGCACCGACCCCTACGCCAGGGACCGGGCCAACCCCTCGCTGTGCGGTCAGCTGGCGCCGTCCGCCGAGCCGAAGCCGGCCCACCCGATCCGCTAGGCGGCCTAGGACCCGCCGGGCGTGCGGGCCGCTCCACCGGGGGTCGTGCGGGCCGCTCCGTCAGGCTTCCGAGCCGTTGGGCCGGTCCGTGCCGTTGGCGCCGCCCTGGCCGCCGCGCGAGCCGCCGCCGAAGACCGTGTCCCGCAGCTTGCCGCCCAAGTCGCCCGCGCCGCCCGCGATATCGCGGACCAGGCCCATCAGCGGGTCCTTGCTGTTGCGGACCGAATCGGCGTAGTGCGCCGCGGAGTCCCGGAACGAGTCGGACACCGAGGCGTCCTTGTCCTCGTCGCGGCGGGGGTAGTGGCCGTCCATGATCCGCTGGTAGTCGCGGCTGGCCGCCCACTTCTTCAGCTCGGCCGCCCGCACGGTGGTGAACGGGTGGCTGCGCGGCAGGAGGTTGAGGATCTTCAGCACGGAGTCGCGCAGGTCGCCGCCCGACTCGTACTCGTCGGCCTGCTTGAGGAAGGCGTCGACGTTCATCTCGTGCAGGTGATTGCCGCCGGCCAGCTTCATCAGGCCGCGCATCGAGGCCTGCAGGTCCTGACCGACCAGCAGCCCGGCGCGGTCCGCCGACAGCTCGGACTTGCGGAACCACTCGCGCAGCGCCGTCACGATCGCCATGATCGCGACGTTGCCCAGCGGGATCCAGGCGACCTTCATGGCGAGGTTCGTCAGGAACAGCAGGATCGTGCGGTAGACCGCGTGCCCGGAGAGGGCGTGGCCGACCTCGTGGCCGACGACCGCCCGCATCTCCTCCTCGTCGAGCAGCTCGACGAGACCGGTCGTCACCACGATGATCGGCTCGTCCAGGCCGATGCACATGGCGTTGGGCTGCGGGTCCTGATTGACGTACATCGGCGGGACCTTCTCCAGGTCCAGGATGTAGCAGGCGTCGCGCAGCATGTCGTTCAGGTGCGAGAACTGCTGGTCGCCGACGCGCACCGAGTCCGACAGGAACAGCAGCCGGAGGCTGCGCTCCGGCAACAGGCCGCTGAGCGTCTTGAAGACGGTGTCGAACCCGCTGAGCTTGCGCAGGGCGACCAGCGCCGAGCGGTCCGCGGGGTGCTCGTACGACCGCGAGGAGATTCCGGGGAATCGCCGCCGGTCCCGGCTCGGTACGTGCGCGCTGCCGTCTGGGCTCTCCGTCATTGGGGCCTCCCCCTCTTCGACTGCGTGAGTTTCAGACTAGAGGACGCCACCGACAGGCGAATGGATGCTCGGGCGTACGCTGGCGATCGCACCAATGACCGCACAGGCCCGTACAAAAGACCCGCCGGGCCGGTACCCGAGGAGCGCCGCCATGCCGCATCCGAGCCTGCTGCTCGCCGCAGCCGAGGAGACCGCCAGGGACGGCGGCCCCGGATGGATCCTGCGCACCGTGATCATCGGCGGCGTGCTCGGCGCCGTCCTGCTCGCGTGGTTCCTGCTGCGCGGCTACGGCCAGGACTGACCGGCCGGGGGCCGCGCCCGGAGGCGTGCGGACGCGGCCGGGCGCATCCGGGTGGAGTCGCCGTGAGCCGGCGGTGAGCCGACGCTTACGATGTGGTGGAAGTCTCTGCCCGCACCGAGCCCGGATTGGTCCTGCTGACGATGAGCCTGCACACCACCGCACAGTCCCTGGTTTCCCTCGCCGCCGAACCCGGCCACGAGGGCGGTCACGCCAGCCTCAGCCCTTTCGTGACCGGCGGCGGTGCCCTGTTTGTCCTGCTCCTCCTGCTGTGGGTCACGACCCGCTTCAACCGGGACCGCTGAGCCCCGGCACCCGGCCCCCGGCATCGCGCGCCGCCCAGTAGGGTCTGCACGCATGGGAGAGCACACAGGGCCCGTGAAGCGGCGACTCGGAGTGATGGGCGGGACGTTCGACCCGATCCATCACGGACACCTCGTCGCCGCCAGCGAGGTGGCCAGCCAGTTCCACCTCGACGAGGTCATCTTCGTGCCGACCGGGCAGCCGTGGCAGAAGAGCCACAAGAAGGTGTCCCCGGCCGAGGACCGGTACCTGATGACGGTCATCGCGACCGCCTCGAACCCGCAGTTCTCCGTCAGCCGCATCGACATCGACCGCGGCGGCAAGACGTACACGATAGACACGCTGCGTGATCTGCGCGCGGAGCACCGTGACGCGGATCTGTTCTTCATCACCGGCGCCGACGCGCTCAGCCAGATCCTGACCTGGCACGATGCCGCGGAGCTGGTGTCGCTCGCCCACTTCATCGGGGTGACCAGGCCCGGCCACGTCCTCGCGGACCCCGGGCTGCCCGAGGGGGCGGTGTCCCTGGTCGAGGTGCCCGCGCTGGCCATCTCCTCGACCGACTGCCGGGCGCGCGTCGCCCAGGGGGATCCGGTCTGGTACCTGGTGCCGGACGGTGTGGTGCGCTACATCGACAAAAAACAGCTGTACCGCAACGACCGCTGACGGGGCTGACGGAAAGGGGCACCGGTGAGCGACCGACACGATCCGTACGGGCCGCAGGACCCGTATGCCCGCGACCCTTACGCCCAGGAGCAACCAGGGCAGCAGGGGCAGCCGGGCTACACCTACGACGCCTACGGGCAGCCGGTCTACCACGACGCCGCCCGGCCGCCGTACGAGCAGCAACACGACCCGTACGGCGGGCACTCCGCCCCGTCCGCCTACGAGGGCTACGACCCGTACGGCACCGCGCAGGGCCACCAGGCGCAGCAGACCTACCAGGGTCACCAGGGGCAGCAGGCCGGCGTGGACTACGGCTACGACCCCTACGGCCGCGGCCAGGTCCAGGCCGACCCCGGCTACCCCCAGCAGTACGACCCGTACGGCCGGCCCCAGCAGGCGTCCCCCCAGCAGGCACCGCCGCAGCAGGTCCCTCCGCAGGAGTGGATCCCGCAGCAGGCCCAGCAGTCGCCGTACGAGCAGCTCTCCTACGAGGAGCAGCGCCACGGCGCACCGGCACCCGGTGGCCGCGAGGACGCCCGGCAGCCGGGCGGCGGGCGCCGCGCCCCCTCGGACGGTCCGGCGGCGGCGACGCCCGGCGGCCCGGCCGACAGGTCCGGCGGCGCCTCTTCCGGTGACCCGGAGTACCAGACCGAGCAGTTCTCCTTCATCGAGGAGCCCGACGAGGACTCCGAAGACGTCATCGACTGGCTGAAGTTCACCGAGAGCCGCACCGAGCGGCGCGAGGAGGCCAAGCGGCGCGGCCGCAGCCGGATCATCGCGCTGTCGGTCGTGCTGGTCCTCCTGGTGGCCGGAGGCGCCGGCTACCTGTGGTGGGCGGGCAAGCTGCCGGGACTGGCCGGGCCGGGCGCCGGCCGGACCGCCGCGGCCGGCGGCCAGAAGCGCGACGTCCTCGTCGTGCACCTGCGGGACACCAAGACGGGCAACAGCTCGACCGCGCTCCTGGTGGACAACGAGACCACCCACAAGGGCACCACCGTCCTGCTGCCCAACAGCCTCGTGGTCCCCAAGGACGACGGCAGCGCCACCACCCTCGGCAAGTCCGTGAAGGACGACGGTGCCGAGCCCACCCGGGACGCCCTCAACAGCCTCCTGGGCGCCGATCTGAAGGCCACCTGGCGGCTGGACACGCCCTACCTGGAGAACCTCGTCGAGACGGTCGGCGGCATCACCCTCGACACCGACGCCACCGTGCCCGGCGCCAAGAAGGGCGCCTCCCCGGTGGTCAAGCAGGGCCGGGCCCAGGACCTGGGCGGCCAGGCGGCCGTCGCCTACGCCACCTACCAGGCGCCCGGCGAGCCCCAGACCCGGCAGCTCCAGCGCTTCGGCCAGGTCATGCAGGCGACGCTGAAGAAGGTCTCCAGCGATTCGGACGGCGCCACCGCCACCGTCAAGGCGCTCCTCCAGGTCCTCGACCCGCCGCTCACCGAGGCCCAGCTGGGCAGCTCGCTGGCGCAGCGCGCAGAACTGGCGAAGACCGGCGCCTACCGCACGACCCTGCTGCCCGTACAGACCGATGGGACGCTCAGCCAGGGCACCGCGGCCGGCGTCGTCAAGGACGTGCTCGGCGGCACGGTCAAGAAGACCGCCCCCGACTCCACCGCCCGGGTGGCCGTCCGCAACGCCACCGGCAACAAGGCGGCCACCGGAAAGGCGCAGGTCGCCCTGCTCAACGGCGGCTACAGCTTCGTCGACGACGGCGCCGAGGGCGCGGCCCGGGCCACCTCCCGGGTCACGTACGCGGACGCCGCCTCGAAGGCGAAGGCCGCCGAGGTCGCCAAGACGCTGGGCCTGCCGGCGGGCGCGGTCCGACAGGGCAAGGGCGCCGGGAACGCCGACATCACGGTGGTCCTCGGCCAGGACTACAAGGGCTGACGGGAGGGGCGGGCGGTCCACCGGACCGGCCCGCCCCGACCGGTCACCGGTGGGCCGTCGGATCCGCCGCCACCGCCCTGACCAGCCCGGATGTGCGATCTGACCGGCTGGTTCGAAAACCCTGCCGGGAGTGTCAGTGGTCCGTGAGACCCTTGAGGGGTACCTGACCGCCGATCCGGTTGCCCACGGGGACTGCGGCGCGCGCCGCGGCGGGGCCGAGCCCCGCCCCGTGACCGGCCGGAGAAGCAGCCCTCGACCCGGAAAGCCGCTTGTGACCGCCACGGACCGCTCCATCGAGCTCATCAACGCCGCAGCCCAGGCCGCGGCCGACAAGCTCGCGCACGACATCATCGCGTACGACGTCAGTGACGTCCTCTCGATCACCGATGCCTTCCTGCTGGCCTCGGCCCCCAGCGACCGCCAGGTGAAGTCGATCGTCGACGAGATCGAGGAACGGCTCTCCAAGGACCTCGGCGCCAAGCCGGTCCGCCGTGAGGGCGACCGCGAGGCCCGCTGGGTGCTGCTCGACTACGTCGACATCGTCGTGCACGTCCAGCACAGCGAGGAGCGTGTGTTCTACGCGCTCGAGCGGCTGTGGAAGGACTGCCCGGAGATCGACCTCCCCGAGGACGCCAAGGCCACCCGCGGCAAGGCCGCCGCGCACGCCGAGGCCACTGCGGGCGGGCAGGACGGAGAGCTGCTCTGAACGGCACGAAGCGGGCGTCGGGCCGCCGCATCGTCCTGTGGCGGCACGGCCAGACGGCCTGGAATCTGGAGCGCCGCTTCCAGGGCTCCACGGACATCGAGCTGACGGACGCGGGCCTGGCCCAGGCCCGGCGCTCGGCCCGGCTGCTCGCCGCGCTGCGGCCGGACGCGATCATCGCCTCCGACCTCAGCCGCGCGGCCGCCACGGCGAGCGAGCTGGCCACGCTCACCCGGCTCGACGTGACCCATGACGCGGCCCTGCGCGAGACGTACGCGGGCTCCTGGCAGGGGCTGACCCACGAGGAGATCCTCGCGCGCTACGGCGAGCAGTACACCGCCTGGAAGCGCGGGGAGCCGGTGCGGCGCGGTGGCGGCGAGCTGGAGACCGAGGTGGCCGACCGGGCCGCCCCCGTGGTGCTCAACCACGCCGACAAGCTGCCCGAGAACGGCACCCTGGTCGTGGTCAGCCACGGCGGCACGATCCGCACCACCATCGGGCGGCTGCTCGGCCTGGAGGCCCACCACTGGGAGGGCCTGGGCGGGCTGTCGAACTGCTGCTGGTCCGTGCTCGGCGAGGGCGCGCGCGGCTGGCGGCTGTTGGAGCACAACGCCGGCACCCTGCCGGAGCCGGTGCTCGGCGACGACGTCTGACCCCCGCCGGGGGCCCGGGCGGACCCGGATTTCACATCTGGGCAGGTCGCAGGCTAAAGTTCATCTTGTTCGCGGCGCCGCCGGGGAAAACCCCGGAGGAGCGGAACAAGACCCGGGGCTATAGCTCAGTTGGTAGAGCGCCTGCATGGCATGCAGGAGGTCAGGAGTTCAATTCTCCTTAGCTCCACAACCCGGATGATCCCGCCTCCAAATGGAGGCGGGATCATTGCGTATGTGCGGACCCGCGCACGGCCAGGCCCGCTGCGAAGACGGACCTGACCTGGTGGGCCGTCCGTGGCAGAATCGGACGGCGCCGCCAGGGGAGGAGAGACAGCGATGCCCACGAGCATCCTCGGGGAGGTCGACGGCCTGCTCGACGTCGCTGCGGCGGGCGCCGGTACCGGCTCCGCCCTGCAGTGCCCCTCGTGCGGGTCGTCACACGTCGCGCAGGTGCTGGGCGACAACGGCGGCATCTCCTTCGTTTGTACGGCCTGCGGCCACAGTTGGAGCTGATGGATGGGCGCCCACAGCAGGAAATGTGACTGGTGCGGCAGCGGAACGCCGATCGTGCGCGACATGGAGCCGGTCAACACCGACTACCAGTACTGGTGCGAGGAATGCGCCCGTGCCCTGGTCATAAAGGGCGACCCGATCGAGACCTACCGGGAGCTCGACGGGGAGCCGATCTACGGGCGGTTGCTCGACGAGCACTGCACGCTCAAGCGCTTCTACTCGTTCGCCACGGCCTGACCGGCGCCGCCCGCCAACTGGCGCCCGTTCCGAACATCTTGGGACGGATGAGCACGCCGTTCTGGCGCTCTTCCCGGCATCTCCGGAGTCTTCCGGGCACTTCCGCACGGTTCCGGTCGGTTCCGGTCGTTTCCGGTCGGGCGGAACTGCCGTGAGTCTGCCCGGCGTTGGACCGGACGACGGCATACCGGCCGGCACACCGACCGGCGTCCCGGTCGCGTCAATCGCGGGTGGCGGGGGAGCGGTTGGCCCGCCACAGCCGGGCCCCGGCCAGGGCCAGCACGGCCAGTCCGGCGAGCGGATAGACGTCGGAGAGCAGCATCTGGATGCCGTTCTGGTGCAGTTCCTGGTGCTGGTGCCAGCGGTGCGGCACCCACCACAGGGCGAAGGAGCAGAAGAGGAGGCCGAGCGTGACGGTGGTCACCCACCAGCGGCGCGCGCCGGTGCTGGTCCGGTCGAGCGCCTCGGAGCCGAGCAGGACCAGCATCGGCACGCACCACACCCAGTGGTGGGACCAGGAGATCGGGCTGATCAGGAGGGCGGTGGCGGCGCAGGCGACGGCCGCCCAGGCGCGCCCGCCGTCGGCCGGGGACGCCGTCGGCCCGCGCAGCAGCGCCCCGGCGGCCAGCGCGAGGCCGGCGAGCGCGGTCAGCCCGGCCAGTACGGCCCAGGAGGCGCCGGGGTCGTGGGTGTGCAGCAGCCGGGCGAGCGCGCCGCGCAGCGACTGGTTCGCGGTGATCTCCACCTCACCGACCCGGTCGGCGGCGAAGACGATCCCGGTCCAGAAGCGGTGCGAGTCGCGGGGCAGTGCGAGGGCGGAGAGGACGGCGGTGGCGAGGAAGGTCGCGGTGGCGACGGCGGCCTGCCGCAGCCAGGGGTTCCAGGCGGCGCGCGGACCGGCGCCGGAGTGCAGGCGCTGCCCGGCCCGTACGGCGCCGGCCACGGCCAGGAAGACGGCGAACAGCGCCGGTGTGAGCTTGATGCCGGCCGCGATACCGATGCCGATACCCGCGAGCCGCTGGGTGTCCTTGCGGGTCAGGTCCCACAGCACGAGCGCGGCGAGCAGCAGGTTGATCTGGCCGTAGCGCAGCGTCGTCCACACCGGTTCGCACCACACCAGCAGTGCTGAGACCGCCAGGGTGGCGGCCGGCCGGGGCAGCCGCCGGGGCCGGCCCGCCAGGCGCAGCGAGAGGTCGACGACCGCGATGAGCAGCAGCAGGTTCCCGGCGGTGGCCAGGGTGCGCATCGCCGGGACGCCGAGGAGGGTGAGCGGGGTGAAGAGCAGCGCCGCGAAGGGCGGGTAGGTGTTGGGCAGGTGGGCCGAGGTGGCCACCATGTCGTAGAGGGACCCGCCGTCGCGGACGGTCAGACCCTCGGCCCGGTAGACCATGAGGTCGATCATCGTGACGTGCGCGAGCCGCTGGGCGATCCAGAAGGCGGTGAAGGAGACCAGGCAGGCCAGGGCCGCCGCGGCCGTCGGGTGGCGGCGCAGGACGCCCTTGCCGGGGTGCGGGCCGCCGGGGTCGGTGGACTGTTCCAGCTCCAGCGCGGTCACGGCGTACGGCTCCCCCAGGACGAATCGGGCACGGCCTGCCGACAGTACCGCGCGCCCCGTCCAAGGGCCCTCGGGAGAACGATTTGGCAGAAGGCGGGGAGGTCCGTGTAATGTAGGCGATGCCGCAGCGGGGAACCGGGCGGAAAACAAAATACGGGGCTATAGCTCAGTTGGTAGAGCGCCTGCATGGCATGCAGGAGGTCAGGAGTTCAATTCTCCTTAGCTCCACAGAGACAGAACAGGCCGTCCATCGCGGACGGCCTGTTCTGCTGTGTGCGTCCGGCTCACGGGTGGGGCGAATGCTGGGCTTGTGGCGTGACGGTAGGTCAAGTCCGTGTCCGCTATGGCGGATTCACTGTTCGCCGGATGGTCATTCCTGACCAGTCCTTGCCATTCCTTGGCTTCTTCTTGGTGATCACATTCCCCTGACATGAACAGTTCACCGAAAGAGTGGCGAATCGCGTGTGAGCGTCACATCCACCGCATGCACCGCTCGTGAGGTGCCGCGCATCGGCGCACCGGCGCACCGCGTCACCCCGCAGCGCATCGCATCGCCACAGCAGGGGGTTACATGAGATCAAGCCACACCGGATCACCGCGCGTCCGCGCCGGTCTGGCCTGGGCAGCCGCGCTGCCCCTGGTCGCCGGCGCGCTCGCACTCGGCGCGCCCGCCGCCGACGCCGCGGGCCACGACGGTGGCCGGCACGCGCTTCTGGGCACCAAGCCCCTGTGGGCCACCAAGCAGGCCGACCAGGGCGCCACCGCCGACTCCGCGGCCGTCAGCGCCCGGGTCTACCTCGCCGGCCGCGACGCCAAGGGCCTGGCCGCCTACGCCCGGGCCGTGTCCGACCCGCACTCGGCCGCGTACGGGAAGTACCTGAGCGCCGCGCAGACGCGGGCCCGCTTCGGTGCCACCCGTGACCAGATAGCCAAGGTGACCGACTGGCTGACGAAGTCCGGCCTGAAGGTCACCGGCACCACCAACCGCTACCTCACGGTCACGGGCGACGCGGCCGCCGCCGAGCAGGCCTTCGCCACCGACCTGCACAACTACCGCAAGGGCGGGCACACTTACCACGCCCCGTCGACCACCGCCTCCGCGCCCGCCACGCTGGCCGACGCGGTGCTCACGGTCACCGGCCTGGACAACGCGCCGAAGCTCGCCAAGCACCACTCCGGCGAACTGCCGCCCCCGGAGGACGTCTTCCGGAACTCCGGCCCGTTCTCCTCGTACTACGGCTCCCGCACCAACAAGAAGCTGCCGTCCGCCTACGGGAGCAAGGCGCCGTACGCGGTCAAGGGCTACACCGGCAAGCAGCTGCGGGCCGCCTACGGGGCGAAGAAGTGGACCGGCAAGGGCGTCACCGTCGCGATCACCGACGCCTTCGCCTCGCCGACGATCTCCAAGGACGCCGCCACCTACGCGGCCCGCAACGGCGACGCCGCGTACCGCCGCGGCCAGCTCTCCCAGGTGCTGCCCAACAAGTACACGCACATCGACGAGTGCGGCGCGGCCGGTTGGTACGGCGAGGAGACCCTCGACGTCGAGGCCGTCCACGCGGTCGCCCCGGCCTCCGACGTCGTCTACGTCGGCGCCTCGTCCTGCATGGACGACGACCTGATCGACTCGCTCGGCAAGATCGTCGACGGTCACCTCGCCGACATCGTCTCCAACTCCTGGGGCGACATCGAGGCGAACGAGACCCCGGACGTGGCCGCCGCCTACGACCAGCTCTTCCAGCAGGGCGCGGTCCAGGGCATCGGCTTCTACTTCTCCTCCGGCGACAACGGTGACGAGGTCGCCAACACCGGCACCAAGCAGGTCGACACCCCGGCGAACTCCGCCTGGGTGACCGCGGTCGGCGGCACCTCCCTGGCCGTCGGCAAGCACGACACGTACCAGTGGGAGACCGGCTGGGGCACCCAGAAGGCCCTGCTCTCCAAGGATGGCAACAGCTGGGCCGGCTTCCCCGGCGCCTTCAACGGAGGGGCCGGCGGCGGCGTCAGCAAGACCGTCCCGCAGCCCTTCTACCAGCGCGGAGTCGTTCCGGACTCGCTGTCCAACTCCCTCCTGAAGGGCCGGATGCGCACCGTTCCGGACATCTCCGCGGTCGCCGACCCCAACACCGGCTTCCTGGTGGGCCAGACCCAGACCCTGCCCGGCGGCAAGCTCGGCTACGACGAGTACCGCATCGGCGGCACCTCCCTGGCCGCCCCGGTCATCGCCGGCGTCCAGGCGCTCGCCCAGCAGGCCCGGCACGGTGTGGCCATCGGCTTCGCCAACCCCGGCATCTACCAGCGCTACGGCACGTCCGCCTACCACGACGTCACCGACCACCCGCTGGGCGCCGGGCGTGACCTCGCCGTCGTCCGCGTGGACTACGTCAACGGCACCGACGGCAGCAAGGGCACCACGACCTCGCTGCGCAGCCTCGGCAAGGACAGCTCCCTGCACGCCGTCGTCGGCTACGACGACGTCACCGGTGTGGGCAGCCCCAGCGCCGGCTACGTGAGCTCCTACCGTCCCTGACGGACCGCGCGGCCCGCGCCGGGGAATCCTCGGCGCGGGCCCCGCACGCCCTGCGGTACCCTGGCGCCATGCGTGCCGTACGCCTTCTGCTTAGCGGGCCGCGCTGATCAGTGCCGACGGATGACAGACCCGTCGGAATCGGCGCGGCGTCCCCTCCTGTGCGAGGGGTCTTTTTGTTTCCGGAGTTCCGGGGACAAGGTCCGGGACAAGGCGCGTTTCCGCAGGCAGAGACGATCGATGGAGCTTTGAGACGATGAGCGAGACGACCACCGCTGCCGAGGTGGCAGCGCCGCACCGCTATACGGCCGCGCTGGCCGCCGACATCGAGGCACGCTGGCAGGACTTCTGGGAGAAGGACGGGACCTACGAGGCCCCGAACGCGAGCGGGGAGCTGGCCGGCGACCCGGAGCTGGTGGCCCGCCCCAAGAAGTTCATCATGGACATGTTCCCCTACCCGTCGGGCGCCGGCCTGCACGTCGGCCACCCCCTGGGGTTCATCGCCACCGACGTCTACGCCCGCCACCAGCGCATGACGGGCCACAACGTCCTGCACACCCTGGGCTTCGACGCCTTCGGCCTGCCCGCCGAGCAGTACGCCGTCCAGACCGGCACCCACCCGCGGGTCTCCACCGAGGCCAACATCGTGAACATGCGGCGCCAGCTGCGCCGCCTGGGCCTGGGCCACGACCAGCGCCGCTCCGTCGAGACGATCGACCCGGCGTACTACAAGTGGACCCAGTGGATCTTCCTGCAGATCTTCAACTCCTGGTACGACCCGGAAGCGGACGCCGCCCGCCCGATCGACACCCTGGTCGCCCAGTTCGAGGCCGGCACCCGCCCGACCCCCGACGGCCGCCCCTGGGCCGAGCTGAGCGTCACCGAGCGCGCCGACGTCCTGGGCGAGTACCGCCTGGCGTACGCCTCGGACTCGCCGGTCAACTGGTGCCCCGGCCTGGGCACCGTACTGGCCAACGAGGAGGTCACCGCCGAGGGCCGCTCCGAGCGCGGCAACTACCCGGTCTTCAAGGCCAAGCTGCGCCAGTGGAACATGCGCATCACCGCCTACGCCGACCGGCTGCTGCGCGACCTGGACGCGCTGGACTGGCCGGAGGCCATCAAGCTGCAGCAGCGCAACTGGATCGGCCGCTCCGAGGGCGCCCGGGTCGACTTCCCGGTGGGCGACGACAAGATCACCGTCTTCACCACCCGTCAGGACACCCTGTTCGGCGCCACGTACATGGTGCTGGCCCCCGAGCACCCGCTGATCGCCGGCTCCGACAACGGCGACACCACCGGCACCATCGTCCCCGACGCCTGGCCCGAGGGCACCCACGACGTGTGGACCGGCGGCCACGCCACCCCGCGCGAGGCCGTCGCCGCCTACCGCAAGCAGGCCGCGGCCAAGTCCGACATCGAGCGGCAGGCCGAGGCCAAGGACAAGACCGGCGTCTTCACCGGCGTCTTCGCCACCAACCCGGTCAGCGGCGAGCAGGTCCCGGTCTTCATCGCCGACTACGTCCTGATGGGCTACGGCACCGGCGCGATCATGGCCGTGCCCGCGCACGACACCCGCGACTTCGCCTTCGCCCGCGCCTTCGAGCTGCCCATGCGCTGTGTCGTCGAGCCGACGGACGGCCGCGGCACCGACCCCGCCACCTGGGACGACGCCTTCGCCTCGTACGACGCCAAGATCATCAACTCGTCCGGCGACAGCATCTCGCTGGACGGCCTGGGCGTCACCGAGGCCAAGGCGAAGATCACCGACTGGCTGACCGGGCGCGGCATCGGCGAGGGCACCGTCAACTTCCGGCTGCGCGACTGGCTGTTCAGCCGCCAGCGCTACTGGGGCGAGCCGTTCCCGATCGTCTACGACGAGGACGGCGTGGCGCACGCGCTGCCCGAGTCGATGCTGCCGCTGGAACTGCCCGAGGTCGAGGACTACTCCCCGCGCACCTTCGACCCGGACGACGCCGACACCCAGCCCGAGACCCCGCTGTCCCGCAACGAGGACTGGGTCAACGTCGAGCTGGACCTGGGCGACGGCCGGGGCGTGCGGCGCTACCGCCGTGAGACCAACACCATGCCCAACTGGGCCGGTTCCTGCTGGTACGAGCTGCGCTACCTGGACCCCCGCAACGACGACGCGCTGGTCGACCCGGCCGTCGAGCAGTACTGGATGGGGCCGCGCGACGGCCAGCCGGCCGGCGGTGTCGACCTGTACGTGGGCGGCGCCGAACACGCCGTGCTGCACCTGCTGTACGCCCGCTTCTGGTCCAAGGTCCTGCACGACCTGGGGCACGTCTCGTCCTCCGAGCCGTTCCACAAGCTGTACAACCAGGGCATGATCCAGGCCTTCGTCTACCGGGACAGCCGCGGCATCGCCGTCCCGGCCGCCGAGGTCGAGGAGCGCGACGGCGCCTACTACTACCAGGGCGACAAGGTCAGCCGCCTGCTGGGCAAGATGGGCAAGTCCCTGAAGAACGCCGTCACCCCCGACGAGATCTGCGCCGAATACGGCGCGGACACCCTGCGCCTGTACGAGATGGCGATGGGCCCGCTGGACGTGTCGCGGCCGTGGGACACCCGGGCGGTCGTCGGCCAGTACCGCCTGCTGCAGCGCCTGTGGCGCAACGTCGTCGACGAGGCGACCGGTGAGGTCACCGTCGCGGACGTGCCCGAGTCGGACATCGACGTGGACACCCTGCGCGCCCTGCACAAGGCCATCGACGGCGTCGGCCAGGACCTGGCGAACCTGCGCTTCAACACCGCCATCGCCAAGGTCACCGAGCTGAACAACCACCTGACCAAGACGGGCGGCCCGGTCCCGCGCACGGTCGCGGAGCGGCTGGTGCTGCTGATCGCCCCGCTGGCCCCGCACATCGCCGAGGAGCTGTGGCGCAAGCTGGGCCACACCGACTCGGTGGTGCACGCGGACTTCCCGGTCGCGGACCCGGCGTACGTCGTGGACGAGAGCGTGACCTGCGTCGTCCAGATCAAGGGCAAGGTCAAGGCCCGACTGGAGGTCGCCCCGTCGATCTCCGACGCCGACCTGGAGGCGACCGCACTGGCCGAGCCGGCGGTGGTCGCGGCACTGAACGGCGCGGGCATCCGCAAGGTCATCGTCCGTGCACCGAAGCTGGTGAACATCGTCCCGGCGTGAGCCATCTGCGGCTTTCCGGTCCGTGCGGACCTGAGCCATCGATGGCGCCTTCCGGTCCGTGAGGTCCGTGAGGACGGACGCCGTCGGCGGTGCCTGCCGGTCCGTGAGGTCCGTGAGGACGGATGCCCTCGGCGGTGTCTGCCGGTCTGCGAGGACGGATGCCATCGGCGGTGTCTGCCGGTCCGCGAGGACGTGAGCGGCGGGCGCCGGCCGGGGGCGGCGGAAGGCCGGACGAGCGCGGTGTAGGGGGTTTCCCCTACGGGCAGGTTGGGGGTTCTTCCGGAGCCCGCAACCTGCCCTTTCCGTTTACGGTGGAAGGACAGGGCGCGGGCGGAAGTCCGGCGCCACCGACACGCCTGGGGGAGATCCCATGGAAGCCGCCGCCGCCATCATCGGACTGCTCTTCGTGCTGTTCGTCCTGGCCGGCGTGCTCCTGACGGTCAAGGCAGTGAAGGCGGCCAAGCGCGGTGTGGACCGTACGGTCGCCCAGGCGCGCCGAACGGTCGAGGACACCACCCTCCGGGCCCGCCAGCTCGCCCAGCCCGGGGTGGTCGGCGAGCTGGCCCAGCTGCGGCTGTCGCTCAGAACGTCCATGCGGGCCACCCAGGACGTGCTGTACGGGGGTGCTCCGGACGACGCGTCCCTGAGCGAGGCGATCGGCCTGTTCGAGCGGCTGAGCGCCCATGGTCACGAGCTGGACGCCGAGCTCAAACGCCTGGAACGCGAGCCCGACCGGGCCACCATCGCCGCCCGGCTCCCGGAGCTGAGGGAGCGATTGGAACGGATCACGCACTCCGCCGAGTCGCTCCGCTGGGCCGCCCGCGACCGGGCCCGCAAGTTCGCCGACGACGACCTCGCGGCGCTGACCGACCAGATCGACGTCGAGGCGGGCGCCTTGCGTCACTGGACCCAGGCTCCTGAGGAGCAGCCGAGCGGCCGGGGTGCGGACGGGGGCCGCTCCGGGGACGTTCGGGGGGCAGGGCAGGGGGCGCCGGCGCCTGATGGTCACCGCTCGTGGGGGCCGGAGGAGGGGGACGAGCAGCAGCGGGCGATCACCGCTCGCGACGGCCGCAGCCGGCCGACGTACCCGTGGGAGAAGTCCCCGCGGGCGGAAGGCATGACGACTCGGCGGACGGAGGGCAGGGGGACGGGAGCGGGCACCGGTACGGGTACGGGGACTGGCACTGGTACCGGAACGGGCACCAGTACGGGCACCGGTACCGGAACGGGTACGGGTACCGGAATGGGCGCGGGCACGACCAAGACCTGAGTGCTGAGAGGCGGTGGAGGTGGGTGGGGGGCGGGGCGGGGCCCCCGGGGAAGGCCCATCCCACCCACGGCAATACGGGAGGCCCACGACCGCCCGCCACCAGGAACGCCAACCGGGAGTCCGCAGCCGGGGCGCGCCAACCGGGAGTCCGCAGCCGGGGCGCGCCAACCGGGAGTCCGCAGCCGGGGCGCGCCAACCGGGAGTCCGCAGCCGGGGCGCGCCAACCGGGAGTCCGCAGCCGGGGCGCGCCAACCGGGAGTACCCGCGCGACCGCGGCCGTCGCGAGGGCCGTCGCGAAGGTGATGCTTCCGTTGCCCGCTGGGTACTTGGCAGAGCCTTGGGGAAACCTGGAAGATCTTGGGGACGGACCCGCACTGTGCGACGTCCCGATCCCCGGATAATCTCCCTGTCATGTCCCGCCATGTCGCGATCGTCACCGATTCCACGGCCTACCTGCCGCGGACGGCCGTCGAGCGCCACCGCATCACGGCTGTACCGCTGACCGTCGTCCTGGGGGACCAGGCCCTTGAAGAGGGCACCGAGATCTCCGCGAGATCCGTCGCGCAGGCCCTGCAGAAGCGGCGCAGCGTGACGACGTCCCGGCCCAGCCCGGCGGTGTTCGCGGACACCTACCGCGAGGTGGCGGCGGCCGGAGCGACCGGCATCGTCTCCCTCCACCTCTCCTCGGAATTCTCCGGCACCTACGACGCGGCCGTGATGGCCGCCAAGGACGCCCCGGTCCCGGTGCACGTCGTGGACACCGGAATGGTCGCCATGGCCCTCGGGTTCTGCGCCCTCGCCGCCGCCGAGACCGCGGAGGCCGGCGGCGACGTGGACGAAGCGGTCGCCGCGGCGGAGAAGCGGGCCGCGGGCACGTCCGCCTACTTCTACGTCGACACCCTGGACTATCTGCGCCGCGGTGGCCGGATCGGCGCGGCCCAGGCCCTCCTCGGCTCGGCGCTCGCCGTCAAACCGCTTCTCCAACTGGCGGACGGGCGGATCGAGCTGCTGGAGAAGGTCCGTACGGCGTCCAAGGCCATCGCGCGGCTTGAGGAGATCGCCGTGGAACGGGCGGGCGAGGGCCAGATCGACATCGCGGTGCACCACCTCGCCGCCGCGGAACGCGCGGACGCGCTCGCCCAGCGGCTCCGTGAGCGGATCCCGGGGCTGAACGAACTCCATGTGAGCGAGGTCGGCGCGGTGATCGGTGCACACACCGGGCCTGGGTTGC
Source organism: Streptomyces bugieae (assembly GCF_036352915.1). Taxonomy (NCBI): domain Bacteria; kingdom Bacillati; phylum Actinomycetota; class Actinomycetes; order Kitasatosporales; family Streptomycetaceae; genus Streptomyces; species Streptomyces bugieae. The sequence continues at coordinate 201,021 of NZ_JAZBJP010000005.1, forward strand.
TGGGGGTCGTGGTGTCACCGCGCTGAGCGAGGCGGCAGGGGCACGGCAGGGCACGTGTGGGTGACGAAGTTGTCCACAACTTCGCTGATATCCACGGGATGTGACACCGCTCGGCAGATTCTGCGCCGGTCACTTAGCGTCAGGAGCTATGAACTCCTCGCAGACCGCTCGACTCGACTCGTCCGTATCCCTCCCCATGTGGGCCGCGCCGGCTGACCCCTCCTCCTCGGCTCCGGAAGCCTCTGCCGAACGTCCCGGTTGGTCGTGGGCGTCCGACCCAGCAGTCCCGTACGAGCCGGACGCACGGACTGGCACCACTCCACCCACTCCTGACTCCTCACCCCCTCCGGAACCGGTGGGCGAATCCGTGGCGCCCGCGCCGGAGCCGGCTGCCGAAGCCCCGTCGCCCGCGCCGGAACCTGTGCGCGGACCCGTGGCCCCCTCTCGTGCGCGGGCGCGAGAGGAGTGGGAGCGCGAGCGGGTACGGGCCCGGGTGGCGGCGATCTTCGGCGATACGGAGCGGGCGGCCGCGATGACCGGGCCGCTGCCACCCGGACACGATCCGCCGCCCCAGCCCCAGCCCCAGCCCCAGTCCCCGCGACCGCGCCCGCAGCGCGCGGAGCGGGCCTGGCTGGCGGTGCGCGAACGGCTCCCGCTGTGGCTGCAGTTACGGTGCGGTACCGACCCCAGGGCACTGGCCGCCCTGGCGTTGGTGCTGATCGTGGCGGTGGCGTTCGCGGTGCACCACTTCTGGACCGGGCGGCCGGAACCGGTACGCGCCCCGGCCGTCGAACGGTCCGCCACGGGGCCGGACGACCAACACCGTGGGCCGGGCCGGGCCGCCGACCCGCACTCGTCCACCCTTCCGTCACCCGCTTCCTCGTCGGCTTCCTCGACGGGCGCGAGTGGTTCAGCGGACGGCGCAGCGGGTGGCTCCTCGGGCGGTGCGGGGCGCCAGTTGGTCGTCGATGTCACGGGCAAGGTCCGGCATCCCGGCATCCACCGGATGCCGCCGGGTTCCCGAGTGATCGACGCGCTGCGGGCCGCGGGCGGTGTGTTGCACGGGGCGAACGTCAGCGGGCTCAACCGGGCGCGGCTGCTGACCGACGGCGAACAGATCGCGGTCGGCGTGCCGGGCGCCGCGGCCGGGGGCGGTGCCGGCCCCGGTGGTGCGGGGGCCGGTGGTACGGGCAGCGGGACGGCGGGTGGCGGAGCCGGTCCGAGTGGTCCGGTGAGCCTCAGCGCGGCGACGGAGCAGCAGCTCGACGCCTTGCCGGGCGTCGGCCCCGTACTGGCGCGCCACATCATCGAATTCCGTACCCAGCACGGCGGCTTCACCTCGGTGGAACAGCTTCGTCAGGTGACCGGTATCGGCGACCGTCGATTCGCCGATCTGCGGCCCTTGGTGGAGCCATGACCACCGCCCGCCCCTCGGTGCACGCCACGGCCCCCTCGCCGCACGGCGCTTCGGACCCGCGGCAGGAAGGACCGCCCGATCTACGCCTGGCCGGACCGGCGCTGGCGGCCTGGGCAGCCGCGGCGATCGGGCTGGGCGCACCCGGCAGCGGAGTGGCGGTGGCCTGCGCGGTGGGGGTGCTGCTCGCGGCACTCGCGTTACGGGTGGCCGTCCTCCGGCGCCGGGCGGAACGCGGGGGAGGTGAGGAGCGCGAGGGACCTGAGGAGTGCGAGCAGCACGAGGTGGACGAGGAGGGCAACGAGAACGAGGAGGGCAACGAGAACGAGGAGTACGACGAGGACGAGGAGTACGAGGAAGACGAGCAGAGTGGGGCGGGTGCGGGACGTGGGGCGGCGGGCGGCGCAGGGGCCGTTCGGGGCGGCGCGGCGGGTCGCACGTACCGGCCCGGCTCCTCCCGTCGATGGTCCTCCGGGGCGTGGGTGGCGCTGGCCGCCGTGCTGCTGGGGGCTGTCGCAGGGGCGGCGTCCGCGGCGTTGCATGCGGCGGACGTCCGGCGTGGTCCGTTGCCGGACCTGGCGGACCGCTATGCGCGGGTCACGGTGGAGCTGGAGGTGACCGATGATCCTCGGCTGACCCGGCCCCGGGTGCGCGGTTCCCAACGGACGCCTGCGGCCGTGGTGTTCAACGCCGATGCCGTGCGGGTCACCGCTCCGGACGGTGCGGTCACCGCCGTGCGTACCCCCACTCTGGTCCTCGTACGGCAGGGCGGAAGCGACAAAGGCGCGCCGCCCGACGGTGTGAGCTCCGCGGGTGAGCGGGACCGACCGGACGAGCACTCGGCGTCGGCGGCCTCGGCGCTGTCGGAGGCGTGGCGCGGGCTGCTGCCGTCGACGCGGATCCGGGTCGTGGCGCGGGCCGTACCACCGCTCATGCCGGGTGATCAGGTCGCCGCGGTGTTGCGGGTCGACGCCGACGCGCCGCCGGTCAAGGTCGGTGGCCCGTCGGTGCTGCAGCGGGTGGCCGGACGTGTGCGGGCCGGGCTGCGTGAGGCCACGGACGGGCTCCGGCCCGACGCCCGTGCGCTGTTGCCCGGGCTGGTCGTAGGGGACACCTCACGCGTGCCGCCGGATCTGGACGAAGCCTTCCGGGCCACCGATCTGACGCACCTGCTCGCCGTCTCCGGCAGCAATCTCACGATCGTGCTCGCCCTGCTGATCGGCCCGCCGCACCTCGCCACGCGTGCCGAGCGGCGTGGGCTGGCGCCCCGCCTGAGGCTGTCGTTGCGCGGCACCGCCGTCATCGGGGGCGTGCTGGCGCTGGCCTTCGTGGTCGTGTGCCGCCCGGACCCGAGCGTGCTGCGAGCCGCCGCCTGCGGCCTGATCACCCTGCTGGCCATCGGCACCGGCCGCCGCCGTTCGCTGCTGCCCGCGCTGGCCGCCGCGGTGCTGCTGCTGGTGCTCTACGACCCCTGGCTCGCGCGACGGTTCGGCTTTCTGCTCTCCGTACTGGCCACCGGCGCACTGCTGTTGCTCGCACCGCGCTGGAGCGCCGCCCTCCAGCGGCGCCGGATGCCACCCAGGCTCGCCGAAGTGATCGCGGCCGCTGCCGCGGCACAGGCGGTCTGTGCGCCCGTGATCGTGGTGCTCGCCGCCCGCGTGGGCCTGGTGGCCGTGCCGTGCAATCTGCTGGCCGAGCTGGCGGTGGGCCCGGCCACGGTCCTCGGGTTCGCGGCGCTGGTCACTGCCCCGTTCGTCCTGCCCGTCGCCCAGGCGCTGGCATGGTGCGCCGGCTGGCCCGCCGAGTGGATCGCCGGTGTCGCCCGTACGGGCGCGGCGCTGCCCGGAGCAGAGATCGGCTGGCCCGGCGGCTGGGCGGGTGCGCTGGCGCTGGCGGCCGTCACGCTGGTGCTGGTGCCGGTCGGGCGAAGGGTGGTGCGCCGTCCCTGGCTCTGCGTCCTGTGTGCGTTCGCCCTGTTGCTGGCGGTGTGCCGTCCCGCTCCGTTCACCCGTGTCATCACCGGTTGGCCGCCGCCCGGGTGGCGTGCCGTGGTCTGCGACGTGGGGCAGGGCGACGGCCTGGTGCTGGCCGCCGGGGACGGTACGGCGCTGGTGGTGGACACCGGCCCCGAGCCGCGCGCCATCGACCGCTGCCTCACGGAGCTGGGAATCCGCCGGATCCCCCTGCTCGTCCTCACCCACTTCCATGCCGACCACGTGGACGGACTTCCCGGAGCGCTCCGTGGCCGGTCGGTCGGTGCGATCGAGACCACGACCCTCCAAGATCCGCCGGGCCAGGCCCGGTTCGTGGTGGAGACGGCCGCCCGGGCCGGGATTCCGCTGGTGCGTGCCGTTCCGGGGGAGCGGCGGCACCTCGGCCCGCTCAGCTGGGAAGTGCTCTGGCCTCCTGGTTCGCCGTTCGCCCCGGTGCTCGACGGGCCCAACGACGCCAGCGTCACCCTGCTCGTACGGACCGGCGGACTGACGCTCCTGCTCCTCGGTGATCTCGAACCGCCTGCCCAGCAGGCGCTGCTGGCGGCGCATCCGGAGGTTGCCGGGGTCGACGTCCTTAAGGTGGCGCACCACGGTTCCGCGCGCCAGGACCCGCCGCTGATGCACCGGCTGGCGCCGCGCCTGGCGCTGATCTCGTGCGGTGCCGATAACCCCTACGGCCATCCCGCGCCGCGGACGGTCGCCGCGCTGCGGGCTCTGGGCGCGCGGGTGCTGCGTACCGACACCGATGGTGCGATCGCGATCCTCGGGACTCCGGGCAGACTCGCCGCCACCGTGACCGGCCGTCGGACGGGGGCGCGTCCGCCGAGCGGCCGGGGCGGTGGGCGCGGTCGGGGAAGGCGGCGCGGCCGGCGAATACGCAGCCGGGGGCCGGCCGGGGCCCGGTCTGCCGGCCCGCGGCTCAGGGCCGGCAGATGGCGTCCGGCAGGCTCTGGCGATCGGCGCAGGGCACGTGCTTGTACATCCGCATGATGTTCTTCGCTGTGTCGGAGTCCATGAACGCCAGGAACTTCGCGGTCAGTGAGCCGTCCTCGGGCCGCCCGTATGTGTAGAGGTACTCCACCGTCCAGAAGGGGTAATCACGTTGCTGTCCCCACTCGATGTCCGGCTCGTGCCCGTTCAGGCGCACGCTCACCACGTGCTGCCGTTGAGCCGCCGCATAGACCTCGGCGTAACCGACGGCGCCGGGCACCCGGTCCACCGCGTCCAGCAGGCTCTTGGTGCTGTCCACCTCGCAGCGCGTCAGGCGCGCCTGCTCGTCACGGTCCTTGTCGCCGCAGTCGTAGGACGACACCACGCCCGGCTCCGAGTGGTGCAGCACCGACGTCTCGAACGCCCGGCGGGTGCCCGAGCCGGCGTCGCGGCTGACGAGGCGGATCGGCAGGTCGTTGCCGTGCAACTGCTTCCAGTTGGTGTACGTCCCGTCGTAGATCTTGCGGACCTGGGCGGAGGTGAGGTCGTCGACACCGGCCTTCTCGTTGGCCACGAGGCCGAGCAGGATGACGCCGATGCGGTCGCCTTCGAGCCGCCGGTAGAGGGACGGCGCGGGCACGTCCGACACGGCGAGGAAGCCGGGCCCCTCGACGGTGGCCGGCTTGCCCTCCCGGTTGAGGCTGCCGAGGCCGGAGAGGCTGCCGGACGCCGAAACGGTGATCTCGGCACCCGCGCACCGGGCCCGGTACTGCCGGGCGATCTCCCGCATCGGCGGGGCGAACGCCGTGGACCCGTCGATGGTCAGCCGCCCGGTGGCGCATTCGCCGGCCGCTGTCGGGGCCGTCCGCGCGCTGAGGAGCAGTCCGCCGAGCAGTCCCAGCAGCACGATGAAGGTGCCGCCCAGCGCGAGACTGAGCTTGCGCGGCCCCCAACGCTGGGCGTTGCGGCGGATCCGTCCGCCGCTGATGAATCCGCTGACGGTCACGGCCCCGGCGCCGGTCCCGGGCGCGCTGCCGGTGCGGCTGCTGTTGCCAGTGGTGCCGGGGGTGCCGGAGGTGCCGCTCCCGGAACCGGCGTCCGTGCCCGCATCCGGACCCGGGTCCGTGCCCGGGTCCGCACCCGTACGCGTATCGGTGGCCGAGAGGAGAACCAGCAGCTTGAAGTGATTCCGTTTGTTCAGCGGCACCTTGGGGATGAAGAGCCGGCCGCCGTCATGGCGCAGCCCGCCGCCGTTGCGGGTCAGCATGCCCACCAGGTCGGTCGGATGGGCGTCCGGCACCTCGACGCCGATGACCGTGCGCCCGGCGAACTCGACCGTCAGCGGCTCCTGATAGTCCTGCCGGACGATGTCCTTGCCGCCGTCGTTCTCGAACCGCAGCAGGGCCAGCGTCGCCTCGTTGACCTCCTGGTCCTGCCGCAGCAGCCGCAACTGCACCAGGCTGTGGGCATCTTGGGGGTTCATGCCGATCGCCGTGTCCATCTGGACGCGGTATCCGATCCGCTTCCGTCCCGGCAGAAACCGCTCGACGGCCCACACCACGGCCGTGGCCACGAGCCCGGCCGCGGTGAGGATCGTCTCGGTGTCCGGCAGAGCCACGGCAACCTCGCACAGCTGAACGGGCGTTGGGAGGTCAAATTTTTAAGCAGCCCCGCTGGGCCCCGGGAGGCCTTCGGCAGCTCGTCATCGGAGGTTCATCCGTTGGCCGCCGGTGACGGCGTCTCCTTCCCTCGCCGAGGTCTCCGCCGCCCGGCCCGGCGTCGGCGGTCCGCGACCCGTGGTCCTCCGGCGGTCCCTCACGCTCACCCTCCCCACGCCCTTCCCCTCGCCCTCGTCCTCGCTCTCGTCCTCCCGTTTCGGCTGGTCCTGGCTCTGTAGGCTCCGGAACGAGGCTCCCCCTTCGGCGGGGACGGCGGGGCTGTATGCCGGTGGAGAGATAAGGGACGAGCGGAGGCGGGGCAGATGGACGAGAGGGCGGCCGATGCCTATCTGGAGCGCATCGGTGCGGTGCGGCCCGGGTCACCTGATGCCGGGGCGTTGGCGGCGCTGCACCTCAGGCATCTGCGGGCCGTGCCGTTCGAGAACCTCGCCATCCACCTCGGTGAGGAGATCGTGCTGGCGGAGCAGCCGCTGCTGGACAAGATCGTCGGTGCCCGGCGCGGTGGGTTCTGTTACGAACTCAACGGCGCCTTCGCCGGGCTGCTGCGGGCCCTCGGGTACGAGGTCGAGCTGTTGTCGGCGCGCGTGTTCGGTGCCGAGGGGCGCCTCGGCATCCCGTACGACCACCTTGCGCTGCGGGTCCACACGCCGAGTGGGCCGTGGCTGGCGGATGTCGGCTTCGGCCGGCACAGCCACTTTCCGCTGCGCTGGGACAGCCGCGCGGAGCAGACCGATCCCGGTGGGACGTTCCGGCTGGAGGAGACGGCGGAGGGCGACGTGGACGTCCTGAGGGACGGCTCGCCGCAGTACCGGCTCGAACAACGGCCGCGTGCGCTGGCGGACTTCGAGGTCGGCTGCTGGTGGAACCGCACCTCGCCGACCTCCCACTTCACCCGGTCCCTGGTCTGCTCACGGCTGACCGAGACCGGTCGGATCACGCTCTCCGGCCGCACGCTCGTGATCACCGGGGAGGGCGGCGTGCGGGACGAACGTGAGCTGGCGGCGGAGGAGGTACTGGCCGCCTACCGGGAGCACTTCGGGGTGGTGCTGGACCGGGAGCCGGTGGTGGGGGTGGCGGCGGCCGGGTGACCGCCTGGGTGTGGGCGGGCCCGTGGGCGGCGGGTCGGCCGGGGCAGGTGGTGGCCGGGCAAGCCCGTGGCAGCCGGGCCGGGCCGGTGGCGGGAAGCAGACCGGGCGCAGCCGGGCACCCCCCCCGTGGCAGCCGGGCACCCCCCGTGGCAGCCGGGCACCCCCATGGCAGGTGGGCCGGCCGGTCAGTGGCAGCTTGCCAGGTGCTACTCGGCCTCGCGCCAGCCCTCGTGCTCCGCGGCGAGGTCGTCCAACCGTGCCGGGTCGTGGCGGGCGTCCGGGTCTTCGACCACCACCAGCCACTGGGCGTCCTCGGCGTCGTCCTCGCCGGCCAGGGCGTCCCGTACGAGCTGGGGCTCCTCGGTGACGCCGAAGCGTTCGGCGAGGGCCTCGGCGACCTCCTCCGCGGCGTCGCGGTCGGGCAGGACGAGGACGTGGCGCACATGCGCGGGCGCGGGCGCCGGGGCGGAGGGAGCGGCGTGGAGATCGTGGTGATCGCGGTGCCGGGGCGCGGCGGCGTGGTCGTTCATCAGGCCATTGTCCCGGTCCGGGACCGGGGGTCTCGGCGCGCGGGTTCCGTACGTCACGTCCAGCCCTCGACGCCAGGGACGTAGCGGGGCGGGGCGGGTGGGCCGGAGACGGTCCGATCGGCGTTGTCAGTGGGGCGTGGGATGCTGGATCGCGATGGCCAGGAAGACAGCGAACGACGATCCCCTCGCCCCCGTGACGATCGCGGTGGGGCAGGAAGACCTGCTGCTGGAGCGTGCGATGCAGCAGGTGGTGGCGGCTGCCCGCGCGGCCGACGCGGACACCGATGTGCGCGACCTCACCCCCGACCAGCTCCAGCCCGGCACCCTCGCCGAGCTGACCAGCCCCTCGCTGTTCGCCGAGCGCAAGGTCGTGGTGGTGCGCTCGGCCCATGACCTGTCCGCGGACACGATCAAGGACGTCAAGGCGTATCTCGGCTCGCCCGCCGAGGAGATCACGCTCGTGCTGCTGCATGCCGGCGGCGCCAAGGGCAAGGGCCTGCTGGACGCCGCCCGTAAGGCCGGGGCGCGGGAAGTGGCCTGCCCGAAGATGACCAAGCCGGCCGACCGGCTGGCGTTCGTGCGGGGGGAGTTCCGTACGGTCGGGCGGTCGGCGACGCCCGAGGCGTGCCAGTCGCTGGTCGATGCGATCGGCAGCGATCTGCGGGAGCTGGCCTCCGCGTGTGCGCAGCTGGCCGCCGACATCGAGGGCACGATCGACGAGGCGATCGTCGGGCGGTACTACACGGGCCGGGCCGAGGCGTCGAGCTTCACCGTCGCGGACCGTGCCGTCGAGGGCCGGGCCGCCGAAGCCCTGGAGGCGCTGCGCTGGGCGATCGCGACCGGTGTCGCGCCCGTCATGATCACCAGCGCGCTCGCTCAGGGCGTCCGGGCCATCGGCAAGCTCGCCTCCGCGCCGCGCGGCGCCCGCCCCGGCGACCTCGCCCGCGAACTGGGCATGCCGCCCTGGAAGATCGACCGGGTGCGGCAGCAGATGCGCGGCTGGTCGGCGGACGGTGTGGCGACGGCGCTGCGCGCGGTGGCGGCGGCCGATGCGGGCGTCAAGGGCGGCGGGGACGATCCCGAGTACGCCCTGGAGAAGGCGGTCGTGACGATTGCCCGGGCGGCACGGTCCCGCTGAGGGGTCCCGCTGAGGCGCGGAGTGGCGCGGAGCGGAGAGTGCGGAGCCCGGGGTTCCCTCCGATCCCGCGATCCTCGGGCCTCGGGCCTCGGGCCCCGGGGCCCGAGGATCGCGGGATCGCGGGATCGGAGCCGGAGTTCCGCCGAGCCGTAAGCAAGCCCCGACACTCCCGACACTCCCGATACTCCCGACACTCTCGTCACTCCCGTCAGCCCCCGTCCACGCCGCTCCGTCAGCCGGGTCGGCGCCGGTCCAGTCTCCGTCGCCCCGTCAGCTCTCGTCAGCGCGCGTTCTGCAGGCGTTTGAGGGTCTCCGTCGCGCTGGACTTGAGCATCGTCGCGATCTCGTCGGAGGTCGGCTGCTTGCCGGAGCTGCTGCTCGAGGCGTAGCTCGACCACGTCGACTGGAAGGTCATCCAGCCGTCCCGCACGCCGAGGATCACGTAGGAACCGCTGTCGCTGCCCAAGTCGTTCCGCGTCACCAGGTAGGCCTCGTCGCCGATGCCCGGAACGGACTCGACCTTGTAGCCGATGGAGGTCTCCTGCTTCTCGTACGCGCGGTAGTTGTCGGCGAATTCCGGTTCCGGGTCGGCCGTGCGGTGCAGCGTGGCGCTGGTGTAGAGCCAGGTCGAGGAGTAGGTGGCGGAGCTCGCGTTCTCCTGCTCCAGTGCGACGTTGCACCACATGGTGTCCATCGACTTCTGGCGGGCCCCGCTGTGCTGAGGGTTGGCGTCCTTCGAGGAGGAGCCGGTGTTCGCCTTGGTCTTGTAGTGGGCGTTCTCGAAGGGCGTCATCGAGGTGGCCGCGCACAGGTCATCGGTGTAGGCGTAGCCCGCGAGGTCGGGGCTGGGCTCGGAGGAGAAACCACCGGTGGCGAACAGCAGCGAACCCCAGATCGCGGAGGCGGCGACCGCGCCGCCGATCGCCCACAGCCAGCCGGAGGCACCCCTGCCGCTGCCACGGCCGTTGCCGCCGGGAGCACCGGCCGGCCCGGTGGGTGCCCCGGGAGCACCCATGCCCACCGGCGGGTAGCCGTAGTTGCCGACGGGTGGCTGCGAGGGCGGCTGCATCGGTGGCTGCGACGGGGTCGGCTGGCCGGCGGCCGGATCCGGCTGTCCGGGCACGGGATGCGGCTGCGCGTACGGATTCTGCTGCGCGGGCACCGGATTCTGCGGTGGTGCGGGGACCTGGCCGTAGGGGTTGGGCTGCGGCAGGCCGTGCGGCTGAGAGGGCTCCCCCGAGGTTGACATGGCCGCAGAGTAGCGGACCGGCCGAACACGGACCCCGGCCCTCGGACGCCCCTACGACGAATAACCCCACGACAGCGGAGGTGTGTCTGCACACGTCGCTACGACGAGGTGGCTGCGGCTCCGCGGCGGATCGATCCCGGCTCGGAGCCGGCTCAGCCACATGACGGGTTGCCCCCGGTCCACGACGGGCCGGCTCCACGACGGGCCGGCTCCACGACAGGCCCCCGCTCCACGACAGGCCCCCGCTCCACGACGAGCCCCGCGCAACGACAGGGTGGGCTCCAAGCTCCAACCCCCGCAACCACGACAAAGGCCCCCCACCCCGGGGAAGGGGCGGAAGGGCCTTCGTCTTGGAAAGTCGGGCTCGGTCGGCGGTGGAGGCCGCCGGTGAGCCGGGTGCGCCGCACCCGCGTGGCGAACGCAGGCCGTGTGCGGCGCGGTGGTGCACCGGTCAGGGAGCGGAGAGAGGGGCCGCTGGGTCCCTGTCGGCAGGGTCGTGCAGGAGTGCAAGTGCAGAGGCAGCGGAGCTGCGCACTGCGAGTGCGGGGTCAAGGTCCGGATCCGGGCTCCGTGGAGGAGACGGGGCCCGGGAAGATCCCCGCGAAGGTCGGGTCAGCCCTGGAGGGTCGCGACCTTCTTCGCCAGCGCCGACTTCTTGTTGGCGGCGGCGTTCTTGTGGATGACACCCTTGCTGACGGCCTTGTCGAGCTTCTTGGCAGCCTCGGCCTGGGCGGCGGTGGCCTTCTGCAGGTCGCCGGCCTCGATGGCCTCACGGGTGCGACGGATCGAGGTCTTCAGAGCCGACTTGACAGCCTTGTTGCGCTGACGAGCCTTCTCGTTGGTCTTGATCCGCTTCATCTGGGACTTGATGTTCGCCACGAAAGAGCCTTTTCAGGTTCGTTGGAGTTTCGAGTTGCGCCGCGCACGAGAGAGGGCACGAAGCGCAGTGGACCAGGCTACCAGCAGGGTCTACGGCCGCCCAAACCGGACCGGACCCGCTCCCCGGAGCCCCGCCCGAAGCCCCGCCCGGAGCTCCTTCCCCACAGGGCACACCCGCCCGAAGCCCCGCCCCGGAGCTCCCTGCGCCACGGGGCACACCCGCCCGAACCGGACCGGGGGCGTCGCTCATGGGACCATGGGGGGAGACGTCACATACCCGAGTCCCGCCTACCCGCGTTCACTGAATGGACCCTGCGTGCCCGCGACCCCTACGAACGTGCCGGAGCCGAGCCGTACCGATCCGGCCCTCCTCCGTAACTTCTGCATCATCGCGCACATCGACCACGGCAAGTCGACGCTCGCCGACCGGATGCTCCAGCTCACCGGTGTCGTCGACCAGCGGCAGATGCGCGCGCAGTACCTCGACCGCATGGACATCGAGCGCGAGCGCGGCATCACGATCAAGTCCCAGGCGGTCCGGCTGCCCTGGGCCCCCTCCGAGGGCGAAGAGGGAAGTGGCACGACCCACATCCTCAACATGATCGACACCCCCGGCCACGTCGACTTCACGTACGAGGTGTCGCGCTCCCTCGCCGCGTGCGAGGGGTGCATCCTCCTCGTCGACGCCGCCCAGGGCATCGAGGCCCAGACCCTCGCCAACCTCTACCTGGCGATGGAGCACGACCTCACGATCATCCCCGTCCTCAACAAGATCGACCTGCCGGCCGCGCAGCCCGAGAAGTTCGCCGCCGAGCTGGCCAACCTGGTCGGCTGCGAGCCCGAGGACGTGCTGAAGGTCTCCGCCAAGACCGGCGTCGGCGTGCCCGAGCTGCTCGACAAGGTCGTCCGCGAGGTGCCGGCCCCGGTCGGCGTCAAGGACGCCCCCGCCCGCGCGATGATCTTCGACTCCGTCTATGACGCCTACCGCGGCGTGGTGACGTACGTGAAGGTCGTCGACGGCACGCTCGGCAAGCGCGAGCGCATCAAGATGATGTCCACGGGCGCCGCGCACGAGCTGCTGGAGATCGGGACGAACTCGCCGGAGATGAAGCCGGCCGAGGGCCTCTCGGTCGGTGAGGTGGGCTACCTCATCACCGGCGTGAAGGACGTCCGGCAGTCCAAGGTGGGTGACACGATCACCCAGCTCTCCAAGGGGGCGGAGGAGCCGCTCGGCGGCTACAAGGACCCCAAGCCGATGGTGTTCTCGGGGCTGTACCCGCTCGACGGCTCGGACTACCCCGAGCTGCGCGACGCCCTCGACAAGCTCCAGCTCAACGACGCGGCGCTGGTCTACGAGCCGGAGACCTCCGCGGCGCTCGGCTTCGGTTTCCGCGTCGGCTTCCTCGGTCTGCTGCACCTGGAGGTGATCCGGGAGCGGCTGGAGCGCGAGTTCGGCCTGGACCTGATCGCCACCGCGCCCAACGTGGTCTACCGCGTGGACATGGAGGATGGCGCCGAGCACGAGGTCACCAACCCGAGCGAGTTCCCGAGCGGCAAGATCGACAAGGTGCACGAGCCCGTCGTCCGGGCCACGATCCTTGCGCCCAGCGAGTTCATCGGCGCGATCATGGAGCTGTGCCAGAACCGTCGCGGCAACCTGCTCGGCATGGACTACCTCTCCGAGGACCGCGTCGAGATCCGCTACACCCTCCCGCTCGCCGAGGTCGTCTTCGACTTCTTCGACCAGCTCAAGTCCAAGACCCGTGGCTACGCCTCGCTGGACTACGAGCCCACCGGCGAGCAGGTCGCCGACCTGGTGAAGGTCGACATCCTGCTGCACGGCGACAAGGTGGACGCGTTCTCCGCGATCACCCACAAGGACAAGGCCTACGCCTACGGTGTGCGGCTGGTCGCCAAGCTGCGCGAGCTGATCCCGCGGCAGAGCTTCGAGGTGCCGATCCAGGCGGCCATCGGCAGCCGGGTCATCGCCCGTGAGACGGTCCGCGCCATCCGCAAGGACGTCCTCGCCAAGTGCTACGGCGGTGACATCTCCCGTAAGCGGAAGCTGCTGGAGAAGCAGAAGGAAGGCAAGAAGCGGATGAAGATGGTCGGCAGCGTGGAGGTCCCGCAGGAGGCCTTCATCGCGGTGCTGTCCTCGGACTCCGACGGCGACGCCAAGGCGAAGAAGTGACCGCCGGGCAGTAGCCGCACAGCGGAAGAGGGGCGCCGGGTCCGGTACGGGACCCGGCGCCCCGCTTCGTCTCCATGGCCGTTCCCTGCCCCCCGAAGTCGTGGGCCCCTCATCGGGATGAATGCGGAGCGTGGCGTTCCGCGAGGGCGGGAACCGGGTGTGCCGGGTGTGGTCTGGTGGGTGTGATCGGCGCGGCTCGCAATCGGGCGATGCGCGTGCTACGTACACCTATCGCACTGGTCACAACGTGAACCAGTCGGTCGTAGCCCCTTACGTGTCGGCGCAACGCGCTCTAGTCTGATCACTGCTCAAAGGTTACTCGCGAGTCACCAGCAATGAAGCGGGCCCCGGAGGACGCCGTGACGGACACCCACACGCTGATCGAAAACCGGCCGCCTTCGGTGGCACACCTCTTCCTGGAGCGGGTCGCGGCCACTCCCGACATCGAGGCCTATCGCTATCCCGTCCCTCCCGCCTCGGGTCAGGGCCCGGACGACTGGAAGGCGCTCAGCTGGGCCGAGGCCGCCGACCGGGTCTACGCCGTGGCCGCCGGGCTGATCGCGCTGGGCGTGCGGCCCGAGGAGCGGGTCGCGCTGGCCGCCAACACCCGCGTGGAGTGGATCCTCGCCGACCTCGGCGTGCTGTGCTCCGGCGCCGCCACCACCACGGTCTACCCCAGCACCAACGCCGAGGAGACCGCGTACATCCTCGCCGACTCCGGCAGCCGGGTGCTGATCGCCGAGGACGCCGGCCAGCTCGCCAAGGCGCGGGAACGCCGCGCCGAGCTGCCCGACCTGGCGCATGTCATCGTCATCGACGCGGCCGCCGCCGAGGCGTCCCCCGAGGACCCCGAGGGGTGGGTGCTCAGCCTCGCCGACCTGGAGAAGCGCGGTCACGCCTATCTGGAGAAGCACCCGGAGTGCGTCAAGGAGCGGGTCGCCGCGCTGCGCGCCGACCAGCTGGCCACGCTGATCTACACGTCCGGTACCACCGGCCGTCCCAAGGGCGTGCAGCTGCCGCACGACTGCTGGGCGTACATGGCGCGGGCGATCCCGGCAACCGGCATGGTCACCGAGGAGGACGTGCAGTACCTCTGGCTGCCGCTGGCACACGTCTTCGGCAAGGTGCTCACCGCGGGCCAGATCGCGGCCGGCCATGTGATCGCGGTGGACGGCCGGGTCGACAAGATCATCGAGAATCTGCCGGTCGTCCGGCCCACGTACATGGCCGCCGTCCCGCGGATCTTCGAGAAGGTCTACAACGGCGTCGCGGCCAAGGCCCGGCAGGGCGGCGGGGCCAAGTACAAGATCTTCCAGTGGGCGGCCGAGGTGGCCCGCGAGTACGCCAAGGTCTCGCAGGACAACTTCCGCCGCACCGGCAACGCCTCCGTGCCGTTCGCGCTCGCCGCCAAGCACAAGATCGCCGACGCCCTCGTCTACGCCAAGCTGCGGGACGCCTTCGGCGGGCGGCTGCGCGCCGCGGTCTCCGGCTCGGCCGCGCTCTCTCCGGAGATCGGCTACTTCTTCTCCGGCGCCGGCATCCACATCCTGGAGGGCTACGGCCTGACGGAATCCAGCGCGGCCAGCTTCGTCAACCCCGGCGAGGCGTACCGCACCGGCACGGTCGGCAAGCCGCTGCCCGGCACCGAGGTCCGGATCGCCGAGGACGGCGAGATCCTGCTGCGCGGCCCCGGCATCATGCAGGGCTACCACGGCCTGCCGGACAAGACCGCCGAGGTCCTGGAGGAGGACGGCTGGTTCCACACCGGCGACATCGGCGAGCTCTCCCCGGACGGCTACCTGCGGATCACCGACCGCAAGAAGGACCTGATCAAGACCTCGGGCGGCAAGTACATCGCGCCCGCCGAGGTGGAGGGCCAGTTCAAGGCGGTCTGTCCGTTCGTCTCCAACGTCCTGGTGCACGGCGCCAACCGGAACTTCTGCACCGCGCTGATCGCCCTCGACGAGCCGACGATCATGGGCTGGGCCGCGGAACACGGCCTGGCCGGCAAGACGTACGCCGAGGTCGTCGCGACCGACCAGGTCCGCGAGCTGGTCGACGGCTACGTCGAGCGGGTCAACGAGGGGCTGCAGCGCTGGCAGCAGATCCGCAAGTTCCGGCTGCTGCCGCGCGACCTGGACATCGAGCACGGTGAGGTCACCCCGAGCCTCAAGATCAAGCGGCCGGTGGTGGAGCGGGCGTTCAAGGACCTGCTGGACGAGATGTACGCGGGCACCCGGGAGGCGTAACCACCCGCCGCGCCGTCCCCGGCCGGCGTGCGGGGTGGGCCACGGGCCTGCCCCGCACCACGGCCGTGGCGCCACGGCACCGCGGCGCCGCGGCCGCCACCCGGCCCGCCCGGCCAACTCCTCCGGCGTGTCAGCCGAATTGGCTGCTCTGACCGCCCACTTCCGTGACTCACTGCTTATGGCTGCGCTCTTTCTGTCACTCTGTCGGTGGCGCATCCGGCGCTGCAGCGGAGCTGTTCGGGAGTTGCTCAATGAGGACGACAACTTCGTCTCCACGGGACGACGTCACGGCGACGCGCACGACGACGGCCGGCCCCGGGCTCCCCGCCGCGCGCACCCGGCGGGCCGGTCTGCCCGGGGACCCGCAGGCCGCGGCCGCCGCCCGGCGGTGCGTCCGGTCCGCCTTCGACGAGTGGGCGGCCCAGCGGCTGCCCGGCACCGAGCGGTTCACCGACCGGCTCACCGACGAAGCGGTGCTGCTGGTGAGCGAGTTGGTGACGAACGCGGTGGTGCACGCGGGCACCACCATCGAGCTGAGCTGCCGGCTGGACCCCGCCGCGGAACCGGAGCCGGGCCCCGGACCGGACCTGGACGACGCCCCCGCGCCCGCCGTCGTCATCGAGGTCTCCGACCGCCACCCCACCCAGCCGATCCGTGCCCGTGACGAGACCGCCCGGAACGAGAGCGGCGGCCACGGCCTCCAGCTGATCAGCGCGGTCGCCGAATCCTGGGGCATCACCTACCGCCGCGACCGGAAGACCGTGTGGTTCCGGCTGCCGCTGCCCGCCCCGGAGGCCGCCGCCCGCCCGCTGCCGGAGCCCGCGTACGAGGAGACGCCGTACGAAGGGGCGCGGTACGAGGGGGCGTCCCATGAGGGGGCGCGGTACGAGGGGGCTCCCCATGAGGGAGCGCGTCACCAGGGGGCGCCCTACGACCCCCCGCCCTCGCACGCCGCCGACGATCCCGCGGCCCCGTACGACGACGCCGCGGCCGCGTACGCCGACGAGGTGCTCCAGCGCGGGCTGCGGGCCGCCGAACTCCTCGCCCCGGCACCCCGCCGCGCCGACCGCCAGGAACTCGACGCCGACCGGGTCGACAACGGCGCGCTGTCCTTCCTCGCCGAGGCCTCCGACCTGCTCTCCGGCCAGCTCGACGCCGATCAGGTCGCCGCGCTCGCCGCCCAGCTGATCGTGCCGCGGCTCGCCGACTGGTGCGCGGTGTGGCTCCACGACGGCGACGGCGGCGCCCCCGGCCGGGGCATCGCGACCGGCGGCGACGAACAGCGGCTGGCCCGCGTCTGGCACAGCTGCGAGAGCCGGATCGACACCCTGCGCGCCGCGCTGGAGAAACAGCCGCCGGACTTCTGGGGCGACGCCCCGCCGGGCGCCGCACCCGCCGCCGTCCCCTGGCCCTGGCCGCACGACCCGGACGGCGAGGACCAGGACCACGACCACCCGGACGCCGACCGCCCGGGCGACGGTCCCCCGGGCGGGCACGGCCTGCCGGAGCTGCGGGAGCTGCCGGGCCACGCGCTGCCGGACCTGCCGGGCCACGTCCTGCCGGCCTACGCCCTCCCGGGCGGCGAGCGCCCCGACGGCGACCGGCCGGGCGGTGCCGCGCTCGCCTGCCCCCTGGTCGCCGGCGGCCGCCGGCTGGGCACGCTGCTGCTCGGCCGCGGCGGCCTGCCGCGCTTCCCCGACGAGGTCGTCGGGCTGATCGAGGACCTGGGCCGCCGGGTCGCCCGCGCGGTGGCCACCGCCCGGGCCTACAGCCGCCAGGAGCGCATCAGCCAGGTCCTGCAGCGCCGGCTGCTGCCCCGGGGCCGGGCGCAGGTGCCCGGCGTGGCGTCCGCGGTGGTCTACGAGCCGCGCGAGGGCGCCTGGGCGGGCGGCGACTTCTGGGACCTCTTCGACGCCGGCGACGGCCGCTGGTGCTTCGCGCTCGGCGACGTCTGCGGCAGCGGCCCGGAGGCGGCCGCGGTGACCGGCCTGGCCCGGCCGGTGCTGCGGCTGCTGGCCCGGGACGGCTTCGGCGTCGCCGAGGTGCTCGACCGGCTCAACAAGACCATGGCCCGGGAGGCCGCGGACTCGGTCGCGGCGGTCGCCGCGGCGGTGGCGGCGGCCGGAGCCGGCGCCGAGGCACCGGTGGAGATCCGCGAGGAGGGCGAACAGGCCCGCTTCCTCTCGCTGCTCTACGGCGAGATCGCCCCGTACCCGGGCGGGGCCGGCGGCGCCCGCTGCACCCTCGCCAGCGCCGGCCACCCGCTCCCGCTGGTGCTGGGCACGGACGGCGCGGTCCGCACGGTCGCGGCACCGCAGATGCTGCTGGGCGTCGTCGAGGACGCGGCGTACGTGAGCGAATCGTTCGACCTGCGCCCGGGGGAGACCCTGCTGTGCGTCACCGACGGGGTCACCGAGCGGCGCTCGGGCGGGCGGCTGTTCGACGACGAGGACGGCCTGGCCACCGCCCTCGCCGCGGGCGCCGGACTGGGCGCCACCGCCCTCGCCGACCACATCCGCCACACCGTGCACGCCTTCGCCCCCGACCCGCCCGACGACGACCTGGCCCTGCTCGTCCTCCAGGCGGCGGGCGGCCCGGCGTAGGCACCACCGGGGCCTACGGGGCGCCCGCCGCCCGCGCGCGAACCGCGCTGTCGGTGCGATGACGGACAATGGTTCCCATGCCTTCCGCACTGCCTGATGGTGAGCCGATGCCCGACGACGGGGCGCTGCCCGGTCATGCGCTGGCGGCGGCGGCCGGCCGGCCCCTCGGCTTCTATCTGCACGTGCCGTACTGCGCCACCCGCTGCGGCTACTGCGACTTCAACACCTACACCGCGAGCGAGCTGCGCGGCTCCGGCGGGGCGCTGGCCTCCCGCGACAACTACGCCGACACCGTCGTGGAGGAGATCCGGCTGGCCCGCAAGGTCCTCGGCGACGACCCCCGCCCGGTCGAGACGGTCTTCGTCGGCGGCGGCACCCCGACCCTCCTCCCGGCCGCCGACCTGGGCCGGATGCTCGCCGCCATCCGGGAGGAATTCGGCCTGGCAGCCGGCGCCGAGATCACCACCGAGGCCAACCCCGACTCCGTCGACCCGCGCTACCTCTCCGAGCTGCGCGCGGCCGGCTACAACCGGGTCTCCTTCGGCATGCAGAGCGCCCGGCAGCACGTCCTGAAGATCCTCGACCGCACGCACACCCCCGGCCGCCCCGAGGCCTGCGTCGGCGAGGCCCGCGCCGCCGGTTTCGAGCACGTCAACCTCGACCTGATCTACGGCACCCCCGGCGAGTCCGACGACGACTGGCGGGCCTCGCTCGACGCCGCGCTCGGCGCCGGCCCCGACCACATCTCCGCCTACGCCCTGATCGTCGAGGAGGGCACCCAGCTGGCCCGCCGGATCCGCCGCGGCGAGGTCCCGATGACCGACGACGACGTGCACGCCGACCGCTACCTCATCGCCGAGGAGCGGCTCACCGCGGCCGGCTTCTCCTGGTACGAGGTCTCCAACTGGGCCACCACCGAAGCCGCCCGCTGCCGCCACAACGAGCTGTACTGGACCGGCGCCGACTGGTGGGGCGCCGGCCCCGGGGCGCACAGCCACGTCGGCGGCGTCCGCTGGTGGAACGTGAAGCACCCCGGCGCGTACGCCCAGGCACTGGGCGAGGGCCGCTCCCCGGGCGCGGGCCGCGAGATCCTCGCCGACGAGGACCGCCGGGTGGAACGCATCCTGCTCGAACTGCGCCTCGCGGACGGCTGCCCGCTGGACCTCCTCGCCCCGGCGGGCGCCCGGGCGGCCGAGCGGGCACGGGCCGACGGCCTGCTGCAGGCGGGGCCCTACGAGGAGGGCCGGGCCGTCCTGACACTCCGCGGGCGGCTGCTGGCCGACGCGGTGGTGCGGGATCTGGTGGACTGATCACTCGACGGAGTGATCACGCCCCCGGACCCGGCTGCCGGATCGCGCCCGCTCCTTGCCTGCCGACAACACATCGGCAGGCAAGGGCAGTTGGGCGGTGGGTCGCAAGTCAAACGGCATCGCCGACCGTAACGAAGTCGATCAGCTCCTCCACCCTCCCCAGCAGCGCCGGCTCCAGGTCCCTGTAGGACCGCACGCACGACAGGATCCGCTGCCACGCCGCGCCGGTGTTCTCCGGCCAGCCCAGCGCCCGGCACACGCCCGTCTTCCAGTCCTGCCCGCGCGGCACCGACGGCCAGGCCGGAATGCCCACCGAGGACGGCTTCACCGCCTCCCACACGTCGATGTACGGGTGGCCGACGACGAGCGCGTGCTCGCCCGTCACCTCGGCCGCGATCCGGGACTCCTTCGAGCCCGGTACGAGGTGGTCCACCAGCACCCCCAGCCGGGCGTCCGGCCCCGGCGCGAAGCTCCGGACGATCGCCGGGAGGTCGTCGACGCCCTCCAGGTACTCCACGACGACGCCCTCGATGCGCAGATCGTCGCCCCAGACCCGCTCGACGAGCTCCGCGTCGTGCCGGCCCTCCACGTAAATGCGCCCGGCGCGCGCGACCCGGGCGCGGGCGCCGGGGACGGCGAGTGAACCCGACGCCGTACGGGCCGGGCCGCTCGGGGCCGGCCGGTTCCGCGGGCGGACGAGCGTGACGACCTTGCCCTCCAGCAGGAAGCCGCGCGGGACCATCGGGAAGACCCGGTGCTTGCCGAAGCGGTCCTCCAGGGTGACCGTCGGGCCCTCGGCGGTCTTCTCACAGCGGATCACCGCCCCGCAGAAGCCCGTGGCGACCTCCTCGACGACGAGATCGGGCTCGGCCGGGACCTCCGGCGCGGGCCGCTGCTTCTTCCAGGGCGGGGTGAGGTCGGGGCTGTAGCGCTTGCTCTGCATGGGCCTTTTCTATCGGGAGGACGGAGTGCGGGAGACGTTCTGCCCGGGAACCCGGGAGACGTTCTGCCCGGGAAACGGCGCAGCCGGGTCAGGAGGACGGCGGGACGCCGAAGCGGGCCGCCAGGGCGTCGCGCTGGGCGCGGACGAAGGCGGCGTCCACCACGGCGCCGTGGCCGGGCACGTACCGCGCGTCGTCGCCGCCGAGCGCCAGCAGCCGGTCCAGCGCGGCGGGCCACTGCCGGGGCAGCGCGTCGGGGCCGGCGCTCGGCTCGCCGGACTCCTCGACCAGGTCGCCGCAGAAGACGATCTCCGGGTCGCCGTGCCGGCCCGGCACCAGGACGGCCAGGTCGTGGGCGGTGTGGCCGGGCCCGACGTTGGCGAGCAGCACCTGCCGGTCGCCGAGCTCGACGGTCAGCTGGCCGTGGACGTGGTGGTGCGGGGTGACCAGCAGATCGGCGGCCTCCGCGGCCGCGTCCCGGTCGACGCCGTGCCGGACGGCGTCGTGCCGCAGCGCGTCCTTGTCGCGGCGGAACAGCTCGGCGAGACCGGCCGCGCCGAACACCGCCACACCCGCGAAGGCGGCGGTGCCCAGCACATGGTCGAAGTGCGGATGGGTGAGCGCGACATGCGTCACTTCCCGGCCCAGCACCCCGCGGACCGACCGGCGCAGGTCCGCGCCGTCGCGCAGGGTCGCGCCGGTGTCGACGATCATGACGCCGGCCGACCCGGCGATCACGCCCACGGTCTCGTCCCAGCCCGGCATACGGCGCCTGGCGACACCTTCACCGAGCCGTTCCCACCCGGCCTCTTCCCAAGCTGTGCGCATACCGAGACGCTAGCTCCATCGCGATAGCGTTGCCCGGCAGATCGCCCGAACACGGTCATCGGGTGCGTGCTCCGTGCGGCCGCCCTTGCCGTGGTCGTGCTACCCGGCCGTACACTGGCTCAGGGTCTGGCACTCGGCCCGGGTGAGTGCCAGGAGACAGACGAGACGGCGACGGCCGGCTGGAGGTGCGCGGGATGCTCAGTGAACGCAGGCTCGAAGTGCTGCGCGCCATCGTCCAGGACTACGTCGGGACGGAGGAGCCGGTCGGCTCCAAGGCACTCACGGAACGCCACCAGCTCGGGGTCTCCCCGGCGACCGTCCGCAACGACATGGCGGCCCTGGAGGAAGAGGGCTTCATCGCCCAGCCGCACACCAGCGCCGGGCGGATCCCGACCGACAAGGGCTACCGCCTCTTCGTCGACAAGCTGGCCGGCGTGAAGCCGCTGTCCAGCCCCGAGCGGCGGGCGATCCAGAACTTCCTCGACGGCGCGGTCGACCTCGACGACGTCGTGGGGCGCACGGTCCGGTTGCTGGCGCAGCTGACCCGGCAGGTCGCGGTCGTGCAGTACCCGTCCCTGACGCGGTCCACGGTGCGGCACGTCGAGCTGCTGGCGCTGGCCCCGGCCCGGCTGATGCTCGTCCTGATCACCGACACCGGACGGGTCGAGCAGCGGCTCATCGACTGCCAGACGCCGTTCGCCGAGACCTCGCTGGCCGACCTGCGGGCGCGGCTGAACAGCCGGGTCGTGGGACGCCGTTTCACGGATGTGCCCCAGTTGGTGCAGGATCTCCCGGAGTCCTTCGAGCAGGACGACCGCGGCACGGTCTCGACAGTGCTGTCGGTGTTGCTGGAAACTCTGGTGGAGGAGACCGAAGAGCGGCTGATGATCGGCGGTACCGCCAATCTCACGCGCTTCGGGCACGACTTCCCGTTGACCATCCGTCCGGTGCTGGAGGCGCTCGAGGAGCATGTGGTGATGCTCAAGCTCCTCGGCGAAGCCAAGGACTCGGGCATGACCGTACGCATCGGGCATGAGAATGCCCACGAAGGCCTGACGTCCACATCGGTCGTCACGGTCGGCTACGGTTCGGGCGACGAGGCAGTCGCCAAACTCGGCGTGGTCGGACCGACCCGCATGGACTACCCCGGAACGATGGGAGCGGTACGCGCAGTGGCACGTTACGTCGGACAAATCCTCGCGGAGTCGTAAGTGGCCACGGATTACTACTCGGTCCTCGGCATCAGCCGTGACGCCTCGCAGGACCAGATCAAGAAGGCCTTCCGCCGGCTGGCGCGCGAGCTGCACCCGGACGTGAACCCGGACCCGAAGACCCAGGAGCGGTTCAAGGAGATCAACGCCGCTTACGAGGTCCTGTCGGATCCGCAGAAGAAGCAGGTCTACGACCTCGGCGGCGACCCGCTCTCGCAGTCCGGTGGCGCCGGTGGCGCGGGCGGCTTCGGTGCCGGCTTCGGCAACTTCTCCGACATCATGGACGCGTTCTTCGGCACCGCCTCGCAGCGCGGTCCGCGGTCGCGCACCCGCCGCGGCCAGGACGCCATGATCCGGCTCGACGTCGAGCTGAACGAGGCGGCCTTCGGCACGACCAAGGACATCCAGGTCGACACCGCCGTGGTGTGCACGACCTGCAGCGGCGAGGGCGCCGCCCCCGGCACGTCGGCGCAGACCTGTGACATGTGCCGCGGCCGCGGTGAGGTCTCGCAGGTCACCCGGTCCTTCCTGGGCCAGGTCATGACGTCCCGCCCCTGCCCGCAGTGCCAGGGCTTCGGCACGGTCGTGCCGACGCCGTGCCCGGAGTGCGCGGGCGACGGCCGGATCCGCTCCCGCCGTACGCTGACCGTCAAGATCCCGGCCGGTGTCGACAACGGCACCCGGATCCAGCTCGCCGGCGAGGGCGAGGTCGGCCCCGGCGGCGGCCCGGCCGGCGACCTCTACGTCGAGATCCACGAGCTGCCGCACCCGGTCTTCCAGCGGCGCGGCGACGATCTGCACTGCACGGTCACCATCCCGATGACGGCGGCGGCGCTGGGCACGAAGTGCCCGCTGGAGACGCTGGACGGGGTGGAGGAGATCGACGTCCGGCCCGGTACGCAGTCCGGCCAGTCGATCCCGCTGCACCAGCGCGGCGTGACCCATCTGCGCGGCAACGGCCGGGGCGACCTGATCGTCCACGTCGAGGTCCAGACCCCGACCAAGCTCGACCCGGAGCAGGAGGAGCTGCTGCGGCGGCTCGCCAAGCTGCGCGGCGAGGAACGCCCCACGGGCCAGTTCCAGCCGGGCCAGCAGGGGCTGTTCTCCCGCCTGAAGGACGCGTTCAACGGCCGTTAGGACGGGCGCCAGCCACGTGGAGCGGACGTGAGCCACGTGGAGCGGACGTGAGCCACGTGGAGCGGACGTGAGCCACGTGGAGCGGACGTGAGCCACGTGGAGCGGACGTAGCCACGAACGACGGGGTGCCCGGCGGGAATATCCGCCGGGCACCTCGCCGTTGTGGCCCCGCAGGGGGCGCTCGTGTCCCCTACGGGATCCGTTCGCCCCACCCCTAAGGCCCCGCCCTCACCCTTAAGGCTTTGAGCCCCTCCCCATGCCGCCCCCGCCCCGCGCATGCCGCCCCCGGCCCCGTCCCCCGGCCCCCTCTCCCGCCGAGCCCCTGATGCGGGGCGCCGCCACATCCCGTGACACGATGTGGTCATGCCCAGCGCACTGACCGATCTCTGCCGCTATCCGATCGTGCAGGCCCCCATGGCGGGCGGCGGCTCCGGACCCGAACTCGCCGCCGCCGTCTGTGGCGCCGGTGGTCTCGGCTTCCTCGCCGCCGGCTACAAAACCGCCGACGGCATGTACCAGGAGATCAAACAGCTGCGGTCGCTGACCGACCGGCCGTTCGGCGTCAACCTCTTCATGCCGCAGCCGTCGCTCGCCGATCACTCCGCCGTCGAGGCGTACCGCGAGCAGCTCGCCGGCGAGGCCACGTGGTACGAGACCGAGCTCGGCGACACCGACGAGCCCACCGACGACGGCTACGAGGCCAAGCTCGCGATCCTGCGCGAGGACCCGGTGCCGGTGGTGTCGTTCACCTTCGGCTGCCCCTCCCGCGCGGTCCTCGACGCCTTCGCCAGGGTCGGCACGTACACCATCGTCACGGCCACCACGGCGGCCGAGGCGCAGGCCGCGCAGTGGTCGGGCGCGGACGCCGTCTGTGTGCAGGGCGTGGAGGCGGGCGGCCACCAGGGCACCCACCGCGACGACCCGCACGCCGACGGGACCGGCGCCGGGCTGGGCCTGCTGGCGCTGCTCGGACAGGTCCGGGAGGCCGTGCAGATCCCGGTGATCGCCGCGGGCGGGCTGATGCGCGGGGCGCAGATCGCGGCGGTGCTGGCCGCCGGGGCGACCATGGCGCAGCTCGGCACCGCCTTCCTCGCCACCCCGGAGTCGGGCGCCAATCCGCTGCACAAGCAGGCGCTGACCAATCCCCTCTTCACCCATACGGAGCTGACCCGGGCGTTCTCCGGACGGCCGGCCCGCGGCCTGGTGAACCGCTTCATGCGGGAGCACGGCCCGTACGCACCGGCCGCCTACCCCGCCGTCCACTACCTCACCTCCACGGTCCGCAAGGCGGCGGCCAAGGCCGGCGACGCGCAGGGCCTGAACCTGTGGGCCGGTCAGGGGCACCGGCTGGCCCGGGAGCTGCCGGCCGCCCGGCTGGTGGAGGTCCTCGTGGCCGAACTCGACGCGGCCCGCGCCGGGTTGGGCCTCACGGGGAGCACGGAATCCGGGGACGGACGTACGGGACCCGGTGACGCACCGGCCGCCGGGGGCGCCGCATGACCGCGCCCGTATTCCTCGTCGAGTCGCTCGCGCACGTACGGGCGGGCGGCACGGTCACCGTCGACGGGCCGGAGGGCCGGCACGCGGTGTCGGTGCGCCGGCTGCGGGTCGGCGAGGAGGTCGTCCTGACGGACGGTCAGGGGACCGGCGCCCACGGCACGGTGGCCGCCGCCGAGGGCAAGGACCGGCTGACCGTCGCGGTCGCCGAACTGCGCACCGAGGAGGCGCCGGACCCGACCATCACGGTCGTCCAGGCGCTCCCCAAGGGCGACCGGGGCGAACTGGCCGTCGAGACCATGACCGAGACCGGGGTGGACGCCATCGTGCCCTGGCCGGCGGCGCGTTGCGTCACCCAGTGGAAGGGCGAGCGGGCCGCCAAGGCGCTGGGCAAGTGGCGGGCCACGGCCCGTGAGGCGGGCAAGCAGTCCCGCCGGCTGACCTTCCCGGAGGTCGCGGACCCGCTGTCCACCAAGCAGGTGGCCGCCCTGCTCGCCGACGCCGACTTCGCGGCCGTGCTCCACGAGGAGGGCAGCGCCCCGCTCGCCACCGCGGAGCTCCCGGCCACCGGCCGGATCGTGCTGGTCGTCGGGCCCGAGGGCGGCGTCTCCCCGGAGGAGCTGGCCCTCTTCGCCGAGGCCGGCGCCAAGCCGTACCGCCTGGGCCGGACCGTCCTGCGCACCTCCACGGCCGGCACCGCGGCCACCGCCCTCCTGCTGGGCCGCACCGGACGCTGGGGCTGAGCCCGCCCCGACCGCGGCATCCGAGCCCGCCGCACCGCGGCCGCCCCTCCACGCAACGGTGCGCCGACCGGCCTCAACGACCCGTCGGCGCACCGCCGTTCACGAGCGAAGGCCGACCGCCACGGGCGGCCGGCCGGCCGCCCGTCAGCTCAGCAGCTCGGCCGCCAGCGTGATGTTCTTGACGCCGGCCAGCGCCTGGCTCACCGGGCAGTTCTTCTTGGCGTCCTCGGCCGCGGCCTGGAAGTCCGCCTCGGACAGGCCGGGGACCCGGGCCTTGACGGTCAGCGCGATCGCGGTGATGCCCTCACCGGGCTGGAAGGTGACGTCGGCCTGGGTGTCCAGGGCCTCGACGGTGAAGCCCTTGCCGGCCAGGCCGTGCGAGAAGGCCATGGAGTAGCAGGACGAGTGGGCCGCCGCGATCAGCTCCTCGGGGCTGGTCACGCCGTTCGGCTGCTCCGCGCGGGCGGGCCAGTTCACGTCGTACGTACCGACCTTGGAGGACTCCAGGGCGACGGTGCCCTTGCCCTCCAGGAGGTTGCCTTCCCAGTGGGTCTTGGCGGTGCGCGTGGTTGCCATGGTGCATAACTCCCGGTTGTGGGCGAAAGCGATCAAGGACAGCTTAGTGATCCCGGTCCCCCCGTCGCTGCGACGCCCCACACGGCTCGCCCGGTAGCATCCGAGGCCGTGCGCACCGTGCGTACGAGGGATGAGCTGGGAGGAGCCAACGGTGGCGGGAGAACCGCAGGCCGATTGCCTGTTCTGCAAGATCGTGGCCGGGGAGGTGCCGGCGACCATCGTCCGCGAGACCGAGACCACCGTCGCGTTCCGCGACATCAACCCCCAGGCCCCGACGCACGTCCTGATCATCCCCAAGGTGCACCACCCGGACGCCGCGGCCCTCGCCGCCGCCGAACCGCAGGTCGTCGCCGACATAATGCGCGAGGCCCGGGAGGTCGCCGCCGGGGACGGGGTCGAGGACACCGGCTACCGGGTGGTCTTCAACACCGGCTCCGGCGCGGGCCAGACCGTCTTCCACGCCCATCTGCACGTCCTCGGCGGCCGCGGCCTCCAGTGGCCCCCCGGGTAACCAGCCATGTCCGTACGTGAACTGGTCGTCCTCGGTACCGCCAGCCAGGTCCCCACCCGGCACCGCAACCACAACGGCTATCTGCTGCGGTGGGACGGCCAGGGGCTGCTCTTCGACCCCGGCGAGGGGACGCAGCGCCAGATGCTGCGCGCCGGGGTCGCGGCCCACGACCTCAACCGGATCTGCATCACCCACTTCCACGGCGACCACTCGCTCGGGCTCGCCGGGGTGATCCAGCGGATCAACCTCGACCGGGTGCCCCACCCGGTCACCGCCCACTTCCCGGCCAGTGGCCAGCACTTCTTCGAGCGGCTGCGCTACGCGACCGCCTACCGCGAGACCGTCCGGCTGGTCGAGCGGCCGGTCGCGGCCGACGGGGAGCTGGACCGCTGCGCCGCGTACGTCCTGGAGGCGCGGCGGCTGTCGCACCCGGTCGAGTCGTACGGCTACCGGCTCGTGGAGCCGGATGCGCGCCGGATGCTGCCGGAGCGGCTGGCGGAGCACGGCATCACCGGGCCGGACGTCGGGCGCCTCCAGCGGGAGGGCGAGCTGAACGGCGTCACCCTGGACGAGGTGAGCGAGCGCCGCCCCGGCCAGCGGTTCGCGTTCGTGATGGACACCCGGATGTGCGAGGGCGTCGAGGCGCTCGCGGAGGGCGTGGACATGCTCGCCATCGAGTCCACGTTCCTGGACGATGATGCCCAACTGGCCGCCGATCACGGTCACTTGACGGCCGGCCAGGCCGGCGCGGTGGCGGTGCGGGCCGGGGTGCGGCATCTGGTGCTGACGCACTTCTCGCAGCGTTACGACGACCCCGCGGAGTTCGCGCGGCAGGCCCGCGCCGCGGGCTACGACGGTGAGCTGACCATCGCCAAGGACCTCATGCGGGTGCCCGTGCCCAAGCGACGCTGAGCACGGGCTCCACGGGCCCGTCGTGACGGTATTCGACGTCGGCCGTCACGACGAGCCTGTGCCGTTACGGCAGGTAGTACATCGGGTTCGGCAGCTTGAACGTGCGGTTGGCGTAGCCGCCCTGCAGATCGCTGTACTGGTCGCCGAAGTTGGCGACGATGTCGTAGCCCAGGGACTCGATGTGCTTGCGGGTGCCGGACTTGTACTCGACGGTCGTGCAGGCGCTGCCGCAGGGCAGGTAGGCGGGCGGGTGCTCCTTGTCCTTGAGGTAGACGTGCGTCCGGTCCAGCGGCACGTCGTAGCCCACGTTCTTGAGGTTGCGCACGCTCCAGTCGCGCTGGGCCTCCTTGCGGCCGGTGATGAAGAAGACCTCGGCGCCCTTGTCGCGGGCCCGGTCGACCAGCCGGTTCATGCCGAAGACCGGGTCCATGTCGGTGTGCTCCAGGTACTTGTCCTGGCTCTGCGGGGTGAAGGCGAAGCCGACCTGGAGCTCGTAGTTGTACGTGAGCAGGGTGGTGTCGTCCATGTCGAGGACGATGGCGGGCTTGGCCTTCTTGCCGGCCAGGGCCTGGCGGGCGAGCGCCTTGTCCAGGTAGGTGCGGGCCTTGGCCTCGATGCCGCGGACCTGGCGGGCGTAGTTGCTGTGCGGGGAGGCGTAGTGCTCGCCGTCGGCCGTGACCGTGTCGCCGTAGTACGCCTTGATCTTGTCCTGGACCTGCGTGAGGTTGGGGATCTCCTTGTCGGTCCGCGGGACGGAGTGCTCGGCGGTGGCCTGGCCGACGCCGAAGACGGCGGTGCCGGCGACGAGGGCGGCGACCGTCGCGGCACCGAGGCGGGCGCGGCGCGACAGGACGGGGCGGAGGCGACCGGAGCGGAAGCGGTCGGGACGGGGCATGCGCGGCTCCTCTTGGAGAAACGGGGTGGTGGGTCCCAGGACTCCGAGGGGCTGACGACCCCTCATTCCTTGGTCTACGCGCGGAGATTCAACCCTTGGTGGGAAATTCCCGCAAGGGGTGGGGTATTGACGGCCCGCAGGGGTCTCCGTAGCCTCCACCTGCATGTGTGGATGCTGTTTATATGTGTGAATAGCATGTCGCTGCCGACCGCGGCACCGGCCCCGTCACGACCATGCCACCGGCCCCGTCACCGACCGTGCCACCGATTCCGGCCGCGGGCCGGTCGTACCCCGTAGGAGCCCCGGATGACCGACGCCCCGCACCCCCTCGCCATCGCCGAGATCCGGCTCACCCCGATCCTGGTGGCCGACCCCCCGCTGCTCAACACCCAGGGCGTACACCAGCCGTACACCCCGCGGCTGATCATCGAGCTGGTCACCGAGGGCGGGGTCACCGGGCTCGGCGAGACCTACGGGGACACCGGCTATCTCGACCTGGCCCGGCCGCTGGCCGCGGCGCTGATCGGCCGGCGGGTCACGGACCTGAACGGACTGCCCGCGCTCGCCGCCGAGGTGTGCGGGGACTCACCGGACGCCACCGGCGGCGACGCGGTGCACGCCGGCGGGCTGCGCGGCGTCCGGACCGCCGAGAAGCTGCGCCTGTCGGTCCTCTCCGGCTTCGAGGTCGCCTGCCTGGACGCCTGGGGGAGGGCCGCCGGACTGCCGGTCCACGCCCTGCTCGGCGGCAAGCTCCGGGACCGCGTGGAATACGGCGCGTACCTCTTCCACCGGTGGGCCGAACACCCCGGCGGCCGCGGCGAACGGGACGACTGGGGCGCGGCACTCGACCCGGCCGGGGTGGTGGCCCAGGCCCGCCGGTTCGCGGACACCTACGGCTTCACCTCCTTCAAGCTCAAGGGCGGCGTCTTCGAGCCCGCGCGGGAGGTCGCCGCGATCCGCGCGCTGGCCGCCGCGTTCCCCGGCCGGCCGCTGCGGCTCGACCCCAACGGCGCCTGGAGCACGGCCACTTCGCTGCGGGTCGCGGACGAGCTGGCGGACGTCCTGGAGTACCTGGAGGACCCGGCCGGCGGGACCGCGCGGATGGCGGAGGTGGCGGCCGGCACCCGCGTACCGCTGGCCACCAACATGTGCGTGACGACCTTCGACGAGATCGCCGAGGCGTTCCGCCGCCGCGCCGTCCAGGTGGTGCTCTGCGACCACCACTACTGGGGCGGGCTGCGCGCCACCCGCGAACTGGCCGCCGTCTGCCGGACCTTCGGCGTCGGCCTGTCCATGCACTCCAACACCCACCTGGGCATCAGCCTGGCCGCGATGACCCAGGTGGCGGCGACCGTGCCGAACCTCCACCATGCCTGCGACACCCACTACCCGTGGCAGGCCGAGGACGTCCTCACCGAGCGGATCGCGATCCGCGACGGTCAGGTCGACGTCGGCGACGCCCCCGGCCTCGGCGTCACCCTCGACCGGGACCGGCTCGCCGCGCTGCACCGCCGCTGGCTGGCCGACGACGGCGGCCTGCGCGACCGCGACGACGCCGCCGCCATGCGCTGCGCCGACCCGGACTGGACCGTCCCGGCCGTCCCGCGCTGGTGACCGTGGCCGCCGGCGGGCCGGACCGGCGGCCGTACCCGGTCGCCGCCCGCCGGGGATCATGAACCCGGCCGTGGTCCTGTGCGCGGTCGCCCGGCACGCGTACGGTGAGGCACGGCTCAGTGGCAGCACGCCACAGTGGTCCCGTAGCGATCTTTGAAAGGGGCTGTTCCGATGGCACAGGAAGTGCGCGGCGTGATCGCGCCGGGGAAGAACGAACCGGTCCGGCTGGAGACGATCCTGGTGCCGGACCCGGGTCCCGGCGAGGCCGTGGTGAAGATCCAGGCGTGCGGGGTGTGCCACACCGATCTGCACTACAAGCAGGGCGGCATCAACGACGAGTTCCCGTTCCTGCTCGGCCACGAGGCGTCCGGCGTCGTGGAGTCGGTCGGCGCCGGGGTCACGGACGTCGCGCCGGGGGACTTCGTCATCCTCAACTGGCGTGCGGTGTGCGGCCAGTGCCGGGCCTGTCTGCGCGGCCGCCCCCAATACTGCTTCGACACCCACAACGCCCGCCAGAAGATGACGCTGAAGGACGGCACGGAGCTGACGCCGGCGCTCGGCATCGGCGCCTTCGCCGACAAGACGCTGGTCGCCGCGGGGCAGTGCACCAAGGTCGACCCGGAGGTGTCGCCCGCGGTGGCCGGCCTGCTGGGCTGCGGGGTGATGGCCGGCATCGGCGCCGCGATCAACACCGGCGGGGTCACCCGCGGCGACTCGGTCGCGGTCATCGGCTGCGGCGGGGTCGGTGACGCGGCCGTGGCCGGCGCCCGGCTGGCCGGCGCGGCCCGGATCATCGCCGTCGACATCGACGACCGCAAGCTGGACATCGCGCGCACCATGGGCGCCACCCACACCGTCAACTCCCGTACCACCGACCCCGTCGAGGCGATCCGCGAACTGACCGGCGGCTTCGGCGCGGACGTCGTCATCGAGGCGGTCGGCCGCCCCGAGACGTACAAACAGGCCTTCTACGCCCGCGATCTGGCCGGCACGGTCGTCCTGGTGGGCGTGCCCACCCCGGACATGACCCTGGAACTGCCGCTCCTGGACGTGTTCGGCCGCGGCGGCGCGCTGAAGTCCTCCTGGTACGGCGACTGCCTGCCGTCCCGCGACTTCCCGATGCTGATCGACCTGCACCAGCAGGGCCGGATCGACCTCTCCGCGTTCGTCACCGAGACCATCGGCATCGACGACGTCGAGCGGGCCTTCGACCGGATGCACGCCGGCGACGTGCTGCGTTCGGTGGTGACGCTCTGATGGCGGCGCGGATCGACCACCTCGTCACCTCGGGGACGTTCTCGCTCGACGGCGGCACCTGGGACGTCGACAACAACGTGTGGATCGTCGGGAACGACGACGAGGCGATCGTCATCGACGCCGCGCACGACGCCGACGCCATCTTCGAGGCGCTGGCCGGCCGGACGCTGCGCGCGATCATCTGCACCCACGCGCACAACGACCACATCGACGCCGCCCCGGCGCTGGCCGCCCGCACCGGCGCCCGGATCCATCTGCACCCGGCCGACCTGCCGCTGTGGAAGATGACCCATCCCGGTACGGTCCCGGACGCGGACCTGGCCGACGGCCAGGTCCTGACCATCGCCGGTACGGACCTGACCGTGCTGCACACCCCCGGTCACGCACCCGGGGCGGTCTGCCTCCACGCCCCCGACCTGGGCACCGTCTTCACCGGCGACACCCTTTTCCAGGGCGGCCCGGGCGCAACTGGCCGGTCCTTCTCGGACTTCCCGACGATCGTCGCGTCGATCCGGGACCGGCTGCTGACCCTGCCACCGGAGACGGTCGTACGCACCGGGCACGGCGACCCCACCACGATCGGGGCGGAGGCACCGCACCTGGACGAGTGGCTCAAGCGGGGGCACTGAGGCGGCGGGTCGCTGAGGCGGCGGGTCGCTGAGCCAGCCACGGGGGGTCCGGGCGCACGCATCCCGTAGGGCTCGGGCGAACAGATCCCGTAGGGGACACGAGCGCCCCCTGCGGGGCCACAACGCGGCGGGGGCGAGGGGTATTCCGGGTCCCGGGGCGGAGAGTATTCCGGGTCCTCCCGGGGCGGAAGGTATTCCGGGTCCCGGGTTCCGGGGTCCGGGTTCCGGGTTCCGGGGCGGCGGGTGCTCCGGGGCCGAAGGACCGGTCCGTGGCTGTCCTCAGCCCTCCTTGGCCGCCCGCTCCAGGATGCGGGCGGCCACCGCGGGGGAGTCCACCAGGGGGTGCAGGGCCAGGGCGCGCAGGGCCGCGCCGCGGTCCTTGCGGGTGGCGGCCACCACCGCCGCCCGTTCGACCGCCTTGACCTGGAGCATCAGCCCCAACTGGTCCTCGCGCAGCGGGCCGCAGGGCAGCGGCCGGGCGCCGTGCGCGGTCACCTCGCACACCGTCTCCACGATCGCGTCCGGCGCCAGCTGCGGCACCGTCGTGCCGTTGCGGACGTTCAGGATCAGCCGGGTGCCGCTGTCCCGCACGATGGCGTGCATCAGCGCCAGCGCCACCCGGTCGTAGCCGCCGCCCTCCAGGTCGTGGCTGTCGCGCTCCCAGCCGCCGCTGGCCTCCCGGCTGTGCGCCATGTACGTCTCCTCGCGCTCCAGCCGCGTCCGCTCCCACAGCGCGTACACCGCGTCCGGGCCGCCGGCCGCCGCAGCCCGCTCGAAGAAGCCGCCCTGCTGCTGGTCGAGGAACTCGCCGCGGGTCTCCGGGGTGTCCCGGAGGGAGTCGAGGGTCTCGCGGCGGAAGTAGTAGTAGTGCAGGTACTCGTTCGGGAGCACGCCCAGGGTCTGCAGCCATTCCGCGCCGAACAGCCGGCCCTCCTCGAAGGAGGCCAGCGCGGCGTCGTCGCCCAGCAGGCGCGGCAGCAGGTCGGTGCCCTCGAACGTCAACGACCGCAGCCAGCCGAGGTGGTTGAGGCCGACGTAGTCGTAGCCGACCCGGCCGCTCTCGAAGGCCGCCGGGTCCAGTCCCGCCGCCCGCGCGGCCCGGCGCACCAGCCCGACGGGGGAGTCGCAGATCCCGATGACGCGGTCGCCGAGCACCTGGGACATCGCCTTGGTCACCATGCCGGCGGGGTTGGTGAAGTTGATGACCCAGGCCGCCGGCGCGAGCTGGGCGACCCGCTCGGCGATGTGCAGCGCCACCGGGATCGTCCGCAGGCCGTACAGGACCCCGCCCGCGCCCACCGTCTCCTGGCCCAGCACGCCCTCGGCCAGCGGGATGCGTTCGTCGCGTATCCGGCCGGCCGTGCCGCCCACCCGGATCGCCGAGAACACGAAGTCCGCCCCGGCCAGCGCCTCGTCCAGGCTCTGCGCGACCCGGACCGGCACCGGCGCCGGATGCCCCTCGGCAAGCCGTGTCAACACCTCCGCGATGACCGCCACCCGCCGGGTGTCGGTGTCGTGCAGCACCACCTCGGAGACGGAGTCCGCCGGGTCGGCCAGGAGCGCGCGGTAGACCAGCGGCACCCGGAAGCCGCCACCGCCGAGAATCGTGAGCCTCATGGGGCGGAACGTACCGCAGCATCAGGCACACTGGCGGCACGTGCCGATACGAGAGGGGCGTGCACGGTGACCAGCCGACGTGATGTCCATCCGCCCACGGGCCCGGCCGAGATGCCACCGGGCCTCGACCCGCTGGCCGGCGTACGGGCGGACGGCGATCCGCGCACCGACGTCTACCTCACCGGCACGGTCTTCCTCGACATCATCTTCACCGGCCTGGACTCCGCCCCGGTCCGCGGCACCGAATCCTGGGCCCGCGGCATGGGCTCCAGCCCCGGTGGCGTCGCCAACATGGCCACCGCCCTGGCCCGGCTCGGCCTGCGCACCTCCCTGGCCGCGGCCTTCGGTGACGACAAGTACGGCGAGTACTGCTGGGAGGCGCTCGAAGAGGGCGAGGGCATCGACCTGTCGCTGTCACGCACGGTCCCCGGCTGGCACTCCCCGGTCACCGTCTCCATGGCGTACGAGGGCGAGCGCACGATGGTCTCGCACGGCCATCAGGCACCGCCCCCGGACTTCACCTTCGACGGCCGGCACGCACCGGGCTGCCCGCCGCCGTCCCGGGCCTGCGTCGCCTCGCTCGTGCCCGGCCGGCGGGAGCCCTGGCTGGAGTGCGCGGCCGGCCGCGGCAGCCGGATCTTCGCGGACGTCGGCTGGGACGACAGCGGCCGCTGGGACCCGGCCGACCTCGCCGACCTCGAACACTGCGAGGCGTTCCTGCCCAACGCCGAGGAGGCGATGCGCTACACCCGCACGACCTGCCCGCGTGCGGCCGCCCGCAAGCTGGCCGACCGGGTGCCGCTGGCCGTCGTCACGCTGGGTTCGGAGGGCGCGTACGCGGTGGACGGGCGGACCGGCGAGACCGCCGAGGTGCCGGCGATCGCGGTGGAGGCGCTGGACCCGACCGGCGCCGGCGACGTCTTCGTGGCGGGCTTCGTCACCGGCACCCTGGCCGACTGGCCGCTCACCGACCGGCTGGCGTTCGCGGGCCTGAGCGCCGCGCTGTCCGTGCAGGAGTTCGGCGGGTCGCTGTCCGCGCCGGGCTGGGCGGAGATCGCCGCCTGGTGGCAGCAGGTGCGGCTGTGCGAGGCGGGTGCCCCGGGTGCGCTGCGCCGGCAGTACGCCTTCCTCGACGAGGTGCTGCCCGCGGCCTACCGTCCGGCGCCGCTGGCCCGCGCGGTCCCCACGATCGGCTTCCGCCGCCCGGCCTGAGCCCCGCGCCGAAACCCCAGCTCAGGCCGGCCGCCAGGAAAAACTCTCGGG
Organism: Streptomyces bugieae; assembly: GCF_036352915.1. Classification (NCBI taxonomy): domain Bacteria; kingdom Bacillati; phylum Actinomycetota; class Actinomycetes; order Kitasatosporales; family Streptomycetaceae; genus Streptomyces; species Streptomyces bugieae. The sequence continues at coordinate 235,906 of NZ_JAZBJP010000005.1, forward strand.
CCTGTCGGTGCCCCGTCGTACTCTTGTATCGCAAGGAGGCCGTGCCGCCAGGCACCTCCTCGGCACGTCTTCATGAGCAAAGGATGGGGGTTGAGCAGGCCACCGAGCCGCCCTATGACGCAGACACCCATGGAACCGCAGGCGAGCGCCCAGTTCACCGTCCCGGCCAAGCACCCGATGGTGACGGTCCTGGGGTCCGGAGACTCGCTCCTGCGAGTGATCGAAAAAGCCTTCCCGGCGACCGACATCCACGTCCGGGGCAACGAAGTCAGCGCGGTGGGCGACGCCCGGGAAGTGGCCCTCGTCCAGCGCCTTTTCGACGAGATGATGCTGGTGCTCCGCACCGGGCAACCGATGACGGAGGACGCGGTGGAACGCTCGATCGCCATGCTGCGCGCGGCGGAGAACGGCGAGGGCGCGGTGAGCGAGACGCCCGCCGAGGTGCTCACCCAGAACATCCTCTCCAACCGCGGGCGGACGATCCGTCCCAAGACCCTCAACCAGAAGCGCTACGTCGACGCCATCGACAAGCACACCGTCGTCTTCGGCATCGGCCCGGCCGGTACCGGCAAGACGTATCTGGCGATGGCCAAGGCCGTCCAGGCGCTCCAGGCCAAGCAGGTCAACCGCATCATCCTGACCCGCCCCGCGGTCGAGGCCGGCGAGCGGCTGGGCTTCCTGCCCGGCACCCTCTACGAGAAGATCGACCCGTATCTGCGCCCGCTCTACGACGCGCTGCACGACATGCTCGACCCCGACTCCATCCCGCGCCTGATGGCCGCGGGCACGATCGAGGTCGCGCCGCTGGCGTACATGCGCGGCCGGACGCTGAACGACGCGTTCATCATCCTCGACGAGGCGCAGAACACGAACCCCGAGCAGATGAAGATGTTCCTCACCCGCCTCGGGTTCGAGTCGAAGATCGTCGTCACCGGCGACGTCACCCAGGTCGACCTCCCCGGCGGCACCAAGAGCGGTCTGCGCCAGGTCAGGGAAATCCTGGAAGGCGTCGACGACGTGCACTTCTCCCTGCTCACCAGCCAGGATGTGGTCCGGCACAAGCTCGTCGGCCGTATCGTCGACGCCTACGAGAAGTACGACAGCCGCAACGGCCAGTGAGCCGGACGCACCGCGCGAACGAGAAGCGAGACGCAACGCCCCATGTCCATCGACGTCAACAACGAATCCGGCACGGAGGTCGACGAGCAGGCGATCCTGGACGTCGCCCGCTACGCCCTCGGCCGGATGCGCATCCACCCGCTCTCCGAGCTGTCCGTGATCGTCGTGGACGCCGAGGCCATGGAGCAACTCCATCTGCAGTGGATGGACCTGCCCGGACCGACCGATGTCATGTCCTTCCCGATGGACGAGCTGCGTCCGCCGGCCAAGGACGACGAGGAGCCCCCGCAGGGCCTGCTCGGTGACATCGTGCTCTGCCCGGAGGTCGCGAAGAAGCAGGGCGAGGAGGCGCCGACCGGGCACAGCATGGACGAGGAGCTCCAGCTGCTGACCGTGCACGGCGTCCTCCACCTCCTCGGTTACGACCACGAGGAGCCCGACGAGAAGGCCGAGATGTTCGGCCTCCAGGCGGCGATCGTCGACGGCTGGCGCGGCGAGCGGGGACTGACCGGCCCCTCGCCGGCGCCCACCGTGACCTGACGGGCGCCCGTGATGACCACCCAGCTGATCGCGGTCGCGGTCCTGCTCGTCGTGATCGCCTGGCTCGCCGCCTGCGCGGAGGCCGGCCTGGCCCGTACGACGAGCTTCCGCGCCGAGGAGGCGGTCCGTTCCGGCCGCCGCGGCAGCGCCAAGCTCGCCCAGGTCGCCGCCGACCCCACCCGCTACCTCAACGTCGCCCTGCTGGTGCGGGTCGGTTGCGAGATGGCCGCCGGCGCCCTGGTCACCTACGCCTGCCTGCGCTCGTTCGACGAGACCTGGCAGGCGCTGACCGTCGCCATCGCCGTGATGGTGCTGGTCAGTTATGTCGCGGTCGGCGTCTCGCCGCGGACGATCGGCCGCCAGCACCCGCTGAACACCGCCACCGCGGCCGCCTACGTCCTGCTGCCGCTGGCCCGCATCATGGGCCCGATCCCGCAGCTGCTGATCCTCATCGGCAACGCCCTCACCCCCGGCAAGGGCTTCCGCAAGGGCCCGTTCGCCTCCGAGGCCGAGCTGCGGTCGCTGGTCGACCTCGCCGAGAAGGAGTCGCTGATCGAGGACGAGGAGCGCCGGATGGTGCACTCCGTCTTCCAGCTCGGCGACACCCTCGTCCGCGAGGTGATGGTGCCGCGCACGGACCTGGTCTCCGTCGAGCGGTTCAAGACCATCCGGCAGGCGCTGACCCTCGCCCTGCGCTCCGGTTTCTCCCGCATCCCGGTGACCGGCGAGAACGAGGACGACATCGTCGGCGTGGTCTATCTGAAGGATCTGGCCCGCAAGGTCCACATCAGCCGCGACGCGGAGACCGAGCTGGTCTCCACGGCCATGCGGCCCGCGGTCTTCGTGCCGGACACCAAGAATGCCGGTGATCTGCTGCGCGAAATGCAGCAGGACCGCAATCACGTCGCGGTGGTCATCGACGAATACGGCGGCACCGCCGGAATCGTCACCATCGAGGACATTCTCGAAGAGATCGTCGGCGAGATCACCGACGAATACGACCGGGAATTGCCGCCGGTCGAGGACCTCGGTGACGGCCGCTACCGCGTCACCGCCCGCCTCGACATCGGCGACCTCGGCGAGCTGTACGGCCTGGCGGAGCTGGACGACGAGGACGTCGAGACGGTCGGCGGGCTGCTCGCCAAGCTGCTCGGCCGGGTCCCGATCGCCGGTGCCACGGCCGAGGTGGACCTCTCCGACACGGCCGCCGACCCCGAGCTGAAGGCGCTGCGGCTGACCGCCGAATCACCGGCCGGCCGCCGCAACAAGATCGTCACGGTGCTCTGCGAGCCGGTGCGGGCCACGGACGCCGGAGAGCTCTCCGCATAATCCGGGCGCACCCGGGAAATGCCGAAATCGGCGGTCGAAACAAGAAGCTGAAACGAGCGAGTGCTCCGGCACTTAACTTTCGGCGCCCGCTGCCTCCGGCGCTACTTATCTGCAGTGCACCGGAAATGTTCTGGAAGCCATTTCCGGTGGGGCTGGATTCTTCGCGGCGCGCCATGGAAGGATCTTCGGGCGGTCGCCGAAAGGCGGCCGTCCTGCGGGAGAGAAATCGTCCGAGAAATCTTGCCGCGCAGGTTGCCCCGGCCACGGGGGTCCGGGGCAGCCACCTTCTTCCTCACGCCGCGGGGCCGGCGCATATGCTCGCCGGTATGACCGAAGCCGCACCGCTGGACCCCGAAGACCGCAAGATCATCACGCTCGCGCGCTCGGCGCGGGCCCGTAACGGCGTGCCCGAAGGTGCCGCCGTACGCGACGAGACCGGCCGCACCTACGTCGCCGGCACCGTCGCCCTGGACTCGTTGCAGCTCAGCGCCCTGCAGACGGCCGTGGCGATGGCCGTCGCCAGCGGCGCCACGTCCCTGGAGGCGGCAGCGGTGGTCACCGACGCCGAGCACGCCGCGGACGCGGACCGCGCAGCCGTCCGGGACCTCGGCGGCCCCGAGACGCCGGTCCTGGTCGCCGGCCTCGACGGCGCCCTGCGCACCACCGTCCCGGCGGGCGAGGCGTAAGGCGCGGCATAGCCGGCGAGGCGTCACCGAGGCACGGCAACACGGGCGGGGCCCCAGGACGGGCTCCCCGCCCAGGTCCGACCGGGGCCGCTCAGGTCCGCCCGGGTCTTCCCCCGGCGGGCCATAACCGCCGGCTATTACCGCAACTCTTGGACGCGTCCCGGCCGGGGCGACGAAGATCATGGGTGTCAGCAGTCGTCGCCGGCCCCGCCGCCGGCCCGCGCCCACCAGGAGCCCGCCGTGACCGCCGCAACCGCCCTCCCCGCCCGTACCCTGGGCGGCCTCACCAGCTCCGCCATCGGCTTCGGCGCGATGGTCCTCTCGCCCGGCGTCTACGGCGAGACCGACGAGCAGCGCGCCACCACCGCCCTGCTCTCCGCCCTCGACGAGGGCGCCACCCTCATCGACACCGCGGACGGCTACGGCCCCGACGGCCACAACGAGCAGCTGATCGGCCGGGCGCTGCGCGGCCGCCGCGGCGAGGTCGTGCTCGCCACGAAGTTCGGCTTCCGGCTCCCCGAGGGCGTCGCACCGCACCCCTTCCCGGTCAACTACGGCTTCGGCGAACTGGCCGTGAACGCCGACCCCCGCCACGTACGCGGCTACGCCGAGGCATCGCTGCGCAATCTGGGGACCGACGTCATCGACCTGTATTACCCGCACTACCCGGACCCGCAGGTTCCGTTCGAGGACACCGTCGGCGCCGTCGCCGAGCTGATCGATGCCGGTCTGGTCCGTCACCTGGGCCTGTCCAACGTGACCGCCGACCAGCTCCGCCGCGCGCACGCGGTCCGCCCGGTGGCCGCCGTCCAGGTCCAGTGGTCGATGTGGCAACCCATCGACGCCGAGCTGCTCGCCACCGCCCGCGAGCTGGGCGTGGGCGTCGTCGCCTGGAGCCCGCTGGGCAGCGGATTCCTCACCGGCACCGTCCAGCAGGTCACCGACGACGATTTCCGCCGCCACCTGCCGTTCGACGCCGCCAACCTCAAGGCCAACCAGGACCGCTTCGCACCGGTCCGCGGCCTCGCCGAGGACCTCGGCGTCTCCTCCGGCCAGCTGGCGCTGTCCTGGCTGCTGCACCAGGACGAGCACGTCGTGCCGATCCCCGGCAGCCGCACCCCGGCCCACATCGCGGAGAACCTCGCCGCCGCCCGGATCACGCTGTCCGCCGACACCCTCGCCCGTATCGATGCCGCGCTGAAGGACACCACCTTCGAGGGCACGGCGGCGGTCGTCGACTGAGCGTCCGCGGCCCGGATGGTCGGAGCGGCGTCCGGGATCGGGGAGAATGGGCGCCATGAGCGTTCGTACAGACTCCTCCGCCGCCCACCGGGCCGGCTTCGCCTGCTTCGTCGGCCGTCCCAACGCGGGCAAGTCGACCCTCACGAACGCTCTCGTGGGTACGAAGGTGGCGATCACCTCCAACCGCCCGCAGACCACCCGCCACACGGTCCGCGGCATCGTGCACCGCCCCGACGCCCAGCTGGTGCTCGTCGACACCCCGGGCCTGCACAAGCCGCGGACCCTGCTCGGCGAACGGCTCAACGACGTCGTCCGCACCACCTGGTCCGAGGTCGACGTGATCGGCTTCTGCCTGCCCGCGGACCAGAAGATCGGCCCCGGCGACCGGTACATCGCCGGTGAGCTGGCCGAGATCAAGAAGACCCCCAAGGTCGCCATCGTCACCAAGACCGACCTGGTCGACTCCAAGGCGCTGGCCGCCCAGCTGATCGCCATCGACCAGCTCGGCAAGGAGCTGGGCATCGAGTGGGCCGAGATCATCCCGGTCTCGGCCGTGGGCGACACCCAGGTCTCGCTGCTCGCCGATCTGCTGGTGCCGCTGCTCCCCGAGGGCCCGGCGCTCTACCCGGAGGGCGACCTCACCGACGAGCCGGAGCAGGTCATGGTCGCCGAGCTGATCCGGGAGGCCGCGCTGGAGGGCGTCCGCGACGAGCTGCCGCACTCCATCGCCGTCGTCGTCGAGGAGATGCTCCCGCGCGCGGACCGCCCCGCCGACAAGCCGCTGCTGGACGTGCACGCCAACGTCTACATCGAGCGCCCCAGCCAGAAGGGCATCATCATCGGCCCCAAGGGCAAGCGCCTGAAGGAGGTCGGCACCAAGTCGCGCAAGCACATCGAGGCACTGCTCGGCACGCCGGTCTTCCTCGATCTGCACGTCAAGGTCGCCAAGGACTGGCAGCGCGACCCGAAGCAACTGCGCAAGCTGGGCTTCTAGTTCGCAGTTCTCGCGAGACCGGCAGGGCCGGCCGGGCCGGCCGGTCTCGTGGGGCCGGCCCCGGGCCGGCCGCCTCGGGGCCCGCTGGGAATACCCCCCGCCCCCGCCCCGTTGTGGCCCCCGAGGGGGCGCTCACGACCCCTACGGGATCCGTTCGACCGCCCCCTACGGCTCAGCCGCCCGAGCCCGATAGCCCACCCGACCCCACCCCGCCCCGCCTCACCCGAACCCCCGCCTCACCCCACCCCGCCCTCACGCCACCCCCCGCCTCACGCCACCCCCCGAATCCGCCGCACCAGCAGCGCTCCCAGCAGGCCGATGGCCGCTGCCACGGCGTACAGCGTCCGGTAGCCACCGAGGTGTACGAGGGGCGCGGCCAGCGCCGGGGCGGCCACCTGGGGCAGGGAGTTGGCGATGTTGATGAGGCCGAGGTCCTTGCCGCGGTGGGCCGCGGCGGGCAGGACGTCCATCATCAGCGCGAGGTCGACGGACGTGAAGACTCCGAACCCGATGCCGAGCAGCGCCGCGGCGCACAGGGCGCCCGGCCAGGTCTGCCAGACGGCGAGCAGCACGGTGGCCACCGTCATGATCACTCCGGCGCCCAGGACGAACGGCTGCCGTCGCCCGGCCCGGTCGGACCAGATCCCGCCGACGACGACCGTGGTCAGCAGCGTCACGCCGTTCACGGCGGTGAGCAGCAGCACCCCGCCGTCCGGGTCCGCCCGCCGCAGCACATCGCGCAGGTAGTACAGCAGGTACAGCAGCACCAGCGCGTTGCCCAGGTTGATCAGGAACCGGGTCAGCCATGCCCAGCCCAGGTCCGGATGGCGCCGCGGGCTGATCCAGAAGCCGGCGAGCAGGGCGCGCCAGGACAGTGCCGGCCGCCGCCCGGCCGGCAGCACCGCGTCCCGGTGCCCCAGCACGTACGGCAGGGTGCCCAGCACCACGAACCCGGCGCAGGCCAGATACCCGGCCTCCAGCCCGCCCGCCACGGTCGCCAGACCCGTCCCCGCGACCACCCCCAGGATCTGCGCGGCGCCCAGCCAGCCGCCCACCGCTCCCCGCTGCCGGTGCGGCACCCGGTCCGGTACGGCAGCGGTGATCGCCGCGAACGCCGCGTTGAGCGCGAGCTGCACGGCACCCCACGCGAACGCCATCGCCAGGACCGTCCGGGCCGCCGCCAGAGCCGCCAGCGCGACGGAGCCACCGGCAACTCCCGCCGCGATCCAGGGAGTTCGCCGCCCGTAACGGGAGGTCGTACGGTCCGACAGCGCGCCGAAGAGGGGATTGGCCACCAGGGAGACCGCGGCCCCCGCGCCGGTCACCCAGGCCAGCACGGACTCCTTGGGCATCCCGGCCGCCGGTGCCGCCACCTCCGCCGCCTGCCAGGCCAGCAGAATCTGGAGCGGGCCGTACCAGCCCGCCCAGATCGCCCCGTTGGCCACCGCCAGGGACGCGGTCCATCCGGGCCCGACCGGCGCGGACGGCTCGGCCAGCGGGTCCGGTGCCGCGACCCGGCACCGCCACCGGCCCGCCCCCGTGGCCCGGCTCACCCGCCCGCCTGCTCCCGCAGCACCTCGCGGAACCAGCGGTACGAGGACTTCGGCGTCCGCGTCAGCGTCGCGTAGTCGACATGCACGAGCCCGAACCGCCGCGCGTACCCCTCCGCCCATTCGAAGTTGTCCAGCAGGGACCAGACGAAGTACCCCCGGACGTCCACCCCCGCCGCCATGGCGGCGTGCAGGGCCCGCAGATGCCCGTCCAGATAGGCGATCCGCTCCCGGTCGTCGATGCCCTCGTACGAGCAGCCGTTCTCGGTGATCACGATCGGCGGCAGCCGCTTTCCGTACCGTTCGCGGAAACCGACCAGCAATTCGGTCAGCCCTTCCGGAACCACCGCCCACCCGAAATCGGTCCGGGGGTATCCCTCGATGTCCTGGGGCGCGAAGGGCAGCCCCTCGGGTATGCGGGTTCCGCCGACTTCCGTCGCCTCGCCCCTCGGCCGTCCCACCAGCGACGGCTGGTAGTAATTGATCCCGTACCAGTCCAGCGGCTGGGAGATCACCTTCAGGTCGTCGTCGACGTTTCCCGGCAGCAGCTCCGCCACGTCCTCGTCCGGATAGCGGCCCAGCAGGACCGGCTCCGCGAACAGCCGGTTCAACAGCAGGTCGTAGAAATCCGCCGCATGACGGTCTTGCGCCGCGTCGGACGCGGCCCAGGTCGGCCCGTGGGAATTGGCGATCCCGATGGACCGGGCGCCCCGGGCCCGCAGCGCCTGCACCGCCAGTCCGTGTCCCAGCAGCTGGTGGTGCGCCGCCGGCAGCGCCCCGAAGAGCAGTTCCCGTCCCGGCGCGTGCTGCCCCAGCCCGTAGCCCAGCAGCGTCAGTTCCGCCGGCTCGTTGAGCGTGATCCACCGCTCCACCCGGTCCCCGAGCCGGGCCGCCACGGCATCCGCGTACGCGGCGAACCACTCGGCCGTTTCCCGTACGAGCCAGCCCCCGCCGTCCTCCACGACCTGCGGGGTGTCCCAGTGGAAAAGCGTCGGCACCGGCGCGATCCCGGCCGCCAGCAAGGCGTCGACCAGCCGGTCGTAGAAATCCAGCCCGGCCGCGTTCACCGTCCCGCGCCCGTCCGGCACCACCCGCGGCCACGCCACCGAAAACCGGTACGCGCCGACCCCGAGTTCCTTGAGCAGCCGCACGTCCTCCGGATATCGGTGGTAATGATCGGTCGCCACCCGCGCGTCCGACCCGTCCTTGATCCGCCCGCTCTCTCCGGCGAATACGTCCCAGGTCGACGCTCCGCGCCCGCCTTCCTCCACCGCGCCCTCGATCTGTGCGGCGGACGTCGACACCCCCCACAGGAATTCCTTCGGGAAACGCGGCAGGGGCCTGGGGAACTCCGGCACGGCAGTCATGCCGGGATCTTCGTTACCGGCGGTAACAGTGTCAAGGGGTAGGGAGCATACGGGAGTTGGCGGGGCACATACGGGAGTTGGCGGGGCGTGTACGGGGGTTGGCGGGCAGCCGGCGATGCCCCGCCGCTACGTCCCGCCACGCCCCCGTGACACCTACGCCCCTTCCTTCATCACCCTTGTGATCAAGGTCCGCTGGTCGTCCGTGAGGCGGGGATCGGAGCAGTACACCGTGCGGCCGTCGACGGTGATCTGGTAGCTGAAGCCGTCGGGGACGCCGACGGGGGGTTCGGTGCGGGCGGTGGCGAGGGCGCGTGCGGCGAGCGACTGCCACTCGGCGGAGTCGTCGCGCCCCGCGGTGTCGATCTCGGCCCGGCGGTCGATGGCCGCGAAGCCGCCGGTGCGGTGAACGTGAATGCGCATAACGGGCTCCTCCGACGTCCTGCGACGGACTCCTTCCCCGTTTGGGGGGCCATATGGCCACGGTAGCCGGGGGCGGGGGGTGGGCGCCTGCTGGTCGCCGGCGCCCGTGCACCACCCCCGCCCTTACGGGTAACCGGCACACCCCCGAGGTACGCCGGTCACTTCCCATGTGGCCGAAATGCCACGTCTCGTGTCGCTACTTCGCCGAGATGCCGACCTGCGACCAGGCCTTGACCACGGCCTCGTGTTCGTCGCCGGTGCCGAAGCGGGCCTGGGCGGCCTTGATCGTGAGCTTGGCGAAGTCGGCGAACGTGGCGTTCTTGGGCAGTTCGCCGCCGGTCAGGACGTCGTACCAGACCTGGCCGGCGCGCTCCCAGGCCTTGCCGCCGAGCTTGCTGGCGACGAGGTAGAAGGCGTGGTTGGGGATGCCGGAGTTGATGTGGACGCCGCCGTTGTCGTCGGCGGTCTTGACGTAGCCCTCCATCGTGGCCGGCTGCGGGTCCTTGCCCAGGACGTCGTCGTCATAGGCCGTGCCCGGCGCCTTCATGGAGCGCAGGGCCTTGCCGGTGACGTTGGGGCCGAGCAGGTCGGCGCCGATCAGCCAGTCGGCCTGGTCGGCGGTCTGGCCGAGGGCGTACTGCTTGATCAGGGAGCCGAAGACGTCGGAGACGGATTCGTTGAGGGCGCCGGACTGGCCCTGGTAGTCGAGGTTGGCGGTGTACTGGGTGACGCCGTGGGTGAGCTCGTGGCCGATGACGTCGACGGGGATGGTGAAGTCCTTGAAGAGGTCGTTGTCGCCGTCGCCGAAGACCATCCGCTCGCCGTCCCAGAAGGCGTTGTCGTACTTCTGGCCGTAGTGGACGGTCGCGTCGAGGGCCAGGCCGGCGCCGTCGATGGACTTGCGGTGGAACGCCTTCAGGTAGAAGTCGAAGGTCGCGCCCAGTCCGGCGTGGGCGCGGTTGACCGAGGCGTCCTTGGAGGGGCCGTCGGACTCGGAGTGGACCTTGGTGCCGGGGAGGGTCTCCTGGTGCCCGGCGTTGTAGATGGTGCGGTTCGGCTTGTCGGCGTCGGCGCCGGGCTCCCCGGGGGCCGCCGCGCGGGCGGCCACCTCGCGGCGCCGGGTGCGGCGGGCGTGGTCGTGCTCCAGGGTGCGGCGGGCCGGCTCGTGCCGGGCCGGGTCGTCCGACTGGGCGAGGTTGTCGAGGATGTGCGGCGGGATGATCGTGCAGAAGACGGGGTGGCCGGGGCTCGTGGCGCCGGTGGTCTTCCGGGTCTCGTCGTTGTCGAGGTCCGTGTTGAGGTCCATGGACAAACGGTGGCACTGTGTAGTGCGGGTGTCACTGCCTGCGGTGGAGATTCCCGAATATGTGTGGTTCGTCGCATTTAGGGCGTAACGTCCGGCCCGGTCCCGCATACTGATACGCGACCGCCACTCAGGGCGTACCTCGGTTAGGGTGCTGAGCATCATGCGTTACGGGCTGCTTCTCCTTAGCTGCCGCGGCGAGGGCCTGTAGTCGAGGCCGACCCCCTCCCCGCGGAGTCCGGTGTTGCCCACCGTCGGCCGTCGAAAGCCTTCGACAGGAGCCCCGCGCAATGACCTCCGAAAACGCCGTCGGTCGTCCCACGCCCATCACCGCAGCGACCGTCACCCAGCAGCCCTCCGGGATGCCGATCCACAAGTACGGCCCGTACGAGGCCGTGGACCTGCCGGACCGGACCTGGCCGGACAACCGGATCACCAAGGCGCCGCGCTGGCTCTCCACCGACCTGCGGGACGGCAACCAGGCGCTGATCGACCCGATGTCGCCGGCCCGCAAGCGCGAGATGTTCGACCTGCTGGTGCGCATGGGCTACAAGGAGATCGAGGTCGGGTTCCCGTCGTCCGGCGAGACCGACTTCAACTTCGTACGGTCGATCATCGAAGAGGGCGCGATCCCCGACGACGTCACGATCTCCGTGCTGACCCAGGCCCGTGAGGACCTGATCGAGCGGACCGTCGAGTCGCTGCGCGGCGCCAAGCGCGCCACCGTCCACCTGTACAACGCGACCGCCCCGACCTTCCGCCGGGTGGTCTTCCGCGGCTCCAAGGACGACATCAAGCAGATCGCCGTGGACGGCACCCGGCTGGTGATGGAGTACGCGGAGAAGATCCTCGGCGACGAGACGGTCTTCGGGTACCAGTACAGCCCCGAGATCTTCACCGACACCGAGCTGGACTTCGCCCTGGAGGTCTGCGAGGCGGTCTGCGACGTCTGGCAGCCCGAGGAGGGCCGCGAGATCATCCTCAACCTGCCCGCCACGGTGGAGCGTTCGACGCCGTCCACGCACGCGGACCGGTTCGAGTGGATGGCGCGCCACCTGACCCGGCGCGAGTACGTGTGCCTGAGCGTCCACCCGCACAACGACCGCGGTACGGCCGTGGCCGCCGCCGAGCTGGCGATCATGGCGGGCGCCGACCGCATCGAGGGCTGCCTGTTCGGGCAGGGCGAGCGCACCGGCAACGTCGACCTGGTGACCCTGGGCATGAACCTCTTCAGCCAGGGCGTCGACCCGCAGATCGACTTCTCGCAGATCGACGAGATCCGTCGGACCAGCGAGTACTGCAACCAGATGGAGGTCCACCCGCGCCACCCCTACGCGGGCGACCTGGTCTACACCGCCTTCTCCGGCTCCCACCAGGACGCCATCAAGAAGGGCTTCGACGCCATGGAGGCCGAGGCGGCCGCCGCCGGCAAGACCGTGGACGACATCGAGTGGGCGGTGCCGTACCTGCCCATCGACCCGAAGGACGTCGGCCGCTCCTACGAGGCCGTCATCCGGGTCAACTCGCAGTCCGGCAAGGGCGGTATCGCCTACGTCCTGAAGAACGACCACAAGCTGGACCTGCCGCGCCGGATGCAGATCGAGTTCTCCCGGATCATCCAGGAGAAGACCGACGCCGAGGGCGGCGAGGTCACGCCGACCGCCATCTGGTCCGTCTTCCAGGACGAGTACCTGCCCAACCCCGAGAACCCGTGGGGCCGCATCCAGGTCAAGAACGGCCAGACCACGACGGACCGGGACGGCATCGACGCGCTGACCGTCGAGGCGGTCGTCGACGGCCAGGACACCGTGCTGACCGGCTCCGGCAACGGCCCGATCTCCGCGTTCTTCGACGCCCTGCAGGGCATCGGCGTGGACGTACGGCTGCTGGACTACCAGGAGCACACGATGAGCGAGGGCGCCTCCGCGCAGGCCGCCTCGTACATCGAGTGCGCGATCGGCGACAAGGTCCTGTGGGGCATCGGCATCGATGCGAACACCACCCGTGCCTCGCTGAAGGCCGTGGTCTCCGCCGTCAACCGCGCGGGCCGCTGAGCCGTCCCTTCTCGCGATCGGCTCCTACCTGCGCCGATCGGCCCGTGGATCATGACCGCGCCCCCGCAGCTCACCGCGAGTTGCGGGGGCGCGGTCGTGCGCGGAGCGGCAGCATCCGGCCGGTTGTCCGATACGAGGTGCTGACGGCGCATCAATGATGTGGCTAACATCACGTCCAACACGGCGATGGGGGCGTGGGGGTATCTCCTGTGCCTTGACGGCAACGGGGAGTTACGGAGGCTGACGGAATGCACAAGGTGTGTGTGATGGGAGTGCGCACGTCCTGGCGTACCGTCGCCGACGGTGAGTTCTTCTGCCCGGACTGCGGCGGCGACCGCAACTACCTCCGACGCACCGGCCACCGCCGCCTCACCCTCCTCGGCGTCCCGCTCCTCTCCCGCGGCCACACCGGCCCGGTGCTGGAGTGCTCCGCCTGCCACGGCCGCTTCGGCCTGGACGCCCTCGACCACCCCACCACCGTCCGCTTCTCCGCGATGCTGCGGGACGCCGTCCACACCGTCACGCTCGCACTGCTGGCCGCCGGCGGGACGTCCTCCCGCGCGGTCCGGGAGACCGCCGTGGACGCCGTCCGCACGGCCGGCTTCCCGGACTGCTCCGAGGACCAGCTGCTGACCCTCCTCGCCGCCCTCGCCGCCGACACCGGGCGGCTCACCGGCACCTACGACGCGGTGACCGGCGGCCACTGCGGCCACGCCGGCCTCGACCCGTGCGGCACCGCGCTGGCCATAGAGCTACACGAGACCCTGGAGCCGCTCGCCCCGCATCTCGCGCCGGCCGGGCGGGAGTCGCTGCTCCTCCAGGGCGCCCGGATCGCCCTCGCGGACGGCGCCTACACGCCGGCGGAGCGCGAGGTGCTCACCACGGTCGGCGGTGCGCTGACCCTCGGTCCGGCGGACACCGAGCGGCTGCTCGCCGCGGCGGCGCGCACGCCCTCGTAGGGTCCCGGGCTTCCTGGCCTCCTGGCGGGCGCCCTTCGCGGTGATCTTGATCGCGTAGGACTGCGGTGCCGAGACCCCGCAGGTGCCGTGGTCGTCGCAGAAGGTGGCCAGGGCGGTGAGCGTGGCGCGGCCGCCCGGCTCGGCGCCCGGCGTGGGCTTCAGGCGCATGGGCTTGCTCAGATACTCGCCCGGCATGAGGTCGGCGTAGCTGATGAACCGCCCTTTGTGCAGATCGACGGTGTGCCATGTGCCGCCCGCCGCGTTGTCGAAGAACTGGACGGTGACCGGCGCGGTGCCGGTGAGCGAGAGGGTGACGGCCGGCAGCGTGCCGTCCGTGGTGTTGCGGACGAATTCGGCGAAGCCGTGCCAGCCGGAGCCGACGGCCACGGTGCGGGGGAGGTCCAGGAGTGCGGTGCTGACGCCCGGAGTTCCGGTCGCGGCGGAGCTGCATCGGGAAATCCCTCTCGGTCCGGAGGCGGTTGCCGTTACCGACCGGTGAGGGGGCGGGAAGGTTGCGGCCCCCGTCGCCGCCGGGGCGGTGACGGGGGCCGTGAACTCCTCGGGCGCCAGCGGCGGTTACGCGTCCGCCGTCGGCGTCAGGCGTACCGGCAGGCCCCGCAGGCCGCCCGAGATGAAGCCGCCCGAGGGCTGCAACTCCTCTGCCGGCACGGCCAGTTCGAGCTCCGGAAAGCGCGCGAAGAGGGCCGGGAGGGCGATCCGGGCCTCCATGCGGGCCAGCGGGGCGCCCAGGCAGTGGTGCACGCCGTGGCCGAAGGCCAGGTGCTCCTGGACGCCGCGCCGGACGTCGAACGTGTCCGCCCCGGGGCCGTGGAACTCCGGGTCGCGGCCGGCGCCGGCGTACCCGGGGAGGATCGCGTCGCCCTTGCGGATGGTGATCCCGTCCGGCAGCTCGATGTCCGCCACCGCGAAGCGCAGCGGCAGGCTCGCGATGCTGGGGGCCCAGCGCAGCGTCTCCTCGATGACGTCGTTCCACGGCACCTGGCCCGACAGCACCAGCTTCAGCTGGTCGGGATGGGTGAGCAGGGCCGTCACCGCGTTGCCGATGAGGTCGACGGTGGTCTCGTGACCGGCGCCGATGACCAGCAGCAGGGTGTCCAGGAGCTCCTGCTCGGTCATCCGCTCGCCGTCGTCGTCCCGTGCGGAGACCAGCAGGCTGGTGAGGTCGTCCGCCGGCGCCTCGCGCTTGGCGGTGACCAGGCCGGTCAGCAGGGTGTGCACGGACGCGGCGGTGGCACCGGCCTGTTCCGGCGTGGCGGTGGTGTCCATGATCGCCTCGACCAGCCGGGCCAGTTCGGCGCGCGGCTCGCCCTCCGGGAAACCGAAGAGCTCGCAGATGACCTGCATGGGCAGCGGGTGGGCGAACACCTCGCGCAGGTCCACGACCGAGCCGGCCGGGTGGCCGGCGAGATCGTCCAGTAAGGCCTGGGTGATCCGCTCGACGCGCGGCAGCATGGCGTCCGTACGGCGGGCCGTGAACGCCGGCGCGATCAGCTTGCGCAGCCGGCGGTGGTCCGGGCCGTACGCGGTGAACATGTTGGTGACGCCGATCCACGACTGCAGCCAGCTGCCGCGGATCTCCTCGCGCTGCCAGGCCGGCCAGTGCTCGCGGGGGTTCTTCGAGACCCGGTCGTCGGTCAGCAGCGACTTGAGCAGGGCGTGGTGGGTGACCGCCCACGCCTCGATGCCGCCGGGCAGCTCGATCCGGGCCGCCGGGCCTATCGCGCGGAGGCGGGCTGCCTCTCCGTGGATATCGCTTCCGACCGGGTCGATGACGTAGGGCTGCTGTCCCTGTTGTGCCATGGAGTGGCTCCTGCCTGGTCGGGGGTGATGGGGGAGAAGCGGGCCGGCAGTGCGACCAGGGCCCGGTGGAAGGCGCCGTGCCGCCACTCCAACTCGCTTGCCGGTACGGCGAGTTCGATGTCGGAGAGCCAGGCGGTGAGCCGCTCGATCGCGGTGGTGGCGATCAGCAGCGCGTGCCGCTTCACGGGGCAGGCGTGCGGGCCGGCCGACCAGGACAGGTGCGAACCGCCGCCCGAGCCCGGTACCTCCAGCGAACTGGTGTCGAACTGGCTGTTGGCGGCCGCGTACGACACCATCACCAGCTGGCCCCGGCGCACCCAGGTGCCGTGGAAGAAGACGTCCCGGACCGGGAAGTGGGCGGAGTAGTTGGTCAGCGGCGGGTCGTTCCACAGCACCTCGTTGATGGCGTCCTGCGGGGTCAGGGCGCCACCGGTGAGGGTGTTGTAGTAGCGGTCGTCGGAGAGCATCCGCGACAGCGAGTTGCCGATGAGGTTGGCGAGCGGCTCGTTGCCCGCGCCCATCACCAGGATGATGTTGTGGATCAGTTCCTCGTCGGACAGCCCGTTGGGGTGGTCCATGAACCACGAGGTCAGGTCCGCGCCGCGCTGCGCCTTCTTCGACCCGACCAGCTCCATGATGTACGCGGTGTACGCCTCGTTGGCGGCCGCCGCCTCCTCGGGCGAGGTGCCCTCGATCATCCCGGCGAGGGCCTCGATGAGCCGGTCGCTGTAGGAGTCGGGCAGCCCGAAGAGGTTGTTGAACATCAGCAGCGGGATCAGCCGCGCGTAGTCGGCGATCAGATCGACCTCACCGCGGGCGCCGAACCGCTGGATCAGGGTGTCCGCGGCGTGGTGCACCCGGGCCCGCAGCTCGTGCGGTTCCACCAGCTTGAAGCTGTCGACGATGACGTCCCGGTAGCGGACGTGCGCCGGCCCGTCGCTGTAGAAGACGTTCGGCCGCCAGCCCAGCATCGGCAGGATCGGCGAGTCCGCCGGGATGGTCTGCATCCACTCCCGGGAGTCCTTCGACCAGGTCGTGTCGTCGTGCAGCAGGTCCAGCGCCGCGCGGTAGTCGGTGACCAGCATCGCGGTCACGTCGGGCGCGATCTCGACCGGCGCCAGCGCACCGTACTGCCGCAGCTGGGCGTAGCTGCGGGCCGGGTCGGCGGCGAACTCCGGTCCGTAGAGCTTCACCGGCTGGTGCGCGTCGGGCCGGGCCTGCGGGTACGCCATGGCCTGCTGCGGCGGGACCGCGGAGTGCGCCGGGCAGCCCGGTGGCGGTGCGGCGCCCTGCTGCGGTGGCAGCTTCCCCGGGCTCTCGGCTTCGCTGGAGCGGGGGAGACCCCATTCTTCCGGCTGGTGCGGGGAAGTCACGGGTTCGGGTTCTCCTCGGGAGTGTGGGCCAGGACGTGGCCGACGAGCGCGATCAGCGCGTCGACGGACTGGTCGCGGTCGCGGGCGTCGCACAGCACCAGCGGCGTTTCGGGGTGCAGGTCGAGCGCCTCGCGGAGCTTCTCGACGGAGTACTGGGGCGCGTCGGGGAAGGTGTTGACCGCGACCGCGTAGCGCAGCCCGGCCTCCTCCACGATGTCCATCACCTCGAAGGAGTCCGCCAGCCGGCGGGTGTCCGCGAGGACCAGGGCGCCCAGCGCGCCGCGGGCGATGTCCTGCCACAGGGGCCGAAAGCGCTTCTGCCCGGGCGTGCCGAACAGGTAGAGCACCAGGTCCCCGGGCAGCGTCAGCCGCCCGAAGTCGATCGCGACGGTGGTGGTGGTCTTCTCCCGTACGCCGGCGAGATCGTCGACGATCGCGCCGGACTGGGTCATGACCTCTTCGGTGTGCAGCGGCGGGGTCTCCGACAGCGCCCGGATGAGCGTCGTCTTGCCGACCCCGAACGGACCCGCGACCAGCAGCTTGACCAGGGTCTGGTTCTCGCCGGAGAGGTACATGTTGCCGGTGCCGGTACCCGTACCGGTCGCGCTGCTAGGACTTGAGAGAGCGGAGTCCATCGAGAACCCTCTCCAGAATCTGCCGGTCGAATTGCTCGGCTTCGGGGATGGGGACACGGGCGTGCAGCCGCCCGGCATCGACAAGGTCGGCCACCAGCACCTTCACCACGCTGACGGGCAGGTGAAGGTGGGCGGCGACCTCGGCCAGAGACAGCGCCCCGGGCTGCAGCAGCTCCAGGATGCGGTGCTCTTCCGGGCGTACCTCACTGGTGATCGGCATCCCCACGCTGTGCAGCAGGGTGAGCCGGTCCAACGTGTTGCGGCTGGGGCGGGCGCGTCCGCCGGTGGCCAGGTAGGCCGGGACGAGGCGCCTGCCGCTGCTCTGGCGGGGCGTCATGCCGGGTTACCGAGGTCCCGGGCCGGGCTGTTCATCACCTTGCTGCCCAGCGTCGTCACCTGGATCTGCATGTGGTGCGCGACGACTCCCATGTTCACCTCCGGGTCGGCGAAGACGGCCAGGCAGGTGTTCTCGCCGGCCGGTATCGCGAAGACGAAGCCCTCGTCGGACTCGATGACGGTCTGCCGCAGCCGGGTGTCGTCCTTCTCGGCGAACGCGGCGGTGACGGCGCGTGCGGCGCCCTGGAGCGCGGACATCATCGCGGCGACACCCTCGCCGGCCTCCCGGGACAGACCCGGCGAGGCACCCTCGATGAAGCCGTCACCGGAGATCACGGCTGCGTGGATAACATGCGGCAACTCCAAGAGCGGCGCCAGCACCCAGGACTTGTCCTCGGCGACACGGCGGCGGGTGGGGCTGTTCATGACTGGGCGTTCCCTTCGGGACTGCGAGGGGGTTCTGACTGGGCGGCTGCCCGGCCGGTTTCGGTGCCCCGCTGGAGGGCGGCCCACCGGGATCCGGTCTCCTCCGGGGAGCGCGGGGGAATCGGTTCGGTGCGCGGGGCCTGCTCGGCCTCCGACACGGGCTTGCGGCGGCGCCGGCGCGGCAGTTCGCCCTCGGCGGCCGGCGCGTCGTACGAGGCGTGCACGGCGGGCGCGGCGGGCGCCGCGGGGGCGGCCGGCGCGGCGGGGGCGGCCGGTGCGGGAGTCGGCTGACCGGCGGAGGACGCTGCCGAGGAGGGCGCCGCCCCGGTCGGCAGGGCGGAGGAGGATCGTTCCGTCATCCCGGAACGGTGCGGCAGCGGAGCCATCACGGACATGGGCTGGGCACTCTCGTCGAGGACGGTGAGGAGGGGGTCACCCGGGATGTACACCACGGCCCGCACGCCGCCGTACGGCGACGGCTCGACGTGCACCCCGAAGCCGTACTGGCGCACCAGCTGGCCGGCCGCGGCGAAACCGGACCGCGGCGG
The DNA here is from genome assembly GCF_036352915.1 of Streptomyces bugieae. Classification (NCBI taxonomy): domain Bacteria; kingdom Bacillati; phylum Actinomycetota; class Actinomycetes; order Kitasatosporales; family Streptomycetaceae; genus Streptomyces; species Streptomyces bugieae. The sequence goes on from NZ_JAZBJP010000005.1 coordinate 254,608, forward strand.
GTCGCCGAGCTGGGTCAGCAGCAGATCGCCGTCGCCCGCCAGCAGCTCCATCGCCGCCTTGATCTCGTCGTCGTGCATGCCGACGCCGTAGTCGTCGATGATCACCGAGGCGCCGCGGTTGCCCTGCTGGAGGGTGATCGTCACCGGCAGCTCCCGGTGCGAGTGGTGCAGCGCGTTGGCCAGCAGCTCGGTGACGGTGATCGCGATCGGCTCGACGGCTCGCGCGACGACCGCGATCGGGTCCCGCAGCTGGTTGCTGATCTGCACGCGCTCGTAGCCGCGCAGCCGGGACATGGCGCCCACGACCAGCTCGGCCAGGTACGAGTCCTCGCGGGTCAGGCCCGGCCAGGCGCCGCAGACGACGCCGGTGGCCTGCACACGCCGCAGCGCCTGCTCGTTGAGGAAGTCCGCGTTCAGCAGGGCCTGCGCGATCTCCGGGTCGTCGTAGCGGTGCTGCATCTCCTGCAGCGCCGTCTGCAGGCGGTACAGCAGCGCCTGGATGGTGGTGGTCGCGCCGCGGAGTGCCGACTGCGCGGCCGCGTCGACGCGCGTGCGCTCCTTGGTGATGGCCTCGCTGACCTGCTCCAGTACGGCGCCGAGCGCCTCGTCCGTCTCCGACCCGGCGAACCGGGCGTCGAGCAGACCGTGCACCGGCACGTGCGGGTGGGCCAGCGCCATCGTCAGGTCGGGGAGCCGGGTACCGGCCAGGTGCCGGATCTCGGCCTCGGTGGCGCGCAGCCGGGCCGACAGCTCCGTATTGCTGTGGAGCGTGGCGCTGTTCTGTTCCTCAGCGGCGGCCAGGCGCGCTCTCAGGGCCTTGCGCTGTCCGCTGGCCCGGACCGAGAACGCCGCCAGGACCACGGCGGCGGCCGTACCTGCGCTGAGGCACCACAACAGCGCCTCCGGTATGGATGTCATCGAGATCCTCATGTGGGGTACTGACTGGGTCGGCCGGCCATCACGGCGACGTGGTGCCGATCATCACGGGATGCTACCGGGGAGTTGACGTGCCGTGAGGGCCGATCCCAAGGGGCGACTGAGAAGTACGGAAGGTCACCTTCCGCCCGCGATGACCGGACGATAACGTGATGCGGCCCCGTCATCCAGGGAAGATGGCGGGGCCGGTGTGTGCCTGTTGTGTGCCCTTGGTGAAAGCCGGTCAGGCGTTCCGGAATTGCGCGTTCTTGACGGTCGCTATGAAAGTGGACCAAGCGCCCGCGGGCACTATCAGGGCGGGGCCCTGGGGGGTCTTGCTGTCGCGGACGGGGACCACTCCGGGGAAGTCGTCGGCGACTTCGACGCAGCTGCCGCCGTTGGTGTCGCTGTAGCTGCTCTTGCGCCACCGAGCACTGCTCAGGTCGTACTCGCGCATCGTCTGTAGTCCTCTACCATCGACTCGATCAAGGGCAGGGACGCCTCCGGCGACAGCGCGGCGGCCCTTGCCAGATCGTAGCTCTGCTGTACGTGCCTCACTACGGCCGGATCGTCCAGCAGATTCCCCGAATACACGCCCTCTGTATAGGCGGTTGGCGGCGCGTCCTCGAACTCCATGAGCGTCACCATCTTGCCGATGAAGGAAAATGCGCCGGCCGCGAACGGAAGTACCTGCACCAGGATCTTGCGGTCGCGGACGAGTCGCGCAATGTGCTCCAACTGCTCGGCCATAACGGCCGGGCCTCCCACTGGCACGCGCAGTACCGCTTCGTGCAGGACGGCCCAATACGCCGGACGATCAGCGGGCTTGAGGACCGCCGCCCGGTCGAGTCGGGCGCGGACTTTTTCCTCGATGTGCTCGTCCGACGCCAATGGATTGCCCGCGAGCATCAACGCCCGCGCATAAGCCGACGTCTGCAGCAGTCCCGGCACGATCATCGACTCGAACTCACAGATCTTCGTAGCCAGCCGTTCCAGATCCGCCGCTGCCGCGAAGTAGGAGGCATACGGCGAAGCCTCCAGCAGTTTTCGGTAAAGGCGCTCGAAAAGCCGTCCGTCTTCAGTGCCTCGTCGATCTGGATCGCCATTTCCAGGCGCGGCCGGCGTTCCGCGGACTCGAACCTGCAGACCAGTGCGCGGGACGCGAACAGCCTCCGCCCCAGTTCTGCCTGACTCAGACCGGCCGCCTCCCGGCGGTTCGTGAGTTCCGAGCCCCAGAATTCCCAGCCGACCTGCTGCGAAGCGTTGGCCATGGCCCACCCCTCTTGCTGTGCTGTGTTGCCGTACCGCTCTTTCCGTCACAGACTAGTTCCGGAGCGTTACCACGCGGGTGCGAACGGTGAACCCGACCGACCCCCTCTCCGCATGCGCCAGAATGGGCGCCATGAGTCTGTTCCGCGACGACGGCATCGTGCTGCGCACCCAGAAGCTGGGTGAGGCGGACCGGATCATCACGCTGCTCACCCGCGGCCACGGCCGGGTCCGTGCCGTGGCCCGGGGCGTGCGGCGGACGAAGTCGAAGTTCGGGGCGCGGCTGGAGCCGTTCTCGCACGTGGACGTGCAGTTCTACGCCCGCGGCAGCGAGCTCGTCGGGCGCGGGCTGCCGCTGTGTACGCAGAGCGAGACGATCGCCGCGTACGGCGGCGGCATCGTCACGGACTACGCCCGCTACACCGCCGGCACGGCCATGCTGGAGACCGCCGAGCGGTTCACCGACCACGAGGGCGAGCCGGCCGTCCAGCAGTACCTGCTGCTGGTCGGCGGGCTGCGGACGCTCGCGCGCGGGGAGCACGCGCCGCACCTCGTGCTCGACGCGTTCCTGCTGCGCTCGCTGGCCGTGAACGGTTACGCGCCGAGTTTCGACAGCTGCGCGCGGTGCGGGATGCCGGGCCCGAACCGGTTCTTCTCGGTCGCGTCGGGCGGGGTGATCTGCGGCGAGTGCCGGGTGCCCGGGAGCGTCGTACCCTCCTCGGAGGCGATCGGGCTCCTGAGCGCGCTGCTGACCGGCGACTGGGATACCGCGGACGCCTGCGAGGCCCGGCACGCGCGGGAGGGCAGCGGGCTGGTCACGGCCTATTTGCACTGGCACCTGGAGCGGGGCCTGCGCTCCCTGAGGTATGTAGAGCAGTAGGGCAGCAGGCGCGGTGGCGCAGTGGTCACCCGCGCACAACGACAATCCTCGAAGCGACACAGCGACACAGCGACACATAGGAGACGTGGGCCGCATGGCACGACGCGGGATTCTGGGCCGTAACCGACGCGAGTACGTCACGCCCGAGCCGCACCCTTCCGGCGCGCGGCCGCCGAAGATCCCCGGGGAGCTCGTCCCGAACCATGTGGCCGTGGTCATGGACGGCAACGGCCGGTGGGCGAAGGAGCGGGGCCTGCCGCGCACCGAGGGCCACAAGGTCGGCGAGGGCGTCGTGCTGGACGTCCTCAAGGGCTGCATCGAAATGGGCGTGAAGAACCTTTCGCTCTACGCCTTCTCCACCGAGAACTGGAAGCGGTCGCCGGACGAGGTGAAGTTCCTGATGAACTTCAACCGCGATGTCATCCGGCGGCGGCGCGACGAAATGGACGCGCTCGGTATTCGTATCCGGTGGGTCGGGCGGATGCCGAAGCTGTGGAAGTCCGTGGTGCAGGAGCTCCAGATCGCCCAGGAGCAGACCAAGAACAACGACGCGATGACGCTGTATTTCTGCGTGAATTACGGCGGTCGGGCGGAGATCGCGGACGCCGCGGCGGCCATCGCCCGGGACGTGCGGGCCGGGAAGCTGGACCCGTCGAAGGTCAACGAGAAGACCGTCGCGAAGTACATGTACTACCCGGACATGCCGGACGTGGATCTCTTCGTGCGGCCGTCCGGTGAGCAGCGCACCTCGAACTACCTGATCTGGCAGAGCGCGTACGCCGAGATGGTCTTCCAGGACATCCTGTGGCCGGACTTCGACCGGCGGAACCTGTGGGACGCGTGCCTGGAGTACGCCAAGCGGGACCGGCGGTTCGGTGCCGCGCCGGTGGCGGAGGGCGAGTCCGCGACGTGACGGCCTGAGACGGGGCGGCCCGGCTTCCTTCCTGTGCTCCAGGAAGGAAGCCGGGCCGTACGCTTGGGATCGCAGGCGAACTGCGCCTCCCTGACGGCCGGTTCGCCGCCGGACGGGGCGGCGGTGATCCGCACCATCCGGTGGTTCTTGGCGAGCTTGCGGGGGGTTCTCCTGTGCGGGGACACAGGGGAGACGCCCCCGGAGGCTCCTGAAGGCCGTCTAGAGGCCGTTGCGGCGGTAGGGCACGTACGGCTGGCCGATCGACCTCTCGTGCGCCGCGTCGCCCGAGTAGTACGGGTACGGGATGACGTGCGAGACGGTGCCCTGGGAGCCGTTGTCCTCCAGGGCGATGTACTTGGTGTGGGCCTCGTCGGCCCAGCCGCCGAAGAGGACGGTGTGGTCGCCGGCGATCAGGGCGTCGCCCGGCTGCAGGTCGTCCTTGGTGATGGCGTGGGCGGTGTTGCCGCCCATCAGGCCGTAGGTGTTCAGGCCCGGGGGTTCCAGGCCCCAGGCGGCGGAGACGAAGCCGGAGCAGTCGTCGCGGTAGCCGTTGGTGGTGGCCGACTGGCTGTAGCCGATGCGGTGGTTCACCCGCTCCAGGGCCCGGTCGATGATGTCCTTGCGCTCCTTGGGAAGCCCGGAGGTGTCGGGGGCGTCCTGCACGCCGGCGCCGGTGGTGGTGTGGTGCTTGCCCGGCGACCAGGCGTCCCAGTCGCCCTTGGTCTCCCACTTGCCGTCGCCGTGGCCCTGGGTGGGCGCCGGGCCGCCGGTGCCGCCACCGCCGTGGCCGCCGCCGCTCGCGCCGCCGCCCCCTCCGCCGCCACCGGAGCCGGAGCCGCCACCGGCGCCGTGCGAGCCGGTCCGCGGAGACTTGGGCGCGTCGTGGTGCTTGCCGTCCTTGATCTTCTTGAGGTCTTCCTCGATCTTCTTCTCGTTGGCCTCGTACTCGGCCTTGACCTTCTTGATCTTGTCGGCGTCCGCCGCGAGCCCGTCGAGCAGCTGGGACTTGGCCGCCGCGAGGCGCCGGCAGAGCTCGGCGATGTCCTGCACGTCGGCCTGCACCTGATAGGCGATGCCGAAGCCGGGAAGGGACGCGAGGGGCGCGGTCGCGAGGTCGATGCTCGCCGCCGTCGCCATGGTGTCCTTGACCTCACACAGCCGCCGGTGCAGCTCCAGCATCTTCTCGGCCGCCGAGCGCCAGTCCTTCTCGATGGTGTTGAGCTCCGCCATCTCGACACCGAACGTGTCGCCTGCCATCCGTACAACCCCCCGTGTTGTCGTGGCTCGTCAGTAGACCTGGGACAGCCGGGTGACGGCCTGGCCCAGCGTGGTGAGATCGTCGGAGATCGCGTTCATCTCCTTGACGCGGCCGTGCGCGACGGTGACGAAGGCGTCGGACGCCGGGCCGTGCCAGGTCAGCTTTCCGAGCGCGGTGTTGACCTCCTTGGTCAACCCGTCCAGCTCCTTGCTGAGCTTGTCCAGCTCGGCCGCGATCTTCTGCAGGTCCGCGTCACCGCCGCCGAACATCTGGGTCAGCACCCAGTGGGCGATCTCGGCGGGCGCCATCATGACGTCCTTGCCGACCTCGACCACGTCGCCGACGAGCTGCTTGCCGTCTTCCCAGAGATCCCCGAGACCCATTACTACCCCCCCGTGTGGGCGCGAGCACCGCGCCGATAGCCAACCGAGGCTACCACTAGCGTGTACCTGTCACCTATGCGCAAGACGAAGAGGCCGCCTCCGATCAACTCGGCGGCGACCCCGGCGTATTCGCAGCTCAGGCGGCTACTTCTCCGCGGCGGCCCGCTCCGCGCACTCGCCGCACGTACCGAAGATCTCGATCGTGTGCGCCACGTCCCGGAAGCCGTGCTCGGCGGCGATCTGGTCGGCCCACTTCTCCACCGCGGGGCCCTCGACCTCGACGGCCTTGCCGCAGCTCCGGCAGACGAGGTGGTGGTGATGGTCGTCGGTGCTGCACCGGCGGTAGACCGCCTCGCCCTCGCTGGTGCGCAGCACGTCGACCTCGCCGGCGTCGGCGAGCGACTGCAGCGTCCGGTAGACGGTGGTCAGCCCGACCGAGTCGCCCCGGTGCTTGAGCATGTCGTGCAGCTCCTGGGCACTGCGGAACTCGTCCACCTCGTCGAGTGCGGCGGACACCGCGGTCCGCTGCCGCGTCGACCGGCCGCGTACCGGAGATCCCGCGCTCGTCGCCACCGTTGCCTCCCTTAGGACGTCAGGTCTTCCCCCTGCGCATGCGTCCCGCCATTGTGCCAGGTGATGACCGGCGCCCTGGTGGGACGCTTACTTGCGTGCGGCTATCCGGCCACGCTCACATCGTCCGGGGCGGAGCGGCCGGCGGGTACCTCCAGGGTGCACCCCGCATCGGGCTGTGCGGCAGCCCTGGCGCGCTTTTTCGCGAGCGGCGTGGCGAGCGCGGTCAGCACGACGAACAGGCCGATGGCGAACAGCACGATCGTGGCACCGGACGGGACGTCCACGTAGTACGAGGTGGTGGTGCCCGTAAGGGTGACCGCGACACCGATCGCGACGGCAACCGAGAAGGTGACCGCGAAGCTGCGGCTGATCTGCTGGGCGGCCGCGACCGGGATCACCATCAGGGCGCTGACCAGCAGCAGTCCGACCACCCGCATGGCGACGGTGACGGTGACCGCGGCGGTGACCGCGATCAGCAGGTTCAGCAGCCGGACCGGCAGACCGGTCACCCGCGCGAACTCCTCGTCCTGGCAGACCGCGAACAGCTGGCGGCGCAGCCCGACGGTGATCGCCAGGACCAGCGCGGCGAGCACGTAGATCGTCGTCATGTCCTGCGGCGAGACGGTCGTGATCGAGCCGAAGAGGTACGTGCCGAGGTTCGCGTTGGAGCCGGCGTCGGAGAGGTTCATCAGCATCACGCCGCCCGCCATGCCGCCGTAGAACAGCATGGCCAGCGCGAGGTCGCCGCGGGTCTTGCCGTACCAGCGGATCAGCTCCATGACGACCGAGCCGGCGACCGCGACGGCGGTGGCGACCCAGACCGGGCTCTGGTTGAGCAGGAAACCCAGCCCGACGCCGGTGAGCGCGACATGGCCGATTCCGTCGCCCATCAGGGCCTGGCGGCGCTGGACGAGGTAGATGCCGATGGCGGGCGCGGTGATGCCGACGATCAGGGCGGCGATCAGGGCCCGCTGCATGAAGGCGTAGTTCAGGATGTCCATCAGGTGAGCAACCCCGTCCGGATCGGTTCCGCGGCCGCGTCGGCGTGCGGGTGGACATGGTCGTGGCCCGGGAGGGCGTGCTGGCCCACGGCCTCGGGCGGCGGGCCGTCGTGGACGACGCAGCCGTCGCGCAGCACCACCGCGCGGTCGATCAGCGGCTCCAGCGGGCCGAGCTCGTGCAGGACGAGCAGGACGGTGGTGCCGCGGGCGACCTGCTCGCGCAGGGCGGCGGCGAGCACCTCCTGGCTGGCGAGGTCGACACCGGCCATCGGCTCGTCCATGATCAGCAGTTCCGGTTCGCCGGCCAGCGCCCGGGCTATCAGCACCCGCTGGTGCTGCCCGCCGGAGAGCGCGTTGACCGAGTCCTTGGCGCGGTCGGCCATGCCGACCAGCTCCAGCGCGTGGTGCACCGCGGCCCGGTCGGCCTTGCGCAGCACGCCCAGCTTCGTACGGGCCAGCCGGCCGGCCGTGACGACCTCGCGGACGGTGGCGGGCACCCCGCCGGCCGCGGTGGTGCGCTGCGGGACGTATCCGACCCGGGCCCAGGCCCGGAAGCGGCGGAACTCCGTGCCGAACAGGGACAGCGAGCCGCCGCTGAGCGGGACCTGGCCGATCACCGACCGGACGGCGGTGGACTTGCCGGAGCCGTTCGCGCCGAGCAGCGCGACGACCTCGCCGGAGCGCACCGTCAGGTCGACGCCCCGCAGCACGGGGCGGGCGCCCAGTGATGCGGTGGCGCCGCGCAGGTCGATGACCGGCTCGGGGAGCGGATCCTTCACGGTGACCTCCGTGGGGTGCGGGGCGGGGTGGTCGGTGCGTTCACTTGCTGCCGAGCGCCTTCTGCAGCGCCGCGAGGTTGGCGCGCTGCACGCCGAAGTAGTCCTTGCCGCGGGACTTGGCGGTGATCCCTTCCAGCGGGTCGAGGACGTCGGTCTTCAGGTGGAGGTCGCCGGCCAGGGCCTTGGCGGTGGCCGGGTTGGCGATCGTCTCGAAGAAGACCGTGGAGACGTGGTGCTCGGTGGCGAGGGTGTGCAGGGCCTTGATGCGGTGCGCGCTGGGCTCGGACTCGGGATCGAGGCCGCTGATGGCCTCCTCGGTCAGGCCGTAGCGCTCGGCGAGGTAGCCGAAGGCCGCGTGGGTGGTGAGGAAGGTGTCCGAGGCCCGGTTCTTCAGGCCGGCCTTGAACTCCGTGTCCAGCCCGGTGAGCTTCTTCACCAGGGCGTCGGTGTTCTTCTGGTAGTCGGCCTTGTGCTTCGGGTCGGCCTTGGCCAGGGTCTTGTTGACGCCCTTGGCGACCTCGGCGTACTTCACCGGGTCGAGCCAGATGTGCGGGTCGTTGCCGCCCTCGGCGTCGGAGTGCGAGTGGTTGTCGCCGGTGGTGTGGTGGTGGCCGTCGACCTCGGTGCCGTGCTTTTCGAGGGAGGTCAGGGCGGCGGCGTCGGCGATGTTCTTGACGCCGGACTGGGCGATCGCCTCGTCCACGGCGGGCTGCAGGCCCTTGAGGTAGACGACCGCGCCGGACTCGCCGAGCTGGGCGGTCTGCTTGGCGGTGAGCTCCAGGTCGTGCGGCTCGACGCCCGGCTTGGTGAGGTCGGTCACCTCGACGTGCTTCCCGCCGATCTGCTCGGCGAGGAATTCCATGGGATAGAAGGACGCTGTCACCTTCAGCCTGCCATCGGCCGTCTTGCCGCTGGCGGTGGGGGCGCAGCCGGTGAGGGCCAGCAGGCCGAGCCCGGCGGCTCCGGCGACCGCGGCGGTGGCGAGGTGACGACGTATGTTCATGACACTCATTTTCAACAAACCTGGAAACGATTGTCAATAAACCTCGGGCCGGTGTGAGCGGGCCGACAGTGGCCGGGAACCGATTTGGTCCCGGGGCGGCGCCCGCCGGTACCCTGAACTATTCGCCCAGCCGTCTTGCGACCTGCACCCCCGACGAGACGCGAGGGCGCCGCCCAATTCATCGTTCGTCGTCGTAATGAAGAGAGCACCGTGGCCGCCGACAAGATCGATACCATCGTCAGCCTGAGCAAGCGCCGTGGCTTCGTTTACCCCTGCAGTGAGATCTACGGCGGCTCCCGGGCTGCCTGGGACTACGGTCCGCTGGGCGTCGAGCTCAAGGAGAACATCAAGCGGCAGTGGTGGCGCGCCATGGTCACCTCGCGCGAGGACGTCGTCGGCATCGACTCGTCGGTGATCCTGGCGCCCGAGGTGTGGCAGGCGTCCGGCCACGTCGCCACCTTCACCGACCCGCTCACCGAGTGCACCTCCTGCCACAAGCGCTTCCGCGCCGACCACCTGGAGGAGGCGTACGAGGCCAAGCACGGCAAGCTGCCCGAGAACGGCCTCGCGGACATCAACTGCCCGCACTGCGGCAACAAGGGCGGCTTCACCGAGCCCAAGCAGTTCTCCGGCCTGCTCTCCACCCACCTCGGCCCGTCCCAGGACACCGCCTCGGTCGCCTACCTGCGCCCCGAGACCGCCCAGGGCATCTTCACCAACTTCGCCCAGGTCCAGCAGACCTCGCGCAAGAAGCCCCCGTTCGGCATCGCGCAGATGGGCAAGTCCTTCCGGAACGAGATCACTCCGGGCAACTTCATCTTCCGCACCCGCGAGTTCGAGCAGATGGAGATGGAGTTCTTCGTCAAGCCGGGCGAGGACGAGCAGTGGCACGAGTACTGGATGGAGCAGCGCTGGAACTGGTACCGCGACCTGGGCCTGCGCGAGGAGAACATCCGGTGGTACGAGCACCCGAAGGAGAAGCTCTCCCACTACTCCAAGCGCACCGCTGACATCGAGTACCGCTTCAACTTCGGCGGCACCGAGTTCTCCGAGCTGGAGGGCGTGGCCAACCGCACCGACTACGACCTGGGCGCGCACTCCAAGGCGTCCGGCCAGGACCTGTCGTACTTCGACCAGGAGGCCGGCGAGCGCTGGACCCCCTACGTCATCGAGCCGGCGGCCGGTGTGAACCGCGCGATGCTCGCCTTCATGCTCGACGCCTACGTCGAGGACGAGGCGCCCAACGCCAAGGGCAAGATGGAGAAGCGCACGGTCATGCGCCTCGACCCGCGCCTGGCGCCGGTCAAGGTCGCGGTGCTGCCGCTGTCCCGCAACCCGCAGCTCTCCCCGAAGGCCAAGGGCCTCGCCGCAGACCTGCGGAAGAACTGGAACATCGAGTTCGACGACGCGGGCGCCATCGGCCGCCGCTACCGCCGCCAGGACGAGATCGGCACCCCGTTCTGCGTCACCGTCGACTTCGACACCCTCGACGACAACGCGGTCACCGTCCGCGAGCGCGACACCATGAAGCAGGAGCGCGTCAGCCTGGACCAGATCCAGCCGTACCTGGCCGCGCGTCTGCTGGGCTGCTGAGTCGGCCATCGGGTAGCTGCTGAGGCAGCTGCCTGGTGAACGAGGGGGGCGGGTACCGGAATGGGACCCGCCCCCCCGGTGTTTGACTTTTTGGCAT